>NZ_PUHY01000015.1:0-600000 GCF_002967765.1 Blastopirellula marina | reverse complement strand
TGAAATAACGACTCCGCTTCGGCATTGCTAAGGGCGGCGGTCGGTTCGTCCAGGATGAGTAAGCGACATTTGCGATCGAGTGCTGCGGCAATCTCAATCATTTGCTGCTGCCCGACTCCCAGCGTTTCGACGATTGCATCGGTCGCGATTCCTGACAGTTCCAGCCGGTCGAGGGCCGCCTGGGCGTGTCGATGAAGTTCGTGATAGTTAATCACGCCAGCGGTAGATGGCAATCGTGTCAGCAACAGGTTCTCGGCGACGGTCAGCGTCGGGATGAGGTTAAACTCTTGCTGAACGATCTCAACACCAGCGACTTCCGCGTCTCGTTTGTTTTTCGGCTCGTATGACTGCCCAGCAAGCTTCATCTGCCCAGTCGTTCGATTAACGAGGCCGGCGATAATGCGAACCATCGTGCTCTTACCGGCGCCGTTACCTCCGAGCAGCGTATGAATTTCGCCCGCGCGTACTTCAAGCTGACAATCCCGTAGCACCGTCTGCTCACCATAACGTTTAGTGAGGCCGGTAACTTCTAATAGCGGTGTGTCGATCGCTATCATTTCGCCAGAGTCTCTTGCGTAATTAAGTCGACCGGCGTCTCGACATCTTCAACGACAGCATCCTTGTCCTCCAGCAATTTCAAGGCATTCTGGATTCCGAAGACGGCCAATTGATCGCCATGCTGGTCAGCCGTTGCTAAGATCTTGCCCTCTTGAATCGCCTGTTGGACGGCTGAGATGTTATCGAAGCCAACGACTAGTACGTCGCCACTCTTCCCAGCAGCTTTAACCGCGGCAACTGCCCCCAAGGCCATACTATCGTTGGCGGCGAGGATGGCTTTCGTGTTGGGGTGCTCGCTGAGCATGGAAGCTGCAATCGTATTCGCTTTGCTCATTTCCCACTCAGCCGATTGATGATCGCCAATCTTGATATTCGCTTCTTTCATTGCCTCTTGGAATCCGGCGAACCGCTGCTGCCCGTTGAATGAGGTCCGAATCCCCTCCAGAATGCAAACTTCGTCCCCTGACTTGAGCTTGCCTGCGAGGTAAGCACCCACTTTCTTGGCACCTGCCTTGTTGTCGGGACCGACAAAGGGAATTGCGACTTCTTCGGCTTTCAGTACGTCGGAATCGAGTCGATTATCAATGTTAACCACGACAATGCCCGTTTTTTTGGCGCGACGAAGGACAGGAACCAAAGCCTTCGAATCGGCCGGTGCAATCACAATGGCATCGACATTGGCAGCGATCATTTCTTCCACCAACGAGACTTGCCGTCCTAAGTCACGTTCGTCTTTGATACCGTTGACCACCAGATCGAACTGTTCGGCATTTTCCGCTTGATACTGCTCCGCTCCATCGGCCATCGTCGAGAAGAACTCGTTGGCCAGCGATTTCATGATCAGGGCAATCTTTGGCTTGCCAGATTGATTCTTGCCACCTGTCCCTTGCTTCGCGGATTGTTCGCCAGAACATCCGCCTAAAAGGCACAGCAATGTAATTAGCAATAGATTCTTCATGATTGGGTATTCCAGAGGTGTTCGATATCGGAACGAGAACCGATGCTGGGTTGGGCGCCCAGTCGGGAAGAAGCAATCGCGCCGGCCGCATTCCCAAATCGCACGGCATCTTCGACGGTTGCTCCTTCGGCCCACCAAACCGCCAGCGCACCAGCAAAGGCATCGCCGGCTGCCGTCGTATCGACGACGTCGGTTGGGAAGGGAGGAATCAGGCGTCCACCACGTTCGTCAAGCAGATAGGCGCCTTGCTCGCCAAGGGTAATCACCACATGCTTCGCGCCCCGCTGGTGCAATGCTCGTGCAGCTGCTTCGATTTGCTCGGGCGTCTCGATCGATCGCCCTGTTAGCTGTTCTGCTTCACGTTCATTGGGGCAGATCAAATCAACTTGTAAGAGTTCGTCGGCCAACCCGTCAGGAATGGGTGCTGGGTCGAGAATAACACGCTTACCAGTCTCGCGCGCGATCTCGATCGTGCGATGCACGGTAGCCAGCGGCACTTCAAGTTGCAGTAACACGACATCGGACGTTTCAATCACCGCCCGAAGCCTGTCGATGTCCTCAGGAAGCAACTGACCGTTGGCTCCCGCTACCGTGACAATCGTGTTCTGGCCACTTTTTTCCACGATGATCAGCGCCAAACCACTTTCGCACTGATTGGTTCGAATGACCGATTCGCAATCAACACGATGTTTGACCAATCCTTGAATCAGACGATCGCCAAACCCGTCGTCTCCGACACGACCGATCATCTTCACCTGGGCACCTGCTTGGGCCGCAGATACGGCCTGATTTGCGCCTTTGCCACCTGGTACTTCGTTGAACGAGCCGGCCGCAATCGTTTCGCCCGGCTTAGGAAACTGAGCACAAGTCAGCACCAGGTCCATGTTGATCGATCCCACCACGACGACGCGAGGCGGGTTAGCAGAACTGGGCATCCGACTACCTTTCGCTTCCGGAAGTCGCTGCGACATTGTGAGGAGGCTCGCTTGAGAGGAGCGTCAACGCTTCGATAATCCGTGGCTTCTGCTCTTCACGCAGGATCAAGTAGCGATCGCGTCCTCCTTCACCAGGAACGAAGTTCGTATAGCCATCTTCTTCCACGGTCACCTGACCTTCCGGCGACAAGTCGAAGTATCCGTGATCAGGACGAACCGCGACCAGTACCGATGTGAGGTCCCAAGTTGGGCGGTCATGCGGTGGCTTGATGTACAACTCGTAAGCTTCCGCAACAGGGTGATGCTCGACGTAGTCATAATCGCGTTCGATGCTTTCGTGCGGATAGCGAAGATTCAGCCCGATCTCAAATCCGCTCCAAACGATTTTCCCTGGCCACTTATCGAACAGCCGGCGTGCGGAGGGAACATCTTTGAAAACATTGTATTCGCGGTAACGTTTCGGTTCCCCCGTTTTCCCGTCAGGAATGTCGGTGAACGCTGCGGCCATTACCGATAGGAGGCGTACCTTCTTTTTGACGAGTTCCATTCCGTCAAGCTTGCTAAAATCATCTGCCGGGGATTCGAGCAAGTCTGCCAAGTTGGTCGAGAAACCTACCTGACAGATCACAACCGAATTGTCCTCGGCCACGGCAAGAGTCTTCCTCAAAACGCTCACTGCGGAGGGTGCATTCTTGCCCGATACCAAATCGTGCGGGTAACGCACTTCCCCTTCACTTTCCGCCTTGGCCAACGGATTAAACTTCCCTTCTTCTGGCGTCACGCCGCTGCGGCAGACACCAATCGGGATATCGCCGCGGCCATAAAAAGTGTTCACGCAATCGGTGAACGGTGCCGCGAGATCGTTATCTTTGGTAATCGTGACGGCCAACAGCTTACACTCGCCACGCGACTCGAGCGCGTGCAGCATGGCCAAAGCCAACACGTCGTCGCAATCGTTACCAATATCAGTGTCAAAGATAATCGGCACCGGCTTGAGCGATTCTTCGGCGGACACTAAGGAGGGAAGAACGAAAAGAACTAAAAGGGGCGTTAACCATTTCATAATGGAGGGACCTTTCCTACCGATGCTCGTTGGATGAGCTTGATGGGGACTTTGTGCATCTTTGTACGAGGAGACTTGCCTGATTGCATCTGTTCGGTCGCCAACAAGGCAGCACGCCGCCCAAGCTCAGGTACGTTTTGGGCAATGGTTGTCAGCGGGACCTGCATGAACTCTACGAAGGCGACATCGTCGAAGCAGATTAGAGATAGGTTTTCGGGAATCTTCCGACCGAGTTCGCTCGCCGCGCGAAACGCCCCAAAGGCATTCGGCGTACTCATAGCAAACAGCGCCGTCAGATCGGGTGACTCGGTGAGAAGTTGCCGAGCCGAACAATATCCCGATTCTTGCGTGAAAGAATCGCCCGCTACCAACTTTTGGTCGTAGTCGATTCCGGCAACCGCCAGTGCTTCTCGCACGCCTTTTAGGCGACGCTCGCTGGGTAGCGTTCCATGAAGACCTTGCAAGATCCCAATTCGCTGATGCCCATTTTCAATCAGCAGTTCGATCGCTTGATGGGCTCCAGTCAGGTGATCGGAAGTCACTTGAACCAGCGAAGAATTAGCCTGACATCGATCGACGGTCACCAGCGGAAGACCACGACTTGCGGCCGCTTCCAAATGGGCGAAGTCGAGACCAATCGGACATACGACCAGCGACTCGACATTTCTGGCTTCCATTTGCTCGATTAGTTCACGTTCTTTCTCGACCGAGCCATCGCTGTCGGCGATGATCGCCGAGAACCCCTCTTCGCCCGCCGCGACAGTCACTTCTCGGGCGATCGCTGAAAAGAACGGATTGGAGAGATCGGGGACTACAATCCCCAACAGTCCGGTTCGCTGCAACCGCAAAGATCTCGCGACTTGACTTGGACGAAAGCCGAGACGCTCAGCCGATTGCTTGACCAACTGTTCGGTCGCTTCACTGATCCGATACTTTTGCGCCAGCCCGTTTAGTGCTCGCGACGCAGTCGATGCGCTCACGCCGGCGGCCTTAGCGACATCGCTGAGCGTCGAATTGGCGCGAGCTTTCTTCACGGTTTGAACAGACGGAGGGAGGAGCAAAATGGAGGCAAATCGTTATGCTCAATCGATTGTGCCACAATCTTGAAACAGATTGCAACCAGATTCAAACATGTTTCTTCAGAATTTCCCTAACGGCCAGACACCAAGCGGCAAGCAGTCCACGTGATTCCGCAAAAGAGGCGAATACCAAGCACACGCCCGGCAGAAAAAGAAAACCGCAGCTTCCAGACGAAAGCTGCGGTCGCTTGCTTGAGCGTTCTACGAAAGCGGAGGCGACAGGACTCGAACCTGCAACCGGCGTAACCGGCGACGGATTTCAAATCCGCTCCCTAACCAATTCGGCTCGCCTCCCTTGTTCGACGAACTGGGCACATCTGCTTAGAACATCGAACCTTGGTTAACGCTAACTAGCTACGAGATTTATGTCAACGGGACGACGCTCCGCTCGTTTGGTTTGTGCGGAGAGTTCGGCCAGATCTAGCGACAATTTCGCTGTTTTCTCCTGGTCGCTTTAATATTCACGATCGGTGGAACAATAACGTTATGATAGAACCGCGTGTATTCCACCCAAATCCCCTCAGACGAGCAAGCTACCGCCATGTGTTGCCCTCGCCCGACCGTCGCCACCTGGAAACCTTGTTTCTGGCTCATGATTCTGGGGATTCTCGCCAGCGTTCCACCAGTTACGCTGAATGCTCAAGACGCGGCTGTTCCCGAGGCGAGTCTACCTTTGGGGGATAGCCTACAGGATCAAGAAGATGCGAAGCTTTATACCTCACCGCAAAGCATTCTCTCCGACTTCTTCGGACGGCGCCGCGCCGGCATGGTCGTCCATGGACTGGAAGACATGGTCGGGATCACGGCAACCGGTATCTCTCCCCTGTTTGTCCTTTCGGTAACCTCCCCGACAGTTTATTTCCTGACTGAGCCCGATCGACGCGATGCATTGATCTTTCTTTACCAGCCGTGGTTCTTCATCCCCATCATTTTGATGACGCTGATGGTGGCATTGAAGGACACGGTTCTCACCTTCGCCAGCTACCTAAAAATGCCACTCGACATTTTGGGCATCTTGTTTCACTTGATTGGTTTTGTAGTTGGCTTCCGCCTGGTTTACCACTTGTTGGATATTCATGTCGCCGGGTCTGGCGGGCCGCTGGCCGGCTTTCTTGCCATGGCGATGCTGATCCTGATGTTCGCGTTCTATACCAGTATTTGGGTATTAAGCAACGTGTTCGAGGTATTGATCCTGATCAACCCATTTCCGTTGGTCGACACCATCCTCCGCATAGGACGGGTTGTTGTGTTGGTGATGATGTACGCCGCATGTTGGATCC
Organism: Blastopirellula marina; assembly: GCF_002967765.1. Taxonomy (NCBI): domain Bacteria; kingdom Pseudomonadati; phylum Planctomycetota; class Planctomycetia; order Pirellulales; family Pirellulaceae; genus Blastopirellula; species Blastopirellula marina. The sequence goes on along the minus strand of NZ_PUHY01000015.1, from coordinate 594,127 downwards.
ATCCTGCGCTTGGCGGACTCATCGCTCTCCCGATCCTCATCTTGTCTTTATTCACCTTCGAGCGTTCCCTACGAACCACATTGCTGGGCTTTCGCCTGGCTTGGGATGTGGCGATGTTCCGGCGCGATGCGATCGAGCCCAACCAAACGCAGGTCACCGTTTTTTCATCGTTCAGCGGCGTCCTTCCCTGGATGACCATGGGGAAGCTTGTGAAGACGGTCGAAGGTTGGGAGTTTCGCTACCGCCGCTTCTCCATTGGCCCCACACGATGCATCGCCATCGCGGAAGGGCCTTACTCGATTGCCCGCGGATCTCTGTTCCCCGGCTTGATGCGGCAGACAGATTCCGGGATGCAATTGATCGTACGTTTTCCGGCATCTTACCGAGGCGAAGAGGAAGACTTGGCGAACTGTTTCGACTCGGGCGAAGTCCATGACTTTCGCTGGGGCACGATGGCGATGTCCGCTTGGACGACCGTCCGGCAATTCATTTTTGGGCGTCGCAAGAATGCAAGTAGCCCGAGCAATGCTCCAGCTTCTGAACATGAATGCCAAGACGAAGTGACGCCAGATGAAGAAGCCGCCTTACCACAGACGAACCAAGGATAATTCCGTGGCTTCTGCGCAATCACGAACCTGAAACTTGTTCTGACACGAATTCAAAATCGAACGGTTAAGAAATACCGATCGTATGCTCCATCGATTTTATGCTCTTTAAGCTTTGGAGAATTGCCGATCTCATTACGGTGCGATCGAACACCCAATCATCCAACGACCGATGGCACTGCCATCGCGTCAAGGCCGACAAGTACCTGCCCCACTTGTCGGCCTTTTTCATGCGCATTCCGTTCGTCATGCACCACGCGACTGATGTTTGTGGTTAGCCGAATTCAGTGTCATCGCCATTTGCGATAGCAGTGTTCATGGTCGATGTTACCTGTAACGAAACGCCGAGACGAAAGTCGAAGGCTAAAAGCCGTTGTGCATCTGGGGGCGGATCACAACGGTTTTTTTATGCGCCGACGGCATCGATAGCGTTGCCTGCACCGGAAGTTTCTTCTGGTAAACTTTGCCGATTACGGCAATTTTCTCGATTGCAACGACTTTCCAGGTCGATACCCATTCCTGCGTCACGATAACCATCCGCCCTGCTAGTCAGTTTTTGATTAGCGGTTCGCTTGATGTTGCAGGAAAGATTTCGAGATGATGTCACGTCACCTGATCCTCGGCTTGTTCACGGTCGCCATTATGGCTGCGGTAGGATGCCGAACCGTTCCCAGTTGCAACTCCTGTCAGTTCGACGGCGTGACGGCTAGCCACGAAAGTGGCTGTAGCGATTGCGGTGCTTCCTGCGGCCCCGTTTGCAAGAAAGACTGTGGGCCAAACTACGACATTTGCTTACCCAAGCTTCCCTTTGCCGAGATGCGAGAACGCATCCGCAACGGTCTGACCTGTGGTGCAGGTTGTTCGGACGAAATCTACTGGGGCGAATGGATTTCCGATCCACCGAAGTGCGACCCATGCGATTGCTTCGGCAATTATGCTGGACCACAAGCCGGCCCTTGTCGACCTGGCCTACTGGGAATTCGCCGCGGGGACGACTTTTGTAATGGCCTATGCGATCCGGGAGCTCCATGCACAAGCTGTGCAGCCCAAGCGAAGTATCGAACAACTGGCTACTCGGAACATATCCCGGCCGAAGGCACGATCATCTACGACTCAGCGGTTCCTCAATCCAGCAGCCCGCGTTCGATGGTTCCCACACCGGCATCACCTTCCGATGAAGTTATCTACGAAACGCATAGCATGCCACAGCCAAGCTACCCGACCTCGACCCAAGACGGGCGGCACCCAGCCAAGCTAGGCCGAGGAACGCTGTAACTAAATCAACAAGCCAGGGGGGCTTACGAAGAGGCGTGTCCGTGAATGCGGACGCGCCTCTTTTTTGTTTCTTGCCAAATCTAATCAATGCAACATCACCGGAAGTAACCGGGATTCTTTCCACCGAAGCGATACTCGAAACCAGCACTTACCGAGAAATTGCTGGTCGACTGAGCGTCAGTACCGCCAAACGTCACATTGTCGAGTAACTCGAATCGAAGCGCGATTCGCTGATGAATGAAATACTTCAGGCCTAAGCCAACCGGCATCGAAACCTGAGCCTGATCGCGTGTTCGGCCGAATTCGTCATCGTACTGAAAGATCGCAGCACCTAAACCAAACGTCGCATAGGGACGCCAGGTGGCATCGCCCCAGGGATAGAACTGCAAACTGTAGTCCGCCAAGATCAACTGGCTCTTCCCAGAGATAGCCGTGTTACTCGGATAAACCAATCGTCCTTCCGCAAAACCAAACCGAGCTTCCATTCCCCAGTAATGATCGAAGTCGTAACCCAGACGGACGCCGTCGAAGAACGCGGCGGACTGTTCGATCTCGCCAGGAATCAGGTTCTGCAGCATAATCGCGCCGCCGAAAACATCCGCGTGAATAGGACGATTTCGCCAACTGGTGCCAATCAGTGGCTGACCAAACCCTATGTATCGCGCCGGATCGTCGGGATTCTTATGAATCATATCGAACCGATGAGCAAACTGACCGCTATGCAACCCGCCAAACCAATGACTTGAATTTCCTGGCGTGTCGTAAGCTCGCTCGGGATGCACCTCCAACTTGGGCGCCTCAAGCATGTCCTTAGGGAGTGGCTCAATTTCTTCGATATAGGGCTGGTTATCTACCGGCACCGATTGCTGAGCCTCGACCAGGCATGCTGACAGCGCGACCAGGCAAAGTGCCAGGTTCGAAGCAATCCAATTGCATGAGGGTCGATTCATTCACCAATCTCGCGCGGCATCCGTGATAGCTATCCCCAATCGGGCAGCGGATTATCGAGACGTCTCCCTCAGCCGTCAATGCGAATCGAAGCGAGTTTCTTGAGTCAAAGTTGGTCGAAATTGTCGAATTTGCTATTTTGTCCCCACTGGATAAACGCCCCTCGCCCAAAAGGATTTGAACGATGGCCCCTCTCACACGGGTAATGACCTGTTTTTTGCTGCTAGTTATCTGCCAGCAAGCCCTTGCGCAAGCGTCTGCTGGCAGCGAGCAACCATCGACTAAGTCTTCGCTGCCGAACGATGCGCCCAACTTCGATGCAATTCGAAGTGAACTTGAACAGGTCCGGCAAGATTTGGGAGCTGAGTATTCCTTGGAATCAAAGGAACTTGGGATTTCGTTTGATCGCAATGAAAGCCCCCAAGGTGGTTCCGTAGAGCAGCCAGGACTCTCCAATGTCGACCAACAGCTACTTGCTATCAGCAAGCAGATTCAAATCCAAGCTCGTCAGCTTGAGCAATTGGCAGCGGATGCGGAAACGAGGACGGACTACCAGCTGGCCGACCGATTGAGGGAACTGGCCGAACAGCAATGGAAATCAGCTCGTGCAATCCGAAGCCCCCTTTCTACCTCTCCATTGAGCCTCAATGGGTGCGGCAATGTTGACTGTCAATCAAATTGTGTGCCCCTACTCCACTCACTTTCGGAACCAATTCCACCCGGAGTTAATGGCCCAGGCCCTGGCGTTGTTTTTCCCTTCTTCTCGTACCCGAGTCCGCCAGCCCAAACGGCTCCAGCTTCTCATACGCCAGAGAATTAGCCCCCCATCGGGTGTATTGGTTGACAACGGCCCTATTCTGTAATGATGATAGTCTTGGAAACCTTTGCGCGCATGGACCTAAAATTCGTGCGCAAAAGGCTTAACGGCATTCCAAGCCTCGTGGTAGGCTAGTGATGCACTTATCTTTGCTCGATACTTCTCCCCTTCCATATATTCCGCTCGGAGGATGGCGCTTTGGCTGGAACCCTGGGAAATTTCGCGGACATTCTAATTCGTCGTGGGCTTGTCGGTCCGGATCAGTTGCGCGAGGCCGAAACCATGGCCGACGCCCAAAAAATTCCGGTGCCCGAAGCACTGATTCGCTCGGGCTATGTTGCCTCCAACGACGTAATGCGCGCCGTAGCGGAAGAGCATAGCCTGGAATTCATTGACCTGGACGAGGTGCGAATACCCCTCTCTGCGGTGGAATTGGTGCCGGAATCGGTTGCGCGTGAAAACATTGTCATGCCGATGGCGGAGGATGATGGCGCACTTAAGGTCATTATTTCCAACCCGTTAGACCTGGAAACGATCGACAAACTGCGGTTCATTTTGAATCGAAAGATCGAGATCGCTCTCGCCCCTCGTGAAAATATCACCGAAGCGATCAACCGCTATTACGGGCAGCAAGAAGGTGAATCTGCGGATACGATGCTGCAGGAATTCACCGATACGGCGATTGACTTCACCGACACCATGGAACAAGACACCATGACCATGGCGGGTGAAGAGACGATCGACGAAACTAGCGCTCCGGTGGTGCGTCTGGTTCAGTTGATGATCAGCGAAGCCGTTCAATTGCGGGCCTCGGACATTCATATCGAGCCGTTTGAAGACCGCGTTCGGATTCGCTATCGCATTGATGGTCGTTTGATCGAACGTGACAGCCCCCCCAGACGTATGTTGGGTGCTATCCTGTCTCGCCTCAAGATTCTGGGGGCAATTGACATCTCAGAACGTCGCCGCTGTCAGGACGGTCGTATCAAGGCCGATGTTGGGACTAAGACGATTGACCTTCGCGTGAGCGTGATCCCGACCAACCACGGGCAATCGATCGTGATGCGGATCCTGGATAAGGACAGTATCAAGGTGGGTATTCGCCAGCTTGGTTTGTCCGACTCGAACTTCCTCAAGTTCAACAACCTGCTGCGTCGCCCGAACGGTATTATCCTCGTGACCGGTCCAACCGGATCCGGGAAGACCACCACTCTCTATGCGGCGTTAAACGAACTGAACCGCCCTGACACCAAGATTATCACGGCCGAGGACCCGGTCGAATACTACCTGCCAGGCATCAACCAGACCCAAGTTCGGCACAGCATTGGGCTCGATTTCGCGAAAATCATTAAGGCTATGTTACGCCAAGCCCCCAATATCATCCTCGTGGGTGAAATGCGCGATACTGAAACAGCATCCATGGGGATCCAGGCCTCACTCACTGGACACTTGGTTTTCAGTACACTACATACGAACGATGCGCCCGGTGCCATTACACGTCTGATCGACATGGGTGTTCCCTCTTATCTCGTTTCTAGTACAATTATTGGTGTGCTAGCCCAGCGTCTGGTCCGCGTGATTTGTGAGAAATGCAAGGCTCCTGTGAAGCCAAGCAAAGAGATCCTGGACTCCGCTGGCATCACGCCAGAGATGATGGAGAACGCGACCTTTATGAAGGGTCGTGGATGCGGTAACTGCCAGCGTAGTGGTTACCGTGGTCGCATGGGTATTTTTGAGTTAATGCCTATGAACTCACAACTTAGAGAGTTGGCGTTCAAGGGTGCAGCGACGCAGGAAATCCGAAAAGGTGCCGTCGCAACCGGCATGGATACCTTGTTCGACGACGGTATCAAGAAGGCTCTGATGGGCAAAACCACGCTCGAGGAAGTCTTCCGTGTCGCCAAGGTCGTGGAGAAGTAACGGAAGGGGCCGACGGACGCCCCTGCGACAACTTTATCTCCTCGAAACCCAAATTAAGATGAAACAAGCGTTTACGCGTTATCGAACCATAAACGCTGCAAAACTCCGCTACTAATTTGAGTCCGCGATCGCAGATGCCAACAATTCTGCCATCGGGACAGCTTTTCCAACGCTTTTCAATATTTATTCATCAGCAGTTCATCACCCAGTCGGCACACTGGGGGCTTCTGCTCAGGCCTAGGCAGCCTGAACACAAGAGCGGATGCACCTTGCCAACTGGCCGGAATGAAGAGGCTGGATTTTCCTTGAAGGTCGGGCAATCGCGCACGGATGCCCCCTGAACGTGGTAAGTCCAAATCGTCGTAAAGGAAACCAATGGCCACGATTCTGATCGACAAGTTGTTGCAAGCCGCCGTCAAACAAGGGGCTAGCGATATTCACATCACGGTGGGCCAGCCACCGGTGTTTCGCTTGCACGGTCGGATGCGCCAGTTGGATACCAAGCAACTAGAACCAGATGACACCGTATCGCTGATGAAAAGTATCACGCCGGAACGTTGTCAGCGGGAACTGCAAGAGACGGGCGGTTCCGACTTTGGTTTTGCCTTTTCCGACTTGGCTCGTTTCCGTGTGTCGGTCTTCCGCCAACGCGGTAACATCTCGATGGTTTTGCGTCAGATTCCCAACGACATGCTCACCCCCGAGCAGTTGGGGCTTCCGTCCAAGGTGCTCGAGCTTTGCCACCGACCACGTGGTTTGTTCTTGGTTACCGGGCCAACGGGTTCTGGGAAAAGTACCACACTTGCCAGTGTGATCAATCACCTGAACGAAACGATCGATCACCATATCATCACCATTGAAGACCCAATCGAATTCTTCCATTACCACAAGAAGTCGACGGTCAATCAGCGTGAAATCGGGGTCGACGTTCCCTCCTTTTCCGAAGCCATTCGCCGGGCGTTGCGTCAGGACCCCGACGTGATCCTGGTGGGTGAAATGCGAGACTTGGAAACGATCGAAGCCGCTATTTCCGCGGCAGAAACCGGGCACGTGGTGTTCGGTACGCTCCACACCAACAGCGCTTCTGGTACCGTCGACCGTATTATCGACGTGTTCCCCAGTGGTCAGCAGGATCAGATTCGTACCCAGTTGGGTGCGGCCCTCTTGGGCGTGTTAGCGCAGACGCTGGTGCCTAAGATCGGCGGTGGACGAGTGGCGGCTTACGAGCTGCTTAACGTTACCTCTGGTATCGCCAACCTGATCCGCGAAAACAAGACGTTCCGTATTCCATCGATGATTCAAACCGGCTCGAAGCACGGGATGATCTTGATGGACGACTCCCTTTTCAATCACTGGCGAGCTGAACGCATCACCATGGAGGATGCTTTGGCTAAAGCCCAAAACCCCAACGACTTGGCAAAACGTATCGCTGACGCGCGACGCGGAAATGTCGAAGACAAAACCGATGTCGCTTAGCGTCCGCGGTTTCTCCTCTTCACGTTACCTTATCACCACAACCTGACGGACAACGAGACAGCTTCATGGCAGTTCGCCGACTTGGACAGATTCTGGTCGACCTTGGTTTTATCAGCGATGAACAATTGATTTTGTTGCTGGAAGAGCAAGAAGCCCAGGCCGAACACCAGCCGCTTGGCAAGATTGCGGAAGACATGAACCTGATCACTGACGATCAGCTTGCCACGGCCCTCGCCGAGCAGTTGAACATGCAGGTGATCAGTCTGGACGACGTTTCGATCGCGCCAGATCTGTTGGTCCGTATCACCGAGCCCATGGCTCAGTTGTACAAGGTGATTCCGGTCTCCTACGAAGAAGAGAACAATCGCCTGACACTCGCCACGTGCGAACCGCAAAACCTGTCGACGCAGGACGAACTTCGCCAGTTTCTGGGATACGAAGTGCGTCTGGTGGTTGCCACCGAACGGGATATTCAAAAGACCCTCGATCGCTACTACTCGGAAGATTCCGAAAGCTTCGAAGGTCTTGTGCGTGACTTGGAAGGGGACAACGACCTGGCCAAAGCCGCCGCGGCCCTGGAAGGGGACGGGCCGATCGATATTACCGACGCCGAAGCACTGGCCGACAGTGCCCCGGTTCGCAAGCTGTTGAACATGGTGTTGCTGATGGCCATTAAGGACCATGCGAGCGACATTCACTTCGAGCCGTTTGAAGAAGAATTCCGGATTCGGATCAAAGCCGACGGCGTTCTCTTTGAAATGGTGCCACCGCCACGTCACTTGGCGTTCGCGATCACTACCCGTATCAAAGTGATGGCCAACCTCGACATTGCCGAACGTCGGATGCCGCAGGATGGTCGTATCGAACTGACGGTGGGTGGTCACCCGGTCGACCTTCGTGTGAGCGTATTGCCGACGATGTTCGGCGAGAGCGTCGTTATGCGAATTTTGGACCGCAGCGTGGTGTCGCTCAACCTGGAAAAGGTTGGTATGGACGGCGAAACCATGAAGGAGTTCCGCGAAGTCATGCACAAACCGAACGGTATTGTGCTAGTGACCGGGCCGACCGGTTCCGGGAAAACCACCACGTTGTACTCGGCACTCAGCGAACTCAACTCGATCAACGAAAAGTTGATCACCACCGAAGATCCCGTTGAATACGACATCGATGGAATCATTCAGATCCCCATCGATACCGACATCGGCAACACGTTTGCCAACTGCTTGCGGGCCATTCTCCGGCAAGATCCCGACATCATCCTGGTGGGTGAGATTCGAGATTTGGAGACCGGTGAAATCGCCATTCAAGCGTCCCTCACGGGTCACTTGGTGTTCAGCACCTTACACACGAACGATGCCCCGGCGACGATCACTCGTCTAAAAGACATGGGCATCCCGACGTTTATGATCACGGCCACGGTCGAAGCCATTTTGGCACAACGATTGGTGCGTCGTGTTTGCAGCCAATGCCGACAAGAGCATGAGCCGTCGAAGGACACCCTCTTCCTGTTGGACTTGAAGAAGGAAGACATCGATGGACGCAAGTTCTTTAAGGGTGCCGGTTGCGATAACTGCAATGGAACCGGATACAAAGGCCGAATTGGCCTGTTTGAACTGATGATCATGAATGACGACCTGCGTCAAATGATCATGCAAAACACGTCGACCGACGAACTGCGCGACAAGGCCAAAGAATTTGGTATGACGCCGCTGCGCGACGCCGGCATGGCATTGGCCTACGAGGGCCTGACCACGCTGGATGAAGTGCTTCGCGAAACGGTTGAATAAACCCTATTTGAAATTACTGCTGGCCAGCAGCCCAACCAATCCATTAGTTGACCCTACTTACAAGATCCGGACGTAGCCATGCCAACCTATCAATTTGAAGCGATGGACGCTCAAGGTCAGGAGATCCGCGACGTCATCGAGGCCCCAACCGAAGACGAAGCACAAGCAACCATCCGGCAGATGGGCTACTTCGTCACCCGCATCAACGAGCAGAAATCGCGGGATAAGAAGGGGGACAAAAAGGCCGGCAAGAAACGTGGTTTCACCATTGGTGGCGTCAGTCACCGCCAACTCACCACGTTCACTCGTCAGCTGGCCATTTTGCAGAACGCCGGTCTGCCGATTCTTCGTAGCTTGAAGATTCTCGAACAACAATCCAAACCAGGACGTCTCAAGAATTCGTTGATGGACGTCTGCGAAGACATCGAATCTGGTGCTGGCCTCTCCGAAGCGATGGCCAAGTGCCCGAAGTGCTTCAACCGCTTGTACGTGAATATGATCCGTGCTGGTGAAGCGGGCGGTGCGTTGGAAGTCATTCTGATGCGTCTGGCCGACTTCATGGAACGCGACGCCGACCTTCGCCGTAAGGTGCAAGGTGCGATGATCTATCCGTGCGTGGTTATCACCGTGGCCGTCGGTATCTTGACGTTCATCATGATCAAGATCGTGCCGACGTTCCGTCAGATCTTCGAGGAATTCGGACTCGACTTACCCCCCGTCACCGAGCTGCTGATCACCATCAGTAACGGTGTGGTGAACTACTGGTACTGCATTCCATTGATACCGGTGGCGGTGTTCCTCTTTGTGAAGCTACTCAGAAAATTCAAACATGGGCGTATGGGCTGGGACTTGTTCTTCTTGAACCTGCCGATCTTCGGTGGTCTGGTCGAAAAGAACGTGCTTGCTCGTACCACGCGAACGCTCGGTACGCTGATTTCCTCTGGCGTGCCGATTTTGGAATGCTTGAACATCGCCCGCGATACCAGCGGTAACGCCATGTTCGAGCGGATGTATCATAACGTGGCCGAATCGGTCAAAGAGGGTGAATCGATCTTTAAGCCGATGGAAGAGAACTGCCGAGCTCCCTTCCATCCGATTTCTCTATTCCTGTGGATCCTCTTCCCGGCGGCTCCGTTTGTTTCATTCTTCTTCATTCCTGCGATGCAGCCGTTTGCCGCTCAGGCGGTTGCCGTGGTTGGTGCCCTTGGTGCCGGCTGGTACTTCCTCACGCTACGACGACGTATGGTCGAACTGTTCGTGACCAACATGATCGACGTGGGGGAAGAAACAGGTGAACTTGACACCATGTTGTACAAGGTGGCCGACACCTACGACGAAGACGTCAAGGTTCTCACCGACTCGCTCACCAAGATTATGGAACCGCTCTTGATCGTGTTCCTCGGCTTTTCAGTCGGGTTCATTGTCATCGCGTTGTTCCTTCCGCTGGTCGACCTGATTCAGAACTTGAGTTAACGGTTGCTAAGCGATAAGAATCGGCGTCCCGTATTCAGGGGCCTGTTGGGACGCCTTGTTCAGGAAATCAACATCTTGAAACCCTTCAGTCTGGCCGGTGCTAGTGCGCCCGTCCTTTCACCAACATATTGGCGAAGTAGCGCTTCGCACTAGGAAAGGTCTACCATGACATCCCGAATTCGCACTCACCATCGTGGCTTTACGCTGGTCGAATTGCTGGTGGTCATCACCATCATCGGCATCCTGGCAAGCTTGGCGTTGGTAGGCATTAACATCGCTCGCATCCGCGTCCTGAACACCGCGATGAAAGTCGAGATCGACCAAATCGCTCAGGCGTTGGAAATCTATAAAGATAATCACGGTGCTTACCCACCCGATGGCAATACGACGGTCGCTTCATCAGTGATCGCCTCCACCGCCACCACACGCGTGACGAACTTCAATCGCCATATGAATAAGATGTTCCCACAGCGTAATGCCTCGGCCGATACGCCGAATGCGGCAGCCATGGCGAACCTCGGGGCCCAGACGAATATCGTCAACCCAAGTCCTACCTCAGGCACGCCGTACATGATCGAGGACATCGATCCTTCCGAAATGTTCGTGATCTGCTTGATGGGCTTCAGCCCCAATGTGGAACAACCACTTACCGGGACCGGTGAACGAACGCCGCTGTTCAACTTCGACCAAACGCGCCTCGTCGATCCCGACGGAGATGGTTGGTGGTCCTACAAAGCGAAGTACGCAGAAGCGGAAATCGTCTACTTCAACGCGAAGACCTACGAACTCACCGGTTCCACGCCAACCGTGGCTAGTTTCACATCGAGCCTGGCCAGCGGCGTTGCCCGACCATACGGCTCGGCAACTTCGGCCGGCGCATTTCAATGGGCGAAGCCTAAAGGGTTCCAGTTGATTACCGCCGGTCTGGACGACTCGTTCGGCACATACGGCGCCGTCGGGGAAGTGAAGATTTACTCGTCAGGCCTCGGGGGCAGTGTTTCCAGTGGAACCACACTCACCCCAATCAACTACGGCGTGGACGACTTCGACAACATTGTCAGCTTCGGCCAGTCGAGCACTCTTGACGCAGATACCGACCTCTAATGGGAGGACTTTACATGCATAGCACAGCACGACAAACAGGACGGCGTCCCAATCGCCCAGCATTCACCTTGATTGAACTGCTGGTCGTGATGGGCGTGCTGGCGCTGATGTCCAGCATGGTCCTGGTCGGCTTGGCCTCGGCCGCCGAACAGGCCCGCGTTACTCGCACGCGTGGACAGATTCAAAAGATTCACGAACTGATCATGACTCGGTGGGACGAATATCGTTACCGCCGTGTCGAGGCAATCAAGACAGGTAATGTTCGCGCTCGCCAAGGGGCCCGCCTTGATAAGATTCGTGAGTTAATGCGAATGGAAATGCCTGACCGCATTTCGGATGTTACCGATCCGGCTGTATCCCTCAACGGTACCCCGAGTTTACAGGCCCGATACCAGCGTGCCGTTACAAGACGAACAGGAGCCGCAAATTACACCGCAGCTTTGTCTACATGGACGCTCGACAATGAAAGCTCCGAATGCCTGTATATGATTTTGGAATCAATTCAGGACGGCGAAACAAACGGCTTGGATTATTTCAAACCATCGGAAATTGGAGATACCGATGGGGATGGCCTTCCTGAGATTCTGGATGCCTGGGGTAAACCCATCTTGTTCGTTCGATGGCCATACGGATTTCCCGTAATCGCAACGACCGGTCCTACGCGGAATGCATTATCCAATCTGAATGACGTGTCCTCTCCAGACCCATTCGATCCACTCAGTGTTCGCGGTGGGAAAGTTGAAATTTCCGCATCTCCGCTTGTGTTCGATCACTTCCTGATCTACCCACTCGTCTTCTCGGCGGGCCCGAATGAGATTTACAACATCGTCACTGATATTGGCGTTAACTACTCATCAACAATGCCGCCCAACAATCCCTACGTCGATGTCTCTGGTTCACGTGTCGGTCAGATTTTTGATGCATCCGGCAACGAGTTAGACAACATCTCGAATCACGCACTCGTAATCTCGGGGAATGCAAATTGATTAGCAACTACCGAACAATCCGAGACGCGCGACACGGCATGACTATTGTCGAGCTGTTGGTCGTGATGGGAATTCTGGTCATCCTGCTGGGCATTGCCGCCACCGCCGTGAAGACTGGGACACGAGGCAAAAAGCAGCGAGAAGCTGCCCGCCAAGTGAACTCCTACATCGCCAGTGCCCAGGCCCGAGCCATGCAGTTGGGTCGACCGGTCGGCGTCGAGATCGTGCGCAATGTTACCGATACCAATGGCGACGGCACCGTGGACACCGGCATCAGCAATGCATCGTTGTTGATGTACACGATCGAAACACCTCCACCATACGCAGGTGATGAAGTCGACTCCGCGCTTGACATAACGAATACGAGCGGCACCGTGACGTTGACGGATTCCACGGCACGATTCGCGGTTGCCTCAACATTATTAACGTTAAATGCCACCGTCGATATTCGATTGAATTATCGCGGCCCTCGCTACACAGCAACAGTTAACCAACTGACTCCTTTGACATTGCAGTTCACGATGCCGGTGAATGATCACACGATCTTTCCGACCAGCGGCCGAGTTCCTTGTCAGATTTTCCTGCCGCCTCAACGTAGCAGCGCCACGCCCCTTCAGCTTCCCACGGACATGTGCATCGATCTGACCTGTTCCGGCGTGGGTAACACTGGCAACCAGTTTGCCAACTGGAATAGCGGCGTTCACGATTCGGTTCGCTTCACCTTTAGTCCGCGTGGCAACGTCGATGAGGTTTCCGCGATCAACGGCGTCTGGGCTCGCCCAGGCGGCAACATCCATGTCTTGGTGGGCAAATACGACCACGCCGTGGATGCCACCGCCGTGATGGGAACGGACGGTATCAACGATGTTTCATTCACCGGGCTGAGTTACTTGAACTATATCAACCCGACGGTTGATCCCGATCTGGAAACGAATCTTGCCGACCCAACTTCGATGTGGGTTTCGATCAATCACTTGACCGGCCAGATCACGACGACCCGCAACAAACAAATCACGAACACTTACCTGACAGGGCCCGTTTTCACAGGTGCCAGCGATCAAAACGCAGCCCTCCTAGCCGAGACGCGGGACTATGCCCGCAGCGGCTTGATCATCAGTGGACAGGGAGACGAATAGTTCGATGCTCGCTTTTAAGCACACCAATTCGATGCACGCTCCGGTCCGCCGCGGTATCACGCTGATTGAAGTGATGATGTCGACGATGGTCGTGAGTCTGGGCATCCTGGGCCTGGCCTCGCTGATCCCACTCGGCACGCACCTAACCAACCGTGGCACCGAGGCCGACCGTGTCGCGATTGTGGGAGAACGGGCGCTGCATGAACTGATAATTCGCGGCGGCTTGAATCCGTCCCGTTGGTTCATCCCCGGCGATAACGATCCCACCGGCACACCGGGCCCGAATGAGATTTCGCTCAGCTCGGCACGACTTCCGGTTCGTCAGCCCTATATGATCGATCCGATGTTCTTCGGGGGAACTTACGGCACCGATGTCAGCCGCACCAAGTTCCCCTATTCAACCACACTCGCCCTCGGTAGCGGCAACACGTTTTACGAAACGAACAACAAGTCGATGCAGATGTGGCGGATCAGCTTGAATACGACTCCGGGAAGCAGCGTTGCGATGTCCCTTCCCCAGGCCAAGCTTGGTTTTCAATCGGACGACGACCTTGCCGCTGAACGCCCCAGCGACGGTGAGCTGCCCGCGTTCCAAACGTTTTTCAATCGTCCCGCCGGTGCCGTCGCAGGTGGACCGAACGTTTACGGCGATATCAAACGTCAGGCGAAAGGAGATTACGCGTGGATGGTGATGCTGGTCCCGGAAGCATACGATCAATCGCGAGTCTCTTATCTGCCGGCAGCGAATCCAAACGTATCGCCAAATTCACCGAATGAATCTGACCCAATGCAACCACCGATCAATACGGAAGATTTTTCTGGATTGGGCCGTGCGAATTTGCTTGGCGCAACGCTTAACGACGTGGCCACGGACGAGTATACGGCACACGTCTTAGTCACGAAGAAACGCGCTGGCGGGATTCCCCAAGGCGCGATTCCAGCAACGATAAATGCTGCTAGTTCGAAAGAACTGAAAACAAGTGAGAGAATTGTCGAGGTAGCGAGTTTTATTGGATCTGGCGGCTATTCCACCGGCGAAGTCCAATTGCAATGCGCGGCCACAAGTCGAGAAGATGCAGAAGACATAACACTAAAACTAGCAAACGGTGATTGGATCTGTCTTGCTCGACGCCTTCCCCGTACGGCAGGCATGATGTATCCGCGTGGGAACAATTTCCCTCGTGGAGATATTTACCAGTGGTACCGCGTCGTTATGGTTGACGAAGTAATTGATTCGACTGGTAGTGCTACCGGAACCGTAGGCCCTTTTACCCGACGAGTCACTATCAGCGGTCCAGACTGGGCATCGTTGGGAGGTGCCTTGGATCCGACCCACGCGATCATCGTGGACGGGGTCGTCGGCGTGTATACGAAACGCGTTCGCCTGGAATCCCAATCACCCTGGAGCCCATAAGCTTCAGCCTTATCAGCGACTTTTCCTAATTAGCAATAACCTGCGGCGTCGACCGACGCAGGCAGGACTTATAAAGCGGACATGGCAACTTTGCGGGGGCTGGTTGTCGTGCAAGCGATCAAGGACAGCAGAGATATGAAACGCACCAAGAGCTTTCTGAAACCGAAGCAGTCGCGCCAAGGCGCTTTGCTGCTGGTGGTTCTCAGCATTTTGGTCCTCTTCGCACTGGTCGGTCTCACCTTCGTGGTCGGAGCCGCCGCCTACAACACCGGTGCGCAGTCCAACCTCCGCCGAGACATCAACCGCAGCACACCCCCGCAAGAGCTGGACACCATCTTGATGGACCTGCTCCGCGGCCCACGCGCAGGTTCCACCAGTCGGTTGTTCATGCAGGACATGCTGCGCGATATGTGGGGCAACCAGTCGGTGAACGTGACGTCGGGCAATTCGGTGACAATCGCCCGCCCCGCCGGAACGAACCAGCTGTGGCAAATTGATATCGCTTCGCCCCCGACACGTTTGAGTCCAATTGCCGAGTTCTACACAGGATCGGTGATCACCTTCACCTCTGGGAATGCCAAAGGGCAGAGTCACCGCATTCTCCACTATCGGCCGACCTGGAACGGTAGCGCGGTGAGCGCCGTCACGCTAGTCATCGATCAAGATCCCGAAACAGTTCGCGAGTCGTTTCGCGGCAGCGGAATGGGCGCTGGGCAACCAGCAAATAACGATTCGTTTTTGATCAACGATCCAGCGTTCAACGGGACCGGTTTGGGCTACAACACGCAGCAAGCCTCCGGCAACCCGGATGACAAACGCAACCTCGATCTCCGCGATGCGGACAACCACCCGGTCGCTTACGTCACCAACCTGGCTTACGCCTATCCCAAAGGCTGGGTGTACGACAGTAACGGTAATCCGGTCTCGATCGAAGCAGGCGGCCTGGACGAGTCATACGACGCTGCGGATTACCAAACGCTGTTCCTCTCACACATTCCGCTTGATGCCACTCCGACGACCAACGGCATCTTGCCTTCCTTCCACCGCCAAGACTTGCTGAACTTTTGGATCAACCAACTAGCGGCGATCGACTCGAATTTTGCCGGTTTGGATGCGACTGATCGCAAGGCCTTGTTTCGCAATCCGAACCTCACGACGCTTCCCAGTAGTATGACGCCACCGACGGCAGCGCAAAAAGACGCGGTTACCAGGGTTCGTCGGAAAACGATTCTCCGTCCGCTCATCGAAGATCACCCCAACTTTACCGGCAGCAACCCTAACTTTGACATCTTCGGTGAACAGGCAAATTCGCGGTGGGATATCGACAACGACTTAGATGGCGTAGCCGATAGTATTTGGATCGATGTCGGACTGCCCCTAAAGACCGACAGCCAAGGACGTCAGTACAAGCCACTAGCTGCGATCTTAGTAAAAGACTTGGACGGGCTGATCAACGTGAACGCTCATGGGTTCTACACCCAGTTCCAGCCGTTCATGACCAACTCGCTTCCGCAACGCAACATGGCCACGGGTATCGGCACGACTCCGTCCAGCTTGACGCACAATCAGTTTTCGCCAGCTTGGGCAGCTTACACGAACCCCAACAACGCGACCCCGACTCCGATGACACTTCCGCTTGGAAGTGGTTACGGCCCGGCTGATGTCAGCTTGTTGCAGATTTTCACCAACCCGGAAACTGCTTATCGATTGATTGATCAGCGATACCTGGCCAATGTTATCTCGCCTCCGAATCCTTCTCGCCCTGGTGAAGGTGGCGTGAATGATGCCCGCAGCCGCATGTCGGAAGTTGGTATTCCATTGAATTATTTGAACCGGTTCAACAACCAATTAGGAACGCCCACCGACCGCTACGGTATCGGACGGACCTACTTCGATTTCGCAGGACGACCACGTTTCCAACCGGCGTACAACTATGGAAACATGACGGCAGTCAACGAGTTGACGGCCCAGACACTGCCAGGCGGTTTTGGCTCGGTGCAGGATGACCCCTACGAAAGCAACCTGATTCAATCTTCCCACTTCGACTCGTCGTTTACCTATCAGGAATACGAACGGATTGCTCGCTTCGAGGAATACGATTCCAGTTCGCTCGCCAAGAGCTCGGATCGCTTACTCGAAAATGCCAAGGACGCACTTGGTGCTGCGGCCGGTACGAATGGGGTTCTCAATCGTCGTTTGATCACGCCTGCGAGCTTCCAAGTTCCTGTCGCAAATCGAGTTGACATTCCGCGCGACCTCCGCAATGCGAGTGCCGATCCAGAACTGCACAAAGCCCAAACCAGCAGCGGTCAACCCGAAGTCCGTTTTGCCCCAACGTTGGTTGGCTTGTGCCAGAAACGGCTGGCAGACAATGGTGTGCCTACCACTCAGCTGAATCAGTCCGTTCGCCAACTGTTGCCACCCGAGATCTTGCGAGGCGAACCGCTCGATATCAATCGTCTGCTCGAGTCGCCACCAGACGCGTCGGGCAACACGAACATCTTCGCTCTGCAAACGCAAGCGGTGGCCCAGTTTCAAACAACCGCGACGTCAGCTGACCCCATCGCCAGTAATACACGATTTACCGGGTGGTTCAACACACTGCCGATGGCAGACAACGGGGCAATGCGTCTGCCCACCCCGACCGGGGCCACCAGTTATAGTGTGACTCGCCAGCTCATGGCTCGTCACCTCTACGTGATCATGCTGTTGCTGAAGGAAGAAGGCTATCACTTCCCTCTCTTCGATACTACGACGATCAACGCGACCGATCGCGAAGAGCTCACCAAACGCCGCATGGCCCAATGGGCAATCAACGTGGTCGACTTCCGCGACAAAGACGCCGTGATGACTCCATTCGAGTTTGACCTGGAACCATTCGCACCTGCCACTGCAGGAAATCCAAATACCTGGAACGTCGACGGCGACTTGACGACCCCAGATGACCCAAGCTACCGCCGCGTGGTTTGGGGAGCGGAAGCCCCGGATCTGGTCATGACCGAAACGTTAGCTTTCCACGATCGTGGTGCGAAAGATACCGAATGGGACAATGCCTCACGCCGCAAGCGTGGCACGGACACCACCAACGACGACGAGAACTTGGATCAGTACAAGATTCCTCAAGGTTCTTTGTTCCTGGAGTTCTACAACCCACGTAACTTGCTTTCGAACAATCCAGCGTCCTCGCTGCCACTCGAGTTGTACAACGCGAATGGTCAGTTGCACTTGAATCGCCGCTCTGACAGCGGAACTGGTGCTCCGGTTTGGCGTGTGCTGATTACCGAACGAGAAGCGACCGGTGGCGCTGGCCCAGCCTCGATGGTGCGTGAGATGGCTAATCGCATCGACACCATGAACTTCCAACCGAATTCCTTAAACGGAACCCCAAGTGGGGACTTCACGCAGTCGGCACTGGCTGGCATGCAGATGCTTCCTTCGGCAACGGAAGATTATCAGATCGATCGCGTCATCTATTTCGCCGACTACCAGACCGATAATCTGTCCGCCCCGCCAACTGGTGATCCACTCGCCCCTGGCCGAGATCGTGAATTCCGCTACCGAGGAACCGCAGATGTCTTGCTGTCACCGAACAACTACTTCGTGGTTGCTCCGCGTAACCGAACGGTGATTGGTTCGCGACGCGATATCAACGAACCAGAGTTCAACATCGAAGGTTCGCGCGTCCTCGAGCTCTACAATTTGAATAACGGCGTCGGTCAGTTCCGTGAGACACAATCGGGTCCGGCTGCCAACGTGATTCGGCCTTATCCCACGATTGGCTCTGCGATTCAGCAGAACGTGGCAATCGCCGTAACGATGGATCTTCCGGATGACTACCTCAGTCCGACCACCGCGCCGGCACCTGCTGACCCAGATGGTGCCCCGCGAGGCCTAGGCCTGAACATCTCGGAACCCATGCGAGATAACTATTACCCAATTCCCGAGTATCAAAACCCCAATCCCAACGTGATGGGCGGTCTGTACCAGTATTACACGGACGATACGACCTACTCGGCACCTGACATTCCGTTTGAAGGTCCAAGCTCGACCTACGCAAACTATCCGCTGAACGACTCGAATTCTAACTTCAACACGCTCTACAAGACCGGTACCTACCCTGACAAGAGTACGCCAGGGACGATTGCCTTTGCAGAAGGTTACAAAGATGCCGTTCTCCAGCGGTTGGCCAATCCATGGGTGACGTTCAACACCACGCTCAATCCTTACGTCACCGTCGACACGATGCCGATCGATTTGACCGTGTTCAACGGCGAAGATGGTGCCCAAGGTCGAACGGGCAGTGCCGCCATGGTTAACCCAGAAGATTTCGACCCCGCAGAAGATGGTGTTGATGCCCAGGCTGCCGGAACGAATGTCTACTTTGGTAGTCGTGAACGTGGCAAACGTGATGATGGCACCGTTGGTCCTCCAACCGCTGGCGAGCTCAATGAGTCGCCGAGCAACGGCAACCTCATGGGCGTCGTTTCGCAGTTGACGGCCGCGTTGATTGGAAATCCAGATCAGATTTCCGAAACGCTTCAGCAATCACCACCGATTCGAAATGCGGCCCGAAACACCACGTTCTATCCAGAAGAACACTTCGGTAGGCCGTTGCTCCACACGCTCGGTTATGTCAATCGAAGTCACGGGTTGCCGTTAACCAATGCAGTCAACATCGGGGGTGCTTCGGCAAACTTGCCATACGTCGGCAGCCCAATGCCGATTGAGCAGCGACCTTCCGACCCGTACGATCCGACTTCGGGTAACACCGCCAACATCAACAATAATCCGTACGCGTGGCTCCATTGGGCCAACAGTCCTTTCGTCAGCAAGTACGACTTGATGATGGTCCCCAGTAGTTCGCCTCAGCGATTGCTCTACGAGTATTCGTTGATAAGGAAAAATAGCGGTACAGAAACCGACGCCTACAACGTCTCGGCACCAATCGCTGGCGACAACGTTGATCGGTTCTTTGCACCCTATACTTACTTGCTCAACTTCTTCCACGGCGTGAAGACCCACACGCTGACATCGAGTAGCTCGACCGATCAAATGTCGGCCCAACTCGCCCGCATCTTCGATTTTGTGACCGTTCCTTCGCGTTACAACGGAACCTATAAATGGTTCTCCGTAAACGACTTTAATACGGTTTCAAGCGACACGGATGCTCGAGCTGGGTATGGATTCCCATTCAATCGACGCTCGATGTTCCGTGAACCAGGTAAGATCAACCTAAATACGATTCCTGCTAAGAAGGTATACGATTCGATCTTCGGTCTCGACTTCTGGCAAAATACATCCCTATTCGCGAGTTTCCCTGACTGGGGTACGTTCCAAGCAAACCGCCAAGGCTTCGACGGCTCTGGCTTAGCGAGCGACCAATTCCCGTCGCGATTCTCGAATCCGTTCCGCTCTGCGGCAACTTCGGAGATGGTGCCTGACCTGCCTGCCGGTGGTAATGCCAATCTATTGAAGGTTGCTCCGGCAGATGCCACGGTGCTTCGATCTCGAGATCCATTGCAGCAGATTTCCGGAACGGGCGACGAGCAGCGACCGCTGTTTGACTTACGACTCGCCAACCCAGCGGCTACTAATTCGCAAATCAACCACTACCGAACCGACGACAACCCCATGCTGCGGTACCAGGCTTATCAGCGACTGGGGAACATTGCCGGGACGCAGTCGAATGTGTTTGCGGTTTGGATCACGGTGGGCTACTTCGAGGTCGAACCGCATGCCGTGGATGCTCAGCATCCTGATGGATGGGCATTAGGCCAGGAACTTGGCATCGATACCGGCGAGATCGAACGTCACCGGGCGTTCTACATCATCGACCGCTCGATTCCCGTTGGTTACTTGCCGGGTGAAGATTTGAACTCCGAAGATACGATCATGCTTCGCCGGTTCATCGAGTAGTCTTGAGGGTTGCCAGAGGTTTGCCTAAGTTCTTACCCCTGGCGAACTTTCGTTGACCCCGCCGAGGGGAAGAAAACCTCGATTTGGTTAACACGAAAAGCGATCGGTCACGACGACTGGTCGCTTTTTTCATTTCCGGTAAAATCAGCAGTTTCCCTCGGGCAATCTGCCGTAAGTTGTGCCCGCAATCGTCTCTTTTGCCAAACCAAGCGAGAGTTCATGGAAGCCGGAATTGTCGGGCTGCCGAATGTCGGTAAATCGACCCTGTTCAACGCACTGACCGCCGCGGGCATTGCCAGCGAAAACTATCCTTTCTGCACGATCGAGCCGAACGTCGGAATGGTGCCGGTGCCAGATCCGCGACTCGATACGATCCAAAGCTTCATCAAGACGCAGAAGGTGATTCCAGCGATTCTGCGATTGGTCGATATCGCCGGTATCGTGCGAGGGGCGTCCGAAGGGGAAGGTCTAGGCAACAAGTTCCTCTCGCACATTCGTGAAGTCGACGCAATCATTCACGTCGTCCGCTGCTTCGAAGAGCCCAACGTGGTCCATGTGGACGGCAGCGTCGATCCGATTCGCGATATTGAAACCATCGATACCGAATTGATGCTGGCCGACCTTCAGTCGGTGGAATCGGCGCGTGACAAGGCTACCCGCACTGCTCGTTCCGGCGACAAAGAAGCCAAGGCCAAAGTCGAAATTTTGAACCAGTGCCATGCCCTGCTGGCCGATGGCAAGCCGCTCCGCAGTGCCGAATGGCACGATCCGGAGATGTTCAAGATCGTGCGAAACTACGGACTTCTGACCGCCAAAAGCGTGTTGTATCTGGCCAATGTCGACGAAGACAACCTTAATGGTGAAGGGGAAATCGTTGAACGCGTCCGAGCCAGGGCCGCGGAAGAAGGCGGCGAGGTCGTACCCGTTTGTGCCAAGATCGAATCGGAACTGATCGAGCTCGACGACGACGATCGCCGCGAGATGCTCGAAAGTGTTGGCTTGGAAGAACCAGCATTGGCCGTCGTAGCACGAGCAGCCTATAAGTTGCTTGGCCTGCAAAGCTACTTCACTGCCGGCGAGAAAGAAGTTCGTGCTTGGACAATCCCAGTCGGAGCGACGGCCCCTCAAGCGGCTGGCGTGATTCACTCCGACTTCGAACGGGGATTCATCCGGGCTGAAGTCTATTCCTTGGCAGACTTAGAACACTTCAAGAGCGAAAAGGCAATTCGGGAAGCGGGCAAGCTTCGCGTCGAAGGCAAGAGCTACGTCATGCACGACGGCGATATCTGCCACTTCCTGTTTAACGTTTAGCCTGTCGAATCGCTGCGGTCTGCTGTTCAACCTTCAACAAGTGCTCTCCAATAGCTTGCTGCTGTTGGGGAGCCAGCGTCCGTCCGCCGAAGCGAATCTGATAGTACCAGTCGATCAATTCGGACATCGGCGAAACCATCTCGCTGCCCACGTTCCGGGTGCGGCAATCAGCAATCACGCGATTGATGAATTCGCGTGGCGTATCTGACTTCTCGCGTCGCCAGCCCGCTTTGGACAGCATCTTCTCAAGCTTAAAGTAGAAGCCTGCTCGGTGGGAATCGGATGGAAACCACTTCGCGAATAGCTTTCGCAAACGCGGCCACCAGTGCCGCAGGACAGTTCGACCAACCTCGAATACGACGACTAAAACCAGCAAGATTAGCATCGTGAAAATCGAGGCAATTCCGCTGAACATCTTATCGCTTAGGTGAATCCCCATCGATTCGAGTGACTCGCGGAAGAACTTCATCCATTGCTCGCGATTCACCCAGCCCTCGAATGGCTTGACCAGGTTATCCGTCAGCGGCTTGTAGATGTCCTTGGTTTGGCGATCTTGATTCATGTCGACTACGTAGTCACGCCAAGCGAGCTCGACGTAGTCGAACCAATCGAGAAATGTATCAAGAATGGTTCCGCTCGACTTGCGATTCGGCGAAGGACGCGAAGCAGGCGTGGGGTCTAGCCGCAGCCAGGCGCCGTTCGGATAGTCGTCGGGATTCATGCCCTCGGGCAACTGATCGGACGTCAAAAAGCACTCAACCCACGCATGGGCGTGCTTCTGTTTAACGGCATAATACTTGCCAAACGTGTTGAACTCGCCCCCCTTGTAGCCAACCACTACACGAGCTGGAATTCTTTGCGTCCGCAGCATGATGGCCAACGCGCTGGCGAAGAACTCGCAGTGACCTGTCTTATGATTGACAACAAAGTCTTCAATTGGATCGAGGCGGGTATTCTTCAGGTGAGGTAACACATGCAGCGAATACGTGTAATTACCATCGTAGGTGAAGTAACGCTCCATTCGCTGGGCAATCGACACGTGTTTAGGCTCGGTCCGATCGACGCCTGCGGGCGTACTGGCAACTAGTTCGTCTGCCAGATTTCGCAGACCAGGAAAGAGCGTATTCGCAAAGTCTTTATCAAGCGGAACTTGAACCAGATCGCGGTATAGATAGGTCCGAAACTCACGGTCATCCAATGGGTGTTGGTTGGGGATTATGTTGCTTTTCGTGCCAAATGGGTTCCATGGCACGATCAATTCGTACTCTTCTGGCTGCCGCTCATTCGCCCGCTTGTCGTTGGACATCGAGATGACGCCCAAGGTTTGATTATCCACGATATCTGGCGAAGTTCGATCCGACGCGTAAGCTGGGTACATGCTGAACAGTAAGATCCCATCATTCGTCCGATCGAACCGCATGCTCTGATTCGTCGCGATCGTTTGTCGCACGTAATCCTGACCGGCCGGTGGCGGTTTAATCTCGGAAACGAGATACTCTCGCAGGTTCCCAACGATCCAAGTCTTGCTATTGGGGAAGTAGGTGCTGAGCGACGTTCCACGAAAGTAGGGTTCGTACTCGGTATCCTTGATCTTGCCCGAATTCACCTCGGTTAGGCGCACTCGCATGACAAACTGATCGCTTTGCAGAATCTGGCCCATGTCGTTGAGCGAAATCTGATCCTTAAAACCAGTCTGCGTGCCCAAACCGCCTCCGAACGACTGTCCAAATGCACCTCCCTCGTCGAACCGAGGAAAGCTGTAGAACAAAATCACGGTCGCGCACAACGTGAAGAACGACATCTTCAGCACTTGGGCGAACATCTTGCCGCTCGAGAAGACATTGGCCAGATTCGCTGGCAATTGACCAACGAGTGAGACCGACGCATTCGGATCGTTGATCAGATCGCCACGATCAGGCGATTTACCCGAGAAAAATGAGAACAAAGGTCGATTCTCAACGGCATCATGAGCCGCACGAAGCTCGGGATCGACGCGTAAGGTCTCGCGATACACAAAGAAGAGGCAAAGCGTTGTCAACGCAGTCAGCGAGTATGGGATCAACATGAGCCCGAAGCTCACTCCCATATTCAGCGCAGCAGCCACCACAACCTGCAGCAAGCTTAAGACGGCTAAGTGCCAATAAACGCGAATCGTTTTTGGCTGGAATAAGAGAACGATCTGCAAGTAAATCAGCAGCTTCGCAATGGCGATCAGCTTCGCATCATCCGCATCCCAAAAATCAAAGAACGAGAACAGCACGGCGATTAAGGCCGCGAAGTTGGCCAAATTGCGATTAAGAGTGATCCAACCTTTGATGTCGGTAACGTAGACCGAACAGAATGCGGCCATGGTTGCCATGAGCGGCAACGCCGCTTGACCTCCTTGACCGATTGCCAAAAGTAACGAACCTAGGGCGGCAAGAAGCGCTACGCTAATCTGTAACAGTCGTTCGACTCTCACGATTCTTCCTCCGCCAACTGGACGGCCTTAGGCTTAGGCAAATGAAAGAACTGGTTATCTTCGTCTCTTCCCGCCGAGATCGTTCGTACGCGACCTAGGTCAGTGCGAAGCTTTGGATCGTTCCAGATTCGAGAAAACACCTCGGTGTCGGACAGATCGATGTCACGAGTTGTCAGCATGACGATCCGTGAGCCAGGTTTCGATGTTTTCAACGTGTCTCGCAAGGTCTCGCCGATGGGATGCTTGTGCGTGGGTACCTGTACCGCCAAGTCGTGCATCGCTTGGACGACGTAGGCCTGGGAAACCGTTCCAACAATCGTTTCTAGCTGAGCGCCACAGCAAATCATTTGCAAATGACAACCGCCAACGCCAGCTAAGTCGCGTACGGCCGTAGCGGCCATGCTGATGATCCGTTCGGCGCGATCCTTATCTTCCTGGGTTGGCTCTTTCGGAATCCAAGCGTCGACCAATAGCACAAAGTCTTGTTGGTTCTGTTTCTCAAACTGGCGAACGACTAACTCACCTTGCTTGGCACTCGACCGCCAGTGGATCCATTGTTTTGGATCACCCGAACGCCATTCTCGCAGGCCGTAGAAGTCACCTTCCAGAAGACCATGCTGACGTCGTGATGAAGAGAACCCGGATTGCTCTTGCTGGATCATTCTTCGCCAAGCTGGCGTCATCGAGCCTAATCGTGGCATGACCACCACGGTTGATACGACAGGATCTGGCCGCGTGTTTCGCATCAAGCCTAAGGGAAATGCGGTAGATGCCGTCAAAGGACCGAGCTGATATTTGCCCCGCTTGCGGATAACAGCCTTATAGGTCAGCGTGGACTCACCTTGCTTAGCAACCTTGGCAAAGAAGACCTCCACTTTTTTCGGTGGCTCTGGATCGACGCCAGCCGTTTGAACGAGTTGGTCCTCGATGACAATCGCGTACGTTGAGTGACGTGCTGAATTCTTAGCGGTTAGTTCGACGAAAAAAGTCTCGCCGCAGGAGAGCAGATGAGGAACGCGCCGAATGATCTTTATGTATCGCATGCTGCGATACACAACCCAGGCGTTGTAAAGCAGTGGACCGAGAAGCATACAGGCCAACAGCATCAACAACTGGATCCGGCTACGGACGATCGCCCCGGCCAGGATGAATAGAAAGACCAGGAAGTAGTAGGTTCCTTCTCGCGTAATCGATACGCCGCGAAAACGAAACCAGGAACCGATCCTTGAATTGTTCTCCGACATGGCGTATCGCTGCCCCCTTTCGGAGTCGTAATTATCGCGCAGAAAATCGACCAGTCCCGGTGCACGTTACACGGGAATCGAGATCTCGTCTACGATTCGTCCCACCATCGATTCCACCGCTTCCCGTTGACCAGCATGCAGGAAGCCCTTGGGAATCACGCGGTGAGCCAAAACAGGAACCGCCAATTGTTTGACGTCGTCGGGCACTACAAAGTCACGCCCTTCCAACAGCGCCATGCTTTGGGCAGCCCGGAACAAGCTTAGCCCGGCTCGCGTGCTGGCCCCAACTTCCAAGTCATCGCTGGTACGTGTTCCGTCGACAATGTCGAGCAAGTACTCGCTGATGGCCTCGCTCATCTCGATCTTGCGAACGCTTTCCTGCAACTGCACAATTTGCTCGCATGTGACCACGGGCGAGAGATCGTTGACCGGTTCGCCATTACGATGCGAATCCATGATCACCCGTTCTGCCGCTCGATCGGGATACCCCATCGAGATTCGCATGAGAAAGCGATCCAACTGGCTTTCCGGCAGCGGATAAGTCCCTTCAAACTCGAATGGATTCTGCGTGGCGATCACCATGAATGGACTGGGCAAGTTGTGCGTCTCGCCGTCGACCGAAACTTGTTGGTCGCTCATTGCTTCTAACAGGGCACTTTGCGTCCGAGGCGACGAACGATTGATTTCGTCCGCGATGACGATGTTCGAGAAAATCGGCCCTGGATGGTAGACGAACTCGTTCGTTTTCGAGTTGAAAATGTTCGAACCAACGATGTCACTCGGCAGCAAGTCCGGCGTGAACTGAAGGCGACAGAAGTGTCCCGACAAGCTGCGGGCCAAAGCCTTACCGACCAGCGTTTTACCAACACCAGGCACGTCTTCCAACAAGATATGTTCGCCAGAGAGAAGCGCAATCAGGCACTTTCGTACCACGTCTGCTTTTCCCACCACCACCTGATTAATATTTGACTCTAACTCGGATACGAGGCTTAGGAGCTCGGCTGGCATTCAGAATCCCTTGCGCGTGCTGATCTTGCTTTGAAAGTTGCCAATGGTGTTGATCGTATACTGGTGGGGCAGTTGTTCTCGACGAAGTGCCCTTGTCACCTGAGATCTATTCCATAAGGTGCGTTGGGTTACCATTCGTATGAACGGCTTCATTATAGCGAATTGAGGCAGAAAAGTAGCGTTCGGGAATCCGTTGGTGGCGACAGTTCCCGAAAATGATCTCAGAGCATCGGTGACGAACCGTTTAAGACTTGTCGTCGCTATAGGTTACGACCGCGCCGAGCATCCCCGTTTCAGCCGCCAATCAATCTACAACCGTGTACCGGAATATCGACAGCGTTTCGTTTTTACCACGTAAGTCAAATCGACGTGTGCGAAAGCATTTGCCCGAAGCGTTTATCTAGCAATAGGTTACGCGAACGACCGGTCGACACTTAGCCTCTCCCCCAGGTGTGGCACCGCGATTGCAACGAATGGCTTATCTAACAAGCCCGCCTTACTAGTTAGCTCGTGGGGACGCTAAACCATGGCCAAAGTGATCGAGATTAACGATATCCGCGATTTGGGGGCCTACCGTTACTTTTGGAATCAGCTTTTCGCACAGACTCCCCACGGCACGTTCTTTCAGACACTCGATTGGCTAGAAACCTACTGGCACTTCTTCGGTGAAGGGAAAAAACTGTGCGTTCTGCTAGTCCAAGTCGATTGCCAGATGATAGGGATCTTGCCGCTTGTCGAACAAATCGAATATACACACGCCGGTCCGGTGCGTGTACTGACTTACCCGCTTGATGCTTGGGGCCCCTTCTTTGGTCCCATCGGAAGTCAACCGACTGCAACCCTTTATGCTGGCTTACAGTATCTGGCCGGCGCGGCTCGCAGCTGGGGTATGCTCGATTTCCGCTGGATTGAACCTGAACTTGATCGTGGACGAACATTCACGGCGATGCGATGCCAGACGCTTTCGCCTGTCACTCTTCCCTGGAAACCGACCTACGCGATCGAATTGCCCGACGATTTTGATGAATATCTGGAAACACGAACGTCGAAATTTCGGGCATCCGTTCGTCGTGCAATTCGAAGAGTCGAGCAGGCAGGGATCGTGGCAGAACGTTACCGCCCAGAAATCGATCGAACCCGTCCATTTTGCCCGAACGAAAAGCTCTACCAAGAATGTGTCGCGCTCGCCAAGCGTACCTGGCAAGGAAGCTCAACGAATGGGACAACGATTTCCCATCAGCAGACGGCGGCCTACTTTCATGAATGCTTCATCAAAGCCTCACGTCTTGGCATGCTCGACCTGATGACGCTACGCCAAAATGAACGGCTGATTGCATTCAGCTACAACTTTCACCACCAAGGACGTGTCCTTGGGTTACGTGTTGGCTATGAACCCGACTGCCAACAACTGAGTCCTGGGATTGCGATGATGGGCTTGCAAATCCGAGACTCAATAGAACGTGGTGACTCGATTATTGACCTCGGTAGCGATCATTACGACGTGAAGGCTCGTTGGATCAATCGCACCTTAGAATCGCAGCGAGTCTGTCACTACTCGCGATACTCGCTGCAGGCCAATATTCTCCGCTGGGGGCATTGGCTGAAATATCGCCAAGCCGGCGCAGCCGCTTAGAAACGGCCGCGGTTACTGCAATCGACGTCGTTTGATCTACTCAACTCGCGGACGGATTCCGGTATCAATCAACATCATGTCCGCCCAGAAATATGGATAGTCGAGCGTAGGAATCGTTGCAGGATCGCCTCCTTTAATGCGAGGCTCCAGCTTTGGGTCGAATGACATATTCCTCACTTCGGCCATCGCTTCCTGCCAGGCTTTACTTGCTGGCATCTCATCCATTCGTTTGCCGATTCCCTCGACGATCGCCATGCTGGCCGAGCCTGCCGAGTGCCATCGACTGAGGACGATAGTTTCCGAACCAGTGGCCATCAAACCGAGTGAAGTGATAAATAGATCGTTCCCGGTCAAACTTCCCTTCAAAGCATCTTCTGCGCCGGAATGAAATCCTGGAAGGTAAATCACCTCGGGTCCACCTAGCGGAGAACGAAGCCAGGATGCGAGTTCACTACCCACCTTGCCACGATCAGCCTGAGCGGGGGACCAGTTCCAGAACTCGCCACGGTTGGCATCTTCACTATCGTCGATCACAACCATTTGGTCCCACACCTTTGCCAGTAAGCTGGAGGGCCCAGAGGTCGGTCGATCGATGCGATCCGGACTGATAAACGCACCTTGGACGCGATCGAAATGGCTTTGCGTCACTTCGGAATCTTCGCCTGCGAATAGGCGGCCAACAACAATCGCCGTGTTTTGAGGGCGAGGCCGAGCTGATTTCTCAGGTACCGACAAACTAGCCGTCGGAGCATACCGAATGGGAATCAAGTCGGTAAGCGGCACCATGTGCCCGGCGCCTAAACCATCGTCGGTGTGTAGAGCTTCAAATGGCACATACCAGAGCACATCGTCCGGCACGATGACTAATTCGGAGTAGTTTGCCCAGAAACCAGGCTTCAAGCTTGGTAATCAGCAACTTGAGGAGTTCTTCCGAGGTTGTCTTCCACTCGGTGTCGTTCAACTGTTTGGCTTGAACGGGCGAGTCCCGTTTCACCAAGCCGATTTGCTTGAGCAGATTGTTAACTTTGGATTTCGTTTCCCGAGGGTTATCGAGAGTCCAGGTTAGGTAATCCTTCTTCGTGAAGAGGAACGCGTGAACCGCTCGGGAGGTCGAGAAAAACGACAAAACCAATTGTGTATCATCCAACTTTTCGCGTATCTCGGCAGTCGACTTCAGCGGTGGAAAAAGAAACTCGCTCGGTGTTCTTCGCAATGCGATGGCGCTAAGCAGCATCTCGTATTGCTCCGAAACCGCAGCCATCTTTTCAACAATTGACCGCTGTTTGACGTAATCTTCCTTTTCGTCTGGTTGAATCTCAATTTGTGCCAGTTCGGCTCTCAAATTCTTGGCTTCTTCTTGCAGAACTTTGAGATTTGGAAACTTCGTCAGTAGTTCCTGACGCTGAAGTTTTGCCTTCGTGTCGAGGGCATTCTCTGGTGATTCCAACACCCACCGCAGGGCCAGCAAACGACCTCCGAGGGGCAAGGTGGCGAAAAAACGCATCCGGCGAATTCGGTCAGAGAGTTCGAGAGATAGCTCCGGTTGCTTACGAATCACCGACGTGTTGAACCAGTTCTCCATCGCGTCCCCGTTAGGGGTTAACAATACCGTCAATGTCTCGAATGGATTGGAGATCCAATCGGCATCGGTCGGTTCGCGAAGTAGCTCGTCAAACAACAATTGAGCAGCCCGCTCTGTGATGGTGTTGGCCACGAAAAGTTGGTTGGTCATTTGTGTTTGGAAAATCCGAGTCGACGCTACTCGGTTCGCCTTTATCGCTGTGGCCAAACTGCTTGCGCCGGTGGCCGCATTACCCGATTGATAGGCGACCAGCGCCGAAAGGTAAGCGAAGCGAATCCCGATCCGTCCGTTGCTCATCGAGCGGCGATTGATTGCGCGGCGCGCCGTTTCCAGCGACGCTGAAGCGGCCTGAAGATTGTCCATGTAGACGTTCGCTTCGGCCAGCGACATGGCCAGCTTCGCCTTGATGGCATCCAAGTTTCGTAATTGCCCCCAATTGCTCATATCGATCAAGCCTTGAGGGATTTGGCCCGGGTTGGTGATCATGCTGCAGTGGCTTAACCCATCGAGGGCATCTTCGACTTGGCCATACTGTTGAAAAGCCGTGGCTGCATAACTGGCTTCCAGAAAGTAGGTTTGAGCCGCCGCATAATTCTGCTGCTGAAGCGCGATTCGTCCTAACTGAAGCAGGGCCAGCGATGTCAGTGGATGATCGAACTGACCACCTACAGCTAAGCTTCTCTGCAGGGTCTGAACCGCTTCGTCGGTCTTGCCGATCGATGCCAAGGCCAAGCCATGCTGAACGTCGACCAGGATTCCCAGCCAGTGATTGGGAGGAGCTGGCCGGCGCTGCAAAATACCGGCCACATTGCGGCTCAATCCATCATGCTCGCTGATTGGTCCCAAGATCTCTTGGCGGCGAAAGATCGAGAGTGCGATGCAGCGGGCCACTTCCTCCCCGCGCACGGGATAGATCTGAGCAGCCATCAACACGCCACCAGAGCGTGCTACCTGCTGATTCTGAGCATTCGAATTTCCCTGCATCATCGGATAGACATCTGGGTAAGAACCTATCAGCGTGTTTCGCCCAGAGCTTCCCCAGGTGACGCCACTTCGCAAGTCATTGGTTGTGGCTCCGACGGTCCCCAAGCTTTCGATGGAGATTCGCAGCATCCAGTTGGAATTCTGGACGAAGATTAACAGCGCCTTGTTATAGCTTTCCATAGCTTTAGCGTTGTTGCCCATCTGGTAGTAGCATTCCCCCAGCATGGTCGCATAGCAGATCGAGTCGATCCACAGCCCCTCGGTCGAGCGAATGGCGCTGCCGTTAGCGGCGGTGAACACTTCCGCGGCACCAACGTAATCTCCCTCGTACAAGGATGGGAAACCAGCGAAGTAGACATCTGGCGGAACGGTGCGGCTACGGCCCTGCGCCCGTACCTCGGAAAGGGTAGCAACGCTAGTAAAGATGGCGAGAATCAGAATGGACAGATGGCGGCTGCTAGCCAAGGGCATCGGCAAGCTCCTTCGAGATTTGCTGCTGCGGAGGTGTTCATGCCATTTTACCCCCCGAGTGCGATAATTTCATCGAAAAAGCCAAACTTGCGCCACTTCATCCGCGACATTGCGGGGCATAATCGGTCGCCTGCGGTCCTGGTTTGGCCTCTCTTTTTAATTTCAAATTAGGACGAATGTATGGATTCGTCGGTTTGTGCCGGTTTTTCCAGTTTTTGGAGCAAAGTTTCGGCCCAGATGGGTCGATACCGAATGTAACGACTTTACGCATCACATGCGTTGTTCATTCACGCGACCTTAACAGCTACGCGGCGAACCTCAACCCTTCGGTTCATGACGAACCGGTCGCCGACATGGTGGAGACTTCCAAGGATGGAAACGAAACGCACCTGGATTCAAACCACGTTGTACTCCGGTCTCGGATGTCTCGCGTTGTTGGCCGGTACCGGTTGCCAAGTGGACGTCGGTGGCCAGACACTGCCGAGTCCGTACTATATTTCCGACGACGTGCAATACTACGCGGAAGGGCCGGAATTTAAGCTTCAACGCGAAGCTGACGCTCTGGAAGCCTACCGAGCCGAAGAAGCAGCCCGCGAAGGCAACTAAGCGGCTCCGAGCCGAAACAAATCAAACCAACACCGTGCCGCGATTCCCTCGCAGCGCGGTGTTTTCGTGCGCTAACGCAAGCGGCTAATCGAGTTCGCGCCATTGTAAGTAGTCGCGGGCTCGTTCCATCAAGCAGTACGCACAGACTACGTTATCCCAACTGTGCTCTCTGCCCAGTACGTTGGCCGCGTTGACCTGCTCGACTTTCTGTCGTTGTTCGCCCGTGAGGGCAAACCCCGTGTAGCCAGCCGCTTGGTCTCCCTTGCGCTGAGATGCCAGCTTGTAGTGTTTCAGCACCCGGTCGGAACTATTGAACGCATTGTAGAGACGATCGATCACTTCGAGGGCTTGTCCGTTGCGTCCACCTGGCCAGATAGCGGAACAGGTGACGCCAGCCGAAAACAAAGCGACACGATATCCTTTTTCATTCCGTTCGGTTGGCTCAAGTATACGCCCCCCGAGCATCCCACCAGCCATTAAGTGACATGCCCCCGTCACCACACGCGCTCCGAGGCTGAACGCAGAGATGGAGACTTGCTCGTCGGTCGGCAGGGTGCGGAGATAGGACGCCAAGTAGTACGCATCATCGTCCGCTCGAACCGCGTGCTGTCGAACAGCGCGTAGGGCCGGTTTCTCCTCTTGGGTCGGCCACGACCAGATAACGTGGCGAATCTTTTGCTCCATAGAGAGATCCCGCGTCACTTCGTGGTACATCTCCCATCCACGGCGTTCGGCCCAATAGCTATCCATCCAGTTGCCGTGAATGTACACGCTGGTCAATCCACCTGGTGATTCGGCCGAGGTTAATTCCTGCCAATCGATGGGAACCCAACCTTCTCCGACCACGAAGTGCCAGATTTGAGCGTTCTCGACAGGCAATTCCCAACCACAACCGCCAGGCAAACAGCGGGTTGAGATTTTATAAATCTCGTCGCCTGGACGCGGGGTGTGACATGTATATCCACACCGATACCCATTTTCGGTATCGCGATAGCCAGACGATTCGGCCCTGGCAGGGAGACCGAAAACGACTAACAGTAGCAGAGCAAACAGGCAGGTCCGAACAGGCGGGATAGGTAAACAGGTAGTGTTCATCAAAGTCGTTGGCTTGGGGGGAGTTCGACGGTCACGCAATCCATCAAGGTAAATCTATCACGCAATTCGAGCGCTGCGATGATTTTTTTCAACATCGATGTTGCGAGAAATTCTCATGTTGAATTTGCACTTCGTTAATTGTGGGGTAGTGTTCCGTAGCCAAGACATTTCCCGTTTTTCATTTCCCCAGTCGCAACGTTCCCATGAGGTCATATCCCATGAAGCGCTTTACGCTTTTGCTG
This sequence comes from Blastopirellula marina, assembly GCF_002967765.1. Taxonomy (NCBI): domain Bacteria; kingdom Pseudomonadati; phylum Planctomycetota; class Planctomycetia; order Pirellulales; family Pirellulaceae; genus Blastopirellula; species Blastopirellula marina. Next base: position 560,633 of record NZ_PUHY01000015.1, on the reverse strand, counting down.
ACGTGCGTGGCGATTTTCGCCGCGACCGCCGGTTGCCGCTGCGGGGGTAGTATTTTCAACTGGCGATCGAGCAACGATGGTTGCTGCGGACCTGTTGAATCGATCAGCCCTGCAGTTACGTCCTACGATCCAGCTATCCAGTACGAAGGTTCGTACGATGTTGGACCTAGCTATATCGCTCCGACTCCCGCGGAAACCCTTCCGCCGGCGCGATAACCTGAAACTCTCGTAAACGAGCTGAGCCGCCTGGATGATTCGTGCTTCACGCACCCCCAGGCGGCTTTTTTCTTTCTTGCTTGCCTTCTGACGCGAGCCTACACCTCGTAGGGATGGTGTTTCGCCCGCCGGAGTAACCCTGATAACTGCGATAACGGTTGTCGTTGCCAAAGCCCCGGGACTTTCCCGGAACTCTTCCAGACAGCTACCCCAAATTACCCAATCCCGGACAAACTGACTAAGATAGAGTAAGAGCGGTGGGTGAAGGAACGCTTACCCGTCGACGCTCAAGGAAGACGCTGGCTCAACTGTTCTTCCAACCTCGCCCGAGATTCATGCCGCGTTTAACTCTTGCTGTTCGCATCCGTACGCTATTTGTTCTCGCAGCCCTGCTCTGCCCTGGCAGTTTGTGGGCTCAATTCGACAACGTCCAACCTGCGGAGGCGGAATCGGAAGCCGTTCTGGGAACGTCGAAGACGACGAAGTACCAGGTCGGTGTCAAAATCCAAGCGGTCGGTGGCCCCTGCGCCGGATTAGTCGCGACGATCCCTGTCCCCGCCGACTGGCCCGAACAGACGGTTCGCCTGGCTGACGAACAAGTCTCGCCGGCAGTTCAACGTGTCGCTTACCGCATGGTCGAAGGAACCGTGAAAGAGATGATGATCTCGGTTCCTCGCCTTAACCCAGGCGAAACGGCGGTAGCTCTGATCACCGTTGAAGTCGAGCGTCGCTCCGCCTCGCCTCCGACCGATACGTCTGGCCTAAAGGTGCCAAAGCGAATGCCGTTAGCCCTGCGTCGTTATCTCGGGGCCAGCCCCTACATTGAATCACGCCATGGCGAAATCCGCTCACAGGCCAACAAGCTAACTCGCGACATCGAGGATGATTGGAAGAAGGTCGAAACGCTTTATGACTGGGTGCGCGACAATGTTACCTTCACTTCCACCAAGCCGACCAACGCTATTACCGCGCTGCGTAACAAAACCGGCGACTTTGAAGATGTGACGGGATTGTTCGTGGGAATGTGCCGTGCGATCGATGTTCCGGCACGTATGGTGTGGATTCCTAATTCTGCCTACGCCGAGTTCTACTTGGAAGACGAAGAGGGGGAAGGCCATTGGTATCCTTGCCGCGTCGCCGGTGCTCGAGCATTTGGTGAAATGCCCGATCATCCTCCAATCATTCAAAAAGGGGACAACTTCCGTCTGCCCGATCGTAAAGATCCGGTCCGCTTCGTGAATGAAAAGCTGAGTGGTAAAGCGGTCCGCGGCGGAGGCAAACCACGTGTCGAGTTCGTCCGTGAGGTGCTCGGTGGCTAAGCAACTCTGTTGGGCTCTCATAATGACTCTGTGCTTGGGCAACTATGCCCAGGCTCAATTCGGTGCCGTCGAGGAGCAAGCCGAAGCCAACGTCTTCGAAACCGGGTTCCAGTTGGAAGTCTTTGGCCCGACCGTTGGTGTCACGGCGACATTCCCGGTACCGGCAGAATGGGAAGATCAGAAGGTCAAGTTAGTCGGCAAAGACGTCACGCCGGCAAATGCCTCGGTACGCTTTGTCGAGCTCGATGGGACCCAACAAGCGAGAGTCGACATTTCTCGGCTAGCTGCAGGGGAAACTGCTCAAGTAGTGCTTCGCTTCGAGGTGCAGCGGGATCCGATTGTTTCCCCCGGTTCGCCAGAATCGTTGACAATTCCCAACGCTCGGAATCTGAATCGCGATCAACGCAAATACCTCTTACCCAGCCCGCTAATTGAAAGCCGTGACGCGAAGATTGTTGAACTGTCCAAGTCGTTGGCAGTCGACGGCGGATCGAATTGGGACCAGGTCCAAGCGTATTACGACTACGTTCACCAAAACGTCACCTACGAAAATGGCCCGATGAAGGGCGCCTTGGCTGCACTCGCCGATGGCAAGGGCGACTGTGAAGAGATGACAACCCTGTTTGTTGCCCTTTGTCGTGCCGGCGAAGTCCCCGCAAGAACGGTTTGGGTTCCTGGACACTGCTATCCAGAGTTCCTCACGAAAACTGCGGATGGAAAAGAGCGGTGGGTCGCTGTAGAAATGACAAACGACTTCCCATTCGGCCAGTCCCCAGAGACGCGACCAATCTTGCAAAAAGGGGACAGCTTCCGAATCCCTGGCAGTCGCCAACCGCAACATTATGTCAAGCAGGAACTGGCGATCCGTGACTACAAAGGAACAACCCCGCCTGTCATCAAGTGGCTTCCTCCTCCCGGCAAAGAGCCACCACGGCCCGCACAATAAGCTTTGGGGCCGTTTTCCGTTGGACGAATTCTTCCCGCCTAGTGGCCGGTCGTGTGGCAGAGCAATTGTGCGCCGGAAAGTAGTTTCATCTCCGACGCACGCCGATCGTAGGAAGACTACTTGCGTAGAACCTTCAAGATTTCGTCTCCCATGGGGCGATCGGGCTTCGTCCCTTCGAGCACGGTGATGATCTTACCTTGCTCGTCGATTACGTACGTATCGAATCCTTCAGGACTGTAGGCGCCCGTCTTTTCTGCTTCGAGATCAAGCGCGAACGGCATCGTTGCTTTTGTCTTGTCACGAATCTTTTTCAAGCCATCCGCACCGGTTGCTTCTTCTCGAAACACGACCAGCAACTCGGCGCCTGCATCTTTAATTTCGCCATAATGCTTCTGCAAATCGGTCACTTGTTTCATGCAGTATGGGCACCAGTTGGCTCGGTTGAACGTGATGACCAGCTTCTTCCCTTTGAAGTCTGAAAGCTTGACTGGATCGGCCGACTCACCATCTAACGTGAATGCAGGAGCTTCATCTCCCGCTTTCAATTCAGCGGCGTCTGATTGCGCAGCAACAAAGCTCACTAGGCAAAGACTCATTCCGATCATCGACGACTTGAAAAGCATTATCATCTCCTTGAGAAGAGGAATTCGCGAAACGCCCATTTGGCAATTATAGAGTTGCACAAACCAAATTCACGAACCGTATCGCTCTTCACTAAGGCACAAAAAAAGGCCGGATGATGACATCCGGCCTCGTCGTTTCTTATTGCTTTGTGAACTAACGAACAACTTTCAAGCTGACGTCCGAGTCTGCGGTGGAAGGGTTCGCTGGACCGGCTGGAGCTGCCATGTTGCCGGTTGGGGCAGTCATCCCCGGTGTTTGCGTGACCCCAGGAACAGGGTTCGACAACGATTGCACACCACCAGAGCCTTGGTTCAGGACACTTAGAAGGAGTTCTTCCAGTCGTTCGCCACGAGGATTGATCTCGACAACTGTTCCGTCAGGGCCAACGAATACCAAAAACGGCAAAGCTTCCACACCGCAGCGAACGGCATTTGGATCTTTGAAGCCCGTGTTGTCTGGATCGGCACTCACGACGGTCGGCCAAGGCAAGCTGTTCGCTTGGAAGAAGGCCGCTCGGGCACGTGGATCGTCGTCGAGGTTCACACCCACGACTTCAAATCCCTTGGATCGATACTTCTGATAAACCTGCTTGATGCTGGCCATTTCTTCCAGACAAATCGGGCACCATGTCGCCCAGAAGTCGACCAGGACCCACTTGCCCTTATACTTGCTCCAATCGAAAGGAACGCCGTTGATGGTGTTGCCTTCGACAGTGAACGGCTTGGCAATCAAACCGGTACGCTTCTGAGCGTTGCTTACCGAAGTCGCTACGGACTGCACAACCTGCGGATCAGGGTGATCGCCGTAGAACTCTTGCATCAACCCAGCAATGCGACGAGCCAAGTTCATTTTGCCGTAGTCTTCCATCTGCATTTCGATGGTCGACATCATTTGCAGTGGTTCAAGGTTTTCGTTCGGCTTGGTGGCCACCCAATTACGGATATTGGTCACCAAGACTTCTTCCTGCGTTTCGTCACCGTTGGCGGCGGCCATCATGGTACCGACAATCTTGTATTGCAGGATCATGTCATCCAGTTCGGCAGCACGAGCAGCAAGCTGTTCGTCCTTGGCACCAGTAAACGACTTTTTCATCATGTTCAAAATAGCGACGGCATTTTCGGTGTGACCCATCCGGGCGAAAACAACAGCCGCATTCTCAGCAACACCGAAATGCATGATGTCTGCATTCGGATCTTCGATAATGTACTTCGAGTCTTCCATCACCGGCTGGAAAAGTGATTCTTCGCCAGAAGCGAACTGGGCCAGCATCTGCTCGAAGAGGAACAGTCGTGCGAACCGAGCGACGTTCGGATCTTTCGTTGCCGCGATGCCTTGGGCGAACTGAATTCGCTCTTGAGCAATTTCATTGGCTTGCTCTGGCAAGATCTGAATCAGCATTTCATAGGCGTTGAACTTAAACTGAACCGCCGCCCGACGTTGGTCGGAAGTAGCCGCAGGAGCCGCCAAGAGGCGATCACCGGCAGTTAAAATGTTCGAGTAAACCTTGGTCGCGAAGCGTCGCAGATCTTGCGGCGAAGCATTGTTGGGAAACGGAACCGCGGTCAGGTCGTTCATGTACTTCAGCATCTCGACGGGCGTTCCATTGGGAACGTTGTCGAGGTCCATCTGAGCCGCAATCTCGGCCGGTGTCATCGGCGGAGGAAGCTCTGGTTGACCAGCGGGGGCAGCACCGGCGGGTGCATTGACTTGCATATCCGCGTTTCCGCCTGTTGGCGTTTGGGCAGCCGGGGCGGTGGTGGCGACGGTTGCGGTTGTATTGTTAGGGTTCTGCGAAACAAGGCCTGGAGTTTCGGCCGGCGTTGCCGCTGGGTTGGCGACACTTGGACTTGTTTGTGGTGTCGCAGCAACCTCGACCGGAGCCGGACTCGAAGCGGCCGGTGGTGCAGATCCACCATCGGTGTTTTGCTCGATGCTAACGGCCGGGGGACTCGTATCTCCGCCACCGCATCCCGTAAATGACAATCCTGCAGCTGCCAGGACAGCAGCCGACCAGGTACCGTGGTTGACCAACAATCGAACTCGCATGGAACACTTCCTGATGAAATTTTCGGATCCTTCCCGATGCACGCGGAAAGTCGCGGCGGAATTCTAGAGGATTCCGGAAATCGATACAGCGCCGATTTCGCCAGGAAATGCTATCACTTTGTGTCCGAGATTCTGCGGTGAAATCGCAGAGTGGCAATGCTGCTAACCATGAACGCTAGCGTCGTAGAATTGCCCGCCAAAGATCGTGCGACCTCCGTCGACCGGTAAGCAAACTCCTGTTACGAAAGGACTTTCGATCAGGAACTGAACCGCCTGCGCGACGTCTTCGGGTTCGCCCAAGCGCTTGACGAGTGTCGCATCGATGGCAGCCTGACGCTTCTTATCGCTGACATCTTCAGGCAGAAGCACCTGACCAGGTAGCACCGCGTTCACGCGAATCGCTGGGTTCCGCGCGGCAAGGTCGATCGCCAAACTTCGCGTTAGCGTCGGCAATGCCCCTTTACTAGCGATGTAGGCGGAGAAATCCTTCGTGGGACGAACGATCGACCAATCAGCGATGTTTACAATGGCTCCGCCCGTCTCTTGCTCGACCATCCTTTCCGCGGCCCACCTCGAACAATTCAGCACAGCGAACGTGTTGACGTTGAACAACGATTGGACGTCTTCTTCGGTTAGTTCATCCAACGGAGTGGGAAAGAAGATCGATGCGGAGTTGACTAGTACATCGATCCGACCAAAGTACCAATGAACGTAATCGATCAAATCTTTGATCTGACTTTCGTCCGTCAGGTCGGCCTGGAACGCGCTGGCCTCGGTCCCCTGCTCCTTCAACTGCTCGGCAAACTGCTTCGCTTCGTCCAACGAATGATTGGCATGTACGGCAATTCGGTAGCCCGACGCAGCCAAGTGCTGGGCGATCACCTTCCCCACACGTTTTGCACTTCCGGTAACGATAGCTACCGGAGGGATGTTGCCGAATGTTCGTTGTTGTCCGCGGCTCATGGGGCAATCACCTTGGCTTCAGGGTCTGCTTCGTGGAACTTGGTGATGATGTTCCAGGCTTCCGTGGGAGAATCGGCAAAGTTTAAGAGTTCCAAATGTTCGTCACGAATAACCGCTTCGTCCGCTAGGAACTCCCAGTTGATCGCCTGCTTCCAATAATCCGTGCCGTAAAGAATAACCGGAATGGCTTGCATACGGTCGGTTTGCCGGAGGGTCAGTGCGTCGAACAATTCGTCGAAGGTGCCGAACCCGCCTGGGAAAACGACCAACGCCTTGGCGCGCATCAAGAAGTGCATCTTCCGCATTGCGAAGTAATGGAACATGAAACACAACCCGGGCGTGATATACGGGTTGGGATGCTGTTCCTCGGGTAGCGTGATGTTTAAGCCAATCGAAGGTGCTCCAACATCATAGGCGCCTCGGTTGCCCGCCTCCATGATTCCGGGTCCGCCCCCGGTGACGATCACGTAGTCATAACGATCGTTATGATATGAATGCTGCGAGACAAGACTGGCAAAAGCTCTGGCTTCGTCGTAATACTTTGACTTGGCCAGTTGCCGTTCGGCTCGCTGAATGGCGCGTTCCAGTTCAGGTCGCGTGCCCTCTTCTTCCAGTTGCTTTTTTAGTTGTTTCAGTTGACCTTCGGCTTGCGAGCGTTCGACAATCTGCGTGCCGCCAAAGAGGATAATCGTCGAGTTGATTTTCTGTCGCGTCAGAAACTCTTGTGGTTTGGTGTACTCCAATTGCAAACGAACGCCACGCATCGATTCGCCGGCAAGGAAGTCGGTATCGTTCTGCGGCAGCACATAGCTAGGAGAATTGACAATTTGTTCCAGGTTTTCTTCTTCATGTTTGGGCGTCATGCGTGCTCCTCAAGATCAAACGATTCTCCCATCCGTGGAATGATGGTGCGAAAACCGAAGCGTTGTCGCATGAGTCCGGAAAGCACCGAAGCACTTTCCGGTTCGCCATGCGTCAGGAAGACGAGTTTCGGCTTCGGCAGACCAGAAACCCATTGCAGTAATTCACTTTGACCGGCGTGGCCACTCAATCCGGAAACGGACGCCAAGTGGGCATTAACGGGAACGTCTCGCTTATGAATCCGAACGGAACGATGCCCTTCCTGGATTTTTCGCCCTAAGGTACCCGCGGCCATATAGCCGCCGGCCAGTAACGTGTTTTGGTGCCAAGGCAAACGCTGACGAAGGTGAAACAAGATTCGTCCCCCAGTCATCATGCCGGACGAGGCAATAATTACAGCTGGTCCTTTGACCTTATTCAGCTTTTTCGATTCCGCACTACTACGCACCATGTGCACGTTCGATTCATTTAATACGCTCGACGGTCCATTGAGTCGACCTTCGGAAAGGTCGAAGTCTTCGGCGAAGTCACGAAAGATCTCAGTCGCATCGACCGCCATGGGACTGTCGAGATAAATCGGGATTCGCGGAATTCTACCGGCGTGCATTAAAACTTGTAGCAGATAAATCAACTGCTGAGCACGTCCAACCGCGAACGATGCCATCAATATAACACCACCTCGTTCGATCGCCTCATTCATCGTAACCTCCAGCGAATCGAGCACATCTCCTTGCGGATGGTCCCGATCGCCGTAGGTGCTTTCGCATATCAAGAAGTCACAGCGGGGTGGTTCGTGCGGGTCGTGATACAACGGCGCGTTGTAACGACCGACATCACCGGAGAACAACAGCCGTAGCGGAGGATCCTGGTTGCGGATCTCGACTTCAATCATATTCGAGCCCAACAAGTGGCCAGCATCATGAAAGCGAATCCAAATGGGGCCGGCTGCCTGGTGCCATTCTTCGCGTGGCAACGCCGTTAATTGTTTGATTGCCTTACGTGCATCTTTCGGGTCGTACAGCGGCAGTGCTGGTTTATGCTTCGATAGTCCCTTCAAATTGAAGTATTCGGCGTCACGCTCTTGGTTTTCAGCCGAATCCAAAAGCAGAAGATTTGTCAGTCGCTTGGTACCCGGCGTGCATAGAATTGGACCGTGGTACCCATCTTTAACGATCCGGGGTAAATAGCCGGTATGGTCGATGTGAGCGTGCGTCAGCACCACGCGATCAAGCGAGTGAGCCGGGAACGGCAAGGGATCCCAGTTTCGCAAGCGGAGCTCTTTCAGCCCTTGAAACATTCCGCAATCGATCAGGACTTTCGAATCATCAGCCTCCAACAGATACTTGGAACCTGTGACCGTTTCCGCCGCCCCGTGAAACGTCAATCGCGTCATTCGACTTACCTTATTGCCCGGTTGCCTGACTCCTGATTTCCCCTAATCTGGACGAAGAGAGGATCATTTACAATGGGCCTCTTGATGGAAGCAGCGAATCCTACTTGAGTCGTAGGCAAAAGACTCGTAGCTGCGTGATGGATCCATTCAATCTTTGCTTCTTAATCAATCCGGGAAATCAGGTTTCAAGGAAACGCTACCATGTATCGCGACAAAGACTACCTGCTCACCTCTGAAGGATTGATCTTTAACGTCCTGGGAGATCAGCATCCGTCCGGGCATGTGACGGCCGGGCTTAAGTACGCGGAAGGAAACAAATGGCTGGACACTTACGCGGCCGCGATGGCCTATTTACAGAAGTCATTTCCGGGATTTGTTACCGATCGGATTGCCGTTCCCGTTGATAAGATCGAGCAGCATCTCAAACCACTCAAGCGAACACGCCAGCTTCTTGCTGATCGAGAAAACCAACCGCCGCTGCTCGCCCAGGCGATTGACCTGATCGAAATTCTTGCCGAGCACTGCGAAGTCCCTTCCTCCGAGATTGGTTTGACCGATTCCCTTTTATGGGGTGCAGGGAACGAAAACTCCGATATCGACTTGGTCATCTACGGTCAGACGGTCATCACGCAATTTCTGAAAAAAGAGGAAGAGCTATTCCAGTTCGACGATATCAAGCGAATCGATCCCATCCACATTCAACGCCCTCCGGATATCGACGACCATACATTTCATACAATTGCTGAGCGGAAATTCAACCAAGGCACCTACCAAGGAACTCGATTCACGATCCGGGGGGTATTAACGGATGAAGAAATTCTGTTCGAGACCGAACGAACCGCTCCGTTCCAAGCTACGGAACCGATGACCATGCAGTGGCAAATGAAAATCACCAACCGCGATGAAAGTTTGCTCTATCCGATCTCTTTTGACACTGAAGAAGGCGTGCCCCTGGTTACCTACCACATCGGCTACGAGATGGGATTCAAGCCGGGCGACCAAGTTAAGGCAACCGGGACGATGGAAACCAGTGGCGACATGCGACGACTCCTCGTCGGATCAATTGGAGGAGAACAAGAGTCGATCCAGATCATCTCTTGAAGCATGCCTGATTACGAATTTGCCGTTACCTCACTACCTTCTTCCAACCAACCGCGAAGCTGTCGATAGTTGGTCTTTCCGGTTCCCAATACGGGAATCGTCTCGATTTGACGAACCTCGTCCAATCGCATGATGCCATGGAAGCCCGCCTGTTTCAACAGATCATTGGCCTCGCGAAGGGTGAGGTCTTCGGTCGTGAACAGGACGATACAACGGCCTCCATCTTTCTCGACACCCTCAACAGCGACCTTGGGCCCCTCTTCGTCCGCCGGAAACTTTTCGGCTAAAGGGGCCTCGAGTGCTGGCAAGCTGACCATCTCGCCACCGATCTTTAAGAATCGTTTCAATCGTCCACGGAACTGAATGAATCCATCTTCGTCCTTCGCCACCAGATCGCCGGAGTTATACCAACGATGCCCGTTGACCTCGAGAAACGGCTGGGGCGCGTCGTACTTGTAGTATCCATCAAACACCGAGTCTCCACGAATCAGCAGCAATCCTGCTTCGCCTTGCGGTAACGGCTCGTGAGATTCGGGATGAACGACTAACGTTTCGACGCAGTTGATCGGCAATCCGATGGTGCCAGGCTTGTTTTGCCCCGGCTTGTTTCCAGAAACCACGGGACTGCATTCGGTGATTCCGTACCCTTCCAACAGATCAAGGTCGGGCAAAATTTTCATGGTTTGCTCGTACAACGATGTGGGACACTTTTCAGCACCGACCATCACCAATCGCAGTGAATCGAGTTCACCTGGCTCGCTACTGCTAACGATGTACTGAAGAAATGTCGGCGTCGTGAAAGTGAACGTTGGTTTGTAAGCCGCAATAATGCGAGCCAACATACGTGAGTCGGTTGGATCGGCATGATGTACGACTCGAATGCCAGATAGTAGTGGCATCAACGAAGCCGCCGTCAGACCAAAGCTGTGAAACGGAGGAAGGAATCCCAACAGCGTGTCGCTGCGATGGAAATTCATATGATCGATTCCTCCCCGCATGTCCGCAATCAGATTGCGATGCGAAAGAGGTACTGCTTTGGGCAGACTCTCGGAACCGGAGGTGAACAAGATCACCGCCGGATCATCTGGATTGGGCTGTGGGAGATGACTCAAGAACGATCCAGACGCGATATAGGTTGCAATCAGCGTCCGTAGTTTCTCCCAGGTCGATATCCCTTCGCGAACATCTTCCAGATAAAACATTTCCACGCCGTCGATCTCGACACCCAATCGGTCCATGAAACGCTTCGAAGTTACGACGTGCGACACTTCCAGCTTCTCAGTTGCATGCCGGAGGCCAGCCGGGCCAGTCGTCCAATTGAGCATCACCGGGAGCTTGCCAGCGATGAGCGTGGCCAACACGACCGAGTCGGCAGCGACCGACGCAGGCAACATGATACCGACCGACTTCGATTCCAGTTTGGCAATGCGTTTTGAAAGGAGAGTCGCGCCAATCAACAGTTTGCGATAATTCAACGCTCCAGAAAGTGGATCAGCGACTGCCGTATGGTTGGCACTTTGAAGCGCGCGACGGACGAATGCTTCGGCGATTGTCTCGGCGAGAATCTCAGGGTAATCGGTGCTAGTTTTCGTTTCGTCGACCCATCCTTCGGGAACTTCCAGCGGCTGTTCATCGGTAGGTGCTTTTCCAGCAGCCAATAAGCATAGCTCCCCTACACTCGCAGGAACATGATCACTGCGGAAGCCATACTGGCGTTCCAGTTCAAGGGCCAGGTCCATGCGTTCCAAACTATCAAGCCCGAGCATATCGAGCGTCGTGCTTGGCTCCTTTTCGCTCTCCTCTAGTTTGCGATCGAGTCGATGCTCGACAATTTCGTAGACTTCATGAACCGTCGATTCAGGGACCTCGCTTAAATCAACCGCTCCCTTCTTCTTCACCGCATCGAAATCGAACTCGCGTGGTCCAAAGAAGTAGTTATAAGGAACGAATTTCGCGGTCTCTCCCCCATCCGCATTGTAGAATCCTTCGAGATGGCGATTGAGGGCCGTCTTGCTTTCCATCGGCAGTTCGTCGCGATTTACCGGATGAACCTCGAGCGTGACTTTGCGTTTCGGCAGGAAGAAGACCAAACCGGCGAGCACCCAAAAGAAGGAAGCCAGCGCGTTGCGTCCGAGTGCGGGAACATCCCCTTCTTGAGCACATCCATACCGACTTCCCCAGAGACCGCGTGTGCGGACCAAAACAACGTTGACATTATCGACGCGTTCTAGCAATTCGTATGCAATCCGAGCTCCACCCACAATCTCGTACCCTTGTCGTTGCAAACGACCGCTAGGGTAAATCAGAAAGCTTTGTCCATGGTTAAGCTCGCCGGCGACTTCTTCAATCAGCTGAGTCGTCTTGGTGTGCGCATCTCGGCTATGCGATTGCAGGTTTGGCACCTCATAGGCGTCGATCACCTTCATCAGTGGATAGAACAGCGGGCTGCGATAGGTGTCCGTAAACACCAACGGACGAAGCGACTTTCCAAACCGTAGATGACTCAGCACGATCGGCGGATCGACGTATGCCGGATGATTTGGCAGAACCAGGACCGGACCTTCGAGCGATTCCAATTTCTCCAGCCCAATCACTTCGACATCGTACCGACGATGCATCAACCGCCGTAGGACGAAATAAATGAGGGCCTGAATCCACTTACCCATGACAAATACCTGACTTCGTAGAACTTGCTTGGTGTCTACGGTTTAACGCGGGAAAAGATGAGGTGAGGGTCAATCGCGGTTGTTGAAAGGTTATTTCTAGAGCCACTTTATGCCGAAATGTGGGTTCCTAAAAGGTTGATTGATCCGAATTTGCCGGGAAACTGGGACGTTCGTGGCAACCGGTAGTGAGTCCGTAGATGACAATTAGTTTTCCTCGGACCACAAATCGCATTGATATCAGCGACTATTCTGTGAAATCGAACTGGAATTTCGGCTTACCTAATTGCTTACCCTTCCTGGTCGGCTTGGCAGTTAACGTTCTTCCACATTCTCGGTGTTGTTTGGGAAGCCGATGGCGAATTTCGCTTCTTCATGTCACCGTTACCCCGTTTCGATTTAGCTGCTTTGCGCCTTATGATATACGGTTTGATTCGTCCTCGATTGCTTTGCCTCTGCCACCTGGGAACCGCAGCATGCCTTTGCCGACTGATCGAATTGAGTTGAGCGTGATCGACTCCCATACGGGGGGTGAACCGACCCGCACTATCATTGGCGGGGCACCTTCGTTGTCGGGCGAAACCATCGCTGAGCAGATCGCCGAATTGTCGGAAGAGCACGATTGGGTTCGCACCGCTCTCACGCATGAACCGCGCGGTTACGAAGCGATGGTCGGGGCTCTGCTTCTCCAACCAGAAAACTCCGAAGCGGTTGCCAGGGTCGTCTTCTTCAACAACGTTGGCTATCTCGGGATGTGTGGGCACGGCACGATTGGAGTCGCCGCGACGTTGGCTTACCTTGGGAACATCTCTCCCGGTGATCACCTTCTAGAAACGATCGCCGGCGATGTCGTTTTCACGCTTCACGAAGACAATCGAGTTTCGTTCGCTAACGTTCCCAGCTACCGTTACCGCGAAACGGTGGCGATTCAAACACCCAACTTCGGCGAGTTGACCGGTGACATCGCTTTCGGTGGCAACTGGTTCTATTTGTGCAACGATCACGGGCTCGAAATCTCGATGGACAATCTCGAGCAACTGCGGTTGTGTAGTCGGGAAATCCGTCAGACACTCGACTCGGAAGGGATTGGCGGAGCGGATGGAGGTGTCATCGACCACATTGAATTGGTCGGTCCTCCGAACCGCGAAGATGCTGACGCGGTGAATTACGTATACTGCCCAGGTGGCGAGTATGATCGATCCCCCTGCGGTACCGGCACCAGTGCCAAACTGGCCTGCCTGGCTGCGTCCGGCAAACTGGCTCCCGGCGATACTTGGCGTCAAGCCTCGGTCACTGGAAGCATGTTCGAAGGAACTTACCAATCGAGCGGTGATAAGATCATCCCCCGCATCATGGGCGAGGCCTTCGTAACGGCGGAGACGAAGGTGGTGATCGATCCAATCGACCCCCTAACTTTCGGCTTTCGACACAACTTGGGCGAAAGCTAAGATTCCTGTTTCTCACCTTGCTGCATCGAAGTAACTGACTCGGAAAGAATCCCACCTTGAGTACCCACACCCTTGTGATTGGCGGCGGAGTCGTCGGGACCGCGGCGGCTTACTTCCTCGCCAAAGCTGGACACGAAGTCACCATCGTCGATCAAGGACGTCACGGCGGCGCCTGCTCGCATGCGAACTGCGGCTATATTTCCCCCAGTCACGTCCCGCCAATTCCGATGCCAGGGCTCATTGGTCCGACGATGAAGTCGATGATGAGCAGCGAATCGCCGTTCTATATCCGGCCACGCTTATCACCTGCGTTATGGAGTTTCTTACTGCGGTTCTGGTGGAACTGTAACGAAACTCAAATGAAAGCCGCGGCCCGCGGCAAGCACGCCTTGCTCGACTCCTCGCGACGTTTGTACGAAACATTGATCGAAACGGAGTACTTAGAATGCAATTGGGAGAAACGCGGCCTCCTGTTTGTGTTCCGCGAGAAGAAACACTTCGACGAGTTCGCCCCTATTAACGATTGGTTAGCCAAGGACTTTGATTTGCCTGCTGTGCCGCACTGCGATGGCGGCTTGCAGAAGTTAGAACCCGCTCTCAAAGATGACGTGTTTGGGGCGTGGCATTATGAGAACGACGCCCACCTCCGCCCTGATCGCCTATTAAGCTCGTGGCGAACGGTCCTCGACCGACTTGGTGTGAAGATCCTTGAACAGCACAAAGTAACCGGACTCGTGGGCGAGGGGAACAAATTGCGTGCGATTCAAACCGATCAAGGTGAAATCGCAGCCGATCGATACGTCTTGGCAACGGGCTCGTGGAGTCCTTTCTTCAATCGCGAGTTGGGTTGCACGCTTCGCATTCAGCCCGGCAAAGGCTACTCGATCACGATGGCCCGTCCCGAGATCTGTCCGAAGATTCCGATGCTACTCGAAGAAAGCCGTGTCGGCGTTACTCCATTTAACGATGGTTATCGCCTCGGTTCGACGATGGAATTTGGAGGTTACGATGCGACGGTCAACCGAAAGCGTTTGGCCTTGCTGAAGAAAGGCGCCAAACAGTACCTAAAAGATCCATTCACCGAAGAGACATACGAAGAATGGTACGGTTGGCGTCCGATGACACCGGACGATCTGCCGTACATCGACTTTGCACCGAAATATGGCAACGTGATTATCTCCGCAGGTCATGGCATGTTGGGACTTTCGATGGGGGCAGCGACCGGCAAGCTGGCCTGGGAATTACTCGACAATTTGCAGCCGCACGTCGATCCCAAACCGTATCGCCTGCGATAACTGAACCCCGCCTCTGCGGCCGACCAATTCGCGGCTAATTTGACGTACAACCGAGGGTTAACGAAAATAAACCCTCCACATTCCCGCCTATCCTTCCAGGAAGTCTTGTCCTCATGCGCACGCTTCTCTCTGCACTCGCGTTGTTGACCGTTGTCCTTGTCCCGCTCACTGCGGAAGCGGACCAGCGAAAGCCTAATTTTGTCTTCTTCCTTGTCGATGATCTCGGCTGGACCGACATTGGCGTCTATGGCAGTTCGTTCTACGAAACTCCCAACGTTGACCAGCTAGCGAAGACTGGCCTGCGATTTACCAACGCGTACGCGGCCTGCCAGGTTTGCTCACCCACGCGAGCCAGTATCATGACCGGCCGTTATCCTACGAGAACCGGCATCACCGACTACATCGGCGCGCCGCAGCCAGAACGCTGGAATCGCAAGACAAAAATGTTGCCAGCCAACTACGAGATGCAACTTGCTTTGGATGAAGTCACGATTGCCGAAGTCTTAAAGGCAAATGGCTATGCAACGTTCTTTGCCGGCAAATGGCATTTGGGAAGCGAGAAGTACTTTCCAGAAAACCAAGGCTTCGATGTCAATCAAGGTGGCATCGACCGCGGTGGTCCGTATGGCGGAAAGAAGTACTTTTCACCGTATGGAAATCCTCGCTTAGAAGACGGACCTGACGGCGAACACCTCCCCGATCGCCTGGCGACCGAAACGGTGAAGTTCATGACCGAACATAAGGACGAGCCGTTTCTGGCATACCTCTCCTTTTACTCCGTCCATACGCCGTTGATGTCCCGGGAGGATCTAAAGCAGAAATACCTCGAAAAGAAGAAGACCTTAAAGCATGGCGAAATCTGGGGGCAGGAAGGGGAACGTAAAGTTCGCCTCGTCCAAGAGCACGCCGTATATGCCGGCATGGTCGAAGCCATGGATCAAGCCGTGGGCAAGGTCCTTACGGCCGTTGATGATCTTGGACTCGAGAAAGATACCGTGGTCATCTTTATGTCCGATAACGGTGGACTCTCGACCTCTGAAGGACATCCGACCAGCAATTTGCCCCTACGGGGCGGCAAGGGTTGGATTTACGAAGGGGGCATCCGCGAACCGATGATCGTCCGCTGGCCAGGCGTAACGAAGGCAGACACCGTTACCGATCAGTACATCAGCAGTGTCGACTTCTTTCCCACGATGCTCGAGATCGCTGGTATTGCTGCCCCCCAAAATGTGACCATCGACGGAATGAGCTTCGCGCCCGTACTTGAAGGGCAATCAATCGAGCGTGGGCCAATCTTCTGGCACTATCCACATTACGGCAATCAAGGAGGCTCGCCGTCGGCGGCAGTTCGTGACGGCGACTGGAAACTGGCCGAGTTCTACGAAGATGGTCACCTGGAGTTGTACAACCTTCGTGACGATATCGGTGAGACGCAGAACCTTGCTGAGCAGCATCCAGAACTCGTTAAGAAACTGCACGCCAAGCTCGAAGCGTGGAGACAGGAAACCAAAGCCAAGCTGCCGACCCATCGCGAAACGGCAGCCAAGTAAGCTATTCCTTCGGTTTCTTTTTGAGGTCAGTCTGCCACTGGATCAGCTTTTGAAACGCGTCCAGTGGCGTCATGCCGCTGAGGTCGGCCTGGCGAATCTCTTCCACCACTGGGTGTTCGCTCGGCCCGAACAGCGTGAGCTGAAGATCGGACTTAGGGTGGCGATCTCGTTTTGGTCGAATCTTCGATTGCCCCTCCAGATCGAGATGTTCCTGTTCCAGCTGCGCCAAAATCTGCTTGGCTCGTTCATTCACATCGTTGGGAATACCGGCTAAGCGGGCAACATAAATCCCGTAGCTCTTGTCAGCGGCCCCTGCGACGATCTTGTGTAAGAAGATGATCTTATCGTCCCATTCTTTGACGGCGACGTTCAAGTTCATGACATGATCAAGCGACTGGGAAAGATCCGCCAGTTCATGGTAATGCGTTGCGAACAACGTCCGACAGCCGATCCGGTCGTGGATGTATTCCACAATCGACCAAGCCAAGGAAACCCCGTCGTACGTGCTCGTTCCACGACCGATTTCATCGAGGATCACCAGGCTTTTCGAGGTCGCCGTGTTGAGAATCCGCGCCGTCTCGGTCATCTCGACCATAAACGTACTTTGCCCACGCGATAGTTCATCGCTCGCGCCAACGCGGGCAAACACGCGATCGACCACGCCAATCGTCGCCTCGCGGGCCGGTACGAAGCTGCCGATCTGGGCCATGATCGCAATCAGCCCGACCTGACGAATGTACGTACTTTTACCTGCCATGTTTGGGCCGGTGATGATTGCGACAAAGTCTTCTACCTCGCCGCCAAGCATGGTGTCGTTCGGAATAAACGTCCCTGCTTCCTCGGTCACGTCGAGCACCGGGTGTCGACCATCGACGATGGCCAGTTCAGCTCCGTCGTCCATCTTCGGTCGGCAATAATTGCGATCGCGAGCCAGGTTACCAAGCGAGACCAATGCATCGAGCTGCGCTAACGCGACGGCCGTTTTGCGTAGGCGATCGGCAGCATCCTGCACTAAATCACGCAGTTCGGAAAACAAGTCGTACTCGAGCGACTTCGCCTTTTCGTCAGCGCTGAGCACCTTCTCTTCGTATTCTTTCAGCTCCGGCGTGATGTATCGTTCGGCGTTCTTCAGCGTTTGCTTACGATGGAAATAAGTCGGCACCTTATCGCGGTGCGTATTGGTGATTTCGATGTAATAGCCAAACACCTTGTTGAAACCAACCTTCATGTTGGCGATGCCTGACTTCTTGCTCTCTTCGGCCTGATAGTTAGCAATCCACTGCTTTCCGCCTGCCGCCAAGCCACGCAGTTCGTCAAGCTTGGCATGATAGCCATCTTGAATGTAACCACCGTCAGCCGTGGTCAGCGGGCAGTCTTCGATTAACGCGGCCATCAGCTTGTCGTGAACTTCTGGACAAAGATCGATTTGGCTTTCGATCTCACACAGAAGTTTACTTTTTCGTGAAGTTACCTTCGCCTTAATCCGCGGCAGCTTCGAGAGGGTTCGACCAACGAAGCTCAAATCGCGCGGGCTCGCACGTCCGGTTGTCACGCGGGTCAACAGACGCTGCAAATCGTAGACACCGGCCAAACCTTCCCCGAGTGCGTCGGAGAGTGGCAGATCGTTCTTAAGTTCTTCAACCGCATCATGCCGCTGCTGAATTTGGCCAACGTCTGCCAAAGGACTCGCGAGCCACTCCGCCATGAGACGGCTCCCCATCGGCGTACGACAACGATCGAGCACCGAGATTAGTGTCCCATCGCGTCGTTGATCGCGAATAGTGCGTGTCAACTCGAGCGAACGCCGCGTCGATTCATCGATTTCCACGGTGTTGGTCTGACGATAAGGAATCAGCGATTGAACATGTTCCAGCGAACCACGCTGCGTTTCTTTTAAGTAATCGAGAATGGCTCCTGCGGCTCGGACGGCCAGTCGATCGGTTTCCTCAAAGCCAAAACCATCGAGACTTTTAACCTCAAAGTGCTTCGTCAGCTTCTCGTCGACCGCTTTCCCTCCAAAGGCCCAGGCCGGGCGCTGCGTATGGAGAAACTGGCCATTAGTATGCTTCGGTAAAACGTTTGTCCCCTCCGAAAGAAGGCACTCCGACGGAGCAATCCGCGCGAGTTCGTCCGACAGACGGGCCGACTCAAAAACGCCTGCCAGGAATCGACCGGTGGAAAGTTCGATCCAACTGATTCCGGCTTGCTCTCCTTCGACCAGTACGGCCGCCAGGTAATTGCTTTCCTTAGGACTTAGCAACGAGTCATCTGTCAACGTGCCGGGCGAAAGAATGCGGGTGATCTCACGTTTGACGATTCCCTTGGCCTGTTTGGGATCTTCGACCTGATCGCAGATGCCGACCCGGTAACCCTGCTGGATCAATTTTGCGAGGTAGGAGTCAAGCTGGTGATGCGGGAAGCCTGCCATTGGGGTGGCATTCTCCCCTTTGTCACGGCTGGTTAGCGTCATCCCGAGAATCTTGGACGCGGTGACCGCATCGTCGTTGAACAACTCGTAGAAGTCACCCATGCGAAACAGCAGAATCGCGTCGCCACAAGCATTCTTTGCTTCGTGGTACTGCTGCATCATCGGGGTCATCGCCATACTCGCACCCTATCGTTCTGCTGCCCAACTTTTCATGGGCAATCGATCTGTCTGTCATCTAGTTGAAGTCCGCTTCATAGCGCAAGACTTCTTCCAAATTAACATAACAGGCATCGACCATCGGCTGCAGGAGGGTAGGCGATTCGGTACGATCGGCAGGCGAAAGAACTATTGACATTCTTTCGCTAGATTGACAATGTTGCCGTGAGAACTGAAAAGATGTTACGGCTTTTCGCGGGCGTCGTTGATAGGTGGCTGCTCGTCGCCATGCAGAATTTGGGTAATTTGCTCTCCCTTTTCCCCGGCATAGAACACTAAGAACTCAGCATCTCCCTTCCCAACGTTTACGCCCCAGTGGGCTTTGTCGACGACCTCAATAAACGCGTCCCCCGCTTTAAGCTTCTTCATTTCACCATCGGGCATGTGAACATCCACCTCCCCCTTTTGCAGGACAGCTGCGTTGATCACGCTGTGAAAGTGGAGTGGCGTTTTCTTACCTTCCGGAATGATGATCTTCAACACGGTAATTTCAGGCTGGCCGGTCGGATAGTGTGGCAACGGTTTGTCGTCCCAAGCATCGCTCGACTTGGCAAGCGTCGTTACCTTGAGATCCCCCTCTCCCTCGTCATGCGCACTGACCATGCTGACGGTGCCAAGCACGACCAAAGAGATCCAGAATAGGCGACGGGTCACGGTGTTCATGGGGTGATCCTGTTAAGGTCTGATACCGAATGCACTCGAGCAAAAAGAAACCAATACCCGCAAAGGTAGGTTAAGCGGCGCGCGGGTAGATCACCTTGGGCCAGAAAGGTGGTACGCAGAAGAGTCTACCACCTGCCCGTTGCGAAAAGCGCCTCAAAATCGGGATAATCCCCCAGACGCCTACTGAGAAGGCTGCCCTGGCACGGCTTAAGAAAGAACGTTGGCCTCAAAGGTGGAGGGCAGTTACCTCTTCCGAAAACCGTGCCGTCAACAACCGTTACTCTTTGTTACCCATGTGCTGGTAGAGTTCCGCCATGAGTTCGCTGATCCTCAATGCCTTTTCGAAGGCTTCGGCGTCCAGCAAGATCGAAGGATGTCCGGAAACGTGCTCGCTCCAAGTTGCTTCGGCCAAGTAGATTCGATCGACTGCTTCGTGGTTTCCGTAGCTCTCAGGGCCGAAACGATCGACGAGTTCATCCATCGACTCTAACCCGTTTTCTTCCACGGCAGCACTCAACAGTTCTTCGCGTTCGTCCATGTCAGGAGATCCTTGAGCAAACAATTAGCGCATAGAAAGACCCGTAACTCCAACCGAGTTACGGGTTTAGGAAAGTGGGCGATGAGGGGCTCGAACCCCCGACATCTTGCTTGTAAGGCAAGCGCTCTAACCAACTGAGCTAATCGCCCGGGAATCCCACAATTTAACAATCGGCCCTTCGGATCGTCAACATGGGCACGTTTGAAATATCGCTGCTTCTGGAGGCCAGGAAACGATTTACGTTCGCCGATGAATCGGCTGTTCCTGGGCAAAATTGAAAAGATTGGAAGAAACTGCCGGACAGATCGATTTTTTCGAGGTTCAGCCAATAAATCCGGTCTAACGCTGGTCGAATTGTCCATCCGTGGTTACGAGAACCGACTATAACGAAGGGTTGATCCATTCCCTCCCCATCGTTTGGAGCCCCCTTTTGATCTGGCTGCGGATTCTATTTCTTTCCCTGCATCTGTTGTTGATGAACCTGGCGGCAGTGGGCCCGTTGTTGGCAATCTGGCTTGATATCCGCTCAATACGACGCGACCAGCCGGAAGTCGCTCGGCTAGGACGCTTGGTCGGTTGGTGCTCGCTGGCCGCGTTTGCACTGGGCATGGTTCTGGGACTCGTTCAGGGACTACTGATTTGGCTGGAAGGGGCCGACGCCTACTTTGCGGCGCTGGCCAATGTGTGGGACTCAAAAGTTATCTACGGCTTCATGGAGATAGCCTTCTCCGCCGTTTGCTTGCTGCTGTATCTTGCCTGGTGGCAGTACGGCAAGCGTGCAGCTATGTGGAAACGTGTTGTTTCTCGTTTCCTGGCAATTCTGGCAGCGACGAATCTGCTGTATCACTTTCCCACGCTATTTACGATCGTGGGGATGATGGCCCGCGGCGAGGTATCCGTCGATCCTCCGGTCGACTCGAGTGAGTTCCGATCGCTGCTGATTCAGAGCGAAGTGATCTGGTTCACGCTTCATTTCTGGTTGGCCTCTTTCGCC
Source organism: Blastopirellula marina (assembly GCF_002967765.1). Lineage (NCBI taxonomy): Bacteria > Pseudomonadati > Planctomycetota > Planctomycetia > Pirellulales > Pirellulaceae > Blastopirellula > Blastopirellula marina. The sequence goes on along the minus strand of NZ_PUHY01000015.1, from coordinate 539,369 downwards.
GTTAGCGGGCTAATCACCGGGATGTTTTGCCTGAAACGCTTGCCGGAAGACCAGCGAGAAGCAACTGCCGGAGCGGCCTTCACAATCGCGCTGGTCCCTACCGTTTGTCAGATTGTCGTTGGTTTTATGCTCACTACCTCCTTGAATTCGGCTCAACAATCGCGTTTGATGGGCGGTGATCCCCTTTGTACCGCTTTATTTGCAATCAGCCTCGGGATGGCCCTGTGGTTGATGCACTTGCTGGCCAGCTTGGCGTTTTTCGAGCGTGAAGCGAAGAAAGCCCATCAAGCCTCGTTGGTTCTCGGGGGAACCATTCTGCTGATGACTGCCGCCATGTTGTTAAGCCGTGGCGGAGTTTAATTAGTGTCCTCCTGATCCCTAATCTGGAAGATTCACAATATGGCTCTGGAAGTCATCGAAATTCGTGACGAAGAAACGGGTTCGTCCGCGAAGATTGCCCCCACGTTCGGATTTAATTGCTTCGAGTTCATCGCGAAGATTGACGGTCAGTCAGTCGACGTGTTGTGGTCGGCTCCTGATTTCGCCGACGGAACTGCTCGTCCCTCAAGCAGCGGGATCCCCCTGCTCTTCCCCTTCCCAGGACGAATCAAAGGGACCCGGCTAAGCTGGGAAGATCGCCAATTTGAAATCCCCGAAGGAGATGGTCGAGGGAACGCCATTCATGGTTTCGTGATGAACCGCGCCTGGCGCATCGTGGAACAAACGGACTCGAAAGTGACGGCCCAGTTTCAGGCCGCCAAAGATGATGCAACGCTTTTAGAACAGTGGCCAACTGACTTTAAAGTTACGGCTACCTACGAAATCTCCGGGGCGACGCTAACCGGAACGTATCTCATTGAAAACCCTTCGGAAAAGCCATTGCCGTTTGGTTTTGGTACGCACCCATACTTCAAAGTGCCAATCGGTGGTGACTCGGCCGACGCTTGCGAGATTGTCGTACCGTATACCTTCGCCTGGGAATTCAAGGATCAGATGGCCAGCGGCAACCAATTCAACCGCGACACCGATCCTTTTCAACCGGTGTTGTTCAAGGACACCCAGTTCGATAACGGATTCGGTGGTTTAGAATGTGAAGACGGTCTCTGCACGACCTCCATTCACGATCCTGGCTCTGGACGAACGATCGAACAGCAGTTCGACGACCAGTTTGATTCGGTCGTTCTGTACAACCCAGGCCATCGCCAAGCCTTCTGCATCGAGCCATACACGTGCATCCCAGATGCCTTCCAGCTTCGCCGGCAGGGTTATAATGGTGGCTTGCGGGTATTGGCCAGTGGCGACAAGTTCGAGACTTCCATCCGTATTCGCGTGAAGTAACGCATATCGCGACACACAAGAACGAAAAAAGCCTCGCCAAAGTGACGAGGCTTTTTTTGATTTGCGAGACTTATCGGAAGTCGATTACTTTTCTTCTTCCGAATCAGTACCTTCAGCGGCAGGCAGCTTACCTTCTGCGATCTTCTCGCCGAACGTTTGGCCGGAGACCGACTTTTCTTTAGCAACCTTGTCGAGAGCTTCGAACAGTTCCTTTTGAACTGCTTCTGGCTCGTCCTTGCGTCGTTTTGCACCGTAGTCCGACTTGTCGAGCAGCTTGGCCAGAGCTTGACCATATTCGTTGCGAATCTTCTTGCTCTTTTCACCGTGGCAAACGGTGCACTTGGCTTCCTTAACGGCAGCGGCTAAGGACTTTTCGGCGTCGGTCGTTGGCTCTTCCAATTTGTACCGATCGGCAAACGCATCGCCGAAGGCTTTGACGGCAAAGGCTGATTGGATGGAAAACGACGAGGCAGCTACGACTGCCACTAGACAAAGTGCAATTCTCTTCATGAAAGTCTTCTCCAAGCAAAAAGTTCCCGCAGTAGATTCCAAAGGTGTTCATGCCGTCGCAGGTGGGATAATCGACAGCGGGAAGATTGTGATTCAGTAACCCCTAGGCTACCCTACTAGTTAAACTTGCTTAGTTTAGCGTGTCAAGCAATCCCATGGCGGTTTGGCGCAAACAAATGCCATCCTTCTTGATAGCATTATATTTGTGGGCATATTCCGCCGTTTTTAGTACGCGAATGACAGAGATGAGTTCACAAAAAAACTCAATTTCCTGCTTGTCAGGCTATTGCAGCAGATCGCTAGTTTCCGCGGGAACGTCGGCTCAAAGCCTCTCGTAGGCCGTCACCGAACAAGTTGAATCCGAGGATCGTCATTGAAATCGCGATCCCCGGAGCAATTGCGGGCCAGATGGTGACGTGCAAGTATTCTTTCGCTTCGACCAGCATTGCACCCCACTCGGCATGGGAAGGATCGCCAGCGATTCCCAAGAAGGATAGTCCCGCAACTTCCAGAATTGCGTGCCCCAAGCCAAGCGTGGCCAACACCCAAATTGTCCCAGTCACTGCTGGCAAAAAGACGAATATTACCATGTAGAGTGGTGTCGCTCCGGCGGCGATCGCTGCCTCCGCATAGGCGGTGTGCTTGAGTGAAAGCATCTCAGCACGTATCTGTCGTGCGAATACCGGTACATTAATCAGCGCCACCGCGATAATCACCGCGGGCCAGCCTGGGTGAAGAGCCGCGATCACCAGGAATGCGATCAGTAAGCTGGGAAAGGAGAGCCAGATGTCGATCAACCGCATGACAAACATATCGACACGGCCACCATAATAGCCCGCCAACATGCCCAGGCCCACTCCGACCACAACGGCACACGAAATCGACGTGATACTGGCGATCAACGAGAGTCGCGAGCCATGTAGGACCCGTGTGAGCACATCCTTTTCGTTGGAGTCGGTTCCCAGCCAATGCTCGCTACTAGGTGGTTGATTCTGCCCGTCACGAACATCCGGCCCATAAGGCGAAATGACATCCGCGAATATGGCTGAAAAGACGAACAGAAAAATCAAAAAGCCTCCGATCCAGATACCGGGGACCCGGATCAGACGGGAAGAAAGCGATGGCGCCGCGGGTGGGGCACCAACTTCAGCGATGGATGCAGTGCTCAACTTCGATTCCCCTCCCGCAGACGAGGATCGAGAACCAAGAACAGTACGTCCAGTATGAGATTCAACGTAACGAAGATCGCGGATATCACCAAAGCACAAGCCTGAACTACGGCGTAGTCGTAGTCGCGAATCGCATCAACAACGTACCTTCCCAGCCCAGGCCAATTAAAGACTGTCTCGGTAAGGATCGCCCCGGTAAGCAACATCCCAAGCTGGAAGCCGACAATATTCATGACGGATAACGAAGCATTGGGAAACGCATGCCGCAGGATCATCCGGAACATGCTGGCTCCCTTGGCCCGAGCCGTTCGCAAATAATCGGAGTCGAGCACTTCAAGCATGCTGTTTCGAGTGATTCGCGAGATAACGGCAAGCGGAATCGTCGCCAATGCCGTGGCTGGCAAAATCAAGTGCCGAATGCACTTGGCCGTGATTTGCCACTGACCGGTGAAAAGAGATTCGAGGAAATAGAAATCGGTCGTCATACTATGCTGCGTTCCTGGCGGAAGCCGAAAGCCGCTCGGCATCGAAGGGAACATTACGATCAAACAGATCGCCAGAAAGAAAACCGGGACACTGACACCGAGAAGTGCGATGCCCATCGATAACCAATCAGGCCACCGATTCCGCCACAATGCGGCAATAATGCCGATCCCAATACCCAGCGGTACGGCGATCAGCATAGCCGCGACCGCTAATTCGGCGGTCGCAGGAATCGCATGACTCAAACGTGTGCTGATTTTTTCGCCTTGCCGAGCGAAGGATTCCCCGAGATTTCCCTGGGCAAGCTGGCCCACGAAACGAATTGCCTGCTTCCAGATCGGATCGTTCCAACCTCGCTCGGCCATCTCCATTTCGATCTTCTCAGGAACGGCATGTTGGCCAAATTGAGCGATGACAGGATTGGCCGGCAAGACACGAACCGCGACGAATACTGCCAGGACAGCGATCAACATGGTCACGACCGCTTGTAGCAACCGCGAAAGAATCATGCTCCACACAGTTACTGCTCTCCCTCGATCCGCGCGGTCTTTAACCGCACTCGCGAAGAGGGATGCAACTTGTAACCCTTCACATTGTCCCGCTGAGCAATCCGCACCGGCACATGCACTAGCGGCAACACAGGAGCATCGGCATAGATCAATTCCTGGGCTTGTTCGTAGAGGGCAGTCCGTTTCTCCTGATCAAGTTCCAACTCAGCGGCGGCGAGCAATTGATCAACTTCCGCGTTCCGATATCGGCTCAAGTTATTCCCACCGATATCGTTGATGTTGTCGGAATGCAAAAGCGTATGCAGGAAATTGTGAGGGTCCGCGATGTCGGCACTCCAACCGCTCAAGCCGAGTTCGTGTTCGCCCCGCGTCATGCGTTGAAAGTGCTGCCCGATGTCGTTGGTGATGATTTCGATTTTGAAACCAACCTTTTCCAGGGCATCTTTGATAAAGATCGCCGTTTGTCTTGGCTGCTGCATGTAGGGACGCGGCTGGTCCATCACGAACAGCTCTAACTTGACTGGCAGAGAAAAGCCGTTCTCTTCGGCAGCTTCCTTCAGAAGCTTTTTGGAAAGCTCGGGGTCGAAACTTCGATCCGGTACATTCGCCCCATGTCCCCACAGCGTGGGCGGAACCATGGTTTTGGCCTTCTCGGCTTTGCCCGAGTAGGCGACATCGATGAGGCGATCACGATCGATCGCATGGCAAATTGCCTGGCGAACCTTTGGTTGATCCAACGGCGGCTTTTCGGTTTGCATCGTCAAGTAGCCAATGTTGATCCCTGGCGTGGACTGCACCACGATACCAGGAGCGTTCTCCAGGCTGTCCATTTCTGCAGGGGGCAAATTATCACCAATGTGCACTTCACCCCGAGCGAGTTGCGTGACACGGATCGAGCTTTCCTTGGTGGGCAAGAAGACGACTCGCGAAACTCCAGCTGGCTTACCCCAATAATCGTCGAACCGTTCCAGCAAGATCTCTTGTTCTGGCTTCCAGTGATCGAACTTGAAGGGTCCAGCACCAACCGGATGACGAGTGAATTCCGGACCATACTTCTTGACGGCCGTTGGGCTGACGATGCCTGAGGAAAATAAGGCCATATTCGCCAGGAAGGTAGCCTGAGATTCCTTCAATTTGAACCGAACCGTTAAATCATCGACCGCTTCGATGCTTTCGATTTGGGTGTAGTTGGAGTAGTACGGAATGATGTTGTTATGGACGTCTGGGTGATCAGGATCGAGAATTCGCTCGAACGTATAGACCACCGCATCCGCATTCATCGGTGTTCCGTCATGGAACTTAACATCGGGACGAAGCTTAAACGTCCACTCACGGCCATCTTCGGTCACTTCCCATTCGGTCGCCAAGCAGGGAACGAGATCAAGCGTGGTCTCGTCGTACTCGACTAAGGTATCGAAGATGTTGACGATCACTTTTACCGATTCACCGATATCGGTATGAATCGGATCGAGACCGTTCGCATCACCGCCACGGCTGTAGATCAAGGTATCGGTCGGAACGGGCGACCCACCTCCACATCCGAGCAGAGGCCACAGAGTAATCAGAACTAAGCAAAAGCGAAAAGCGTTCGAGAATTCCATGCAGCGAATCACGCAGTAAGCGGCGTTAGCGAGGAAAGTTAAGATTCTAACGTTCGTTCGTACAACGCGACAACCTGCATAATTAACGTTGTTGGATCAATTTGTGGTCGCCGGCTTGGGCCTACCGGCCCCAGCGAGGGGCGAAGGCAAAAATGGAAGTTCGGAGAAATTAATCCCTGCATTTCGCTTACCAGGACGCAAAGCAAGGTTCCGCGACAGGTCATCCAACAAGACATAGTCTTGCGGTCCGCGTACAGAATAAAGCTTGGTTTGGGACAACGGCATCGCCCAAATCGAGCTACATGGTTCGGAGAAATTATCTTCCCACTTCACCTTCCACTCACCGTAATCGAGGGATCGCGAGTCGCTGGCCTGAGCGGTCGACGCTAGAAACATCATCGTTCGTGACGGCATACTCATCTCGTAGACGTTCGCCTTGAGGTTGCTGTCTCCGAAATCGAGCAGATTCAAGATGTTGTCGGTCGTCTGGGTACTGCTTCGTTGACTCAGAAACGGACTGGTCACTCCCCAGGTCACGATTGAGTCTTTCATATTAACCCGTAGCGGGATACAACTGGCCCCGTCTCGACGAATCACGCTGCCGCCGGTATCGATCGTACAACCGTCGAAATTCATTTTCACCATGCCGCTCATGGCATTATCGATCGCGGTTGAGGTCGAGCTCAACACACTACCGGAGAGGGCTAACAAGCTGTTATCGCAGAAGACATTCAGCGGCTGTTGTCCGTTCGAGCGAATCATGCTTGCTTCACCACGGACCATCGAATCTTGGATAGAAATCGCACTGTAACGCGAAGTCGCCAACGTGGACGAACTGGCTGGCTCAATCGCCGTAGGCCGCATCGTAATTACCGATACGCCTCGCCGCATTTCTTCGCGGAACATCTTTTCATCGCTACGTTCCACCGTTATCTGGCACCCGGAGAGAACCAATTGCTTTGCATTCTCCATCTCGAACAGCGTCCAAGACCGTGTCGTCGCCGGAGGTACCGCCATGGTGATGGCGACATTTTGTATTGTGAGACTGCCTCGCGTGATCAGGATCATGCGGTTGAGCAGTTCGGGTTCATACTCAAGCGGCGTGAAAACAATCGACGGGGTAAAGCCAATACCTGCACGAATCGTTAGACCGGCATCTTCAACCAACAGTGGCCGCTCCGATCGCTCACCGTTGTAGCGAAGTTCAATCGTATCCAGCATTGGATCGGCCTGAGCCATGGTGATCGCTTCGTACAATGTGTCGACCGTGGTCGGCACAACAATCACATTCGCTGCTACGGAAATCGGAGGAGAAATAACCTCTTCCGACATGACATCTGACGGGGCTGTGGCCGATGGCTTCGTTGTCTCCGCAAACGTGCCGTCGGACGAGCGTGGCAATGTTGTTGTCGGCAAGTCCATTGCCACGGAACTACCCGATTCGGGAGCCATTACGGGGGACTTTGGTTTCGCGTCTTCGATTTCAATCGGAATAACGTTGGCGCCACCACTTTCCGTTTTTGAGGTCCCCGCCCCATCACTGCCGGCCGTCTCTTCACCGACATCGACCGGTTGTAAGTCGGAGAAGTTGACATACGACGGCTGCGAAATGAGGCTGTCATCCTGGGCCGACCAAATCACGTCGGCGACGAAACAGATGGCAAGCAGAATCGCGACAGGCATTACCCAGGGCAGATGCCGCTCCAGGATCGTATTCCGTTGCTCGGTGGTGGGCACGTAGACGGCTGAGGTGACGTGCGGAGCGGCCAGGCCTAATTCGTCGATCACGATCAACGCTGCCGCGATCAATTCACCCGGTTTCTGAAATCGATCGTTGGGATTCTTAGCCATCAATCGGCTTAAGATATGAACGACTTCATCCGGCAACTCAGGGCGAAACTCGCGCGGGTCTGGCGGTTCTTCCCCACTGTGACTAAGAAGCTTTTGCAGCACGGTTCCTTCCGGAAACGGTGGACGCCCCGTCAACATAAAGAAGAAGGTGCATCCCAGTGAGTACAAGTCACTGCGTACGTCAGCACTGCGTGGATCGCGAGCTTGCTCAGGCGAAATGTAGTCAAACGTTCCGAGCGTCATGCCCGAAGCAGTCAAATCGCTGTCTTGTGAATTGACCTGGTGCAAACGTGCCAGTCCCATATCGACCAGCTTCGCAAGGTGGCGAGAGTCAACCAAGATGTTTGACGGTTTAATGTCACGGTGAACCACATCGCGCGTCGTTGCATGGTCGAGTGCTTCGGCAACTTGCACCAGGTAACTGATCGCAAGTTCCAGTTCCAGAGGACCATTCCGCTCGACTTCATCACGGATATTAGTTCCGTCGATGTATTCGAAGACGATGTAGTTCCATCCCTTATCTTCACCAACGAAATATACGCGGGCGATGTTGGGATGATCTAATCGGGCAGCACTTTGCGCCTCATTCTTGAACCGGCGAACGGTTTCTTCCTTGGCATTATGCTCGCCCGAAAGGACCTTGATCGCCACACGTCGATTCAATTGTGTGTCGTGTCCACGGAAAACGGCTCCCATACCGCCAGCACCGACGAAAGCATCCAGCTGAAAATGCCCGAGCGTCTGGCCAACCAGTTCTCGACCGATCGTCAATTCGATAGACGATATCGAACGGCCATGCGAATCGTGAGCACTTCCTTTACGGGAAGAAATAACCGTTGGTGGTTCTTCGAGAAAGTTATGATCAACCGGACGAGGCAGATGCGTCGCGGAATCGCTGCCTGGCGGTTCCGGCAGGCGGTCCGCAGTCGACGCAACACGATCGTTGCGGACAGGCGGCGTACCGTCGGAATCTTTGGGTGAATCAGACATCAATTCGTTGTACGAGAAGGATTTGTCGCCACGTCTTGGGACAAACGTCTTCGACGTGGGCGGCTAGGGTGATGAGAAACCGCGAATAATCCATGTTTCATTGTAACCGACCAGCCGTCAAACAGCAGCACAAGTTTGCTAGAACGCTCGATCGTCAAGGTCGGCCGAGATTGGTTTGGGCCGCATTATCGGACCAATCGTGCTAGACGCCCCTTACGGAAGATTCAACCGCACAATCGGTCACTTAGGTAACTACGCAGCATCGCCTGCATGAATTTGGCAATAACTCTCGTAACGACGGGTGTCTAGAATTCCGTCCGCAACTGCATTTTTGACGGCACAATCTGTCTCGTGGGTATGCGTACAGTTCGGGAAGCGACACAGATTACCGAAGGGACGGATATCACGGAACAGACCAGCAACTTCCTCCGGGATAATGTCCCACAGCTGAAACTGGCGAATCCCAGGTGTATCGATCACATGCCCTTCCGTCGCGAGAGGGATCAGGGAAGCCGTCGTCGTCGTGTGTTTTCCCTTGTCGTTTTCACGACTGACGGCGCTGACACGTAGATTAAGTCCAGGCTCGATTGCATTTAACAGAGAAGACTTGCCGACACCACTTTGGCCGGATAGCACGGTATCTTTCCCGTGCAATGCTCGACGTAGACGATCGATCCCAATACCATCCTTTGCTGACACCAAGTGGACCTCGTATCCCAAGCTGCCGTAAACTCCGACGATCGTCTGTAGTTCAGCCGGATCGATCAGGTCGATCTTGTTGATGCAAAGAAGTGGTCGGATACCGGCATTCTCGGCGGTGACCAGATAGCGATCGATCAGGTTCGGCTTTAAACCAGGTTCTCCAGCGCTGCTGACGATAATTAGCTGGTCGACATTAGCGACGATTATATGCTGCCGCCCTTTGCTCGTTCGGCTGAGCACGCCGTAGCGAGGATCAACGCTTTCGATGATTCCTTCGCTCTCACCACTGGGACGAAACCAAACGTGATCACCCGCTGCGACCACATGGCGAACGTCGGTCGACATGGTCTTCAGCAGACGGCGCGTGGCGCACTGATAAACCGACTTATCACGGGCTTCGACTTCACTTACCAACCCTTGGACACGCAGCACACGCCCGGGAAGACAAGTTTCTTTGTCGATATGGATCGCATGGTTATCCGAATCGTCCGCGTTAGCATCTTCACTGCTAATGATGGTCCGCTTCCGAGTCAGTTCACCTTTGCCGGAAATCCGTTCCCGTGTGACTGATTTATCCGCATCGAATTCGTCACGGTTGAACCGCTTGGTGATATCACCTTGCCGCACTTTTTGCGTGCGGTTCTTCCTGAACTCGACTCGGCGTTTTTGTTGTCCCTTACCTTTTTTCGCCATGCGATCGTTTCGTCACTCGATTGGTGACTGGTTTGCCTCTTCGGTCTTTAGGTCTGCCGACGGGGCGACGAAACCGTTGGAGGCAATCTCCATTTCAGAATTCAATTTGCTCGCTTTCGAGCGGTGCACTGAAGGACCGATCAATTGCTCCACTTCTTGATCGGAAAGCTCTTCGTGTTCGCAGAGAGCATTGGTCAGCTTGACCAGCTTTTCACGATTCGTGGTCAGCACGTCGATCGCCTTGTCGTGAGCTTCATGCAGAATACGAGCGACTTCGTCGTCGATGATCTGCATGGTGTGCTCGCTGAAGTGGCGGTTTTCGTGGATTTCGCGACCGAGGAATGGGTCTTCGTCGGTAATCTTGTAGTTCACCGGCCCCAAACGTTCGCTCATGCCCCACTGCGTGACCATACGCCGGGCCATTTTGGTGGCTCGTTCCAGGTCATTCTCTGCCCCGGCACTTAGTTCGTTGTAGGCAATACGCTCCGCTGCTCGACCACCTAAAATGAACGCGAGTTGATCGTATAGTTCACTTTCGCTGATATTCATCCGGTCTTCCTCCGGCAGCGTTTGCGTCACACCAAGGGCACGTCCGCGAGGAATAACCGTTACCTTGTGCAGGCGATCGACGCCGGGCAATAGCCACGAAAGGAGCGCGTGACCTGCTTCGTGGTATGCGGTTTTTTCCTTCTCACGAGCGACCAGGGCTTCCTCTCGACGGGCCCCCATCAAGATCTTGTCGCGGGCATATTCAAAATCTTCCATCGTGACTGCGTCACGATCTTGTCGCGTGGCCCACAAGGCAGCTTCGTTGATCAAGTTGCGAATGTCGGCCCCAGTCAGTCCTACCGCGCCGGCAGCAAGTCGTTCGATATCAACATCGTCGGCTAACGGCACATCTCGGACGTGAACCTTGAAGATCTCGACACGCCCCTTAAATGTCGGACGATCGACCGTGATGTGACGATCAAATCGGCCAGGTCTTAGAAGCGCTGGGTCGAGAACGTCTGGGCGGTTGGTCGCGGCGACGACGATCACCGTCTCCCCTTGGACGAAACCATCCATTTCGCTGAGGATCTGATTGAGTGTTTGCTCTCGTTCGTCGTGACCACCACCTAAACCAGCACCACGCTGACGCCCCACCGCGTCGATTTCATCGATGAATATGATCGCTGGGCTGTTATCTTTGGCGGTTTTAAAAAGGTCGCGGACACGGCTGGCACCGACACCGACGAACATCTGGATAAACTCGGAACCGTTGATGGCATAAAACGGTACGCCAGCTTCGCCAGCGATCGCTCGGGCCAACAGCGTCTTACCGGTACCAGGAGGGCCAACCAACAGCACCCCTTTCGGAATCGTCCCACCAAGTCGCTCAAATTTCTCAGGCGTGCGTAGGAAATCGACGATCTCCATCAAATCGCTCTTAACACCTTCCAAGCCAGCGACGTCGTTGAATGTCACTGCTTTGCGGCTTGCTTCGTACCGTTTGGCCGGGCTCTTCGAGAAACCAGAGAGGAAACCACCTCCCATAATTTGGTCGCGGCTGCGGCGAACGCTGTTCCAGATCACGAACAGAATCACCAGAGGTAGCAGCATGAACACGATCCACATGATCGACTGCATGGCCTGGGAGGTATTATCCATATCCCATTCCAAGCCAGGCTGCTTCTGCTTTTGCTTTTGGAGCATCTCGGTCAGCTGTGCGAATTCCGGCGAATCCTGCGAAGCGATTCGCGTTCGAAACGCTGTCGGACGCTTGATCGGATCGCCTTCAGAATCGAGCTTGTCAACGAGCTTGCCATCCTTCTCTTCCTTAACATTCAGAGGGACTTTGAGCTCGCCGCGTGCTTCGCGGTCATCGAGGGTAACCTTTTTGACATTACCGTCTTCCAACTGGGCGTAAAACTCAGAAGTCTTCAGCTCGGTGTACGGAGGATCGGCGGTCGATATCAGCATGAACAACACCGCCACCACGAAGATACCGAGGGCGACAACGGTAAAATTCGATCGCATACCGCTACCGTTGGGGGGGCGTTCGTTGGGTTGTTCTTCGTTACGCGGATTTTCCGCCATGCAATTATCCTCAGCAGTCGGACAAGTTCACGGTTCTTTAACGATTTATACGCGGCTACATTGTAGCAGTTAATGGGTGTGGCTTGGCGTCAGCGGAACGAATAATCGCTCCTCACCTACCATACCGGCAGTAATTATTGCCAGAAAACAACTTAAGGAAAAATAGGGTTGCCACCAACCATGTCCACTTCACCGCAGCCCAGCAACGGAAAACGAGCGGTCGTCGGCGTCATTCTTTGGCGAAATCAGTTTTTAACCATACGTCGTAGCGAACATGTTGCCGCCCCGGGCAAAATTTGTTTTCCGGGGGGAAAGATCGAGTTGGGCGAGTCGGAAGAAGACGCGTTGATCCGGGAAATACAGGAAGAATTAGGGATTCTAGCGACTGCTGGCCATCGTCTTTACACCAACGTAACTGGCTGGGGAACATCCGTAGCGTGGTGGTTAACGCACATCGCAGAAGACGCCGAGGTGCAAATCAACGAAAAAGAAGTCGCCCATTGGTGCTGGATGGCTCCGGCTACCATGCTGCGGCATCCCGATTTGCTTTCCAGTAATCGAGACTTCTTGGCGTCTTGGAGAAATTCGGTCTTCTCTATTCCGGGAATAGCGGTGCCTGATATTTGGGATGATATTGACGATTAAACAGCTCCGGATCGAACTCATCCCGCACTTTCGGCATTTCCGGTACATCCAGTCCCCTTTGCGGCATCGACCGGAATGGACGCGGAACGCCTGTGTGGTCTGCATTAGCATTCGCTTGAAAAAGAGGATTCACAGCCTGCGGAGTCGATGTCTCCATTCCTTGAAATGCAACTGGCATATCAATACTGCCACCGTCGTGCGATTGTCCCTCACTAGGAGCGTTGAACGAAACTGGCATTACGCCGGAGTCGGCAGGACGTCGATTCGGCTTGCCGCTTCGCGCAACGCCAAATACCCAAGCTCGAATCGCAGAAATCTGCTCTGGGGATAGATTCGGTAAGCCACCCTCACCATGGCGTTCCGCACTCTTGGTAAGGAGCTTGCTCTTTGCAGCATCCGCGAAATCGACGTAATCGACTGCCGAATTCATGTTTCGGATCGTCAATCGGCGCGGCATCAGGCGGACATTCTCGAACTGTACGATCTTGAACCCATTCTCGGAGTTCACGCTATGACACCCGTGAACCGTGCAGCTATTGAGCATGATCGGTTGTACGGTACTGGCATAATACTGGACAACTTTTGGCGAAAGGGCTGGCTCGTTCTGGTCGTCCGCTGGAGAAGTCACCTCCGCTTCCCTTAAGACGGGCCTGGGAATTGGCTGCGTGTACTGGACTGGTTTGACTCCGTGGGGATTGTTCCGCTCTTCAAGCTTCACCTGGTATCGCCGATCAAGTCGGATCACGTCAGGGTCGCTGGGCCCTGATCGCATCGCAATCTCGTGGTGATACGTGGCTTCGTCCCACATATCGAGGCTCAAGCACCAATTCGCCAGTTCCACATGGTCGCGCAGCGTGGTTGTTCCGACGCTCGCTTTTTGCCTCAAATAAGCTTCTTCCATCGTCTTGCAAGCGAAAGAAACGCGTTCAGCCGGCATCCGGACGACTGAGTTATCGTTGATCGCCAGGACGTAGAATTCCCCCTCGCGGGTGATCTTGCCCTTCATCGCGTTCCCATTTGTCAAAACGAGAACCCCCTCGTACGGTGCCGCCAACGGGGTTTGCCCGGTGGCTACGGCAACTAAGAGGAAGAAGATGGAGACGACAAAATGGTGCGGAGTTGAGCATTTCATAGTGAGCGAACGCTACCAAGGTGGCATGTTCGGCGTCAATCTCAGAAAGTTTTTGTCGCCGGAAGTGCTATCAGTCGACAGATTTAGCACAACTCGCATAAAGAAAGCTTCATCTTCCGATCCATCCAACATCTTGCCACGTATAGAGTTTCAGCATCTAGCTGACCTGTGGCTGGTGAACTATGATGAGTGCTTGCTTTTGCCCTCGCATTGCTTCCCTGGGATGGTGACATGACGGATGAGTCTACCCAATTGCACGTCGTATTCAGCGGCCAAGTGCAAGGTGTCGGATTTCGTCAAACCACCGTCCAGATTGCCCGATCTCACCCCATCACCGGGTGGGTCAAAAACTTACCCAGCGGCAATGTCGAGCTAGTAGCTGAAGGAACGAAGACGGCGTGCAGCGAATTCCTGGCCGCAATCCGCGATCGAATGTTTGAGTACATCAACGATATCGATTGTCAGTGGCAGAACGCGTCGGATGAGTTCGAGCATTTCGAGATCCATTACTAATCTTCCTCCAAACGAAAGACGACTGCGGTCGTCCTCCGTTACCGGCAAATCTTTTTACTGATTTATGATCCCGAACACCTCCTCCCTTCTCGGCTTCTTTTTCTACATCGACGAAATCAACCGCCAACACTTGGCCACAGCCGTCTGGCTGTTTGCCGTGGGGGTGGTTCTTGGCTTGATGGTAGTTGGCCTCATCTGGGCACTCACCTTGATGTCCCGCAAGTTTGGCGGACGCTGCACCGCAGCGCTTCAAGGTCCCGTGCTGATGCCAATCTCGATTGTCCTGGGTATTTGGACGCTGTTGGCATTTGCCCTATGGCCTATGGTCCCCGATTCGATGCAGATTCTCCAATCTCTTAAGCAAATTCCCACCACCGGTACCAGCACCTATGAATTAGTGGTGCCGGTCGCCAGTGGTGAAGTCGATCAAAGGGGCCAAGTTCCCGCGTATCCACTCGAGATCGTCGTACCAACCGACCAAATGCGAACGATGGTCGTCGAAAGCACCGGTAAAATTGACCTGGTAGCCCGTATTCAAGGAACCGACGAAGACGTTGTCAGCTTTGACGTCGCTGGTGGTGAAACGTTTGAATGGCGACGGGGCGATCGCGGAACGCTATTACGAAAAATTCCGACCGGCGAAACCGTGGAATTTCTCGCTCGCAACATTACGAACTCCGATATTCAGGTCGACGTAACCCTCACGACCGAACCAGAGCATATCGAAGCAGAATCGATCTTCTTTGTTGCCGCATTGGTCATCGGCCTTTACGTCACTTATTTCATCATGGCGTGCGTCCTGCCTAAGATGTCGGCCATTGCCGAAGCAACCGTCCGCAGCGAACTGTATCAGATCTTATTCCTGCTCTGTGCGGTCATCGGCTGTTTGTTCATGGTCGCTTCGATCTACATTCCCTACCAAACATTTGGCGAAGACATCAAGGTCCTGAAGCACACCTGCCTCCAGGCCATGATGGTGCTGGGAATCGTGGTCGCAATCTGGGCCGCTTCGCGAAGTATCGCCGAAGAAATTGAAGGACGCACCGCCCTGACCTTACTCTCCAAGCCAGTCAGCCGCCGTCAATTCGTCCTCGGCAAGTTCGCCGGTATTGCCTGGCTGGTGAGCGTGCTCTTCGTGATCATCAGCTCGGTATTCGTCGTTTCGGTGGCTCAGAAGCCCATCTTCGACAAACGCGAAGGTACGGTCATCGAATACGAAGGTGAAAAGGGTATCACCTGGCAGGTGCTGCACCACGAGGCGATGAGCGTGGCCCCTGGCCTGCTTTTGGTTTACATGGAAACCCTGGTTCTCGCGGGCGTTTCGGTCGCGATTTCGACTCGCTTGCCAATGGTGGCTAACTTCATGCTGACCTTCGGAATCTGGGCCTTAGGGCACTTAACGCCCTCGATTATGCAGGCCTCGGTCGAGGGATTTGAACCGGTGCAGTTCGTGGCCAGTTTCGTGGCGACCATCTTACCGGTGCTTAAGAACTTCGAAATTTACGGGGCGATCTCGGCCGGACGCGAGATACCTTTGGCCTACTTGGCAGGTACGGCACTCTACACCGTACTCTACGGTGCGTTGACCATGTTCCTCGCCCTGATCCTGTTCGAGGATCGCGACCTGACTTAATCGTCTGGCCGAACATTCATTCAACCGATCAATAAAAAAAGGCTACCAATTTCGTAGTAGCCTTTTTTCGTTTCTATTAGGCAGTCATGCCCAGGCGGGCATTCGAATACGTACACCCCAGGCAACTATGCAGCCTTCTTTGGCTTGGTAGCACGCTTGGTTTCTGGCTTCTTAATTTCCGACCGCATGGTTGGCCCCACCAAGTCGAACTTGCCGCCGTCCCAGCGATGCCTTTGAACGGCTTCACTGACCTGAAGAGCCACGGACAACGCTTCGCGCGCCGCTTTGCCGGTCACCGTGGGGGTCAAGCCGCGTTGAATACAATCAGCGAACTCGAGCAACTCGGCTTCGATCGCGTTGCTGGCGGCAACTTCCGTTTCCTGGCAAGGAAGAACGGTGGAGAACAAGTGATCGCGGACGTGCGTCTTGCCTTCTGCCGAAAGCTCGTGCACTTCGGAAACGCCTGACTTCACGATATCATCCGCCACGATCGATTTGACCATGCGACTTGTGAAGTCCACGCCGACAAAACCGGCATCGCTGAAGACTTCCATATGGCGTGAAGGATTAAAGCTAGCGCGGGAAGCAGTCAGATTCGCGACACAACCGTTTGCGAACGTGAGCCGTGTCTCGACAATATCTTCGTGCGGACCAAAGACCGTGAGACCGGTTGCCTTCACATCAACGACCGGGCTTCGAACCAAGCTAAGTACCAGGTCGATATCGTGAATCATCAGATCCAGCGTAACTCCGACATCGATCGAACGGAACGAGTAACCACTGGTGCGGGCCGCTTGAATGAATCGAGGCGACACAATTTTCTTAGTCGCTTCGCGAAACGCCGGATTAAATCGTTCGACATGGCCGACCTGCAAGACACTGCGATGATGTTCGGCTAGATCAATTAGCTCGTCCGCTTCCTCGGTTGTCAGCGTAATCGGCTTTTCAATGAGGACGTGCTTGCCTTGCTCCAACAGAGGCGCCGCAACCTCTTTGTGATAGAGCGTCGGTGTGGCGATTACGGCTGCGTCGATCTTGGAAGAGATCTCGCTGACGTCATCATAACCCTTGAGCTTGTATTCTTTGCAGAACGCATCTCGGGCCTGCTTCGCGGGATCGACGACCCCGACAACCTTGAAGGCCGAAATCCCTTTAGCCAGGCGGGCATGAATCTTACCCAGATGGCCCGTCCCGATAACCGCGAGTCGTACCTGACGCATTGCCTACTTCCTCTGAATTGGGTCGCACGGCGCTACGAAGCGTGTGGATTGAAGAATCAAGCGGTCCGCCGTGACATATAGGCTACTTGATTCTCTTTTAAGAGTTGTTTGACCAACTCGGCATTCAAACGATGACCACTGCGGTTGGCGATCACGGTCCCTTGAATATCGCATCCGGCCAAAGCCAGGTCTCCGACAAGGTCGAGCACCTTGTGCCGCACACACTCGTCCTCGAATCGAAGTTCGTTATCAATCGGACCTTCCGGTCCAAAGACTAGTAGTTCACTGAAATCGACATGGGTACCAAGCCCTTGCGATCGCAGCCATTCCGCTTCTTGCAGCAGCAAGAAGGTACGTGCCGGAGCAAGCTCGGCAGTAAAGTATTCGGGGTTGAGCTTTGCCTCAAGCGTTTCGCGACCGATCAATCCCTCAGTACCGAAGTCGAGTCGATACTTGAACTTCAATCGCTTAGATCCGCTTGGACGTGCTTCGACCCAACACTCGTCGTCACCTACCCGTACGACCTCGGAAATGGTCAACACGGGTCGAGGCGTCGCTTGCTGCTCGATTCCAGCAGCCAGGATTTGCTCGACATAGTCTTTGGCCGATCCGTCCAACCCAGGCATTTCAGCCGAGTTAACATGAACGAAACAGTTGTCGACCTGAAGACCAGCGAGAGCTGCGAGCACATGCTCGACCATTTCGACCGTGGCTCCTTGATGTACGAGATTCGTACGACGGGGAACTTCGATTCGATAGTCAACCAAAGCCGGGATTTGTGGAGAACCATCCATGTCTTCGCGAACGAAAACCACGCCGGTATCTTCCGGAGCTGGTAGAAAGCGAACGGTCACTTCCTTTCCGCTCCAATATCCGCGACCCGAGACGGTGGCGGCAGCCTTGAGAGTTTGCTGAAGTCGTGCGATCGGTTCGCCTTGCTGGGCGATGGATGCGGAGTTCATAGAGGCGATGCTTAGCCAATTCTGACGAAGGGATTCTCTCGAACGGCAAAAGGCGAGACCAACCTATCGGCCTCGCCTTTGCTCATAGCTCAATGACGCGTGCGAGAACCGATTAACGGCCCACTGGAACCTGGCTGGCAGGCCCCGAGGCGGTCGCAGGCACACCGTTGTTCAGGATTCGCAGGATATCGTAGGTGATATCGATTTGATTCTGGTAGATAACCGGACGATTAACACCTTCCAAAACCGACTGGCGGTTGGTTGGGTCAATGTCGTTGCTGTTGTACCGCAAGACCAGCGTGATGTTGTGACGCTGAGCGAAGGTAGCAACTGTTTGGGTGACCTGGTTGTAGGTGTTGTAGTAAACGCGGGCTTCCTTCTCCATGAAGTCCTTCTTCTGCATGCCAACTTTGACTTGCAAATCGGCTTGGAGCTTGGCCAGCTTTTCTTCCATGGCCTTGTATTCTGGGGTGCCGGCTTTGTAGCCTTGCAGTTCGTCAACCAAGGTCTTCATACCGTCGCGTTCCTTGGTCAACGCTTGTTCAGCTGCATCCACCGAAGACTTCAGGTCGTCCATTTGCTTCTTGAACAAAGCATGGTTCTTGAAGATGACCGGAATGTCGATCACGGCGATGTTTCCACTACCTGCGTTCTGGGCCCAGGCAGGCGTGGCTTGACAGAAAGCGGCCAACGCGACCGCGACACAGAAACAAGAGAAAAATCGCTTCACTTTCAGCACTCCTTGCTGGACAAATATGGGTCTTCCTGACCTTCACGCGAACAGCCCATGGCGGGTTGGCTGCCACGGAACAAATACCGAGTACGATTTTCGCCGAGTGAACGGGAAAGTCGCGACATTTTGCCGAGTTGTCTCTAACGCGTAAAGTGCAATCTGAGCATTTTTTTACTCGGGCACTTCGAGCTTGATAGAGCCCCTCGGAGGTGTACTACGCCCTATCGGCAAATAGGGTTCGCACGCGCCGCGAAAAAAGGCTCTATCCGCAGATTCCAGCTTGAAATTAGGCGGCTAGCAGTGAGTCGCATTTACCCAATCTACCCGGCAAAGCTGTCTTAACGAGGTGGTGCCAGCGTGACGGTCAACGTCACCTCTTTGCCATCACGCAGGACGGTGACTTCGACCTTGTCTCCACCTTTGTACTTACGCAACGCGGCGTCGAAATCTTCCAAGCCACCAATACGGTTTCCCCCGAGATCGACCATCACGTCCCCTCCCTTCAGACCTGCATCTGCAGCGGGACTTCCGGGGCTGACTCCTTGTATCCCGTATCCTTTGCCCACCTGGGCAAAGTCAGGAATACTTCCGAAATAGGGGCGCGACCCACCCCGCATCTCGGGTCGTTTTTCTTCGACCTGAACATACATGGGGCGATCGTCTGCTTTATCAACCGCTAACAGGAATTCGACCGCGTAGTCGATGATGCGAGCCATACCTTCATAGTTGATTTTGTCGGCATCGTCGCTCGGACGGTGGTAATCGTTGTGGGTTCCGGTGAACAGAGCCAGCACAGGTAGCTGCTTTGCGTAGAACGAAGCATGATCGCTTGGCCCAAACCCGCCTGGGTCCATGGTCAACTTGAAGTCGTACTTCTCGTTGATCTTCGTCAGCAGAGGTTCAAACATCTTGGCGGTGCCGCTGCCCATACAGATCAGTTTATTTTCATCCAGCCGTCCCACCATATCCATGTTGAACATCATCAACGTCTTGTCGAGCGGAATGACCGGTTCCTTCACATAATGGGCACTGCCAAGCAGCCCCTCTTCTTCGCCTGAGAAGGCAATCACCAACACTCGATGTCGCAACTGATCCTTGATCGCCACCAGACGCTGTGTGACCGTCAGCAATGCGGTCGTACCCGATGCATTGTCGTCTGCCCCGTTGTGAATCTCATGAGTCAGCGGGGCCAGACTTCCCGATCCTCCCATGCCAAGGTGGTCGTAGTGGGCACCAATGATGATCACTTCATCCGAGGTCGCGTTGGGGGCTTCGATCATTCCAATCACATTGCGAATCGTCGCTTTCGTCCGGACAACGTCAGTTTGACCGACGGCCTTCCATCCTTCGATATCACCTACGATCGGCTTCAGATTCTTATCGATCTCGGATTCGATCTCGGCCAAGGTCTTACCGAATTGCTTTTCGATCAACGGCTCGAAATCGCTGCGTTTCGCGAACATGACGGGAAACTCAGGACGGCTCGACTCGTTGCCAGCTCCCGACATGGGAATGAGCTTATCCATGCCGGATTCCAACTGTTCCCCATACTCGGTGATTTTCTCACTCAAAGAAGAAACGTCCTTCGCGTACTGAATGACTTCTTCGTTGGAGTGCGTTTCCTTCTGGGAATATTCTGAATTGCGTTTCATCAAGTCGTTAACCGCCGTATCGAACGCCGATTGTACCTGTTCACGTTCTGCGGCTAAGCCGTAGGAATCGTTTATCAGAATCACCCCGGCAGCCCCCTCTTGGTAGGCATTTGAGATCTTGCGATTGAATAATGCGTGCTGCGAAGCGCCCGTGCCATCGAACACGCTATGTGGGTTATTTTGTTGCGGCTCTTTGCGAACGATCACGACGATCTTGCCTTTCACATCGAGACCTTCGTATTCGTCGTACTCTAGCTTTTTCGCCGAAATACCGTAGCCAACGAAGACCAGAGGTGCGTCAAACTTGCTGCTTCCTCCAACCGAGAGGGGCGTGAAGTCGGCGCCCAACTTCAACGTTTTCACTGTATCGCCTGAGACCAGCTGAAGCGTGTTCTTATCTGCGGGTCCCATTTCTGACGAGATATTCACTTCAAACGGCTGAAAGGGAGTGCCGTTTACCAGATTGGTTTGTAGTCCCATTTGCTCGAACTGCTTGGCCAGAAACTCAGAGGCCTCTTCCAAACCTTCCGTTCCAATACCACGGCCCTTGAGTTCGTCGGAGGCTAAATAACCGAGTGTCTGCTTGAGCTTTCCTAGAGTTGCTTCGGTGCTCGCTCGATCTTCCGCATTAGTCTGAGGCAAAACAGCCAGACTGAGCACGATTGTCAGAACCAACGAGACATTTTGCGGATAGCGGTTGAAGTGAAGCATGGACTACCGTTCCACCTGGGGAGGGATTCGTATGTTGGGACAAACTAGGCAACCTTCGATTCTTTTCCGTCCGCCGCGACACGTCAACCAGCAGCCTCCTCATTGCCAGGGGGAGGCGAAACGTCATAAAATCAAGATCTGCTAGAGATTACTGCCGTTTCGCCCGCCGCAAGGTCATTCCTCGAGATCGAACAACTTGGCTTCTTTATTTGTAATTCAAGGCGACGACCAAGGACGTCGATTCGAACTTGCTCGTGACATGATCTCGATTGGACGGGACCGTGGAAATGAGATCGTGCTCCATGATACGGAAATCTCGCGTCGCCATGCCGAGATCCGTCGGACCGAACAAGGCTTCAAACTGATCGACCTGCAAAGCTCGAATGGGTGCTTTGTGAACCAGAGCCGAGAAACCGAATGCGATTTGCATCATGGCGATCGCTTGCAACTCGGTCATACGCTGATGATCTTCACGCACACCGCCAGCGCCCCGGCGACGCGGCCAATCAGCGTCAGCTTGCAAGAACGTCACCGGGAAGGATCGCGGATCATTCATTCGATTCGTCACGAAGAAGGAAGTCAGATCTTTTTTCCTTCGGAATTGCGTGATCAAGACGAATCACCCAATCTGCAAGACAACCTTCAACTGATTTACGATACGGCGCTCGCGGTTAGCCGCACGCTCGATATCGACCAATTGCTCGATTATTTGCTGGGTCTGATCTTTGATTGGGTCGAGGCCGATCGCGCATGCATTGTACTGATCGATTCTCACACCAAGCTCCCTGAGGCCAAGGCCCAGCGAGTTCGCGTCAGCCGACCTGGCGGCGAAGAGTCGATCTCCATTAGCCGAACCATTCTCGACTATGTGCTGACGAATTCCGAAGGAGTTTTGACTTCCGACGCTCAGGACGATCAACGCTGGTCGCCGGAAGGAAGCATCATCAACAGTGGCGTGAACGAAGCGATCTGCGTTCCCATGCAGGGTCGTTACGGCGTGGTTGGTGCCATTTACATCGATACCTACATCCCGCCCGATGTGACCTCAACGGCAACACGTTCCCGCTTTACCGAAGAACACTTGAAGTTGATGATCGCGATCGCTCATCAGGCTGCCTTGGCGGTTGAAGATACCCATTACTACTCCGCCGTGGTTCGCAGCGAACGCTTGGCGGCGATGGGGCAAGCAGTTGCGGCCATTTCGCACCACGTGAAGAACATCCTGCAAGGGATTCAAGGGGGAAGCTACATTCTGGAAGAAGGCATCAAGTCTGGGAAGATCGATGTCGTCAAACATGGCTGGGGAATTGTTTCTCGCAACCAAGATCGTATTGCCCATCTGGTAATGGACATGCTTTCGTTCAGCAAAGAACGCGAGCCTGATCGCTCGAACGCATCGCTCAACGATGTCGTCGAGGACGTGGTCAACTTGATGCGTCCGCGTGCCAAGGAACATGGGATCACGCTGGAATTCCGGCCAGATGTCGACCTCCCCATGGGACTATTCGACGACGAAGGCATTCACCGCGCGGCGTTGAACGTCGTAACCAATGCAATCGATGCCGTGCAAGATGCGGAAGAACCACGTGTCATTGTTTCGACTGAGTTTCGTGCGTCCGATCAGATGCTGGTCGCGACCGTGGAGGACAACGGTACGGGGATAACGCCGGAGAACATTGAGCGTATTTTCTCCGCGTTCGAGTCGACCAAGGGAAACCGGGGAACAGGCTTGGGGCTGCCCGTCTCGCAGAAGGTCTTACAGGAACATGGGGGCGATGTTTCGGTCGAGAGCGAACTGGGCCGTGGCACCAAGTTCACGCTCTATTTCCCTTGGATTGGCATCCCTTCGCCCGACACTCAGTATTAACCGCGGTAGCCGGCGGATCGCCCCACGAATGGGTTGGCTTCGATCTCGTCACCTACTGTCGTTGCCGGGCCGTGCCCAGGCAAGATCACCGAGTCTGCTGGCAAGGTGAACAATTTCTCTTCAATCGCCAGCTTCAAATCTGCGAAGCTGCCGTCTGGAAAATCGGTCCGTCCGATACTTCCTTTGAATAACACGTCCCCACCCAGAACGATGGTTCGCTCGCCATCGCGAACGATAAACACGACATGCCCCGAACTATGCCCTGGCGTTTCGCGAACCTCGAAGTCGATGTGGGCGACGCTATAGACATCCCCTTCTTTAACCGTGGCGTCCTCTGCCGGGCTGACCAGTGGCAACCCGAATGGGCCACTCAGATTCTTATCGGGGTCGGTCAGCTTTTCAGCGTCCCCCCAACCAATTACCAGCGGCGCCTCAGGAGCAAGCTTCTTCATTGCTCCATTCCCGGCGATGTGGTCGCTGTGTCCGTGCGTGTTAAGTATCGCCGCTATCTCAAGTTTCCGCTCTTCGAGTGCTTCTACGATTTTTTCCGGCTCGAACCCAGGGTCGACCACCACGCATGACGTAAGCCCCTCTTTGTAAAGGACATACGTATTTTCATCGAAGGGCATACTGGGAATTCGAAGAAAGTTGATCGCGGCCATTCCGGAAAGATCGCACTCCACTTTGTGGACAAAATTGGATACAGTGATTGCGCATGATAAACCATTTACCGAGATCTTGGTAATCTGTAAAACTTTGACGCTTGATTGGAAGGTATTCATCTTGCCGCCTCACCCGATGCGATAAGACGCTATAGGGCATCCTTTCGCTGTGGTGGCGAACAAGTCGCTAGCACGTGCCGTCGATCGCAAGATGACGAATCCGGCGCAGCTTACTTTTCGATTTTGAACTCGCAGGGATGGCGAGTAACTTTAGACCGGAACAATAACGGAGATTGATCATGACCAAGTCCCTCCTCTCTCGCCGGACGCTCCTATTGGGCGGAACGGCACTAGCCTGCGGGCTGACCCGGGCGACTTACGGTGAGGATCAACGTCAGGGGCTTCGCGAGCCCGTTTATCGCGTTTCCAATCGTACCAGCAACACGCAAGCTCAGAATGTTGCAACCGAGCATCCTTTGGCTCCGGCGTTGCGAATTGCCGAGAACGGCCTGAAGAACATCAACGAGAACATTCGTGATTACGAATGTACGTTGGTGAAGCGAGAACAAATTAGCGGCAAGCTGACCGATCAAGAGTTCATCTACACCAAGGTCCGTCACGAACAAGCCGACCCGTCAGGCAACCCAGCCAACCCGTTTGGCGTGTACATGTACTTCCTGAAACCTTCCAGCGTGAAGGGTCGCGAAGTGCTGTATGTCAAGGGTCACAACAATGGCAACCTCATGGCCCATGAAGGGGGCGCGTTGCTGAAACACGTCACCGTTTCGCTCGATCCAAATGGTGCCCTGGCCATGCGTGGCAACCGCTACCCAATCACCGAAGTCGGGATTAAAAACCTGATCGTTCGACTGATTGAAGTTGCGAAGCAAGATATGCAGTACGGCGAATGCGACGTGAAGTTCTACAACGGTGCGAAGATCAATGGTCGTGTTTGCACGGCGATTGAAGTGATTCACCCGGTGCCACGCAAGAACTTCCGCTTCCACAAAGCCCACATCTTTATTGATGACGAATTACAAATTCCGATTCGTTACGCTTCGTGGGAATGGCCATCCAAGCAGGGCGAAGAACCGCCGATGTTGGAAGAGTACACCTACATGAACATGAAGCTCAACAACGGCTTCACCGACAGCGACTTCGATCCAGCTAACGCCAAATACGGTTTTAACGTCTAAGCGTCTTCAAGATCGAAATGCGAAATCGAAAGTCCCGGTCGAATGGTTCGGCCGGGACTTTTTCGTGTCTGAGGTTGATTACGCCTCCGCCTCTTGCTCTTCGGATTCAAACGATTGGTGAACCCAACGAACGCTGATCGCGATCAGCCCGATAACGATTACTGCCGTTACGAGGAACAAATAGAAGCCCTGCACTTCCCCCACCGCCTCATGCTTCGCGAACAGAGCCGGATAGTCGATCGTTGCGACGCGAATCAGCTCTCGCACGACCGTCGCACAAAAGAGTAGTCCGATAACGAGGCCCAAACGCGGCAACGTCCACCCTTTACTCACGGCTGTTTCGGCTGAGATCCACGAGTAAATCAGCGCCGCCCACAAGACGAGCCCCAGGACGATCCATAAGACACCTGATCCATTGCTAACCGCAGTAAAGCCTGGTGTGGAAAGCCCGATGGCACCGAGCGAAGCGACCGCAAAAACTCCTAGGCCTGATAAAGCCAGTTGGCGAAGCCAGCCGGTGGTGGGCAAATCTTCATCGGTCGCGGTGCCTTCGCGAAGATAGGCCAACTGAGCGACAACGATCGATGCCATGGTCACGAAGGCGACACTCATCCAAACCGCACCGCGAGAAATCACCTTTAGCGTTGCGATCGGTAGAATACCGGAAGCAAACGTCTCAGGCCACGCTTCCGGTTGCGTTGCCACCAGGTAGTTAGCCGTCCAGCAAAAACCGATGAACACGAATAGTCCGGCGTTCAGAGCGGCGACCAATGCCCGCTGCCACCAGCGAAGACGTTCAAACCACTTGCTCTTCAGCACATACAACAAATAGAAAGCGGCAATGAGCGCCGGGATAACCACCATCCAGCGAATGCCCAATAATAGGTTGGCTGAATAGAAATGCTTCGGTAAAAGAAGCTGGATGAATAAAAGTGGAGCCACGCCGAAAGTGATCGCCGCGCTCAAGCCAAACGGCATCCAATCGCGGAGTGCTCGAATCACTGGATTGGCCATGAGACTCGACTCTTCCGAGCGATACCAAATGCTGGCCCCGATGATCAACAGGCAACCAGCCACTACATAATGCATTGCAAAATGGTGCGTAACAAACGTCAACAGATACAAGAGTTCATACGTGAACGACGTCAGCGGCAAGGAAAAGGGAAAAGGCAATTCCATTATTTATCTCCCTCTTCCGCTTCCAGTGACGTTTCACCTGGCAGAGACAACGGCTGAGTTCCGGCGTCATCTAACCACTTCTGAATCGTGTTTAAGGTGGCTTCTTCGTAAGGTGCTTCCGCCTCTTCATCGTTCCGCTCGTCAAACCACTTGAGGTAGCGGACCAGCGATTCCAAATCTTCGGCATTGCCAGCAAATGGCGGCATGAATGGCTTCGTATGCTGCAGTTTGGCGATGTTCATCCGCATCTGATCGGCATCCCAGGTTTCTGTCAGTTCAGAAACTCCATTGATCCCAGAAACCGTATGACAAACGGCACATTGCCGGCGAAAGACCTTGGCACCTCGAGTCGTTATCTCGCCAGCGACTGGCGTTCCGTCGCGTAGCGGATAAGGATCATCAACCAAGCAGCCTTCTTTCCGCATCTGAGCAACCTCGTCCGGAAAGATGCCGTTTGAGTACATCCAATACCGAATCGAATAAGGCTTTCGCGAACCTTCCCGAACGAACTCGCCGCCCGCCGTGGCGCCGAACGCTAATAGCAACAACAAGGTCGCCGTTGCTCCGTTGATGTACAGTTTTTGAAGATATAGCCCGACAAACGCATAGCCACCAATTGCCAGCGAAGCCCCGACAGCAATATTCAGGAAGAGAGTCATAGCAGGGCTACCGCCGGCGACCCATCCTTGGCTATCGGTCGGCATCATCAGATAAAACCAGACACCGAGAACTGGCATGGCGATCATCGGGACCAGTAAATGAGCCGCGTAATTGATCAGTTTGCGTTTGGCTTCCTGATCGAGCTCACTCATCGTGTTCACCACCACACAGGCCACTAGTCCGGAAAGTGTCAGGGCAACAATCGTGCGGAACAAGACACTCGGCCAAAAGGTTGGATTGAAAAATCCGGCGAACAACGACTGATCGGCAACCCAACCGCCGGGCGTTAGTTGCCAGCTGATGATGCCGTTGATGAGAAACAGGCTCATCCAGGCAGCGAACGCATACATACCAAGCAGTCGCAAACAGGCCGTATCGCTAATCCGCTGGTGATAGCGATAGAAGAGATAACCCGCGATGATCTCGAGCAGAAAGAAGAGATACTCGGTTGCCCAGATCCAGTGAAAGTTATGAATCATCTGGCCAATCGTCGGGGCACTCACCTGTATGGCGGTAAACCAAATGCCAACCCCAGTGGCAGCACCGGCGACGAAACTGATTAACACCAACCACTTGAAGTAGCCGTGCACAAAAAGCCGGGCGTTTTCACAGCGGCCAGTCATTGCCAACCACTGGAAATAGCAAAGCAGCATGCCACCACCGACGGCAAATTGCGCGAGAAAGACATGGACGATGGCCACCATTGCCATCACGATGCCCGGCATCAAGGGATCGTATTGGTTGACTGGAAACACTTCCACGAGTCGAAGGTCCTTATCTGCGGCGCCGATCAAGGGGGGTTACCACAAGTGTAGCAGCCTACGCAATTCTCGTCCCTTGCGACAATATGTCACAGCCAACTAACGACACTTTGTCAAAGAATAGACGCGATCAAGATTAGCGATGATCAGCCAGAACGTGAGATAGCACACATACGGCAAACTAAGCCCTGGAAAGAAAAAGCCGACATCACTCTCCCGGTGAAGTCGGCTGGTGCTACTTTATCGGAATTTCCGGCCGCTTTGGTCTTAGCGAGAAACCCGGGCGATCACAATAATCGTCAGGCCTAATTTGGCGTCTCGATGGCGATAGGTGTTAATTACGGCTGCTTCGTTGGCATTGAGAAGCGTATTCGATGTGAACGAAAGACTCTCCACACTTACTCCTTCAACGGCTCTAGTTCGCTGTGGCAGGGCGTACGCAGGAAGATGACGCAAGACGGTGACGCCGATTCCGAACCGTTCCTCATCCAAGATCCACGGCGTCGCTTTGACTTCCGTTTCTCCCATCAACAATCGAGTCTCTACATTGCCGTAAGGACTTTGGACGTTTCGAACTGGGTGAGATGTACCGAACTTGACCCACTGTTCGAGATCGTTAAATGACTTCAACGAAAATGAATTGACGTCCGAGGCTACCTTTTCGCCCGACTCCGGCAACACGTCACTGATGGCATCCTGAAGGCGGCTGAGTGGATGCGACTCGTGTTTCTTCACCACTTCTTCCACAGCTGTCGCGAGCTCGGCATCTTTCTTCGCGGTCGATCCTTCGGTACGGTGCGTTACGACGATCAAGTCCAGATTCAGTTTTTGCGGATTATCGGGCTTAGCTGTTTGAGCCGAAACCATCGAGATGTTCGTCGTGCTTGCGATCAAGAATAAGCACACGGAGAGGCAACGAATCATAAGATTCCTTTCACAGGGGATGGGGCATGTGGGGCGATAAGTAGTTAGCAAGTTCTGCGGGATTAACCCACACGATAAATCAAGCTCGAGATTAATGCGAAGCTTTCGCAACTTTGGCCGGAAAGACCGAGGTCCTAACGATAAGACGAACCTCGGCTGTGAAACGTTTTCGCAACGCTACGGTTTGATCTCGACCAAGATTAGTGTCTCTTCGTAAAGATCACCTCGATATTGGCCCGACTCACTGAACACGACCGGGGTGCCTGGCGACATCGTCAGATTGCCGTTTACCGACATCGTAATAATCGATGGTGGTGTGACTTGCTCAACGGTTCCTCCAAATGGCGTCCCGAAGCCACTGCGACCACGTGCAGCGTCTGGTCCCGGTTGCCGGTCTCTCACCGAGCTTGCCTGAGAGTTCGGAGCTGGCTGCTCGGCATCACTTTCTGGTTCTTCAGATTTCGCCTCCGTCGCCGAGGCTTCAACAAACGACTTCTCGAATTGAATGCTCAACATGTCACCAACAGAAGCCTTGGCAACCTGTACCATCGTGCCGATGTCGTTCGTGCTGTACGACACACCACCGCGTGAACTGCTTCCTTGCACGAACGGTTCTCGTCCGCCCCGTTGCACCAATGCAGGAGCAACCGGCGAAACCGTGACCAAGAAGTAGTCCTTCAATTGGACAGACTGGTTCTTTTCGTCAGCTAGCCAAGGAAGTAGCCGAGCCGAGAGTGAGGGGCCTGCCTTACCAGCCACGCTAAGAACTTCTTCTGAGAACGGCTGAGTCGGCAGTTTTGCCGATTTACGACTCAACAGAATGAACTCGACCTGAACAGACGTTGCTTCCGGGGCCTCCTCAACCGCAACCATCTCTCGAACTTCTTCGACGGGTCCGTCTGTTGTGGCTGTGGCCGGATCTTCAGATGACTCCGCATTAAGCATTCCAACGAGCTTTCGACGGTAATCTTTAAACCGGTCCTCCTCCGCTTGTCTCTGTCGTGCCGTGATCGCAGTCTTTTGGAGCCAGGACATGGCATCTTGGAATTGCTTGAGCGTGACTTGAGCCCCTGGCTCAGCTTGCCTTCCCTGGACAAATCGAAGTCGCAGCATCTGGGGCAACGAATCAATCTCATCCCCTTCCAACACACCGTTGGCATCTTCATCAAAGTGTTGGAAGTAGTCGCGATGTTCATCACTCGACATCGCAATCGCGGTCGATGTTGGCGTCTCCGTCGTGACATCATCTGCGGCTTCGACCACATCCGTCACGGCGACTGACTTCTCTTTCGCGTCGGTCACAGCTAGAAATGCGGCAATCTTCTGCCGAAGTGGCTCCGGCGTGGCTGCACTCGAAGCTGAGCTCAAGCCCGATTCGATTGCGATCGATTCCGGAGACTGCTGAACTTCGCTCGATCGAACATAATTACCAAACGCGTCGAGATACTCAGAGAAAACGACGGCATCCTGGTCTCCAAACCTCTTCAAAAGTGAGTCTCGTAAGCCAGCCGGCAACACGATCGTTAATTCGTCTTGAGACAACTTACCGTCATTGTTGCTATCCCAGCGGGCAAACGCAGACTTCTGGTCCGGCTCGCTGCGTGGATCGTATCCCTTCAAGCGTTTGAAGTGCGTGGCGGCCTGCATGATTCGATTACTGCTGACACCTTGATCGTCCGTCGCCAGATTGGCCAGCAACTGCTTCATCGCCTCGGGAAAGGGAGCCAAATATGCAGTGAGTTCGTCTTGTTCTAGAAGACCACTACCATCGGTATCAGCCTTTTGAAAATCTTCCAGGTAACCTCGAATCGACGTGGTGGTTAGTTCGCCGACTTGAGCCCAGCAAACATTCGTGTAGCAGAAAAGACAGAGAGTAATAATGAAGGGGCATAATCGAGCATTCACGGGGGCATCTCCTGAACGAATGGATCGTCGCGCGAAGACTATCTTACCCCCCGGGTGGTACGTCATGCAAAAGAAATTCGTGAACCGCAAATCACTCAGCGACAGCTTTTCTAGTTACTTTCCGTTGAAGTGCGGAATAACTCGAATGACGACAACCGTTTCCTCTGTTTCTACCTGGCCGTTTTTCTTCGTCTCGCTAGTCATTCCTCCGACGACCTCCGGCATGTGCGGGTGCAAAGTAAGTTTGCTATCGATCCAGAAACTTCGAACGCCTGCGACGCGAATCGACTTTCCTTCCGTTTCGCTTTGCTTCCAGACTTCCGTGCGATCGTCTCGGTTTCGTTTGGACACGCGGAAGTTGACATCGAATTGGTCGTTCTTTCCTTCCTGGCAGCGAAGTATCGCTTCTATGCCGAGAGGCAACGGAAACTCGGCGCTGCCATCGGCAACTTCCCCACTGGCCGTAAAACCAAGCCCACGTTGCGTCCTGACTTCCACTTCTTCACCCAACGGTATCTTTGCTTCGAGCAGGTCGATCGTGAACTGCCTCCGTTTCTGATCCCGGAACCAAACCTCAAAGAATCGGGGCAAGCTCTCGGTAGAAACTTCGGAATCATGAAGCGCCTTAGCAAGCTCTTCTTTGAACGAAAGATGGTTCGTTTTGACCTGAGAACGGGCGACGATCGACACCTCAATCGTTACTTTGGGGGATTCGGCATACAAGGTAGCCGAGATCAGCGCCCATGTGGCAATCATTACCCAGCTAAGCGTCAGCTTGTTCACCGTTAGGCCCTCATCGGTAAGTATTTTCTACACAATGACTTGCAGATCCCTGCAGCGTGAATTGAGCTCTTTTTCTCTATACAACCGTGCACCTGAACGGCACTGTATCGAAACGCTCCAGAGCGGTACAATGGCGAATTGCGATGGGCAGCGCGAAAGTAAACCTTGCGAAAAGAAACGAGATAAGACTGATGAAGGTAACGGGTACTGAATTGAAGATCGCCGACTTTTCGGGCGATGTCCTTGTTGTCGGGGCTTACGAGGACGGGCTTTCGCCTCCGGCTGATCAACTCGATACCCTCATCGGCGGTGCGATTACCCGTTTGGTCGAATCGGGCGACATTTCGGGCAAACCGAACGAAGTCACCACGATTCTGGCACCGAGCGGGTTTGCAACACTTCGCGTCTTCGTGATCGGTCTCGGCAAGAAGGAAGACCTCAACATTCGCCGTGCGTACGAAGCGGCCTGCTCGGCAGCGGTTGCTCTATCGTCGAAGAAGGTAGAGAAAGCTGGCTTCTACCTCGACGACTTCTGGCCGTCGGAAGTGATCGAACAAGCGATCGCTGGGGCGGTCGTTGGTTGCCACGGCCAAGATCTTTATCGCAAAGAGAAGAAACAGAATCCGCCCGGCGAAATCGTCTGGAGTTCGGCCACGCAGGAGAATCTGGAAAAAGGGATCTCGCTGGGTAACTCGATCAACTTGACCCGTACGTTGGTTAATCGATGTGCTAACGATATCTACCCAGCTACTTTCGCGGAAGAAGCTGCCGTCGTCGCTGAAAATCACGATTTGAACATTGAGGTCTGGGACAAAGCGAAGCTGACAGAAGAAAACTGCGGTAGCCTTCTCGCAGTCGCTCGAGCTTCGGTTCGCGAGCCTCGCTTGGTGATCCTTCGATACAACGGTGGCAAGAAGGGTGAACCGCCCATCGCGCTCGTTGGCAAAGGTGTGACGTTCGACTCAGGCGGTCTTTCGCTTAAGCCTTCTGACAGCATGATCACCATGAAAGGCGACATGGCCGGCGCGGCAACCGTGCTGGGTGCGATCAAGGCAATTGCTGCTTGGAAATTGCCGGTGAACGTTGTGGCCCTTTGTGGCTTGGTCGAGAACATGGTCTCTGGCGACAGTTACAAGCTGGGCGATATTTTGACATCGCGCAGTGGTAAGACGATCGAAGTTCTCAACACCGATGCGGAAGGCCGTTTGGTCCTGGCCGACGTTCTGAACGTTGCCCTCGACGAAAAGCCAAGTGCCATCGTCGATCTGGCGACCCTGACCGGTGCCTGCGTGGTGGCTTTGGGTACCGACACTGCCGGCTTGATGACCAACGAACCAGATTGGTGCTACGAGGTGCAACAAGCGTCGCTGGCCACCGGCGAAAAGATGTGGGAACTGCCAATGTACCCAGAGTTCGGCGACCAAGTCAAAAGCCAGATTGCTGACGTGAAGAACGTTGGTGACGGCCGCTGGGGTGGTGCGATCACGGCCGCCAAGTTCTTGGAAGAGTTCGTCGACGAAACTCCTTGGACCCACATCGACATCGCCGGTCCTTCCTTCGCCGAGAAACCAAAGCCATATTGCAGTGGTGGCGCCACCGGTTTTGCGGTTCGAACTTTGTTGGAATTGGTTCGACGCCAAACCGCCTAAAGTAATTACGATATTGCACTGCTGCCCCTGGCGTTAACCTTAACTGGCCGCCTGGGGTGGCTAACTTGCCGCCTCCCCTCGGTTCCTACGAAAGGGGAGGTTCTCTCCGACTCTTCGCTTCTTCTTCGTTACACCTAAGTTTGGATTACCCTAGCCATGCCTTGGATTTCCGAGACCGCAAAAGAAATCAAAAATCCAGAGTTACTTGCTATTCTCGATCAGGCCATTCAGCAGGCCCGCGAGCGAATCTGCGGCACGCCAAAACGCGTACTCCTGCTCCCCCCCGACATCACTCGTATGCACTCCGGTGCTGGCTGGATCACCGAGTACTTCTGGGAGAAATTGAAGGACGAAGCGGAGATCCATGTCATTCCGACATTGGGGCAACACGAGCCACATACGCCAGAACAAAACAAACAGATGTTCGGCAACATCCCCAACGAAATCATTCATCCGCACGATTGGCGTGATGGGTGTGTGAAGGTGGGCGAAGTCTCAGCGGAATTTGTGGAAGAGATCAGCAATGGTGCGGCCGATTGGGCAATTCCCATTTGGCTTAACAAGATGCTGATGGAAGAAAAGTGGGACCTGATTATTAATATCGGGCATGTCGTCCCGCATGAAGTATTAGGCTTCGCTAACCACAACAAGAACTACTTCATCGGCCTGGCAGGCAAGGACTTGATCTGCACCTCGCACATGATGGCAGCAAGTTGCGGGATCGAAAACAACCTCGGTAATTTGATCACGCCAGTTCGTGCGGTCTTCAACAAGGCCGAAGACGAGATGCTGGGCGATCTGCCCGACTTCTATGTCCAGGTCGTCTTAGCGCGAAATGAACAAGGCGAACTGGTCCACACCGGCATCCATATCGGCGACGACCTGGAAACCTACTTGGCCGCCGCTCGTCAGTCTCGTGCCGAGAACATCACCGTCTTCGACGAGCCCGTCAAGAAGATCGTCTGCGTAATGCAGGGCGATGAATTCTTCAGCACATGGGTCGCGAATAAGAGCGTCTACCGCACGCGCATGGCCTTGGCCGACGGGGGCGAACTGCTGGTCATCGCCCCAGGCCTCAAGCGATTCGGCGAACAGCCAGACGTCGATGCGTTGATCCGCAAGTACGGTTACCAGCCGACCGATAAGATCCTGGAACTGTACAAGCAGAATGAAGACATGCAAGACCTGGCACACGGGACGGCTCACCTGATGCACGGCACGTCGGAAGGTCGTTTCACGATTCGATACGCACCTGGGCATCTGACCCAGGAAGAAGTCGAGCAGGTACACTTCGCCTACGCCGATTACGAGGAAACGATTAAGCGTTACCCAATCGAGCAAATGAAGGAAGGCTTCAACACGATGCCGGATGGTGAAGAAATTTTCTTCATCGCGACTCCATCAGCCGGCTTGTGGTGCACGAAAGAGAAACTGTACAACCGCCCTTCGGGATTTGCCCAAGAGGATTAGGTGAGCTAAATCCGTAAGCGATTCAAGGACGCCTCTGCGAAGACGGCGTCCTTTTTTAATCTCGCGTTTGATTCCAACGATTGAATCACAATGAAGTACGCACAGATTCTGCTGATTCTTATCTTGGTGGTGCTTCTGGTTGCTACCTGGGGCCGAATCGATAACTACTCGCTCGTCACGGATCGCGACTGGATTGCCACCGAAACGAAGAACGTGAAGCAGGATGTCCAGAAATACTTGTCAGCCGTTCGAGAGTTTGATGTGGAACCCATGATCGAGCTCGCTCACGAGTCGGTTCTCCTTTCTGAAGGAGGCGAAGAAACAGTCCGACGATTCTTGCAGCAGGGCTTCACTACTGCCCGGCAAACGGGCGTCTCATTTGACGATTTTACCATTCTCGGTGAGCCGGAGTTCTTCCGAACAAAATATGACGACTTTGCAGTGATTCGCACCAAACTGGTTGTCTCGTCGCCGGAAAACACCGTTTGGCTAATCGGCTATTTCGTCGGTCATAAGAAACAGCATGAAGGCTCCTGGAAGTACTTCGATGCTTCTGGCGGAACCGCCAATGCGGAAAGAACAATCAAATATCACCTGGAAGAACTCCCGGAATTGCTCACTCTACCGGAATGCTCTACGAAGATCGTTGCCTCAAGAGAACCTGCCGAGTTGGAAACTTCTGAGCTTTGACAGGCTACGTCATTCGATCTATCCCCCTCTTTCCGGGGAATTCTATTTGACGCCTGCGTCGTCGTAACCCAAGATACGGACAGCCCCTTCCCTCTAGGCGGATTCCCGTTTTCCGGTCCAAGATTCCCGCATATTGGGCGAATACCTGGGTGAAGATGCTCCTGCGTTTATCTCATCCCATTGAAAGGTCAGTTTCATGTACTGGGTATTTCTGGTTTGTGCCGTCATGGCCGGATCGGTGTTCGTGGTCCAGTTTCTTTTGGCCTTACTGGGAGTCGGCCTGGATGAGTTCGATATTCCAGACGACATGCCCGATGATGCTCCCCACGACTTCACCGGCGATGCGCACGGCTCCACCTGGTTGTTCGGGGTGATCTCGTTCAAGACGGTAGTCACTGCATTCACGTTCTTTGGAATTGCCGGAATGGGTAGCCTTTCCGCAGATCTGGGCGAGCCTCTTTCCTTTGTCATTGCAGTGGCCGTTGGTCTGGCAGCGATGTACACGGTCCACTGGATTATGCAGCTGCTGTATCGACTCAATAGCGATGGCACAGTGCAGATTGACAATGCCTTGGGCTGCCACGGAAACGTTTACATTCCGATTCCTCCCATGAAATCAGGCGTCGGCAAAATTCAACTTCGAGTTCAAGATCAAATCGTAGAGTACGCGGCGCAAACGTCGTCTCACGAAAAACTCGCCACAGGCACGCCTGTGGAAGTTACCGAAGTGATTAGCCCTACGATTGTTCTCGTCGAGCCGATCACGGCTAAGCCCCCCTCATCCGATCCGGCAGAACCGGAAGAGGCGGCACATTCGCACTAGCAGACATCCTCTCTCTGCCCTCGATATTCGTAGAATTCCCCGAGCGTGACCTAAATAAGCATAGACATTCCTGCGCGCAGATTGCGCCAGCAGCGAGCCCCCATCCTTAGAAAGCGAGCTCAACAACCATGCCCACACTATTTGCACAAGGCCCAGAGGGTTGGTCCGACAACCCGTACGTATGGCTCACCGGTGGCGTCGTCCTGTTTCTGATGTTCCTGTTCACCGTCTTCATCGCGATTGTCAAACAGTACAAGCGATGTCCGAGCAACCGCGTTCTGGTTGTGTACGGTTTGTCACGTAGCGGTAAGTCTTCGCAAACCGTTCATGGTGGAGCGAAGTTCGTGATTCCTCTGGTACAAGACTACGCGTACTTGAGCCTGGAACCGATCCAGATCGAAATTCCCTTGCGTGGTGCTCTTTCGTCAGAAAATATCCGCGTGAATGTGCCCAGTTGTTTCACGGTCGCCATCGGCACGACGCCTGGCGTGATGGACAACGCCGCAGTTCGTTTGCTTGGATTGACCACCAACGAGATCCGCAAGCAAGCGGAAGAATTGATCTTCGGTCAGTTGCGTCAGGTGATTGCTTCGATGCGGATCGAAGAGATCAATCGTGATCGTGATACCTTCCTGGAACACATCCAACGCAGCTTGGAACCAGAACTCAATAAGATCGGGCTTTGCTTGATCAATGTGAACATCACCGACATCACCGACGAGTCTGGCTACATCGATGCTATCGGCCAAAAGGCTGCATCGCTCGCAATTCAACAAGCTCGTGGTGACGTGGCTGACAACGAAAAGATGGGTGAAATCCGCGTCGCGTCCGCTCAGCGTGACCGTGAAGTGGAAGTCGCCAACGCGACTAAGGCTCGCATGATCGGTACGCGTGAAGCGGAACGAGAACAAGCGATCCGTATTGCCGAACTCGAAAAAGAACAAACGGTCGGTGAGCGTGCCGCCGAGTACGAACGAGAAGCGAAGGTGAAGGACGCCGAACGTGAAAAGCGTATTCGCATTGCCGATGCAGATGCCGCAGCCACCATTGGTGAACGAAACGCTGAGTTCGACCGGGAAGCAGCCGTTAAAGATGCCGAACGTGAAAAGCGTATCAAAATCGCCGACGCGGATGCCTCCGCTATCGAGGGTGAAAACCTTGCTGAAGCGAAGGTCGCCAAGTCGAAGGCTGAATTGAACGTCAAACGAGCCGAAGCGTATGAACTGGGTGAAATCCGCAAACGGGAAGCAGACGGTGCGGTGAAGGAAGCCGAAAATCGCGCCCTGGCGAAAGCTGCCATCGCCGAAGCCGAACGTGTGGAAGCGGAGCAGCGTGCGTTGCTGGAAGCACCGGCCAAAGCCGAGAAGGCCAAGATCGAAGTCGATTCGGCCGCCGAAGCTGCTCGCCGACGAATTCTCGCTCAGGCCGAAGCTGATGCGATCTACGCCAAGTTGGAAGCGGAAGCCCGTGGTGAATACGAAAAACTGGCCAAGAAGGGTGAAGGTTTGAAAGCCATCGTCTCGGCCTGTGGTAGCAGCAAGGAAGCATTCCAATTGTTGCTGCTGGAACACCTCGACAGTCTGGCCGAATCGTCCGCTAAGGCGATCTCGAACATCAAGTTCGACAAGGTGGTCGTCTGGGAAGGTGGCAATCAGAACGGCCGCTCGAACACCGCCGACTGGCTCAGCGGCATGGCAAAGACGCTGCCTCCGATGATGCAGGTCATGAAGGATATCGGTGGCGTCGAACTACCAGAAGCGTTGATTCGTTACGCCGAAGACCCCGAATCACTGGCCAACGGCAAGAGCAAACCAGCCGAAGCGGAACCCTCCGCCAATTAGTTGGTTCACCCAGAGTTCAAAGATGAAGGCCACGCAAATTTGCGTGGCCTTTTTCGTGGAGGCAACGAATTACGAATGCCTTCTAAATGCCCTCCAAGGCATCGTTAATCGTACCGAGATAAAACATAGCGAGCTTGAAGATTGCCATGATGATGATTCCGAACACCATCATAGTGACTAGCAGCCCTCCCATGATCGCCAACACCTTCATGGCGTCTCGGGCCTTCTGAAAATAAAGCTCCGAAAGCTTGGTCATCGATTCCGACAGTGTGCCGGAGATCTCCCCCGTTTCCACAACATCTAAGAAGTCGTGAGGAAAACGCTGCGTACGTCGTAAGATCTCGCTAACCTCGTCCCCTTGCAGCAGTTCCTTATCGATCTGGTCCGCATACTGAGAGTAATATCGATTGTGGGTTGCCTCTAACGAAAGCCGCATCGCATTACGAATATCCATTCCGCCTCCAACGGTCAACCCTAAAGCCCAAGCCATGCGTGCCAAGCACAATGTGCGGATCTGCTTACCAACTCCGGGGATCTTCATGATCACTCGGTCGATAGGCAAAAACCCTAATCTCCCGCGCGACCACAACAAGTAGGTAACCCAACATCCCATAATGATCATGCCGATGATTAGGAAATAGTCGATCACTCCTTGCGTCCCCGCCAGGCCAAGCCCTAAGGGATCGATTGTTCTACCTTCGACCTGCGGAATCATTCCCATCACAAAGATGAACGCTCCGATCACCAAAATGGCAATCCCTAATTCAATCATCGGCCAAGCGATCGAAGCCAGAAACGCACGTCGTAATTCCATCTGATGTTCGTACTGATCGGCCAAGTCCAAGAAGATCATATCCAAGTGGCCAGTGGTATCTCCTAAGTGGATCATCTGGCGAAAAAGCTTAGGGAAGTACTCTCCCGTCAGGTTAATCGCCTCGTGCATCTGATGTCCTTCATCGATGCTTTCGCATATCGACTCCATCACATGCTTCATCGAACCCGATGCCCGCTCCGCTTCACGTAGCCAGACGCGGCGAATATCGACGCCAGCGTGCAACTGGTTACCCACGCGGCGGCAAAGCTGGATGAGGTTGGATTTACTGATTCGAGGAGAAAACAACATTTGGGCGTCCTCAGAGCAGAGATTGACTCTTCCCATCATGCGAAAGGGACGTGATCCACGCAACTACTATGCATTGATTGCCAAGACACGGTTGTCAGGAATATTCGCAATTTGCGGCCGATGCGAGTTACGCAATTGTGCGCTTCTGCGAAAAGATTAATTGAAGAAGTTTTATTAAAGTGGCCTGAAACTCTCCGCCAGAGGTACGAGTTAACTCTATGGTTTCTTTCAGCAGCAGATCCCGTATTTAGTGGATCAATCGAACCGGCACCC
Organism: Blastopirellula marina; assembly: GCF_002967765.1. Classification (NCBI taxonomy): domain Bacteria; kingdom Pseudomonadati; phylum Planctomycetota; class Planctomycetia; order Pirellulales; family Pirellulaceae; genus Blastopirellula; species Blastopirellula marina. The sequence goes on along the minus strand of NZ_PUHY01000015.1, from coordinate 500,440 downwards.
CTTGGGAAAGAGAGAAGAGCTATGAAGAGTCCATATTGGTTGGGTATGGTTGCGTTTGCGACGTTGGCGTTTGTCGTTGCCGAGTGCCAAGCTGGTCCTCGCGGAGGCGGTCGCCGTGCTCCTTCACCCTCCCCTGGTGGAAATTTCACCCGGCCTTCGGTAAGCCCTACCAGCCGTCCCACGACTTCCAATTTCACGCCTGGTACACGTGATCTTTCCCCTCGTTCCGGTAACAGCAATTTGAGCGATCGGAACTTTAGCAGCCGCGATCTTGGCAACCGCACCTTGGGCGATCGAAACTTCTCTGGCCAAGACAAACTCTCCAATGCCCTGGAAGGCAAAACATTCAATCGTGGTGACTTGAGCGGCCGCACTCCACTCTCGCAAGATAAACTGAATGATTTCCTCGGTCTTTCCAATGATCCTAAGGATCGTCCCAACGAAGGTCAGCATCAACAGCAACTCGACAATCGACAGCAAGACCTCAATAACCGAGAGCAGCAAGTTGATAATCGCCAACAGCAATGGAACGATCGTCAACAACAGTTCAATGATCGAAAGAGCGACTTGCAGCCTAAGGTCGATCAAACGAAGCAGAACGTTTCGCAGCGTTCCAACGAGATCTACAACAACCTCAATCAGCATCTAGCCGGCCAGCCAGAACCTTTCACGGCAGCGTGGTACTCGCAACATCCCAATGCCTGGCAGTATTCCCATCCGCATGCCGATGCCTGGGCCGCCGCCAGCTTCGGTGCTTTGACTGGCTGGGTTGCAGGTGTGGCATCCACTCCGGTCAGTTACTCCTACAACGAGTCGAACGTCTACGTCGAAGGTGACCAAACGCCGACCGCCAGTCAGGATCAACAAGCCCAAGAAGCACAACAGTTATCGCAAGCATCCACCCCGGCCAACACGAACGAACAGTGGTTGCCGATCGGTGTGTATGCCCTGGTTCAGGGGAGTGAAACGCAGTCGCAAATGCTGATGCAAATCTCGGTCAGCAAGAGCGGTCTGATCAGTGGTTCTTACTACAACGTTCTCTCAAACAACAGCCAGCCACTTTCCGGTTCGCTCGACAAAAAAACGCAGCAAGTCGCTTGGACGGTTGCTGGCAATCAGAAGGCTATCTTCCAAACCGATTTGAACAGCCTGACCCAGCAGGAAACCCCTGTCGTCGTCCGCTACGACGATGGAACCTCACACCAAATGACACTCGTCCGTCTGCCTGAAAACTCTTAGCTCGCAAAACACCTCAGGTAACTTGGTCGAGGGAAGCCTGGGTACCACGTGTATCCAGGCTTCTTCGTTTCTTGAGGTCATCCAATTCGATTCGCAGAAAACCCTCCTCCTGGTCGTCTGTCGGGGGTAGATCCTGCTATAATCTCCGTTTTGACACCTTTGACGACGCGTAATGTCCTTATGCCAGATTTTCAGCAAATTGCGATCCTCGGAGTTGGCCTGATTGGCGGCTCGATCGGGCTTGCCGCGCAGAAGCACAAAATCGCCGACAAGGTGGTAGGTATCGGCCGCAAGGAAGATCGTTTGGCCAGGGCCAAGCGACAAGGCTGCATCACCGAGGGAACCACCGACTGGCAAGCCGGAATTCGCGGGGCCGACCTGATTGTGGTTTGCTCACCCGTCGAATCGATTGTTCCGCTCGTCGAACAAATGGTTCCTTTCTGCCAGCCGGGAACGATCGTCACCGATGCTGGCAGCACCAAGCAGAGGATCGTCGACACCCTCCTTCTGAGCGAGTCGATCCGCGGCCGCAAAGATGTTTATTTTGTCGGCAGCCACCCCATGGCCGGCAGCGACAAGAGTGGTTCGGATTATGCCGTAGCCGATTTGTTTGAAAATCGAGTCACAATCGTTACTCCTGTCGCGGAAACGGACCGCACCGCTCAGGCGACTGTCCGCAAATTCTGGGAATCTTTGGGAAGCCAGGTTCTGGAAATGAGCCCCGCTCAGCACGATGCCGCGGTAGCCGTTACCAGCCACTTACCCCACGTTATTGCTAGTCTTTTGGCGGCTTCCACCCCGGAATCCCTGTTAGAACTCACAAGCAGCGGCTGGGCCGATACAACCCGCGTAGCTGGTGGAGACGTCGAATTATGGCGTCAGATCCTCACCACCAACCGGGGCCACGTCTTGCAGACGCTAGCGAACTTTGAGAAATTGCTGACTGCCTTCCGGGCGTCGCTGGAAGCGGGTCAGGACGAGCACTGGATTAAGCTCTTAGAACAGGGAAAGCACCACCGTGACATTGTGGGAAGTTGATATCTATCCCGCTTCGGGACACGTCGATCGATTGGCCGCTGCCATCGTTGCCGACGCCGAAGACCTGCAAATTGCTACCCATCTCGAAATCGCTACGGCACACGGGTTTCTGGTCCAAGCTGACTTTAGCGCCGATCACATCCAACTGCTGGCCGATCAATTGCTGGTCGATAACGTGGTCGAGAAAGCGGTTGTCGCTCAAGCAGGCGAAGCAATCCTAGCCGAAGCTCCCTCGAACCTGTACGACCGTCTGATCCACGTGATGCCCAAACCAGGCGTGATGGATCCGGTTGCTCAGAGCACCCAAGGGGCCATCGCTGACTTCGGCAAGCCAGCCGAGGCAGTCAGGACGTTCCGCAAATACTGGATCGGTGGCCTGGACGATCAACAGACCGAGCGTTTGATCACGAAGCTCCTGGCCAACGATTCTGTCGAACAGGTCATCCACGGCCCGATCGATCTCGAACGCCTCTCGTTTGGCAAATCACAACCGTTCGAGCTGAAAACGGTGGGCATCCGCGCTCTCGATGACGACGGCCTGAACAAACTGAGCAAAGAAGGCCAGTTGTACCTGACGCTGGTCGAAATGCAGACCATTCAAGCCTATTTCAGAGAATTGGGCCGCGATCCGACTGACATCGAATTAGAAACGGTCGCCCAAACCTGGAGCGAGCACTGCAGCCACAAAACCTTAGCAGGTAAGATCGCCTACAAGGACGATAAGCAAGAGATCCGCTTCGACAACATGTTGAAGGAAACGATCTTCGCCGCTACCCAGCAAATCCGCAAAACCTTAGGGGACGACGACTGGTGCGTCAGCGTGTTCAAGGACAACGCCGGCATCGTCACCTTCAATGACGAATACAACGTTTGCTTCAAGGTCGAAACGCACAACCATCCTAGTGCCCTCGAACCTTACGGTGGAGCCAATACCGGCATCGGGGGCGTGATCCGCGACCCGATGGGAACTGGCATGGGTGCCAAGCCAATTTGCAACACCGATGTGTTTTGCTTTGCCCCACCCGAGACCGATCCTGGTTGCCTGCCGCAGGGCGTGCTGCATCCACGCCGCGTGATGAAGGGTGTTGTCAGCGGCGTCCGCGATTACGGCAACCGGATGGGCATTCCCACGGTGAACGGTGCGGTTTACTTCGACGATCGTTACCTTGGCAATCCGTTGGTTTACTGTGGCAATGTCGGCCTGATTCCGGTCGATATGTCGTTCAAAGAAGTCAAACCAAATGACCTCATCGTGGCCGTCGGCGGTCGTACGGGTCGTGATGGTATCCACGGTGCGACGTTCAGCTCTGCTGAGTTGACCAGCGAAAGTGAATCTCTCTCGGGCGGTGCCGTCCAAATCGGCAATGCGATTACCGAGAAGATGGTTCTCGACGTGCTGCTGGAAGCGCGGGATCGAAACCTCTACAACGCGGTTACCGACTGCGGTGCAGGTGGGTTTTCGAGTGCAGTCGGTGAGATGGGAGAAGAGTTGGGCGCCGAAGTCTGGCTCGAGAAGGCCCCCCTTAAATACGAAGGCCTTTCCTACACCGAAATTTGGATCAGCGAAGCTCAGGAACGTATGGTGCTGGCGGTTCCCGAAGAGAAATGGCCTGAGCTGGAAGCCTTGTTCGCTTCGGAAGGAAGTGAAGCGGTCGTCCTCGGAAAGTTCGTCCCGACCGGCAACTTGAAGCTTACCTACAACGGCGAAACTGTCGGCGAACTCGATATGCGATTCCTGCATGACGGGCGTCCACCGATCGTGCGTGATGCTGTCTTCACGCCTCCCAATACACAGCCGCTGGAGATTGCCAGCGACGACGAAGGGGCACTCGGCAACGACTTGCGACGCATTCTCAGCTCGCTCAATGTTGCCAGTAAGGAATGGATCATTCGTCAGTACGACCACGAAGTCCAAGGTGGCAGCGTGATCAAGCCACTTGTCGGTGTGCAGAACGATGGTCCGAGCGATGCTGCGGTCGTTCGTCCGGTGCTCAACAGTCGTAAGGGAATCGTTCTGTCGTGCGGCATGAACCCGCACTTCGGCGACTTCGATCCTTACGATATGGCCGCTAGTGCCATCGATGAAGCCCTGCGAAACTGCGTTGCCGTCGGTGCCGATCCCGCAAAGATTGCGATCCTTGATAACTTCTGTTGGGGATACACTGATCGTCCCGAAACGCTTGGTACTTTGGTCCGTGCCGCCTTGGCGTGCCGTGACTTGGCACTTGCGTTGGGTACCCCGTTTGTCAGTGGTAAGGACAGCTTGAACAATGAGTTTAGCTACTTTGACGAACATGGCGAAAAGCAAACGATCGCCATTCCGCCAACCTTGCTGATCAGTGCGATGGGACAGGTCGAAGACGTTTCGACTTGTGTCACGATGGACTTCAAATCGGCCGGTAATCGTATTTACGTCGTGGGCCTCACCAAGGACGAACTCGGTGGTTCGCACTGGTCGCTGATTCATGAAAAGCTGGGCGGTCAAGTTCCACAGGTCGATACCACGCTTTCTAAGAAAGTATTCGCCGGCATTCACGCGGCTATTCAAGCCCGCAGCGTCGCGGCCTGTCACGATCTATCGGAAGGTGGCCTCGCAGTGGCCTTGGCCGAAATGGCATTCGCTGGGGGTCTTGGTGCGGATATTGAGCTTGAAAACATCCCACACGAACTAAGTTCGCCTTCGGCGGTCGCGTTACTCTTCAGCGAATCGAATACTCGGTTCGTCTGCGAAGTACCTGAAGAATCGGCCGACAAGTTTGAAGCCGCCTTGGATGGCGTCCCGTTCGCGGCGATCGGCCAAGTTGCCCAGCACAAAGAACTGGTCGTTAAGCAAAACGGCCAGTCACTACTCGACGAGCCCATCGAACTGTTGAAACAGGCTTGGCAAGCTCCCCTGAACTGGTAGGTATACGGAAAGATTTCTCGCCATGGCTCAGCCTAAAGCCTTGTTGCTTCGCTCTCCCGGGACCAATTGCGACCTGGAAACTGCCTACGCGTTCGAACAATCGGGCGCGACGGCTGATCGGGTTCACTTGAACCGCCTGCTGGAAAAGCCGGAGCTTTTGCACGACTATCAAATCCTCGCCCTCTCAGGTGGGTTTAGTTATGGAGACGACATCTCTGCTGGCCGCATCGTAGGCAGTTTGATGCGTCACCATTTGATGGACACGGTCAAACGATTCCATGACGACGGTAAACTGATCCTCGGCATCTGCAATGGTTTTCAGATTCTGATCAAAACGGGTCTTTTGCTTGATGACGACGAGCAAGGACTTCCGTCGAGCACGCTCGCTTGGAACGACTGCCAAATGTTCCAGGATCGCTGGGTGAACCTCAAAACCGACGGTGAGAAGTGCGTCTTCCTGAAGGACATCGACCAGATGTACCTGCCGGTCGCCCATGCCGAAGGTCGCTTTGTCGCTCGCGACGAAGAAACGCTCGACAAGCTAGAAGCCGCCGGTCAATTGTGTCTAACCTATACGGCCAATCGCCAAGGGGAAGATTGCGTCAGCTTCCCAGACAACCCCAACGGTGCTCAGCGTCACGTCGCTGGCGTGTGCGATGCCACCGGCCGAATCTTCGGCCTGATGCCGCATCCCGAGCGTTACATTGACCAAACGCATCACCCTCGCTGGACGCGCGGCGAAGGGAACAGCCCCGGCGACGGCTTGAAGCTATTTGAGAACGCGGTGGAGTTCTTCGCCTAAGACACATCGCAGACGGTTGGGAGGTTGAAAGAAAATGTCAAGCTCCTGGCATCGTCGACTTCTTGCCATCTTCACCGTATTTTTTGGATGCGTGGCGGTAAATTTATTCACCGGTGACTTCATTGCGAATGATATCGGACCAAGTTTGTACTTTGGATTCCCGCTTCCTTTTTTCGAGGAAGTGATCGGAATCGTCTACGAACGCGACTTTGATCTGGTCGCTCTGGCAATTGATATTGCCGTGACGTTGTCAGTTACACTCTTTGCCTATCCAGCAATCCAGAAGCGGCTCCGGGCTGAAATTAAATTCCGCCCCCGGTTCCATCTCTCTACGTTGATATTCGCCATCACATTTGTCGCCATTCTCCTGGGACTAACTCATTTGTATTCAAATGAAGGGCGTGCTGTTCAGGAGGTCCTGGCAACATTCGGACCATCAATCGCGGTCGGAATCGCCTATTTCGGAGCACGTTGGTCAGAGCAGGAAACCAGGGAAAGCACTTTTGTACTTCTCCTTGTTTCAATGCTCGTAGTCTACTTGCTAGGGCCAGAGGAACGCCCATTCAACAAACCACTACTCTTATTCCAAAACTGGAGCATCCAACTATGGCTGATCTGGTTTGTATGGGCAGTGGAAATCGACCGCTTGTTTCCCAATATCCATGTTGAATCAGAGACAGACAACACTAGCGAAGATCGAGACGACTAGACATTCCCCTTGTGGATCCCTAAATGGCAGGCTCCTATCAACCGCTGCCAGACCTCTCTTTGGCAGCGTTAACTTCCTGCTTCCGTCTCCGAGCATCAACGATGCGGCGGATAATTTCGTCGGCGATCACACCGACCAAGATCACCACGCCGATCACGGTTCCTTCGAGCTCGGAGAATTGTAGGGCTTCGATGGCTTGGTAAAGCTCGCGGAGGATTGCTGTTCCTAAGACGACACCGATGATCGAGCCCGTGCCACCTCGCAAGCTGCACCCACCCAGCACGGCCGCGGCGATCGCGTATAGTTCATAGAATGTGCCGGCTTCATTCGGACCAACGCTGTTCAGATCGATCGCAAACAAGATCGCTGCAACACCGGAAAGCAACGAGCAAATCATATAGGCACTGATCGTAATCCAATCGGTATTGATCCCACTGTATCGCGCCGCTTGCTCGTTATTACCCAACGCCTTTAAATAGCGGCCGAACGTCGTCTTGTTAAGAACCAAGGCCGAAACGAGCGCAATCCCAGCCAACATCCATAACGGTAAGGGAATGGAAAGAAACTCAGCGCCGGTCAGATAACCGATATTCGTTCCTCCGTCGGGATGGACGAAGTTCGAGATCTTGTTGTCGTGCGTCAAGAAGCGCGCAATACTCCGCAGCACCAGAAGTCCACACAGAGTCACCACAAAAGGTTGCAGTTTCAGCTTCGTGATCAGTAGTCCATACCCGAGTCCGATTAGCATCGCCCCGACAAGAACGACAATCATTGCCAAGCAAGGATTCATCTGCTGATCATTGATGAGAATCCCGAACTGGACGCCAACCAAAGCCACCATGGATCCCATCGAGAGATCGATCCCGCCCGCGATGATCACGAACGCTGCACCGATCGCCATGATTCCATACAGCCCTGTCCAGCGGGCCATGATCCCCAGGTTCTGAGCGTTGGCGAACGTCGGCACGTTCACAGCTGTGATACCGAAGATCGCAAAGATCAATAAAAACAAAACAGCATTCTTAAGCATTCAGTGCTTCTTTCATCTCACATGCTTGTCGATTCATTCGGGTCAGCGATTTAGCCTCAAGGAGCGAAGTTCTTAACCACGGATGACATAGTTAGGCACGGATAATCGGAGAAGAGTCGTCGCCAAGGAATTCTCGTTCTGATCCGTGTTTATTCGTGGAATCCGTGGTTAATTATCTTCGATGCACCTTTCAAGTTACGTTGTACTGTGTGGCTAAACATCATCGGCCGCGACCAGCGTTTGACCGGTTGCCAGGTTCATTATCGCTTGTTCGCTGAGTTGGTCACGAGAAAGCTCGCCGGCCAGGTTACCTTCATGCATCACCAGCACCCGGTCCGACATGCCGAGGATCTCTTCCATTTCGCTGGAAACGAACAGAATCGCCACGCCTTTGCTGGCTAGTTCTTCCATTAGTTCGTAAATCTCGTGTTTCGCCCCCACATCGATCCCGCGGGTCGGTTCGTCGAGCAGCAGCACCTTCGGATGCATAGCCAGCCATTTCGCAATGACCACTTTCTGTTGGTTGCCGCCGGAAAGATATTGAATGATTTGTCGCGTACTGGGTGTCTTGACTCGCATCCGCCGGACCATATCGTCGGCAACCTTTTGCTCTTTCGACGAATCAACCCACGAAAGGTAGGACAGACGATGGAGCCCTGGCAGTGTCGTGTTTTGGCCGACATCCATCGGCAGGACTAACCCTTGCAGCTTGCGATCCTCTGGCACCAGGAAGACTTCGTGAGCGATTGCATCCTTCGGCGAGCGGATTGTCACCGCTCTGCCAGAAACTTCCAACGTTCCGTCAACGGGCGGGTGAACGCCAAACAAGGTTTCAAATAATTCGGTCCGCCCTGCCCCGACCAAACCCGCCAGGCCGACGATCTCTCCGGCGCGAAGCTGAAAGCTGATCGCGTGAGCTGGGTGAGCTTTTGTTTTGATCGCCTTTGCTTCCAGCACCACGTCGCCGGGCGATTGCGATTGATGTGCGTAGAACTGATCGAGTTCGCGCCCTACCATCAGCCGGACCATGTTGTCGTGCGTGATTTCCTCACGAGACAGCCCACCGCTGTTCTTACCATCTCGCAGGGCAATCACCCGATCGCAAACCTGATGGACCTCGCTCAGGCGATGCGAAATATAGACGATGCTCACCCCAGACGCACGCAACGAGCGAATTACCTCAAACAAACAGTCGACTTCTCGCGCGGAAAGACTCGAGGTCGGCTCATCCATGATAAGTAGCTTCGCATTGCACGAGAGTGCTTTGGCGATCTCCACGAGCTGCTGCTGACCAATCGAAAGATCGACGAGCGGTTTTCCAGGATCGACGTCGAGGCCAACTTGCTGCAAGTATTTTCGCGATAGGGAATTCACCTTACCCTGATCGATCCAACCAAACGTGCGGGGCTCTCGACCAAGATAGATATTCGCTCCTATCGACAGGTTATCGCATAGATTCAACTCTTGATGAATCAATGCGATCCCCAGATCCAGCGCGTCGGTCACTCCGCGAATTTCAACGGGCTTTCCGTTGACGCGGATGACACCTTCGTCAGGCGGTTGAATCCCTGCCAGGATCTTCATCAGCGTACTTTTACCGGCACCATTTTCGCCGATCACGGCCACCGATTCACCAGCCGCAATGCGCAGCGAGACCTCTGACAAGGCCTTCACGCCTGGGAAGCGTTTCGAGATCCTCTCGACCTCGAGAAACGGTGGAGCATCCTTCGTCATGGTGTCGATCACTTTCAAGCTTCGCCGGGCAATCGCGCCTCGCCCGGCCAGCGGCGAGACCTATTTCTCTTCCGCTGCTTCCCCATCCGCTGGCTGCTCGTCTTTCATCGGCGTTTCGTCAGCAGCCTCGTCCTTTTCCGATTTTTCGGCAGGCTTCTCGTCGGTTGGCTGTTGATCTTTCGGCAAGTACTTGGCGATCTCGGCCGGAATTGGTTTATCCATCAGCTCGTCGATGACCCCAGCACTCCGTTCCTGGGCGTTCAGTTGTTCCATCAAGCCGACAAAGATCATGACATCGCCCCCCTCGGGAACCGCCTCTTTCACGAGCTTGCCAACTGCCCGGCCGGCCAGATAGTTGTGCGTTCCGATGTACATCTTACGATTGCTATTAGGTGCATCCGAATCGTGACAAATCATGTTGCCGTTGAATGCTTCGACCGCCTTGTTGATCAAGTCGGTCTGGCTTTCGGGTGAGCTGGGGCTCATTGCCAAAGCCTGACAGCCGTCACCCATCTTGCGTTCGACGAAACGCTTTTGCTCTTCTTGGGTACCGTTCGGCGGATCATACACTTCGCAATCCGCGTTGAATTCCTTCTCCGCCACCTGGACTCCTTCGGCAGCATAATTCCAGAAGGGATCAACCGTGTTGGTGAGGAAGGCCAACTTCACCTTTTCACTGGTATCGTATTCAGGCTGATTGTGCGGCGGTGGGGTGCCGTTTCCGTCGTTAATCCGTTTCAGTTCCGCCTGGAACTCACCGACGTTATCCTTCTTGATCGTTTTGAAAGGCACGAAGATCAAGTTGCTTTCCGGGATATCGAGATCTTGTCCGCGGACCATCGCCGCAAGCAATTCAACGGCCTTGTACCCAAACACGAACGGCTGCTGTACGACGGTTCCATACACCTTGCCGTCTTCGATCCCTTTCAGCGTGACCTCATCTTCATCGAAACCGATGATCTGGATGTCGCCAACCTTGTTCGCTCCTTCCACCGCACTGAGGATCATCGGCGGGTTATACGCCCACAGCCCTACCATCGCTTTCAAGTTAGGATTGTTCGCGATCGCCGACTCCGCGTTTTGCTTCGCGCGTGCATGGTCGGTGTTATCGGTGCGGATGCCAAGAATGCGGTACTTGCCAGCTTCGATCGGGAATTCATAGCCACCACTACCGGCAGCCGTGTTCTCGGTTTTCGCTCGGCAACTGACCAGACATGTTGTGACCAACAATAACAGTGCGATTCGGGAAAAACGATTCAAGGGAAGGATCCTTCGAGGGGGTGCAGTGCGAGGGGAAATCCCTAGAAAAAGAGAAGAAAACCGCTATCTTAAGCCGCAAACAGGCTCAAGGCAACTATGAACCGCACTAATCGCTGTTTCGGTAAGCTTCTTTCCCGTCGCGACAATCACAGGCGTCAGAGTCACCTGGTTTGCCTCGATAACCTAGCGCCGTTAGGCTTCCGCGGTGAGTCCGGCCACCGCCTGGTTCACCAATTCGCAACTATCGCGAATGACTCGCGATCGCCACTTGGAATCGTGCGGGCAAAATAACTCGTGAAGGTGCTCTTTGGCGGATCTTGTTGCTGGGTTATTTGGCTTTCCCCAGTGATGGGCTTGGTTCTCCCGTCGCAAGCCTTTCAATACCGTCACAGGTCCATACGTGCCAAACTCGGCACAGGCATAAAGGTACATCGGTGCGAAATTCTTCTCCACGCACCAACGTCCAAACCCGCCCCTGGCTTCGTAAGCGATACCGCTCGACTGACTTTCCTCGAACGACTCGAGGCCAAACCAGTTTGTTAAACAATCGCGTTGCCAATCGCTAAGCGAATAATCAATCAACAGCTTGTGAGTTCCCTTCGGCCCGAGTCCCGTGTGAAAGTCCAAGTGAACGACCTTCTGACTTCCGGCGAGCCAGGTTGGCACGTTTTGTTCGAGAAGTGGTTGTAGCGTTGATGGTTGATGCCCACCAAAGAAGACACCTTTCGGAAAGTCGTATTGGCCGGAGGCAATCGCCTGACGCAACGCGGTTATGCCGTACCGAGTAATCAGCCATGTCGCCTTCGCCAGGAAGGGATCCCAACGGGAAGGTGGCCGCTGTGGATTGAGAAAGCTGTCGAGTCTGGCATAGGTTGGCGGAGCCCCGTCAAAGACCTCGCCCGGCAATAAGAAGTTTCGATTTAGGTCGACGTTGTTCTCATCGAATCGTCGCCGCCAAGCGAAGCCGTACGGGTTAAGCCCATGCAGAAAGAGACATTTAACGGCTGGATTACCATGTTGCTTCCACTGTCGTAAGAGAGCTAACTGCACTGCCGAACCGAAAAAGCCTTCGACACCGTGAATGCCTGAAGTGATGACGAGCACTTTGGCACGATCTTCCACGGGGCAACTTGCGGCGTCTGTTAGCAGTAGTTCATCGTTTGGTCCACTGCCTTCCCGCGGGAACGATTCGAGCTTCCAACCGAGTTCCTCGGCGGCATCGCAAAAACGCTGCCGGGCCGTGGCATAGTCAGGCGAGAACAGGTTTTCTGCTTGCATTCCATGGTCTCCCCATTTGGGGCAATGATATTTCGAATCCGATTTTGGACCAACGGTCCACGAAGTATAGCGAACTGGGGCCTGCGTTTCCGGGGTTTAGGCAAGGCAGCCTTCCCAAGGAAAAAGTATTGCTTGCTAAGTTTACACGCGATCCGTATCGTGACGATTACCTCAGAGATGACTGAGATACGTCTTTATCTTGCAAATGTGATCCCACCAATGACACCTCTTCAAAAAGCGGCCTTCGAGTTGAGACTTGACGACTTAAAGCAGTTAGCCACCAAAGATGCCGATCTGAGTGGAGCCCTTTTGTCGGCTTGCTCAGCGCACGATCCGGACGCGAAGGTTCAGGTCCGCGTGATTCGCTTCCTAATGAAACGTGGCGTTTCGGTGGATGAGACAGACAAGAACGGGGTGACGCCACTGCATCGGGCCGTACGTTTTCGAAGTGTCGCTGCCGCGAAAGAGTTGCTTGCCCAAGGCGCCGATGTGAATGCAATCGATCGCAAAACGAAATCGACGCCCCTTCATCGGGCAGTCACCAGCACCGGTGCCCCGTCAACGGCCGGCAAACAAGCGGAAGCATTGTCGTTAGTGCGATTACTCTTGGAAAATGGCGCTGATATGGATTCGCAGAACAAGTCGGGCAAATGTCCGATCGATTATGCCAAAAACCAAGAAATCAAAGCAGCTCTCACCGGCGTAAGCCCTTAGGTGCGTTCCCATTTTTGTCCGACTATAATAGGGCCGCAAACCTCTCTTGCTCCTCCCTTCCCTGATTGAAAGTGACCACCATGCTCGTCCGATTTCGCCCGTTGGCTCTCCTTTTGATGTCGCTATTTTGCTTGGCTAGTCAACCGTTAGTCGCACAAGAGACAGCGACCTCAGGCGAACAATTCTCGATTCCAGCCACGGACGAAGGACTTCCTGGAGAGGGGCCAATTCGTCGCTACGACTGGTTCAAGAACCTTTGGAAAAACAAGCGATCTGGTTGGGCAAAGCAAATCGAGAAAGATCAAAACGCCGTTGTCTTCTTGGGTGACTCCATCACCCAAGGTTGGGGCGACAACATGGGTGGTAGCTTCGGTGACATGAAGGTAGCCAACCGCGGGATCAGTGGCGATACCACACGCGGCATGCTCGTTCGTTTGGATGAGGACGTGCTCTCGCTCAATCCCAAAGCCGTGGTCATGCTAATGGGGACGAACGATCTGGAAGAAGGCGCCTCGCCAGAAACGATCGCCGGCAACGTGAAGTTGATCATTGCAGAACTGAAGAAGCACAATGCGGACATGCCCATCGTATTGTGCGAAGTGTTCCCCAGTTCCGCATCGAAGAAACGCCCCGCCGATAAGATCAAGCAGATCAATCAGCTGTACAAGGAAGCCGTGAAAGGGGATCCGCAGATTACGGTCGTCGATACCTGGACGCTGTTCGCCAACGAGAACGGAGATGCCAAGAAAGAAGAGTTCCCAGATCTTCTGCACCCCAACCAGGAAGGCTATGCAATGTGGGCGGCAGCACTGCGCCCAATCTTCGCGACGCTTGGTTACCTGGAAACGAACGCTGATGACTTTGAAGTCGAACCTGGTTTCGAGAGCTTGTTCAACGGCAAGGATCTGACGGGTTGGATGTTCAAAGCCAATCCAGAGCGAGAAGGAAAGAAAACATCGATCGCCTGGCCTGTGTTCAAAGAAGATATCGTTTTCGACGGCAAGACCGAAAGTAGCGACGGACGTTATCAAGCGGTCAACGGCCGACTCGTAGTTACCACACCTACCGAAGGTCGACGCATTCAACAATTGTGGACGACGCGTGAGTTTCCCAAGGACTTCATCTTGAAGCTGGAATTCCGCGCCACCCCGAATGCCGACAGTGGCGTATTCCTCCGCCAACCACAGCTGCAATGCCGCGACTATTTGCTGGCAGGTCCTTACAAGGATCTGAAGAACTACAAGCCACAAAAGTGGAACGAAATGGTGGTCACCGTGAAAGACAACGTCGCCCATTGTACCTGCAACGGTGAAGTGTTGGAGGAAGCTTACAAACTGCCAGAAACCGGGCCAATTGGCTTGGAAGGGGACCGGGGGCAAATGGAATATCGCCGAATCCGCGTCAAGCAGTTGCCGTAACAAGCCATCAAAGAGTTCGTGAGGGTGAATCATGTAGGTTGGTATCCCTTGTGAAGGACCAACCTTGCTTGTCAAGAGCGATGACTAACTCTCGAATAAACGCTTGATTGAGACGATTCCCTAGAGATGAAATTCGGAGCGGCAATATATTTAGCCAGTCTGGCTGGCCGCTAGAGCCCTCACTTACCGAACCCATCACTTCAACATAACAGGCTTGCCATTGGCCATCGCGATCTTGGCAAGCGAGCGCGATAGTGATCCGCCATTCACCGCTTCCGCCGACCCCTTGTGACTTATCCCGGACCTTCCACCCTTCGTTACGCAGATTGTTGACGAAATCATCGCTCACCTCGGCAACAACGCCTTTTTGAGCGTCGTAGATCTTCTTAGTCGCGGCCACCTGCCTATCACGGTTCGTTTTTATGGCCATGATCACGGCGACCACAGCGATTAAGATCATCAACGCCAAGAGACTAAATCGAAATCGACTCATGTTTTAAACCTTCATCAAGTTTGTGAGTTAGTTCGATTTACCCTCAGTCAACTTCGTCAGGGCTTCCTGATTTCACAATCTGAGACATCCGCCGACAAACCAACTTGCGAAACGCCTCAGTAAGCGGAGATGTGTCGCGTGTTCGCCAGCAGATGATCAAGGGAAACGGATCGAGCCCTGGTGAAATTGGGAGAAACACGACCTGCTGGTTTTGCAGGTTGCGTACCCCTTCCGGCACAACGCTGACTCCTTGTTCGGCGGCTACCAAGGTCAGGACTGTCGTCATCAATTCTGGCGTCTGCGTTACCGCGGGTGAGAATCCATCCTTCTGGCAAGCGGAGATAACATGATCGTGCAGACCAATCGCAACGCGTCTTTCAAGTAATACGAAGGAATCGCAAGCAAGATCGCTTAATCGAATTCGACGTCTTCCTGCTAAACAGTGCGACTTGCTCACGACTGCTACCCAGCGTTCGTGAAACAACGTTTCGGTGGACAATTCGGGATAGCCGGGCGGCAGAGGCCGCGTGAAACCGACATCGATATCTTCCTTAGCGAAAGCAGTCAGTTGCTTGTCAGGTGTGAGTTCTTTCATGTGCAGCTTCACCTGAGGATGTTCGGTGCGGTATTCCCGAATCAAGTCGGGCAAGAATCCGATTACTGGTGCCGAAAAGAAACCGATCGACAATTCTCCCTCTTCGCCCCGGGCGACGCGGGTCGCTCGCTCTTTGGCGGCGTCGGCCCGTTCGAGAATTACTTGCGCATCCTCGAAAAATACGCGACCAGCCGGGGTCAGGCGAACAACTCGCTTATTCCGTTCCAACAGCGGCGTCCCCACCTCTCGTTCCAGATCGGCAATCTGCTTGCTCAGTGCCGACTGCGAAACCAACAGCGAATCGGCCGCTCGGGTGAAATTCAGCTGCGTTGCTACGGCTACGAAATAACTCAGGTGTCGAAGTTCCATTCCCCAGTTATCTCTTAAAACGATCACTGTGGCAATAATTATGAATTTCACTGATGTCCGCTTCGCGCTACGATTCGGATACAGAGCAACTTACCTATCCTCCGAACTAAGCAAACCACGCCACTCAGTCTCAGGAGAGCTGAAGATGACCACCAACAACGACACCTTGTTCCGCCCGCTTCTCGTGGGGGATTTGACGTTACGAAATCGGATTCTGATGGCCCCGCTCACGCGTGCTCGAGCGAGCGATCGAGTTCCAAATGAAATGATGGCCCAGTACTACACACAGCGGGCATCGGCTGGGCTGATCATTTCTGAAGCAACCGCGATCAGCGCCCAAGGATACGGTTGGCATAACGCCCCGGCGATTTATGCTGACGAACATATCGCTGGCTGGAAAAACGTTACCGATCAGGTCCATGCCGCAGGCGGGCGGATTTTTGTCCAACTGTGGCACATGGGACGTCTTTCCCATCCTGACTACCACGATGGTAACCCGACCGTAGCCCCCAGCGCCGTGGTCGCCCCCGGTGAGGCTCACGTTCCTTCCGGCAAGAAACCGTTCACCGTCCCGCATGAGCTGACGACAGAAGAGATTGCTGCGACCGTAGCCGATTATGCTGCAGCGACTGTACGTGCCCGAGCCGCCGGCTTCGATGGCGTGGAGATTCACGGAGCGAACGGTTACCTGATCGACGAGTTTCTGCGAACCGCTACGAACAAACGAACCGATGATTATGGAGGGTCGATCCCTAACCGATTGCGGTTTCTTCTAGAAGTCGTAACAGCTGTCACCAAGGCCTGGTCGCCGCAACGAACAGGACTGCGGTTGAGTCCCACCATGAATGGCTACGGCATGGAAGATGAAGATCCCGCCGCTCTCTTTGAGCACGCGGCAAAAGCGTTATCACCGTTTGGCCTGGCCTATTTGCATACGGCGGAATCCATTCGTCCTGGTCGCATCTACAATCCTGATGCCGAAAGAATCACGCCGATCATTCGCCAGCATTACGATGGCGTGCTAGTCACCAACGGTGGCTACGATAAGCAAACCGCAACTGCGGCGATCGAAGCAGGCGAAGCAGATGCGATTGCGTTTGGGCAACCCTTTATCGCCAACCCAGACCTACCGGAACGCTTTCGCCAGAATGCTCCGCTCAACAAACCGGAAGTCGCCACTTACTATTCGCCTGGCAGCGAAGGCTATGTTGACTACCCGGCGCTGGCCGACTGAGCCCATGCGTTTGCAGAGTCAAAAGAAACGACCGCATGGTAGACACCTGGCGGTCGTTTCTCTTTATCAAACGTTTGCGTCAGCAAGTCGCCGTTCAAGATTCCAAAGTCGTATCGAGTGTGATTTCGGTATTCAGGACCTTAGAAACGGGACATCCCGCTTTTGCCCTGCCAGCGAGCTCCTCGAACTCTTCCTGTGACGCGCCAGGGATCTTGGCCGTTAGCGTGAGATGGATTGCCGTGATCGCAAACCCACCGTCAACTTGCTCGAGGGTGACAACAGCCGACGTTTCCATTTTGTCCGCGGTAAAGCCTGCTTCGCCCAGGATCTTTGAGAGGGCCATCGTAAAGCAAGCCGAGTGTGCTGCGCCGATGAGCTCTTCGGGATTGCTTCCTTTTTGCCCTTCAAATCGACTAGCAAACCCGTAGGGATAACTCGACAGTGCACCGCTTTCGGTCGAGATCTCTCCTTTGCTGTCTTTTATTCCACCTTGCCAGACGACGGAACCTTTTCGCTTTATCTTCATTTCTATGCTTTCCTTGATTGAGGTGAGCCGAGGCTCGAATCGGTCGGCCGAAAAATCAGCCGACATAACAATCGCCACGCTTACACTGGTGAATTAGAGCGCCAAGATAGGGCGTGGTCAACGGAAAACTCGCGCGACAAGAGAGGCGGCGATATAGGCGAGATTGGAGCAATCCACAAAAAAAGACCGCGTGCCGGTCGGCTCGCGGTCTTTCGTATTGTCTTGGCAATTTGCGTATGGGGTAACCAGTTCTGGACCCAACTAGTTGGTCGTGTTTGTGTCGGTGCTGTTCGAGTTTGGATTCGTGACCGAAGGATCACCCTTAGGGGCACAACCCAAGATGAAGGTTGTCAGGGCGACCAGAACCAACAAGGATCCGAGCTTCTTCATTGCGCAATCTACCTCTGTGAAGTGTTCAAGTTTTACTTAACTACCAACCCATCTTACCTGATTTCGGCGAAATCTCCAAAGGGGTTGGTGAGCACCGTTTTGATACCCCAAGGTACCCAACCGGCATAACCCTACTGGCCGCGATAACGAGATAACTCGCACCGCTATCAGAGTTTTCGTTGGTAAACGTCGAATATTGGAGTTAGTCGAGGAGTCTTTTTGTACGGATACGCTAGGGACGACACGCTTTGTCTTCGGTCGAAATCAAACCGCCGTTCGCATCTTCCCGCCGGAGATCACCACGCTGCCTGCATGGAGCCTGGGAGGTTGGTCCGCAGTTGGGGGAAGGAACGTATTTTCGCGTCTTCCGCGCTCGCCCCAGTGAAGGAAGTTTCAGCGGTTGGGATTTCGCTCTGAAGACCATTCGCCCAGAATTCAAAGGCGAACGCCTCCTAGGGGAACGCCTCAATCGCGAAGCCGAAGCAGGGGCAGAGATTACGTCGCCTCACATCGTCCCGGTGATTGATGCCCGACGCGGTTCGTTTGTGGTGATGACGAGGGTTTGGGGCCAGACCCTGTCCGAGATTCTGTCCACAGGGAAGCCATTTCCACTAGGGTCCGCAGTTTGGACTGCGCGGCAATTGGCGCAAGGTCTGGCAACCGTCCATGATTCTGGTTGGATCCATGGCGATGTGAAGCCAGACAACATCATCCTATCGCAGACCGGCCATGCAACGCTGATCGATCTTGGCTTCGCACAGCGTGTGAACTTGAATCTTCCCTGCAGCAGTCGCAAATGCGATCGTCAAGGAACGCTGCGTTATCTACCGCCCGAGATGTTGTCGCGTACCGCGCCGGTGTTGCCGCAAGCCGATACGTATAGCCTGGGCGTCATCTTGTTCGAGCTGATCACCGGTCGCCAGCTATTCAATCAAACGACGACTGACGATATTGTCCGCGCCCAACTATCGCAGCGGGCCCCTAACGTGCGCTCCCTGGTTGCGCACGTTCCGGGCTCGCTCGATATGCTGGTGGCAAAGATGCTGGCCAAAGACCCGCTGCGCCGCCCTTCCCCAGATGACGCCCTGGTGAAGGCGCTGGCCGCGGTCGAAATCGAGTTGCTTTCCCCAGCACCGAAGATGAAGCACGTGGCTTAACCGTCATCGCTATCATCTGCATCGTGAGAACTTCGGCGACGTCCGAATGAGGTTCGTTTCGGGCGACCGCGGCGTCCTCGGTAGTGACTCGTTCTCACTCCGACTCGCAACATGCGGGGAACATAGTAGATCATCATCCAAGCGACGACGATGACGGCGAGAACGGCGAACCCTTCTAACATAGTTGATTCCTCTAAAGTTGCCGTAGACGATCAATCGACATCAATGTCGATTGAATCACTCCAATCTTCCACATCCAGTTCGCCGGTGGCGTCACGACCCTTTGACTCGCCAAAGAGAAACATATCGTGATAACGAGTCCCATCAGCGCGTCGGCGATGACTTAGTGCAGTAGCCACCAATGCTCCGCCCATTGCCAAGAAGACCATCAATGCCAGCCCGCTATAAATCACCAAATACATCTGTCGTGTCGTCGATCTTTCGAGAAGTGAGGCGTAGGAAAATCTCTTATCGCTACGCATTAATCGCCGCAGCCACCACCATCGCCGCCGTCAAATCCTCCACCACCATGATCTCCTCCTCCGAAATCACCGACATCGAAGAAGCCATGTTGGTTGTGACCATGATGATAGTCGATCGACGAGCTCGCTGCATCCAAATAGGTCGCATTGCGTTTCCGACGACGTGTAGGACGACCACCATGGTGCGGTTCAAGCGGAGTTTGT
The DNA here is from genome assembly GCF_002967765.1 of Blastopirellula marina. Taxonomy (NCBI): domain Bacteria; kingdom Pseudomonadati; phylum Planctomycetota; class Planctomycetia; order Pirellulales; family Pirellulaceae; genus Blastopirellula; species Blastopirellula marina. Next base: position 480,863 of record NZ_PUHY01000015.1, on the reverse strand, counting down.
TGTCGGAATTCCATCCATAGATTCGCCACAATCAATATGGCGATCACAGAGAATAGGATAATAGGCACGATCATCGGCAGAATCTCCAGTTATTCAGTTCGAGAATCTTTCTGCCCGGGCTCGATAGGGTATTCGTCGTGCCAAGAAAAAGATTGGGGACGGGGAGGAAAAAGATTCCAACCACGTCCCCATTCAAGAGTTACAGCAGTAAGCAGAACTCAGCTGACTACCGCCGATTCAACCGTGCTGACACCGGCAGCCGATTTCGTGAACGTGTAGTTCGTCCCATCGAAACCAACCGTTATCCGATCACCATCTTTGAACTCGCCTTTCAATAGCAATGTAGCCAACTGATTTTGCAGACGGTTTTGAATCACCCGCTTCAGGGGTCGAGCTCCGTACAGCGGATCAAATCCTTCTTCCGCCAACGCATCCTTGGCGGCGTCGGTGACAAACAGCTCGATCCCCTGCTCTTCCAACATTTGGGCCAGCCCGCGTGTTTGGAAGTCGACAATCGAGCGAATCTGCTCTTTGACCAGCGGCTTGAACACGATGATGTCATCAATACGGTTCAAGAACTCTGGCAGGAACTTCGTTCGCAAGTTGGCTTGGGCCGCTTCACGAACTTCTTCGTCACTGCCACCTTCCTGCGCGATCTGTTGGATCGCCTGGCTTCCGATGTTGCTCGTCATCACCACAATCGTGTTGGTGAAGTCAACCGTGTGCCCATGGTTATCGGTCAAACGGCCGTCATCCAACACTTGCAGCAAGATATTGAATACATCGTGGTGAGCCTTTTCGATTTCGTCGAGCAGGATCACGCTGTACGGACGTCGCCGAACCGCTTCGGTCAGCTTGCCCCCTTCTTCATAGCCGACATATCCTGGAGGCGCCCCGATCAATCGGCTGACGGCGTGACGCTCCATGTACTCGCTCATGTCGATACGGACCATGGCGTTTTCGTCGTCGAACAACGCTTCTGCCAAAGCCTTACACAGTTCGGTCTTACCAACGCCGGTTGGGCCCAGGAAGATAAACGAACCGACCGGACGATTCGTGGCTTGGAGCCCGCTACGACTTCGTCGTACCGCATTGGCCACTGCGACCACCGCTTCGTCTTGACCGACCACGCGTTGATGCAGGCGTTCTTCCAGAACCAACAGTTTGGCTCGTTCGGTTTCCAGCATCTTGGCAATCGGTACCCCAGTCCATTGACTGACCACTTCCGCGATTTCGTCTTCGGTGACTTGTTCGCGGAGCAGTCGCCGCTGTGACTTGGCTTCGTCCTTCTCTTCCTTTTCGTGCTCCGATTCCGACTCCATCCGTTTGACCAACGCCTCCCGCTTCTTCTGCAGTTCGTATAACTGCTGATAATCGCTTTCGGAAACCGGCTGTCCAGCGGATTGAACTTCCTGAATCGTGGCATGTAGCCGCGAGTACTCGAGGTCGGCCGCCGCCAAGGCTTCGCGCGTTTCAGCGACGTCACCCATGCCTAGCTTTTCGGCTTCCCACTGTTCTCGTAGGCTGGCAAGTTGCCGTTTGACTTGCTCCATCTCGTCCTGAATTTCTTCACGACGCTGGATGGCAGTCTCTTCAGTTTCTTCGGCTAGTTGCCGATCGGCCAATTGGAGCTGCGTTAAACGCCGCTGCACTTGATCGATTTCGGCCGGCACACTTTCCTGCTCGATCGCCAGTCGGCTCGAAGCCTCGTCCACCAGATCGATCGCCTTGTCAGGCAGGAATCGATCGGTAATATAGCGATCGGAAAGCTTGGCTGCGGCAACCAACGCCGAGTCCTTTATCTTCACACCGTGATGCGCCTCGTATCGCGGTTTCAAGCCACGCAAGATCGCGATCGTGTCGTCAATCGAAGGTTCGCCGATATACACTGGTTGGAAACGACGTTCTAGCGCCGCATCTTTCTCGATGTATTGACGATACTCGTCGAGTGTGGTCGCACCGATACAGCGAAGCTCACCGCGAGCCAACGCTGGCTTAAGAAGGTTGGCCGCATCTGCGCCCCCTTCCGCCTTCCCAGCACCGACCACAGTGTGCAGTTCGTCAATAAACAGTACGACACTTCCTTGCGAATCTTGAACTTCCTTAAGCACCGCTTTCAGTCGTTCTTCGAACTCGCCTCGGAACTTCGCACCGGCGACTAACGCTCCCATATCGAGCGCGATGACGCGTTTGTTCTTCAGGCTTTGCGGTACGTCCCCTTGAACAATCCGCAATGCGAGACCTTCAGCGATTGCCGTCTTACCAACGCCAGGCTCACCGATCAGCACTGGGTTGTTTTTGGTACGTCGCGAAAGAACTTGGATCGTCCGACGAATCTCATCGTCACGTCCAATCACCGGATCGAGCTTCCCTTTCTGGGCCCGCTCGACGAGGTCGATACCGTACTTTTGCAATGCCTGAAAAGTATCTTCCGGGCTCTGCGACGTAACACGAGCACTTCCTCGGACCTCACGCAACGCATCGAGAATGTCTTTCTCGGTAACTGCGTTGACCTGGAGAATGTCTTTCGCTTTGGAAGGAACTTGCGACAACGCGAACATCAAATGCTCGGTCGAGACAAACTCGTCCTTCATCGAATCAGCCTGCTTTTGCGCCGCTTGAAAGACCTGATCAAGCTCAGGCGACAAACGTAACTGGGAACTACCCGTAATCGTGGAAAGCCGGCTCAATTCCGCTTCCACCATCGTTTCAAGCTGACTTCGTTTCGCGCCGATTTTTTCCAGCAACGGACGCACAACCCCGCCGCTTTCAGCGAGCAAAGCAGACAGCAAATGCAACGGCGTGAGCGCGGTATTGCGAGAATCGGTAGCCAACTGCTGGGCAGCTTGTACGGCTTCCTGAGCTTTTATCGTGTACTTGTCAAATTGTGGAGGCATGATGAAGTTCCTTGTATGTGATCAGGTGTGGTGCTGCGTAATCACTCCCTGGTTGTTTTTCAGTTTGAAGTTTTTGATGTCTTGCTAATCAAGGCCAGATGAAACCGGGCGACATCTGATCAGTTATTTGGTCTTGTTTGAATTACACGAGAGGCCTGCGTTTCTTCTTTGTTTTAACTCTTAATTGCCTTGTCGGTCCATAAAAAGGGCCGGGTGCCTTGCGGCCCCAGCCCTTCGGTTATTCCAAACTTCGCTGCACGCTGGCTGGTCCTCATCGGCCCAGGGCTTGCGGGTCGAAGGTTAGTCCTTTTTGACCTCGAATTCAGCGTCGATGGCGTCATCGTCGCCTCCATCCTTAGCCTCGCCTTGAGGTGCTTCCCCTGCGGCGTCGGCAGCTGCTTCCGGGTTGTTGGCTGCAGCAGCTTCGTACAGGATCTTGCTAACCGCATGCGAGGCGGCTTCGAGCTCGCTGATCGCTGACTTGATCTTTTCGACGTCTTCGCCCTTCGCGGCTTCTCGCGTCTTTTCGATCGCAGCTTCCAGTGGAGCTTTGTCGTTGTCCGAGATCTTTTCGCCAGCTTCCTTGATCAGCTTTTCAAGCTGGAAGCAACGCGATTCGGCTTCGTTGCGGGATTCGGCCAGTTCACGCTTCCGCTTATCTTCAGCTGCGTGCTCTTCGGCGTCCTTCTGCATCCGATCGATCTCGTCCTTCGAGAGGCCCGAGCTCTGCTTGATCTCGACCTTCATCTCTTTGCCCGTCCCCAAGTCCTTCGCGGACACGTTGAGGATACCGTTCTGATCGATGTCAAACTTGACTTCGATCTGCGGCATACCTCGAGGAGCCGGAGCGATGCCATCGAGATTGAACTCGTCCAACAAGCGGTTGTCGGTAGCCATGGGGCGTTCCCCTTGGAACACGCGAACGGTCACCGCACCCTGGTTGTCTTCGGCCGTGCTGAAGGTTTGCTTCTTCTCGGTTGGAATCGTCGTGTTGCGTTCCACCAATTTGGTGAACACACCACCAAGCGTTTCAATACCGAGCGACAGCGGAGTAACGTCCAGCAGCAGCACGTCTTTACGACCACCTTCGGCCAACACGCTACCTTGGATCGCGGCACCAGCAGCGACGACTTCGTCCGGATTCACACCCTTGTGAGGTTCCTTGGCGAAGATCTTTTTGACCATCTCCTGAACCTTAGGGATACGAGTCGAACCACCAACGAGCACGACTTCGTCGATGTCGCTGGAGGACAGCCCGGCGTCTTTCAACGCCTTTTCAACCGGAATTCGGCAACGTTCGATCAAGTCGTCCGTCATCTGCTCGAATTGGCTACGGCTGATAGTCATCTGCAAGTGCTTAGGACCGGACGCATCGGCCGTGATGAACGGCAAGTTGATGTCGGTCGAAGCCTGGCCACTGAGTTCCTTCTTCGCCTTTTCACAGGCTTCCTGCAAACGCTGCAGAGCCATCTGGTCTTTGCGAAGATCGATCCCGTTGGTCTTCTCGAATTCGGAAGCAACGTAGTGGATTAACTTCTCGTCGAAGTCATCACCACCCAAGTGCGTATCACCGTTGGTGCTGATCACCTCGAACACGGTTCGTCCGCCATCTTCTCCTTCTTCAGGAGGCGAGACTTCCAGGATCGAGATATCGAACGTACCACCGCCTAAGTCGAACACGGCGATCTTCTCGGCCTTGTTCTTACCCAAGCCGTATGCCAAAGCGGCAGCGGTTGGTTCGTTGATGATACGAGCCACTTCCAAACCAGCGATCTGACCGGCATCCTTGGTGGCCTGACGTTGAGCGTCGTTAAAGTAGGCCGGAACCGTGATCACCGCCTTGCTGACCTTGTGTCCCAAGTAGCTTTCCGCAGCAGCTTTCAGCTTCTGTAGGATCTTGGCCGAGATTTCGGGCGGTGTGTATTCTTTGTCGCCAATTTGAACTTTGACGTATTCGTCGGAACTTCCGACCACCTTGTACGGTACCAACTTCTCTTCCGAGTCGACTTCGTTATGACGTCGGCCCATGAAGCGTTTGATGGAGTAAACCGTCTTGGTTGGATTAGTGACGGCCTGACGACGCGCTGGTTCGCCAACCAGGACTTCCCCCTTGTCGGTGTAACCCACAACGCTCGGCGTAAGCCGGCTACCTTCGGCGTTCGGAATCACTTTAGCTTCCGAACCTTCCATGACCGCGACCACGGAGTTCGTGGTACCGAGGTCGATCCCAATAATCACTTCGCCTTGTGCCATGATGATTACCTCTTTCTTTCGATTGGACTGCGCCCGAGGGCGTCCGAGTTCTCGTATGTTGATTGCCCAAGCAGGTCGCTTGAGATTGTTTTCCAAACCATCCCACGTGAATCCGTTATCTGCAGAATCACACGGTTGCTAGGGGAATTGCAAGAGGTATGCCAAAACTGTCCACTTCGCATTCGATTCACCCGTAAGTCATTTCATACAAGACACTTACAACTCTGTCGTTTTTTCTTGTTCCTAAATCGATTCGCAGTTGCCCGACAAACTCTGCCAAAATGGCAGCAAATGGCCGCAAACCTTCTGCGGACCTAGGTTTATGACAGCCAGAGATGAGTTATGATTCAAGGAACGATCAAATGGAGGCAGCTTCCCTACGGTGAGTCCCCATCGACTCGTCCTGACAAATTCGCCTGCAACCACCTTTCTCGAAGCCCCCACCTACTCGATGGCCAAGACTCCACGTAAGACGTCGACAACCGATCTCAAAAAAACCGTTGCCAAGATCGACAGCCAAATCCTCGATTTGTTGGCGAAGCGAGTCACTGCCTGCCAAAAAATTGTTCAGAACGCCCCGAGCCTGACCATCGAGCAGCAGCTTAGCTCGGAAGAAACCGAGCTCTCCAAGTGGTTGGCTGCCAATAAGTCGGCCTTGGCCAACGAGTCACTTGCACCGGTCATGCAAGAAGTATTGAGCCTTTGCCGTAGTGCTTCGCGTCGACTTCGCGTCGCCTACCTCGGCCCCCAATACAGCTATTCGCACCAAGCCGCTGTCGAAAAGTTCGGCGCCAATGCCGACTACTCGCCCGTGGCCACGATTGCGGCAGTGTTCGAAGAAATCCAGCGAAATCAGGCCGATTTCGGTCTCGTACCGGTCGAGAACTCCAACGACGGGCGTGTCACCGATACCTTGGAGATGTTCGCCAAGCTTCCCACGAAGATCTGTGGCGAGGTGAAGCTGCACATCCATCATCAACTCTTGGCAAAATGCCCTCGGGAAGAAATTCGGGAGGTGTTCAGCAAGCCACAGGCCTTGTCGCAATGTCGTAACTGGCTGGCCAAGCATTTGCCCGCCGCCCGTCCGATTGAGATGACCAGCACCGCGGCCGCCGCTCAATTGGCCTCACAGAAGGAAGGCGCCGCCGCGGTCGCCAGCCGGGCAGCCGGCCTGAACTACAATTTGGACACGATTGCCTCGAACATCGAGGACAATCCCAACAACATCACCCGTTTCGCCGTGATCTCGCATGGCACTGCTCCCAAAACGGGGAACGATAAGACGGCATTGCTATTTCAAACCGAGCACAAACCGGGTGCGCTCGCCGATGCGATGAACATCTTCAAGAAGAATCGCCTCAACTTGACCTGGATTGAATCGTTTCCGGTCGCCAATTCCCCTGAGGAATACCTCTTTTTCGTTGAAATGGAAGGTCACAGCTCGGAATTGAAGATCCGCCGAGCAATCGCCTCACTGGAGAAGAAAGCCCTCCGCCTGGAGATCCTCGGATCCTACCAGAAGACTGATCCAGTCAACTGAGCTAATGATCGAGATTGTGCCGAACGGGCAGAACTCGAGCCCACTCAGCATTTAGTGGCGGAAAATTATGCCCCCAAGTGGCTACAGGTGACCTCGACGGGCATGCATGCACTCTGCTATATTTACGGGTTTCATTCTGCACGAGCATCACGACTTAGGTCTATTCCAAGTCTTTAATTTCATCGGCCATGGCGGTCCGAAGGAGAACGACGGGTGAGACGTCCTTTCATCGCAGGTAACTGGAAAATGAATACCACCAAAGCTGACGGTGTCGCTTTGGTGAAAGGTGTTGCCGAGGGCAACACCGCTGGCGACGCAGTCGAAGTAGCTGTGTGCGCCCCAAGCGTTTACCTGGATGCGGTCGCCACCGCTGCTGCTGGCAAGGTGGGTGTTGGTGCTCAGAATTGCTACCACGAAGCTTCCGGTGCGTTCACTGGCGAGATCTCGGCTGCAATGGCTAAGGACATTGGCTGCAAGTATGTGATCCTGGGTCACAGCGAACGCCGCCACATCTTCGGTGAATCGAGCAGCGACGTCTGCAAGAAGGTACACGCCGTTCTCGCAGCTGGCCTGACGCCGATCGTTTGCGTTGGCGAACTGCTGGAAGAACGGGAAGCTGGCAAAACTGCAGACGTGGTCGCCGAGCAGATGTACGGCAGCCTCGCTGGCGTTTCCGCCGAGCAGATGAACTCGGTCGTGATCGCCTACGAACCGGTTTGGGCCATTGGCACCGGCAAGGTTGCCACACCAGAGCAAGCGGAAGAAGTTCACGCTGGCATCCGTGCTTTGATGACCGCCAAGTACGGTGAAGCTGTTTCCGAGTCCGTTCGCATTCAGTACGGCGGTAGTGTCAAACCCGACAACGCGGCTGAATTGCTCTCGCAGCCAAATATCGACGGTGCCTTGGTTGGTGGAGCGTCGCTGAAGGCCGACAGCTTCCTCGGCATCATCGCTGGCGCAACGAAGTAAGCTCCGAGAATTCCCCGTCGGGAGTTACCACTTAGGTGATCCCGTTTTTGCATCCAAACAAGGACGTTTTCAGAAGTAGCGAAACATGACCAGTTCCATCCTTTTCGCCGCGTCATCCGCATTGCAGTACCTCTTCGGACCGCTGATCTTGCTGACGTCCGTGTTCCTGATTCTCGTTGTCTTGGTACAACGCGGTCGTGGTGGCGGTTTGACTGGTGCCCTGGGTGGCGCTGGCGGTCAGAGCGCATTTGGTGCCAAGGCTGGCGACGTTTTCACAAAGATCACCGTCGTGGTCGCAGCTTTCTGGATCCTGCTCTGCATTCTGGCCACGATGAGCCTGCAAGATCAAGGTTCGCAGAAGCTAACCGGTAGCGGTAGCAACATCCCTGCTGCCCCCACTGGCGATGCCGCTTCGGGAACCTCTTCGCTTAATGCCCCGGCAACCGAAGAAGGCGCCAAACCAGCTGCCGAAACGCCTGCCACCGAAGAGAAGCCGGCAGCCGACTTGGAACCTGCTGGCGACGCTGCCCCGGCCAAGATGGAAGCAGAAGTCACCGAGTTTCCAGCTACGGATGAAAAGCCCAAAGACTAGGCCCCAAGATCTTGGCCTGTCCTCAATTGCGACTTCCACAGTAATCGATCCTGGAAGTCGTGTAGCGTTTTGAATCCACACCCACTGACAGCATCGCACAAACGCGGAGAAACAATCCATGCTGTTGAGCATGACCGGCTATGGCGATGCCCATCTGCACGCGGACGGCGTTTCGGTTTCGGTCGAAATTCGTTCCGTCAACAATCGCTACTTTAAGCTCACGGTACGGGGCAACGAGCTGTTTAGCGGAATCGAATCGCAGATCGAGGCCCTCACCCGGAAGCACATCAATCGCGGCACGATTACGATCAACCTCCGGGTGAAAGCGGACGCCACGGCCGACAAGTATCGTATCGATACCAACGTCTTGCAAAGCTACGTCCAGCAAATCCATCAACTGGGTAGCCAAATTGGAATTTCCGAAACGCCTCATTGGGATTCGGTTCTCCAGTTACCAGGCGTCGTCCAAGAAAACACTGACAACGATGACGAACAGTTCAATGCTTGGCCGGTCATTGAGAAGACGCTGAAGACAGCCCTCGAAAAGTTTGACACGATGCGTCAGCACGAAGGCGAAACCACCACGGTCGACCTTCGTGAAAACCTGGCCACGATTGCTCAGTACCTAGAGCAAGTCGAAGCGAAGTCACCCAATGTCATTGCCGGCTATCGCGATCGCATGACCGAGCGGGTTAACAAAGTGCTGGAAGAATTCGACGTTACGGTCGATCCTTCGACGCTGCTCCGCGAAGTCGCCATCTTCACCGACCGAGTGAACATCTCGGAAGAGGTTGTGCGACTTAAGAGCCACCTGCAACAATTTGAAACGTTCCTAACACAAAAGGAATCAACCGGGCGAAAGCTCGACTTCCTCACGCAGGAACTGTTTCGCGAAACGAACACCATCGGATCGAAAGCGAATGACGCCGAGATCGCCAAATCAGTCGTTGAGATGAAAACAGCGATCGAAAAGATCCGCGAACAAGTCCAGAACATCGAATAAACAACTCGACGCAAGGTCCTTTCCCAACCGGCCAGCATGAGCAATGAAGCCCCGGGCATTTTGGTGATCCTTTCCGGCCCTTCGGGTGTCGGTAAGACAACCATCGTGCGCAAGCTTTTAGCCTTGGGAGTGCCTCCGATCGAACTGAGTATTTCCGCAACCACGCGAGCACCGCGAAACGGCGAGGAAAACGGCATCGACTACCACTTCCTCACCAAGGAAGAGTTTGAGCGCCGCCAAGCCGCTGGCGAGTTCCTCGAGTTCGTCGAGGTTTTCCGTACTGGTCATTACTACGGAACACTTCGTAGCGAAGTCGAGGCCCGTTTGACGAAGGGAATCTCGGTTTTGCTCGAGATCGACGTCGAGGGGGCAGCCAAAGTTGCCCAGCAATATCCAGAAGCAGTCACCATATTCCTTAGTCCCGAGTCGGCCGAAGAACTAGAACGCCGCTTGCGTGACCGAGGCACCGAAACGGAAGAAGCCATCCAGCGACGACTGGACACGGCGAAGAACGAGATGGAAGCGGCCTCGTGGTATTCGTACCGCGTGATCAACATGGCCGATGCCGCCGACAATACCGTCACCCAGCTTGCGGACATTATCCGTCAGGAAAAGGAAAAGCGATGCTCGAAGAATTGAAAGAAGAATTCATCATCAAGAAGGTTGGTGGTCGCTTTAAGTTGTCGACCCTGATCCAGAAGCGTCTGGTCGCCCTTAACGCCGGCAGTCGTCCGCTGGTGGAAATGCAATCGGACAACAAAATGGAGATCGTCTTGGAAGAGATCAAGCAAGACAAAATCTTCCTCGATACCTCCAACGAACTGCGTACTGCTGCGGACGGCGACGTGATGATCAAGTCGTTCGATGCGATCATGAGCGACGAACTGTGAGCGAACGGAAGGTCATCATCGGCGTCACCGGTGGCATTGCTGCCTACAAGACGCCTGCCTTGGTCAGCCAACTGGTCAAGGCAGACGTGGACGTCACAGTGGTGATGACCGCCGCTTCCCATCATTTTGTCGGTGCGGCCACGCTGACCGCACTTTCCGGGAAGCGAGTTCACACTGAGTTGTTTGACGAATCGATGCCGCTGGGCGCGCACATTGAAATCGCGCGCCGGGCAAACCTTCTCTGCATCGTCCCTGCCTCGGCCGACTTTATGGCCAAAGCCGCCCTCGGCCAAGCGGACGATCTACTTAGTACGCTCTATCTGGCATTCACCGGGGATGTTTTCATGTGCCCGGCGATGAACAAGGAGATGTGGGCACATCCCGCTGTGCAGCGCAATGTAAAAACGCTGGTCGAAGACGGGGTCTCTATGATCGGTCCCGATTCCGGTTGGCAAAGCTGCCGCGTTGAAGGGACTGGGCGAATGACCGAGCCTGAAGAAATTTTCACTCAGATCGAATGCCACTTGGGTAAAGCCTGAGAATCGAGATTTGGATTCCTTCAAATCCAACACTTACGCCCTAGCGCCACTAATTATCTCCCGCTTAAGAGCCCCCTTTCTTTCGGATCAGTGATCGTCGCGAAACCTCCAATTGCGGCGTGATTAGCCATTTCCGCTCTACAGCTGCCGTACAATGAACATCCTTGCCCATTCGGCTCTTAACCTAAAAGGATGCACATTTCCCTTCTCCAATTTGGAACATCCCCGTAACGGCGAAAACCCCTGAATTCCTAGGGCGGAAGCTGACTTGGAACGTCTGCGTCCTCTTGGAAAAACAATTGGAAATATTCAACAATTTGCATGGGCAAAATTCCGTAGCAAGCGAGCTATCTAGCAATTTTCCCTTCTGTTTGGCATTCTGATTGCTTGATCCATAGCACAGCATCCTCTAACGGGATGCTTACACTCAACAACTGCTGCGGAGAAGGACAGTGCCGACTCGAGAAACCGACATAAGCACCGGCAACCCAGCACTCGATGACATTCTTGGAGGTGGTCTCACTTGTAATCGGATCTACCTTCTCGATGGCCATCCAGGCACGGGTAAGACGACCGTTGGAATCCAATTCTTGTTAGACGGAATCGCCAGGGGCGAACGTGGACTATACGTTTCGCTATCCGAGACCAAGAACGAACTTCATGCGATTGCCCATTCGCATGGCTGGACGCTTGATGGTATTAATATTTACGAACTGATCGACGCGAGCGATTCGCTCAACGCCGAATCTCAGTACACGATGTTTCATCCGTCTGAAGTTGAACTTGGTGAAACGACAAAACGAATGCTGCAAGAGGTGGAACGACTGAATCCGCAGCGGGTTGTGATCGACTCTTTGTCGGAACTTCGACTGCTCGCGCAAAATCCACTTCGCTATCGGCGGCAGATCCTGGCACTGAAGCAGTTCTTCGTGGGAAGAGACTGTACGGCGATCTTTCTCGATGACAAAACATCGTCTGACACTGATCTGCAATTGCAAAGCATCGCACATGGTGTGATTAGCTTAGATCGTGTTCCAACTGATTTCGGTGACGAGCGACGTCGCTTGCGAATCATCAAGTATCGAGGACGCGAGTTCGTCGGAGGTTGGCATGATTTCCATATCGAGCGAGGCGGCGTTAAGATTTTTCCCCGTATCGCGACCGCAAACGACGAAATGAACGGGCGGAAACAACCAACGCTCCTCAAAAGCGGCAACGAATCAATCGACAAGTTGTTGGGCGATGGCATCGCTCCTGGTACGAGTACGCTAATGCTTGGCCCAACGGGCGTCGGCAAATCGACTTGCTCGACCTTATTCGCGGCGACTGCGTGCGCTCGGGGTGAACGAGCCGTGATCTTCACGTTCGACGAAACCAAGTCCACGCTCATTGCACGCTCAACAAATCTCGGCATGGACCTGGTTCAACTCGAGGAATCGGGCAAACTTGAGATCATCCAAGTAAACCCTGGAGATATTACCCCAGGCCAGTTTGCCCACATGGTTCGCCAATCGATCCTTCCAAATCAGGAAGGCATTCCTGCTTCGATCGTGATCATCGATAGCCTGAACGGCTATCTCAGTTCGATGCCAGAGGAACGCTTCCTTCAAATCCAGATGCACGAGCTTCTGAACTATCTGGCAAATTGTGGCGTGGCAACTTTCCTAATCGTTGCCCAACACGGAATGCTTGGTCCAACGAATCAAACTCCGATCGATGCAAGCTACCTTTCCGACAATGTCGTTCTATTTCGTTATTTCGAGGCCGCAGGTGAAATCCGACAAGCGGTCTCAGTGGTTAAAAAGCGAGATGGCCGGCACGAACGAAGCATTCGCGAATTCCGGATGACGAATGGGGAAATTATCGTAGGTGAGCCGTTGTATGACTTCCATGGTGTCCTCGTGGGTACTCCCACATACACGGGTAAGCCAGGCGATCTGCTCAAGAATCGGGGTAAGGATGTCTAACCCCAAACGGGCAGAGGGACCACTGAGAGTCCTTATGCTTCCCCCGACAATTCGAGACGGTGAAATCGCTGTTAGTGTTCTCGAGAATCACGACATCCAAGCTGTGGTCTGCCGAGATATCGATCACATTTGCCGCGAGTTGGAATTAGGTGCCGGCGCCGCCTTAGTTGCGGAAGAATTTTTAAACACCAGCAATCGTCACTTATTGATCGAATTGCTAGTCGATCAACCGGCATGGTCTGACTTGCCTTTGATCGTGCTATGTTTGCCGAATGATGTTGGCACTGCGAATCTTCACTCGTGGCAACAGATGGCCAACGTGACGCTCATTCCGCGTCCTTTTCAAATCGATCAATTTGTCGCGGTCATCCAAGCTGGTCTAAGAGATCGCAATCGCCAATATATGGTGAAGAACCTGCTTGATTCAATCGATCAACGAGGACGCGAATTTCGGCAGCTCGCTGATGCCATGCCGCAGCTGGTGTTCATCGCGGATACTCAAGGCCAACTAGATTACATCAATCAACGAGCAGTGAGCTATTTGGGAGCGGAATCAACGGAGTGTAAAACTCTTACTACTTGCTTTCGCGTCAAATCAGAAGATATTTCCAGGGTGGAGAGAGAATGGAAAAAGGCGATTCTCTTACGGAAACCATTTCACTGCGAGTTTCGTTCCCGCCGCGCTGCAACAAACAAGTTTCGGTGGCAACTAGCACGTGCAGAACCCATTTTGAAGTCAAACGGCGAAGTTCGTCAGTGGTACGGAACGTGTACCGACATCCATGACCGCAAACAGGCGGAACATCAACTCGCCGATGCCTTGAAGCAGTCTTCCGCTGCAAATATCGCTAAGAGCGAGTTTCTGGCAAACATGAGTCATGAAATCCGTACCCCGATGACATCGATCCTGGGCTATTCGGAACTTCTCGCTCAGCAGGAAACAGATCACGAGAGACGTAACTTCCTGAATATCATTCACCAGAACGGAAACTTCCTGCTTGAGATCATCAACGACATTCTCGACCTATCTAAGATTGAAGCGGGAAAACTAGCGATCTCTTCGGAAGAAGTAAACGTACGACGATTCTTGAGCGATATCGAGTCTTTGTTGAAAGTCCGAGCCGCCGACAAGAAAATCGAATTTCGAATCACTGCGGGAGACGCAGTTCCGGACGTTATTCAAACCGACCCGACGCGACTTCGGCAAATTCTCGTCAATCTGATTGGTAACGCGATTAAATTCACCGAAGTTGGTTACGTCGAACTGTCAGTGAGCCACGATGCCACTGGGTTGCGATTCATTGTCCGAGACACGGGAATTGGAATTTCTGACGAACAGCTTCCGAAATTATTTCAACCGTTCCAGCAAGGCGACAATTCGGTGACACGTCAATTTGGCGGAACAGGACTCGGCCTCGCAATCAGCCATCGCTTGGCCACCATTCTTGGCGGTTCGATTCGTGTTCAAAGTCAACTCGGACGGGGAAGCGTCTTTACACTCGAACTAGGGCCGGAATGCTCTACTGCGGCAACGCCCAATACATCAACGGAAACTAAGTCACTCCCCCACAACGATCGTCCCGATTTGACGGAGTATCGCATCTTAGTGGTCGACGACCGACGTGACGTCCGGTTTCTATCTGGGCGAATCTTGAATAATGCAGGAGCGACCGTCGAATTCGCGAAGGATGGCGGGGAAGCTGTCTCGATGATCGAGACGATGCAGGTAGAAAAACGGCTACCGAACCTGGTACTGATGGATATGCAAATGCCCGTCTTAGACGGCTATCGGGCGACCGAACAACTTCGCTCGATGGGCTTTCGTGGACCAATCATCGCTTTGACCGCCGATGCAATGCACGGCGACATGACACGCTGCCTCGAATGTGGATGCGATGCTTACCTCACCAAGCCGATCGATACCACCGAAATGCTGCGAGTCGTGTCGAATCAGATTCAATCTCATTCGCATTGACCAAGCTACAGCTATACCAGCAGCCCAACCGCGCAACAAAAAAGCGAAGCCTGTAACAGCTTCGCTTTTGCTTTATCAACCACGGGTTGCCGAGTCGCTTACGACTCCAGGCCCCAACGCTGGATCAGTTCTTCCGCAGCCGGGGTCAGCTTGCGGAGCTTGCCGGCGATGCGTCGCTTTTCGTCGTTCGACGGGTTCTTGGCGATGATGGCCTTGAACTTGGCATAAACCTTCTTGCGATGACGTCGACGCTTCAACTCCTGATGGCGCTCGCTAATAACCGGCACGCGACAGTTCCTTTTATGGGATACAACGGTGAAAGGGAAATCGATGCTACCAGAGCATCGGATTGATAGTTCTGGAAACCCCACAGTGTAGGGAATCGCCCCGTTTTCGTCAATTGGGCAGGCGATTTCCAGGCGGAATCGCAGTAAACAGCCGATAACGCCACCCCTTACATGGGGATTATTGATGCTGACTGGTCATATTTTCGGTAATTGACTCTCGTTAACTGGCGGCCCAAACTAGATTTAGATCGCCTGATCGAATCCACCTACCGACTTTTCCCTTTGATTTCACACCTGAGGAGATACCGCATGCGCAGTTTTGCCTGCCTTCTGGCAGCTTTCATGTTGGCTGCCCCCGCTTGGGCTCAAGACGCCGCCAAGACCGAAACAATTGAAGCGTTGAATCCTGTTTCTCGCCCGAATGATTGGTGGACTCAACGCCACCAAGAGAAACTGGAAGCAATTAAGAAAGCCGATAAGATCGATGTCGTCTTCATCGGAGACTCGATTACTCACGGCTGGGAACGATCAGGTCAAAAAACCTGGAACGAAACGTTTGCTTCGCTTCATCCGCTGAACATTGGCTACGGTGGCGACCGAACCGAACATGTTCTGTGGCGGTTTGAAAACGGCGAACTCGATGGCTATAGCCCAAAGGTGGCCGTCATCATGATCGGCACCAACAATACCGGTCATCGGAAGGAAAAGTCGGAAGACACTGCGGCCGGTGTGAAGGCGATTGTTGAGAAACTGCACGAGAAGCATCCGGAAACCAAAGTCCTTTTGCTGGCCATTTTTCCACGTGGCGCGACCACCGACGATCCATTGCGTAAACTGAACGACGGTGCCAACGCGATCATCGAAGAGGAAATGAAGGACAAAGACTACGTCACGTTCCTTAACATCAACGATGTTTTCCTGACGGATGACGGTACACTGCCAAAGAAAATCATGCCTGATCTGCTGCACCCAAAAGAGGAAGGCTACAAGTTGTGGGCCGACGCGATCTCGGGCAAGCTCAATGAGATGCTGGGCAAATAGCCCGAAAATGTCACGAGACATCACCAAAGGCTGAAGTGGCGCACGCTGCTTTGGCCTTTTTTCGTTTTGCGGCACAATTTCCTTTTGACGAAGCCTAAAAAACGGGGCATGATGAACGTCCCACCTGAACCACTTCGGCCGAAGGAAATCACCATGCGACTGATCGCTGCAGCCACTGCATTACTTCTTTTTGCCACCTCGTCCCTCGCCCAGGACACAAAGCTAGGGGACGCCCAAGTTCAGAAGTATCTCGCGGCAGAAACGGCCCGCGTCACGAACGATCCCCTCAAAGCGATCCAATCGCTCGACCAATGGGAATCGAAACGAAGTGAATACCGCCGCCAAGTCCAGGAGATGTTGGGGCTCGATCCGCTGCCCGAGCGAGGTGATCTTCATCCAGCAATCACTGGTGAGTTGGAACGGGACGGAATCGTCGTGGAAAACCTTCACTTTCAGTCGAGTCCCCATCTGTACGTTACGGCAAATCTCTATCGTCCAGCCAAGGTCGACGGCAAGCTGCCTGCGATCCTTTACGTGTGCGGCCACGGCAAGGTTAAGATCGACGGCGTCAGTTATGGCAACAAGGCCCACTATCAACACCATGGCGCATGGTTTGCCCGTAACGGTTTTGTCTGCCTGATCATTGATTCTTTAGAGCTTGGTGAGATCGAAGGGACGCACAAAGGACTCTATCGTGATCAAAGCCGCTGGTGGACCAACCGTGGCTATACATCCGCCGGGGTCGAAGCCTGGAACTGCATTCGTGCCTTGGACTACCTTCAATCGCGTGATGAAGTCGATGGGGACCGCATCGGAGTCACCGGTCGAAGTGGCGGGGGGGCTTACAGTTGGTGGGTCGCTGCATTGGACGACCGAATCCAAGCGGCCGTTCCCGTGGCCGGGATCACCGATCTGGAAAACCATGTCGTCGACGGCTGTGTCGAAGGCCATTGCGATTGCATGTACTGGGTGAACACGTATCAGCATGATTACACCTTGCTGCCAGCGCTGGTGGCCCCTCGGCCACTGATGATCGCCAACTCCGATAGTGACGGAATTTTTCCGCTGGATGGCGTCAATCGTTGCTTCTTTGCGGCCCGAGACATCTACGAGCTTTATGGCAAGACGTCGAGTCTTGGCCTCACGATTACTCCAGGCCCGCACAAAGACACCCAACAGCTTCGTGTCCCAACATTCCATTGGTTGCGGGAACATCTCCAAGGCGAATCGCCATTGATTACAGACGTCGCCGAGGCGCAGTTCACTCCCCAAGAACTACAAGTCTTTGCCAAACTTCCTGCGGATGAAATCAACACCAAGATTGATGAAACCTTCGTTCCGGTCGCTGCTCCAGCTTCGGTGCCTCAATCTTCCCCACAGTGGGAACAAATGTGTACCAACTGGAAGGAATTGTTAGCCACCAAGTCATTCGCCGCTTGGCCGCAGAGTCCTGTTCCGCTCGACTTGAAACTTGTCGGCGAATCACGCAAAGGCGACTGGGAAGTCGATCAGTACGAGTTCAACTCGCAGCGGCACGTGGCACTTCCACTGTTTGTCTTTCAGTCGCAGTCCCCTGGCAAACAAACGCCAACTAAGCTCAGGATTGTCGACGAGCAAGAGTGGCAAGCGTTCGCAAAGTTCCTTGAAGATCCATCCAACAACGGGTGCCCGCTCGGTAAGCCAACAGAAAACGAAGCGGTCGCCGTTCTTCCGGTTCGGGGAATTGGTCCAACTCAGTGGAATCAAGATCCACGAAAAGACACCCACGTTCGTCGTCGGTTCTTACTACTTGGTCAGTCGGTCGACGGGATGCGGGTCTGGGACATTCGCCGCGGGGCGGAGGCAGCTGCCCAGGTAGGACTCCAGCCAGCGAAGACCATCGACCTACAAGCAAAGGGAACGATGGCAGGCCTGGTGGTCTACGCAGCGATCTTCGAACCCAAGATCGGTGCGTTGGAACTGGCCGACATGCCCGAAAACCATCGCAATGGGCCCTACTTCTTCAATGTAAGCCGTTTTATTTCCATGCCAGAAGCTTTGGCGATCGCTGGTTTCAACCGGGAGGTCAATCTGACTGGTGAATCGCACGTCGATCAGTATCGCCAAAAGGTCTTAGCGGCGATCAAAAAGTAAGCAGCCTGCTTTGCCTGCGTTAAACGTGCTTCGCTTCGCCATCTTCCTGGTAGCGAACTTGATACAAATCCTTGCGGCGGTCGTTCCAATTCTGCACCGATCCCTCCAAGCGGTGCCGCCGCAGAAGCTCCAGGTCGACGTCGTGAATGACAATTGTCTCAACGTTTGGATTGCATTCCGCGGCCACCCCATCGCGGGCAAACTCAGCATCACAAGGCGTATAGATGCCTGACTGGGCGTAGTGAATGTCGGCATTCTCCACGAATGGGAGATTACCCGTGCAGCCAGAGGTTGCAACGTAAACCTGGTTCTCAACACAACGAGCCTGGGCACAAGTCTTTACCCGCAAGTAGCCGTGGCGTGTATCGGTGTTATAGGGCACGAAGATCATCTCGGCTCCTTTATTGGCCGCGATGCGAGTCAGTTCGGGGAACTCGATGTCGTAACAAATCTGAATGGCAACCCGACCACAGTCGGTATCGAAGACTTCGACTTTGTGTCCCGGTTCGATCCCCCACCATTTCCGTTCACTTGGCGTGATGTGAATCTTGTACTGTTTGCCAATCGAACCATCACGTCCAAACAGGTAAGCAATGTTGTACAGCGTGTCGTTCTCTAGGACGAAGTGACTTCCGCCGATCACGTTCACGTTGAATTTAATCGCTCGCTCGGAGAAGAACTCGAGATAGTCTGTCGTGAACTCCGCCAACCGACGTGCCGCCAATCCAGGGCGGGTCGGCTCGACGCATGACAGTAACTGCGTCGTAAACAGTTCGGGGAAGAGAATGAAGTCGGACTTATAATCAGAGGCAACGTCCAGAAAGAAATCACACTGTTGGGCGAATTCGTCGAAGGAACGAATTGATCGCATTTCGTACTGAACCGTTGTGATCCGGATCGGTTCGACCAAGTGATGAAATCGCCGCTTGGCACCAGATCGGTAATCGAGATTCCGCCACTCTAGGAACGTCGCATAGCCGCAAGATGCTTGGTCACTGGGGAGATAGTTCGAGATCAATCCTTGCAGGGCAAAACCGTTGGACGTTTGGGCGGTCAGCACAGGATCGTACTCTGCCTTAGCGACAACGCGTTCCACGTACTCACGTGCTGACATTTTTTCAGCGAACTTGTGATAACCAGGGATGCGTCCTCCGATGATCATCCGAGCGAGATTCATTTCACGGCAAAGTTCTTTGCGAGCATCGTACAATCGTCGGGCCAACTTCAAGCCGCGGAACTCGGGATGAACCATCAGCTCGATCCCATAGAGCGTATCCCCCTTCGGATTGTGGTTGCGGATATAACCGTTATCGGAGATCGCTTTCCAGTTGTGCCAGGCCAGGTTGGGCTCATATTGCAGGATCATACTGCCCGACGAGGCCGCAATCTGACCATCGATTTCAATGACCAATTGCCCTTTCGGAAAGACCTGAATCTGACTTTCGATATGGTCGCGACGCCACGGCTCCATTCCGGGGAAGCAAGCCAACTGCATTTCGACCAGGGCCTCGTAGTCTTCGATCCGCATCTGCCGCAGAACGGTTTTCCACTCGTATTCCTTCAGGTCGATCGGTTCCATCAAACGTGCCTATCTCTTAGACTGCCTAAATGTGTGCTGACGCGCAGGGCATTATCTGCGCCGCATCGGGTTTCGGCAATGACAATCTGATTGCCGACGGATTTGAATTCACTTTACCGCATTGCCAGGAGCTTTCTTCAGCATGGAGTCCGAGCCGCTACAGTTTCTAGAGCGAATGTTGACCACCCCAAGCCCTTCTGGCTACGAAGCCCCCGTTCAAGCCGTGGTACGGGAATATGCGGACAAGTTCGCGGACAAAGTCGATACCGACTACCACGGCAATGTGATCGCTTCGGTGAATTCCGGTGGAAATGTTCGTGTAATGATGGCCGGGCACTGCGATCAGATTGGACTGCTGGTAACGCAGATCGACGAAATGGGGTTCATTCGCTGCCAAACGATTGGGGGCTGGGATCCTGTGCAGCTCGTTGGTCAGAAGATGACGATCTGGACTGACGAAGGGGAAGTCCCAGCGGTAATCTCTCGAAAACCAATTCACTTATTAACCGACTCCGAGCGCAAAGCGGCAATCCAGCTGAAAGACTTGTGGCTCGATATCGGGGCAAAAGATCAGGTTCAAGCCAAGTCATTGGTCAAGATTGGCGATCCAGTCACGCTGCAACTTGGCATGCAGAAGATGCAGAACGAACTTGTGTTCGGCCCCAAAATGGATGACACCACGGGTTTGTGGGTCGTGATCGAAGCAGCACGACGCTACAAACAATACAAAGAGAAGAACTGCGCTGCATTCGCGGTTTCGACCGTCCAAGAAGAAATCGGCCTTCGGGGTGCCAAGACAAGTGCGTATGGAATCGATCCGCACATCGGGATTGCGGTCGATGTTACCCATGCCACCGATTGCCCCACCATCGATCGGGGCGAACGAGGTGAAGTTTACTTGGGACGTGGTCCGGTCATCTATCGTGGACCGAACATGAACCCCAAAGTTGTCAGCCGCCTGATGGAAGTCGCTGAGGCCAACGACATCCCCTACCAGATTGCTGCACTAGGGAAAGCGGCCCCGAACGATTCGAACGCGATTCAGACTACCCGCGGTGGTGTGGCCGCTGGCCTGGTCGCGATACCGAATCGTTATATGCACAGTGCCGTCGAAACGATCTCGCTGGAAGATATCGACCACGCGTCCACCCTTTTGGCGAAGTTTCTCCACAGCATTCAGGATGACGACGACTTCCGCCCTGGCATGTAGTTCCATCGAGAACTCTGAATTGGCAGCCAAGCTTCCGGAGGTGACCAGCGAGACACGTGTT
Source organism: Blastopirellula marina (assembly GCF_002967765.1). Classification (NCBI taxonomy): domain Bacteria; kingdom Pseudomonadati; phylum Planctomycetota; class Planctomycetia; order Pirellulales; family Pirellulaceae; genus Blastopirellula; species Blastopirellula marina. Next base: position 459,927 of record NZ_PUHY01000015.1, on the reverse strand, counting down.
GGCACCTCCTGCCAATTTGGCAACACGATCTCTTCGGCATGTTTTCTATTAACATGCAATAAACGCAAGCTCTTTGACTACATGACCTTGCGTCACACAAGACACTTCTCGGCACGGCAGTTGCATATCTTGGCATATCTCAGAGAGAATCTGCCAAAATCTGCACCCAGGGTGCATTCGGCGATCGCTCTCGATGCACAACGAAACAACGGTTACTCACCAAGTTATGGAATAAACCGGTCGCCGAGCTTGCCCTGCTGAGGGGACTTCCCTCCTCAGGAGCCCGACCGAGTCAAACCAGTTCATCCCACTAGAGGAGGATTCCAGACGTGGCAAAACAGATGGTCTTTGGAGATGACGCACGCGGGCCGCTATTGGCCGGTGTAACGAAGCTGGCACGTGCTGTGAAGAGCACGTTGGGGCCTCGTGGTCGCAATGCCGTTCTGGACAAAGGTTGGGGCTCGCCCAAGATCACGAAGGACGGCGTAACGGTTGCCGAAGACATCGAACTGGATGATGTCTACGAAAACCTGGCCTGCCAGTTGGTCAAGGAAGCCGCCAGCAAAACGAACGACGTCGCTGGCGATGGTACCACCACCGCTACCGTGTTAGCTGAAGGCATTTTTCGTGAAGGTCTTAAGATGCTGGCCGCTGGTGCGGACGGCATGGCCTTGCAGCGTGGCATTCTGAAGGCCGCCGACGCCGTTGGTGCCGCCGTTCAGAAGTCGGCGACCAAGATCGACGAAAAGAGCAAGAAGCAAATCGAACAAATCGCTTCGATCGCTGGTAACAATGATTCGACCATCGGCAAGGTTCTCGCCGAAGCTTTCCTGAAGGTCGGTAAAGACGGTGTTATCACCGTTGAAGAAGGCCGTGGAAGCGAAACGACCGTCGACTTTGTCGAAGGTATGCAGTTCGATCGCGGTTTCCTCTCCCCACACTTCGTCACCGACGAAGATAGCCAAACCGTCGAACTCGACGACTGCTATATCTTGCTGTTCGAGGAAAAGATCTCGTCCGCTAAGAAGCTGGTCCCGCTGCTCGAAGCCATCAGTAAAGCCAACAAGCCACTGCTGATCATTGCTGAAGACGTCGACGGTGAAGCTCTCGCAACGCTGGTCGTCAACAAGATGCGTGGCATCTTGAATGTCGCTGCCGTCAAGGCACCTGGCTACGGCGATCGCCGTAAGGCCATGCTCGGTGACATCGCAACGTTGACCGGCGGTACCGCCATCTTCAAGGACCTCGGTATCGATCTGGAGAGCGTAAAGACCTCGAACCTGGGTCGTGCTAAGAAGGTCAAACTGACCGCCAGCGACACCGTGATGGTCGGTGGTGCCGGCAAGAAGGCTGACATCGAAGGTCGGGCTGCTCAGATCCGTAACGAAATCGAAGCAACCGACAGCGAATACGATCGCGAAAAGCTGCAGGAACGTTTGGCCAAACTGGCCGGTGGCGTCGCTCAGATTAACTGCGGTGCGGTTACCGAAACCGAAATGAAGGAACGTAAGGACCTGTTGGTCGACGCCAAGAGCGCTACCCAGGCCGCCCTGCAAGAAGGTATCGTTCCCGGCGGTGGTATTGCTCTCCTGCGAGCCGAAAAGGCATTGAAGAAGCTGGACGTTGAAGGGGACGAAAAGCACGGTGCCGAGATTGTCGCCAAGGTGCTCGAATATCCACTTCGCACGATTGCTGAAAACGCTGGCCTCGATGGCGGTGTGGTCGTTAATCGAGTTCGCCAGCAGAAGAAGGCCACCGAAGGCTTCAACGCCGATACCGGCAACTACGAAGACCTGGTCGATGCTGGTGTGATCGATCCGGCCAAGGTGGTTCGTACGGCTCTGCAAAACGCTGCGAGTGTGGCTGCTCTGTTGCTGACAACCGATTCGCTGGTCACCGACATTCCTTCGGAAGATGAAGGCGGCGATCACCACGACCACCATGACCATGGCGGCATGGGTGGAATGGGCGGCATGGGCATGGGAGGAATGGGTGGCATGGGCGGCATGGGAATGCCTGGCATGATGTAATTCAGGCCCTCGCCCGATCTCTTTCTCTCAAAACAAAGTTACAAATACTCAACATACCCCTGAATAAGTTTTAAGGATAAGCACCCATGGCGAAGAGTCTGAAGATTCGCACTTTGGATGACCGCATCGTTGTTCAGCCGCTGGAAGCGGAAGAAACCACCGCTGGTGGTATCGTTCTGCCTGACTCGGCTCAGGAAAAGCCACAACGTGGTACCGTCCTGGCCGTCGGCCCTGGCAAGCTGTTGGATAGCGGCAGCCGTGCAGAATTGTCGGTTGCTATTGGCGACGAAGTCATCTACGGCAAGTACAGCGGCAGCGATATCGAAATCGATGGAGACGAGTACAAGATCCTTCGCGAGACCGAAATCCTGGCCAAGGTTGTCAACGACTAACCTTCTCCGTTCAGATTTCGTCTTGTCCTAAACCGCATTCAGTTTTTATCACATAAGGATTCTTAGCGTGGCAAAACAACTGCTTTTCGAGGATCATGCCCGATCCAAGATGCTCAAGGGCATCGACAAGCTGGCCGACGCTGTCGCCGTCACGATGGGCCCAACCGGCCGGAACGTGATCATCAACAAGTCGTTCGGCGGCCCGACCGTTACCAAAGACGGTGTGACCGTAGCCAAGGAAATCGAACTGGAAGACCGGTTCGAAAACATGGGCGCCAAGTTGGTCAACGAAGTCGCCAGCAAGACTTCGGACGTCGCTGGTGACGGTACGACTACCGCCACCGTCTTGGCCCGAGCTATTTTCAAGGAAGGCATCCGCAACATCGTTGCTGGTAGCAATCCAACCGCGATTCGTCGTGGTATTGAAAAGGCCGTCGCTGCAGCTGAAGACTTCCTGCTGAATCTGGCCAAGCCAGTCAACAGCAAGGATGACGTGGCCAACATCGGTAGCATCAGTGCGAACAACGACCGAGCAATCGGCGAACTGTTGGCCGAAGCACTACATCGTGTTGGTCAAGATGGCGTGATCACTGTCGAAGAAGGCAAGAGCCGTGAAACGACCGTCGATTATGTCGAAGGGATGCAGTTCGATAAGGGTTATATCTCCCCTTACTTCATCAACCGTCCAGCCGAAATGGACGTGGAGATGGAAGACGCCTACATCCTGTACCACGAAAAGAAGATCAGTAATCTGCGTGAGCTGATTCCACTTCTCGAACAGGTCGGCAACACCGGCAAGCCGCTGTTGATCGTCGCTGAAGACATCGAAGGGGAAGCACTGACCGCCCTCGTCGTCAACCGTCTGCGTGGTGTGCTGAACATCGCTGCCGTCAAGGCTCCAGGCTTCGGCGATCGCCGCAAGGCAATGCTCGCCGACATGGCCGTTCTGACCGGTGGAACCGTGATTAGCGAAGATCTGGGCATCACGCTCGACAAGGTCCAACTAAGCCAGCTAGGTTCGGCTAAGAAGATCAACATCACCAAGGACAAGACGACTATCGTCGAAGGTGGTGGAGATAAGAAAGCCCTTGAAAGCCGAATTGCTCAGCTGAAGCGGCAGATCGAAGAGACCGACAGCGAATACGATCGCGAAAAGTACCAGGAACGTCTGGCAAAGCTTTCCGGTGGTGTTGCCGTAATCTCGGTCGGTGCCGAAACCGAAGCTGAAATGAAGCAGACCAAGGCCCGTGTTGAAGACGCCCTGCATGCAACTCGTGCTGCGGTCGAAGAAGGCGTTCTCCCAGGGGGTGGTGTTGCTTTGGTCCGTGCGATCGAAGCGGTCGAGAAGGCTCGTTCTTCTGCCCGTGGCGACGAAAAGATCGGCGTCGACATCATCCTCAAGGCTTTGCCTGCTCCAATGCGTCAGATCGCAGACAACTGCGGCATCGACGGCAACGTGGTTGTCGACGAAGTCCAGCAGAAGTCGACGAATTTTGGCTACGACGCTTACAAAGGCGAGTACGTCGACATGGTCAAAGCTGGCGTCATCGATCCTGCCAAGGTTGTGCGGACCGCGCTGAGCAACGCAGCCAGCATCGCTGGTTTGCTGTTGACCACGGAAGCGTTGGTTACCAACCTCGAAAAGGAAGACGGCAAGCGTGCCCCTGAGGGCGTCGTTCGCTAAACCGGAGGTTTTGCCGAACCAACCTGGCATCCCCTCAACAAGATGGAATGCCATGGACGAAAATAATAACGGGCTGAATCTCTTCGAGGGACCAGCCCGTTTTGCTTCTACCTCCGCCTAGGTGAGAACAAGATGGCAACAAAAATCGACTATTACGAAGTCCTGGGAGTAGAACGCTCTGCATCGCAGGGTGAAATCTCGAAGGCCTATCGCAAGTTAGCGATCAAGTATCATCCCGATTCAAACCCGGGTGACGAGGACGCCGTCGTTCGCTTTAAGGCTGCCGCCGAAGCTTACGAAGTCCTCAGCGATTCCGATAAACGAGCTCGTTACGACCAGTACGGACACGCCGGTGTCGAAGGTGGCAACCAGCGATCCAGCTTTCACGACGTCGAAGACATCATGGAAGCATTCGGCGATATCTTTGGGGGCGGTGTCTTCAGCGATATCTTCGGCCGGGGCGGCGGCCGCGGTGGTCGCAGACGCGTCCGCAAAGGTGCCGACATCCAAGTTCGTGTCACGCTCGACCTGGAAGAAGCGGCAACCGGCGTTCAACGTGAAATCCAAGTCGATCGCCGAGTCGCGTGTGGACCGTGCAATGGCTCGGGAGCCAAACCTGGATCGCAGCCGGAACCTTGTAACCGTTGCGGTGGCCTAGGACAGGTGGTCCAGCAGGCTGGCATTTTGCGGGTTCAAACGACTTGCCCATCGTGCGGTGGACAAGGAACAATCATCAGCGATCCTTGCCCCGAATGTCGTGGCAATGGGTTCACAACGCGTCGTGTGAACATGGACGTCTCCATTCCGGCCGGGGTCGACGACGGCATGCGTGTTCGTTTGGCAGGTGAAGGTCAGCCCAGCCCTGATGGTGGCCCTCCGGGTGATTGCTACTGTCATATCTCGATCCGCAAACATCGCATCTTTGAACGCGAGGGGGATCACCTGATCCTCAAGATGCCAATTACTTACACCCAGGCAGTCTTGGGTAGCGAGATTGAAGTTCCGACCCTCAACGGTCCCGCAACGCTCAGCGTGCCGGCTGGTTCCGGTTCGTCGGAAGTGTTCAAGATGCGTGGCAAAGGGATGCCTGACCCACACGGTCGCGGGCATGGCGATTTGTACGTGCAGACCTACATCGAGGTCCCCAAGAAGCTCGATCCGAAGCAAGAGGAACTGCTGCGAGACTTAGCCGAGTACGAACATACAAACGTGAGCCCGCATCGCAAGTCGTTCCTGGAATCGATCCGAGACTACTTGTTCTCGTCGAATGACGAAAAAGAAACAAAGAAGAAGTCAAGCTGAACAAGGAGCCTGAACCGTGGCTGCAGAACATCCTAAAATGGATCCTTCCGAAGACCCAACCCAATCCGAAAACAATCCGCAAGGCGACGCGGCTGGTGATTCGGCCGATGCTTTTTTCGCTGCCTCCGATGCGGAAATCGATCAACTCAAACAAGAGCTTGTCGATGCCGAGAAACGCGTGTTGATCGCTCAAGCCGATCTCGAAAACTTCCGCAAGCGGATGCGTCGCGAACGGGAAGACGAACTGAAGTACGCCAACTCTCCGCTTCTTTCCGATCTCTTGCCGGTTGTCGACAATCTTCAACGGGGAATCGAATCGGCCGAGAAAACCGAAGTCGCTAACGGAATCCTCGACGGGATCAAGATCGTCGAAAAGCAGTTGCTGGAAGCGATGAAGAAGCGTGGCTGCGAACCGATCGACGCCCAGGGGCAACCGTTCGATCCGAACCTGCACGATGCCATCTTGCAGCAGCCCAGCGCCGACGTCGAACCGGGTACGGTACTGCATGTCGCCCAGGTTGGGTACAAGCTGTTTGAACGTGTCATTCGCCCTAGCCAGGTTATCGTATCGAAGGCTCCCGAATAAATTCGCCAGCATCTTCCCCCACAGACAGGCGGCGTGCGACGATGTGTGGAAAACCGCTGACGTGGTTGTTGGTATAATTAGCAGACGAAACATTTTATAGGCCTGAAAGAGGTTGTCGTGTAATGCCCACCTACGAATACCAGTGCGACGCTTGCAATCACAAATTTGAGGAATTCCAGTCGATTTCGGCCGATCCTCTGACCAAATGCCCAGAGTGCAAGAAGAAGAAACTGCGTCGTCTGTTCAGCACCGGCGGTGGACTGCTATTCAAGGGATCTGGTTTTTACATCACCGATTACCGCAGCGATTCGTATAAGAAGAGCGCTGAAAAGGGCTCGAAAAGTAGCGAATCGTCCAAGCCCGCTAAGAAAAGTGACTCGAAGGGAAGCTCTAGCTCGAATTCGTCGTCCAGCTAGGACTGCTCCCCATCGGAAGGAGGCCCGATATGGCTCCCCTGCGCTGTCCCACGTGCCGTCACATGTTCGAGAGTGACTACACGGTTGCGATGCCATTTTGCAGCGAACGATGCCGCCAGATCGATTTGGGGCATTGGCTCGATGAAGAGCACTCGCTGCCTCTGGATATCGAAAAGCATCTGGAGGAACAAGCCAACCAACCAATCGAAAACGACGCCGACGAAGACGAAGAATCGTGGTAGTGACGTTTTAATGGTTTGCCTCTCTGCCTATAATTCGGGCTCGAATTTACCCGTAGGTGAAGAGGAGTTAGCTGCATGTCGGAGGAGCGCGGTCTACTACGAGCCATTTCGTGGCACGAATGTTTCCCATGGCTGATCCTCTTTCGGGCGGCTCTGATTGGATTCTATCTGCGGGTTATGTTCATCGCCTACATCGGCGTCTGCGTGCTAAGCATCGGACTTTGGATTGGCGATACCGTCTTCACCTATCGAGGCACTCCTGAGCTTCCCGTAGCGGAAGTGGAAGCCGCCTCTCTGGCAGAACAATCCTCGGCCGAAATGGCCCTTGAGATGTCGCCACCTGCCCAGCGACTGGCGTCTTTTTTGACAACACCATTACGCCCGTTGTATCAGTTGGTATTCGAGCGGAACTTCACCTTTCTCGGCGGATTGAAGCGAGTCTTTCTCATCCTTTGGTATGCGGCAACGTTGGCCATATTTGGTGGCGCCATCTCTCGAATCGCGGCGATGGAATTCTCGATCAACGATCGCTGTGGCATGAAGGGCGCTATGGGGCATGCCCGGCGTAAATTCCTCGGATACTTCCTGGCTCCGATTTTCCCCCTGATTGGCGTGGCATTGCTCATGACAATTCTTCTGGCGATTGGCCTTTTGAATTGGCTGGGGACTTGGGTTGCCGTTGTGACCGGCATCTTAGGCTTCATTGCCGTGTTCGTGGCATTCGCCATCGGAATGTTACTGGTTCCGCTGCTCGTCGGCTGGCCCTTAATGTGGGGTGCGATCAGTACCGAGAATTCCGATCACTTCGACGCCCTCAGTCGTAGCTACGCTTACATCACGCAGCGACCGTTTCACTACCTGTGGTATTTGATTATCGCAGTACTTGCAGGATCGGTCGGCTTGTTTGCGATTACCTTGCTGGCCAACATCATGGCCCTTGCATTAGATACCGGCCTGCACTGGGGCCAAGGGATTGACCAGACGCTGGCCATTTCCAAACATCCTGTCTCCGGCCCGATCTGGCGATTCTGGGGAAACGCGATCGTTCGCTTAGTGCCAGCCTACGCATTCGGCTACTTCTTCTCGGTATTCGCAGGGATCTACCTGCTGCTGCGGCGCGACGTTGACCAGGCAGAGATGGATGAAATCGTCCTCGACGACAATCAACCACGATTCGCCATGCCAGCCCTTAACAAGGGCTTAGACGGCAGCGAAGAAGAAACAGATAAGCCGGAATCCACCTAATCTGCGGCTACGGTCGCCGCTGTGTGGCGCGGCACAAGATGCAGCTTACCTGGCGGCGAGTTGGGCCAGAATCGATCCGACTTGCTGATGAAACTGACCATTGGTCAGCACTTCTGCCCCGGCGTCTTTCGCTTGGGCGAGCAAATCGACCTGCACGTGGGGACCATGTACCAGCACGTGTAAATCGGGACGTTTCGCCTTGGCTTCCTGAATCGCACTGATCGCATCACGCGCCGGTGGGTTCAAATCGACGACCAGCGCCGTCGTATCGTCGTCGATGGTATCAATCAGACCTTTCTTCGATCCAATGACCTTCAACGAGATCCCTTGAGCATTGGCAGGCCCTTGCACGCGCGATGTCGACATCAAGTCGGCAGTAAAGTAGAGAATCACTGGCTATCCTGGTTCTATCGCAAATCAAACGGCGGACGGACCGCGTTCCTTGCCCCCAATTTGAACGACCTGCTCGATCGGTAAGACTAAGATCTTCCCGTCGCCGATGTTCCCTTCCTGACCGGTGCGGGCCACATTCTCGATGATGGACAGCGTCCGTTCAAGGAAGTCATCATTCACCGCGACTTCGATAATCACCTTCCGCAGCAGATTTGTTTGGTACTCAATCCCACGAAACGTGGCCGTTTGCCCACGCTGCCGACCGTAACCTTCGGCATCGAAAACCGTCAGGCGTTCGACTGCGGTTTCGGCCAAAGCGGTCCGAACACTGTCTAACTTGGTGGGCTGAATGACGGCGACAATCAGTTTCACGCTGGGGCTCCTGCGGGAATCGAGGTTACGATACCCGCTGTTCTACCAAATCACCCTGGCAGACCGCCAGTGGCGATTACTTGCCCTTCCCCATGACGTGGGCGTCAGCGAACTGCATGTAACGCTGCCAATCGGAAACGAGAACATCATGCTTACCGGGTCGAATCACGTAACCCAAGCGACTTAGCACCGGCTCGTCGACCTTCGGCATCTCTTCTGCGGTCAATCCTTCAACGCCCAACAGTTCGTACACCGGACTAGCATAGTGAGCCGAGAGAAATTCGCCGTGTGGATCGGCCCATCGATCTTCTTCCGCACTGCAAACCAAGCAAGGTCGCGGCGCAATCAACGCGATCAGCTCGTGCTGATCAACCGGGCAGGCGTCCTCGTTATGGTTGTACTTTACAAAGTTATCGCAAAACCAATGGGGAAACGACGTGTTGATCCGTTTGACCGATTCACCGAAGCGACGTCGCGACAATGCCGCCCCACCACAGCCTGAATTGTTCGAGATTACCGCGGCAAAGCGAGGATCTGAAGCTCCTGCCCATAGGGCCGTTTTGCCCAGACGGGAATGTCCCATCGCAATCACTTTCGAGCCATCGACTTCCTTATCTTCTTCCAGATAATCCAAGCCGCGACTCATTCCCCAGGCCCATGCAGCGATGCTTCCCCACTGATCGGGCTGCGGAGTTTTCTGTCCTTCTTTGTAGAAGTAAGGATGGATTCCGTTCTGGAACTTGTCGTCGAAGTCTGGGTCGATGTCGCCATAGTAAGCGGTCGCCAGACCGTAACCATTTTCCACAATCATCTCGACCGGCCAACGCGAACTGCTCGCGCCACGAAGTTTCTCGGTCGCCTTATGATCGTCGACACCCTTGTCCGAGCTATTTCGCAACCAGCTTTGCGGCAGCTGAATTGCGGGGTCGTTTTCGATCGACGCATTGCCGAAGAAATTTAGTGTCATGAACGTTGGAACGGGCTGATCGGTCTTTGGAAGGTAAATCAGAAGATTCATGACCGGTCCCTTGGGATCATCGGTCAGCTGAATTGCGACTTGTCGCCGTCGAGCCTTGCCACCAAGGGCATCGTCGGAGGATTCCGTAACCTTAAAGGCGATCTTTTCCGGAGCCGGTGGGGCTTTGCCGTAGACCTCTTGCTCGAAAAGCTCCATCAACTCAGGCCGGCGAATTTCGTTCCAGGCTTGGGCAGAGTCGATCTTCGTTCCGTCTGCCGCAACCAAGGGATCAGGCAAGGTGAACTTCGGGATGTCCGCTTCGTCGTAAATGACTTGTTCTTGCTGTGCGTGAAGCATCGGAGTCGCTGACAAGACGAGGAGAAAACAAGAAACAGCAGACGCAAATCGCGATAGACATCTCATGGGCAGATCTCGAAGGAGGAGAGGAGTCAATGGTGGGTACTCAACGAAGAAGCTTCATTCTAACAGGTAGCAGCAAACGCCCCCAATAGTTTTCCCCTCATTTGTGAACCCTTACCGGGTAATGCGGTCTTTTAATGCAGATGGATGTAAGCCAATGACCTCGGGAAATAGCGGGGCAGATCCTGGCCAAACAAGGGTAACGATCGACACGTTATCGACAATTTTTCCACGTTTTGCCACGCCCTTCTCACCCCCTTAACACGATTGGCTTACAGTTCGTCCAGCCTCGACCAAAGTGCCTTCCACGGGTTCCCCTGAAATGTTGGCGTTTTTGGTCGGAACTATGTTATGTTGAAGGTCTTACACGTCGGACTACCGAACGCGAACGGTCGGGGTCTAGACCTTGTACCCCCTTCCCAGCCCCTACGCCCATTTCATTTTCGTTGTATTGGCAGCCGTGGCTCGGTGGCACGAGTGCTCTCTGACATGCCAGAGAGTGTGTTCGGTTCGAATCCGATCGGTCGCCTTCCGAAACGAGGGAGAAACCAGATTCATGTCGGTCTTATTGGAGAGGCCAACGCTTGTCCTCAACCGCAACTGGCAGCCTGTCGGTGTGGCTTCGGTGGCTCGTTCGCTGACGCAAGTTTTCAGCGGAACGGCTCGTGTTGTCGACCCGCACAGCTATCAGTTGTACTCGTGGGAGGACTGGTCGCGTTTGGTCCCAGGCAAGGATGAGCCATTCATCTCTTCGCAACTGCTCAAGATCCGGATTCCGGAAGTGGTTTCGTTGGTCAATTACGACCGCGTTCCGCGGAACACAGTGACGTTCAGCCGTCGTAATGTGTTCAAGCGAGACCAATATATGTGCCAGTACTGCGGTTCGCGGCCTGGCAGCGAGTACCTGACGATCGACCACGTGACGCCGCGCAGCAAGGGAGGCGAGTCTTCCTGGGAAAACTGCGTGTTGGCATGTGTCGACTGCAATCATCGCAAGGCCAATCGCACGCCGGTTGAAGCGCATATGCCGCTTCGCAAGGATCCGATTCGTCCGAGATGGACGCCTGTTTACGCGGCCAGAAGAGTCAGGATCGAGTCCTGGAGTAAGTTCGTTAGCGAAGCTTACTGGGACACGGAACTCGACACTTAACAGGCCTGGATGACGCACTCGTTATCAGGGCCTGTTTCTTTTAGTACTTTCCCAATGAGAAGTTCCCGGCGAGCAACTGACCTCGCTGGGATCTCTCGTTGGCTCTATTGGTCGTCACACGCTTCAACGACCTGCCCTGCCTGCAAGCTGGCAGATGTGACGACACTGGCGAAATATCCGTAAAGCTCCGCCGTGTTTGGTGCCACTTCGCCAGTGGCAGCATCTTTGGCATGACACGGCTTCCACCGTTTCTCGAGCCGAATCTTTGCCTCGCCGATCGTTAAACACTGCCCTGGCATCAGCGTGGTTAGATCGATCCCCATGATCGTAATGTTCTCGCCAACGCTGCCTGGGGGGAAAGGTGTGACCCCATCGGCAAATCGTTCGAGTAGTTCCTGATTGAACAAGGTTACGGCACGCTGCGGAGCATAGTGCTGGTCGTAACGATGACCGTCCCCCTTCAATCCTTGTGGGGTCAATTCAGCCGACACGACAGGACGGCGGGGGATTCCCCCATTCGACAAACAAACGGCAACAACCTGACCTCGCGGTAAATTCATGGGTAATCACCGTAAATGCTTCCGACACCGTAGTTTTCGCCTGCGCGGTGGTTGACGAGACGGGGGTCTGGCTTTTCTAATCTCAGGATTCGGTTTCCATTCTGCGAGCTGACAGTACCCGCGAGATCCGCGTTCCGTTTATTCGACCGAAGGTTTGTAATGTCCGACGATTCCCTCCAGTGGCAACTACCCCACGGCAACTTTCCGTCTGATTCGATTGTAGCGACCGATGACGAATACGACGAAGATGTCGAAGAGGATTTCGATGAGGATGACTTCGACGACGACTTCGACGAAGACTTCGAGGAATTCGAAGACGAAAGCACACCTGATGACGATTCCTTCGAGGATGACTTAATCGAAGAAGAAGATGACGACGAAGGCTTCGAAGAAGAATTCTTCGACGACGAGGAAGAATCGGAAGAATCCGATTCCGAGGAAGAAGAAAAGGAAGAAGGTGACGATGACGATTAGGTTACCGCTGGTGAACCTAGTTTCGTCCCGATAAGTCTTATAAGGAGGCCGTGTTCTTTAACCGGCCTTCACCCAGTTGAGGGTTCAGTGGAAGGAGCAGCGACGCTCCTTCCTTGGTTTAATGCTCCGAGGAAGATGAGATTCGATGTTTGAAAGCATCCCCCAGAATGTTTCGTTTCCCGCCATGGAAACCAAAATCCTCGAGTATTGGCAAGAGAATCAGATTTACGAAAAGTCGCTCGAAGCACGAGCCGGCAACAAGCCGTTCGTCTTTTACGAGGGTCCACCGACCGCTAACGGCATGCCTCATCCTGGGCACTGCTTAACGCGTGCGATCAAAGACGTATTCCCGCGCTATCGCACGATGCGGGGTTATTACTGCGAACGAAAAGCAGGCTGGGACACCCATGGTCTGCCGGTGGAAGTCGAGGTCTGTAAAGAACTCGGGATCCATTCGAAGGAAGAGATCGAGAACTACGGCGTCGAACCGTTCATCCACAAATGCCAGGCCAGCGTCTGGCGCTACATGCAAGAGTGGGAACGCCTGACGCAGCGTCTCGGCTTTTGGGTCAACTTGGAAGAAGCATACGTCACCTACCACAAGAGCTTCGTTGAAAGCGTGTGGTGGTCACTGAAGAACTTATACGATCGCGGTCTACTCTATCAGGGTCACAAGATCGTCTGGTGGTGGGCCCAGGGTGGAACCGCACTCAGCTCTGGCGAAGTGGGCCAAGGGTACCGCCAAGTTGCTGATCCCAGCGTTTACGTTCGCTTCCCGCTGCTGGACGAGGAAGATACCGCGCTCTTAGTCTGGACGACGACACCTTGGACGTTGCCAAGTAATCAGTTTGCAGCCGTTCACCCAGAGCTCTCCTACGCTACGGTTCAAGACGAGGAATCAGGTGAAAAGCTGATCGTCGCTGAAGCGTTGGTCGAGGCCATCTCTGCTAAAGCGAAACATAAATGGAAGGTAGTCGACACCCAAAAAGGGGAAGCCCTCCTCGGCAAGCGCTATCGCCCCCCCTTCGACTACTACTACAAAGACCTCGGCAACACCGAAGGCACACTGAAAACCGGCGAGAAACAACATATCGCCTGGCGAATCGTGGCGGCCGATTTTGTGACGACCGATAGCGGAACTGGCCTGGTCCATCAAGCTCCAGCGTTTGGTGAAGTCGACTACGAAGTTCTCGCTGCTGAGCAAGATCGCTTCGAGCCCGGCGAAGGCCCAGCGTTGATCTGTAGTGTTGGCCCGGACGGAAAGTTCACCGACGAAGCACCTGACTATCAGGGGCGCTGGGTGAAAGAAGCCGATAAGGACATCTCGCGTGAACTGAAAGAACGGGGGATCTTGTTCCTGTTGGATCAGTACCTGCACGATTATCCTTTCTGTTGGCGTGCCGAAGACGATCCGTTGATCCAATACCCGCGAGAAAGCTGGTTCATCCGCACGACCAAATTCAAAGACCAGATGCTGGCCAACAACCAGCAAATCAACTGGTTGCCGGAACACATTCGTGACGGCCGCTTCGGAAACTTCCTGGAAAGCAACGTCGACTGGGCCCTTTCGCGTGAACGCTACTGGGGAACACCGCTGCCCATCTGGGTTTGCCAGGAAACCGGCAAGGGAGAAGCGGTCGCCAGCTACGCCGAACTGCAAGAGAAGCCAGGTGCCGCAGGCTTCGACGTTTGGGAGAAGGCCAAAGCTGAAAATCCAGACCTGGTCGACGACTTGATGATCCACAAGCCGTATATCGACGAGATCACCTACGACTCGCCGTTTGCGGAAGGGGCGCGAATGAAACGCGTGCCCGAAGTGATCGACTGTTGGTACGATTCTGGCGCGATGCCGTTCGCTCAGTGGGGCTACCCTCATAACGGCGAAAAGAATTTTGACGCCCAATTCCCGGCCGATTTCATCAGCGAAGCAATCGACCAAACCCGTGGCTGGTTCTACAGCCAATTGGCGATCAGCACGCTACTGTTCGGTAAAGACGAAGAAGGCAAGACCGAACCACACGCGTACCCGCATCCATTCAAGAACTGCATCGTGCTCGGCCTCATGCTGGGCGAAGATGGTCAGAAGATGTCGAAGAGCAAGCGAAACTATCGCGAGCCGACGGAGATCTTCGATCGCTACGGTGCTGACGCACTGCGATGGTACCTGTATGCGAATCAGCCACCATGGACTTCGATCCGCTACAACGAGCAGTCAATCAAGGACAGCATCCCTGAGTTCCTGCTCCGTTTGTGGAACGTCTACAGCTTCTTCGTGATCTACGCCAACATCGATGGCTTCGAACCGGAGAAGTCGGTCGACAATCTCGCTGCTGGACTGGCCAACCATTTCGATGGAGCCTCAGGTGCACGCTCGGTGGCCCAACGCAGCGAACTCGATCGCTGGATTCTCAGCGAATTGAATCGGATGGTCGAAACGGTCACCAGTCGTATGGACGCCTACGACAACTACAACGCGTGTGCCGCGATCAACGAGTTCGTCGACGGACTTTCCAATTGGTATGTTCGCCGCAGCCGTGATCGATTCTGGGCGAAGGACAAGCAATCGGCCGACAAGCTGGATGCCTACTGGACGCTGTACGAATGCTTGCTGACCACCTGTCAGGTGATCGCTCCCTTCGTTCCGTTCCTGTCCGATACCTTGTGGCAAAACTTGGCCGGCATCTTTGGCGAGAAAGCGGCGTTAAGTGTGCATCTTTGCGACTTCCCCGAAGTTGATACCAAGGCCATTGATACGCAGCTTTCCCAGCGAATGGAACTCCTGCGAGAAGTCGCCTCGCTCGGTCGTCAGGCCCGTATGAACGAGAAACTTAAGGTTCGCCAACCTCTTTCCAAAGTGGAAGTTGTGCTGGCCGACAACACGCATTGCGATTGGCTCGAATCGCACAGTGCGTTGCTTTGCGAGGAGTTGAACGTCAAGGAAGTCGCATTCACACAGGACGCCGACGAGTACATCAATTACCAGATCCAGCCCAACTTCAAACGGCTGGGCCCACGTGTTGGCAAGCTCCTGCCGACCGTAAAAAAGGTGCTTGGCCAGACCGACGCGACGGCTTTGCTGAACACGCTTCAGACCGCGGGCGCCTTTACTCTGACGATCGAAGGCGAATCGCTCACCTTCGATAACGAAGACATTCAAGTTCGCTTAACCGCCAAAGAAGGCTGGGCTGCCGCTCAAGGAAAGCTCTGCGTTGTGGTGCTCAATACCGAGCTGACACCCGAGTTGATTCAGGAAGGCTACATCAAGGACCTCGTGCGTCTCATCCAGGACAAGCGAAAGGAATTGGACTTAGAGTACACGGCTCAGATCGAAGTTGGCATCGTCACCGAATCGACCGAAGTGGGAACCGCAGTCGAGAAGTTCGCCGACTACATCCAAAGTGAAACCTTGGCCAAGAGCGTCCACAACCAAGCCATCGCTGGCGTTGAACCGAACACCACGACCATCGCCGACAGCGAAGTCCGAATTTACGTGAAACAAGTATGACGCAACCAGCGCCGATATTCACGAAACATACGGCGGACAATCCGCTGAAGATCGCCGTCTTGATTTCAGGCGGCGGGACGACGCTACGCAATCTGCTTGAGCGAATCGAGCAGGACAATCTTCCTTTGGAAGTCGTCCTGGTGATCTCCAGCAGCCGAACCGCCAAGGGCATGGTATACGCCAACGACGCGAACATTCCCTGCAAGATCGTCACGGTTCAAGATCATCCCGAAATCGCCGACTTCTCAGCTACGATCTTTCACGCTTGTCGCAAAGCGGGAACCGAGCTTGTCGTCATGGGAGGATTTCTCAAACAAGTCGCCATTCCCCCAGACTTCGAGAACCACGTGGTGAATATCCACCCATCGCTGATCCCTTCGTTCTGCGGCGCCGGCTTCTACGGTTCGCGGGTCCATGCTGCGGTCCTAGAGTACGGCGCCAAGGTAAGCGGATGCACGGTTCACTTTGTCGACGATGATTACGATCACGGACCAATCATCACTCAATCGGTCGTCGAAGTCTTTCCGGAAGACACGCCGCAAGCCTTGGCAGAGCGAGTCTTCGAGACCGAATGCCACGCTTATCCCGCGGCAATTCAAGCCCTCGCTGAGGGCCGGGTGGCCATCCATGGGCGCAAGGTCACCGTGCTACCGCGGTAGCCGGCTCACAGAAAAACGCTAGCAATTTCCCGGCATGCGCCTCTCTGCACGCTGTGTGATGCGCGTTACAATTTTCCCAGTCATCCTATAACTTCGCGGCACACAGATGACGGGAAACTATCAGATGGTGACCAACTTCTTTCATTCATGCCGATTCCAGCCCTAACGATCCCTATATTCGCAATACTGTTTATCCTAATCGTACTCAAAGTGGGGCTTTTTTGCGTTTTAGCGAAGAATTAGGGCCACGACAGAGACCGAATGCGTGAATTTTGAAAGAATTGTGGCATCATCTGATTGATTGTTGGCAATTCGGGATGCATAATCTAGGTGTTTTAACTCGGTTGAGTTAATACCCTCTCTCAAGCCCCCAATCTTCCCCACATGCAAGCGGACGTCCGACGAACGCGACTTTTGGAACTGGTGCGAGCCCGTGGCTTCGCCTCATTGCCAGAATTAGCGCAAGAGTTGGAGGTCTCCGAATCGACGGTCCGTCGCGATGTGGAACAGCTGGAAGAAGCTGGGTCGGCTCGCAGGACGCACGGGGGAGTTTTTTACACCGGTCCATCCCCCAACTTGCCTCACTTCGAGCTCCGCCACGAAATGCAGTGGAGTAAGAAACGGCAAATTGCCAGGGCCGCGGCGCAGCTGATCGAAGATGGCGACACGGTCATCCTTGACGGCGGCAGCACTACGTACGAACTAGCCCAGATGCTGGTCGGGCGTACCCTACAGATCGTGACCAATTCGTTGCCGGTGGCCAACTTGTTCATGGCCAGCAACACCACGGAATTGATCCTGCTCGGGGGCTACGTCCACAGCGCGACAGGCGTTTCGCTTGGTCCCTACGCGAATGAAATGATCGCGCGACTTAGTGCCCGACGAGCCGTTTTGAGCGTAGCAGGTATCACCGAACAAGGGCTGTACAACAGCAACCTCCTGCTCGTGGAAACCGAGCGGGCCATGATGAAAGCTGGCGGCGAGGTTATTATCGTTGCCGACAGCACGAAATTCGGTCGGCAAAGCCTGGCCCAGATGTGCGAATTGTCCGAGGTCGACAAGCTCGTGGTTGATCACGAGATCTCGGAAAGTTGGCAACAGAAAGTTCGCGACGCCAATGTCGAGCTGATCGTCGCTCCCGCCGAATTAGCGATCATGGATCGCCCCATGTCCCACAAAGCCAGTTAACCCCTTAAAGGGTTCCCAATAACGATGAGTTCCTCACTCAATATCGATCACGCCACTATCGAACAAATCGTACGTCAAATCGTTCTTTCGCAGAGCGGTGGCGATCCGATTCATCCGGTTTCGGTGCAGACACCAGCCGCCCCGAAGTTGGTCGTCAGCATCTCGGCTCGTCACATCCACCTGACCGACGCCCATGTCGAAACCTTGTTCGGTCCTGGCCACGTCCTGACCCCGATGAAGGATCTCTACCAAGACGGCTTTTACGCCGCGGAAGAGACCGTCATGGTTGTCGGCCCACGTCGCCGTATGCTCGAGAAAGTACGCGTGCTCGGTCCGACACGTGATTACAGTCAAGTCGAACTGGCGTTCACCGATGCGATATCGCTCGGCATTGAAGCACCGGTTCGCGCAAGTGGCAAAATCGAAGGTACCCCTGGCTGCGTGCTGGTAGGCCCGAAGGGCGCCGTGCAGCTTGACCAAGGTGTGATCCGTGCCGAACGCCATGTCCACATGAATAACCGGGATGCCGAGTTCTATGGCGTGAAGAATGGCGATCGTATGAACCTCCGCATCACTTCGCTCGGCTGCACGACCACATTTGAAGACCTGCTGGTTCGATCTGATGACGTTAGCAAGTTGGAAGTTCACATCGACACCGATGAAGGCAACGCGTGCAATCTGGACGCTGCTACCGAGATCCAACTGCTGAAGCAAGAACCTTGTGGTTGCAAGACAAAGCATTAGTCCACATCACGCTTTCGTTGGTCTCCATGATTTTGCACCTTGAGACCTCGCCCGAGACCAGCGAAGGCGTTTTATCCGATTTCCTGTTTTGAAGACATCGCATCGGTTTTGCGATGCGAATTGAAGTAACGGTTTCCTTTTTTGTTCGGGAGATTAAACCCCATGGCGAAAGTAATGGAAGCGTTGGGCATGATTGAAACCAAGGGCTTTGTGACCTTGGTGGAAGCCACCGACGCAATGTTGAAAGCAGCCAACGTGACGTTCGTTGGTTGGGACAAAGTTGGCAGCGGTCTGGTTTCCGCTTTCATCACCGGCGACGTCGCCGCTGTGAAGGCTGCCACCGATGCTGGTGCCGCGGCTGCTGGTCGTTTGGGCGAAGTCGTCAGCGTGCAGGTCATTCCGCGACCACACGAAGACATCGGCATCGTTCTGCCTCCACCGGTCAAAACGGTTTACACCTCGGCTGAATAGTCCCGTCCCCATTTAAGAAACATCCGCGAAGGAATATTTTCCATGCAAAACGCAATTGGTTTGATTGAAACCAAGGGTTTGGTTGGTTTGGTCGAAGCGACCGACGCCATGGCGAAGGCCGCTAACGTGAAGATCGTAAAGCGCGTCAACATCGGCGGTGGTTTGGTTTCGACGGTTGTCAGTGGCGACGTCGGCAGCGTTCGTGCTGCGGTTGAAGCTGGTGCCAATGCTGCTCAGCAAGTTGGCGAACTGGCTGGTAGCCACGTTCTCCCTCGTCCAGCCGAAGGCTTGGTCGACGTTTACTTCAGCTAAGCCGTACCATTCCAGCCGTAACCCCACGGAGCATCCCCGGGCGAAAGGAGTCCAAACGCGATGAAGGTTCTCGTAGCAAATCTCGGCTCGACTAGTTTCAAGTATCGCTTGTTCGATATGGACAGCGAAACCCAATTAGCCCGAGGCGGGATCGATCGAATTGGATCTTCCGAGAGTTCCTGCAGCGTGCAGATTGGCGATTGGAAAGAAGATGTCACGGCGCATGTCCCCGACCATGCCGTGGCGGTTCGCAAATGCCTTTCGCAACTCACCGATGCAGAACATGGATGCCTGAAAGATGCCGCAGAGGTTTCGGCCATCGGATTTAAAGCGGTCCACGGTGGACGTGTATCAGGCGTGCAGCGGGTCAACGACGACGTCCTTTCTGCGATGGCAGAAATGAACGATGTCGCCCCGGCCCACAACCCGCCTTACATTGCCGCCATGCGATTACTTTCCGAGCAACTGCCGGAGATTCCGCTAGTTGCCGCCTTTGAAACCGGCTTTCACGCGACGATCCCCGATCGGATGCGTTACTACGGAATTCCTAAATCATGGTCAGATGAATTTCTGGTCAAGAAATGGGGCTTTCATGGTGCCAGCCATCGCTATATCGCCACGCGAAGTGCCGAACTGTTGGGACGCGACGATTTGCGCGTGATTTCGTGCCACCTGGGTGGAAGCAGCAGCATTTGTGCGATTCGTAATCGCCAAAGCGCTGGGATCTCCATGGGCATGAGTCCACAAACCGGCCTGCCACAGAACAACCGGGTTGGAGATTTCGATCCGTACGTTCTGCCCTTGTTGATGGACAAGACCGGCATGAGCTTGGCCGAAGTGCTCGCCTACATGGGGAGTCACGGTGGCTTGCTCGGCCTGAGCAATGGTCTCAGTGGCGACATGCGGGACCTGGAACAGGCTGCCGCCGAGGGCAACGCTGACGCGCAGTTGGCTTTGGACATGTTCACCAGCGAAGTCCGCCGCTACTTGGGCGGAATGTTGGTGGAGCTGGGCGGAGCGGACGCTATCGTCTTTACCGGCGGTATCGGCGAAAACGGTAAGCAATTGCGAAGAGACGTATGTGCCAACTTGCAAGAGTTGGGAATCGAATTGGACGAAGCGAAGAACGATTCCGCCAAGGGAGAGGCTTCGATCCATTCGGCAAACAGCAAAACGCAACTGTGGGTAATCCCGACCAACGAAGAGATCATCGTTGCCCGGCAAACCAAGCAGTTGTTGGAGTCGACCTAAGATGTTTATCGCCAAGGTGACCGGTTCGGTCATTGCCACCCAAAAAGTCGACACGATGGTCGGCCACCGCTTGCTGGTAGTCGAACCGTATCGATTGGAAGCAAAAGATCGTCAGTCGTTGGTAACCACGGGACGTACCTTCGTTGCTGTCGACATGCTCGGCAGCGGTGTCGGTGACTTCGTGCTGATTACGCAAGGTTCTAGTGCCCGTCTAACTGCGGAAACCAAGAGCCTGCCGATCGATTGTGTGGTCATCGGAATCGTCGATCGTGCGCATGTCGATAGCATGTGCATTTACGACCGGACAGAAGACGAGGACCAGGAGGAAGCTCCGAACCAGGAGCCAAAGCCGAAAGCAAAACCGGCTCCGGCTGCTAAGAAGGAAGCGACTCCGAAGAAGTCCGAACCAAAACAAGAGCAGACCGAGAGTGACTCGGATAGTTAGTCGGCAGCCACTTTCACGTGCTGACGTGAGGATATCATCATCATGCAATTTGACGAATCCATTATTCGCAATGTCGTAGCCCAGGTGCTCGCCGAAGTCGGCAAGGCGCCTCCGGTCACATCCGGTTTCAAAGGACGCTACGGCATCTTCGATTGTGCCGACGAAGCGGTTCGAGCTGCTCGCGAAGCGTTCGAGAAGCTTTCGGAACGTACCATCGAAGATCGCAAACGGATCATCGATCACATCCGTCAGATCTCGATCGACCAAAAAGTCGAACTGGGCACGATGGAAATGAACGAGACCAAGATCGGCAAGCTCGCTCATAAGATCGAAAAGCTGGAACTGCTGGGTCGTAAGACGCCCGGCGTGGAGTTCCTTCGCTCGGAAGTCTTCAGCGGTGACCACGGCCTGGCGGTGATCGAGCATGCACCGTTCGGCGTGATCGGCTGCATCACTCCGGTAACGCACTCGCTGCCCACCATCACCGGTAACGCCGTCAATATGATCGCTGGTGGAAACACGCTCGTCGTGAACCCTCACCCCAGCGGCAAGAAGGTTGCCGTGGAAGGTGTGCGTCGCTTCAACAAAGCGATTTACGACGACCTCGGTATCGACAACCTGATCTGCGTCATTGCCGAACCCACGCTAGAATCGGCTGATTTGATCTTCCATCACCGTGACGTGGCGATGATTTGCGTGACGGGTGGCCCCGCAGTTGCCCGTGCTGCCCTGAACAGCGGCAAGAAGGCGGTTGTCGCCGGTCCCGGGAATCCACCGGTGGTCGTCGACGAGACGGCCGATCTCGATCGAGCCGCTCGCAGCATCATCCAAGGGGGTGGCTACGATAACAACCTGCTCTGCATCGCCGAGAAGGAGGTGTTCGTCGTGAACTCCGTCTTCGATGAACTGATGCGAGCCATGGAACGAGCGGGTGCCGTTCGCTTGAACGCCAGCGAAATCGATCGCCTGACTTCCGTTGCGATCACTGAGGTGGGCGACCCTGGCAAGACCAAGCAGGTCGCCGCGAAGGAATTCATCGGTCAAGACGCCGCCGTCCTGGCCCGCGCCGCCGGTAAGAACATTTCGTCCGACGTTGAACTGGTATTCGGCGAAACGGACGAGCATAACCCGTTTGTTCCCGTCGAGCAGATGATGCCGTTCATCCCCTTCGTTCGCTGCCACGATGTAGACGAAGCGATCCAGAAGGCGAAGTACTACGAACATGGCTTCCGCCACACGGCGATCATCCACAGCAACAACGTCCGCAACATGAGCAAGATGGGCCGCATCATGGATACGACCCTGTTCGTAAAGAACGGGCCAAGCCCTGCGGCCTTGGGCGTGGGAGGCGAAGGTTACATTTCGTTCTCCATCGCGACCCCGACCGGCGAAGGCGTCACCACTCCGTTGACTTTCACGCGGGAACGACGCTGCTCGCTGATAGACGATTTGTGCATCCTGGGCCATCCGGCGAAAGGTTAGTCCCTCGATGAATACGGCACGCGTGGTCGGTACCGCCACTAGCACGGTCAGACATGTCTCGATGCGAGGCTGGAAGCTGTTGGTGGTTCAGCCGATGCAAGTTGACGGCGTTACGCCAGATGGTCATCCATTGGTTGCCGTAGATGCCGTAAACGCAGGACCAGGCGAATTGGTAATGATCACCAGCGACGGCAAATCGACCTCCGAACTTTTGAATTATCCCCGAACACCAGTCCGTTGGACGGTGATCGGAATTATCGACGAATAAAACGTGCAGTCCCAATTCAGTAGTCAAGAAATCGAACGCATTGTCCGCCTGGTCGTCGAGCGACTAGTGACGGAGAACGCCAGCGCAGGGCAGGTTGCCGCCAAGGCACCGCCGCCGGTAGGCGAACTGCGGCTCGATTCGAAACTGGTAACCGTTTCGTCACTGAAAGGGAAACTAAACGAAGCCATCACGGTGCTGTGTGTCCCCGCCAAAGCGGTCGTCACGCCCGCGGTGAAGGATGAACTGAAAGATCGTGGTATCCGGTTACGTCGGGCCAACCAGGCCGATTGTGGCCAAGAGGTACTTAGCCCGGTGGTCGTCAACGCCGCAAAACAAATGGTTTCGTCGACGTGGAATTCAGCCGGCAGAAGCGAACAAGTTGGCAACCTGAAGCTTGCGATCCAGCGAGCGATTTCCGTAGCCCAAAGTGACAAAATGGTGGTCATCCTTGCGGATCAACCGGAAGTTGCTGCGGCTGCTGCAAATCGCGCAAATGGTATTCGAGCAATGGTCGCCTGTGCAAGTCACGACTGGAAGTCTGCAGCTGAAAGCCTTGGTGCAAACCTGATCGTTTGTCACCCGGGTCAGTGGAACGACAGCGAGGTTCCGCGACTGCTAAGCAGCTTGTGGGATCTTCGCGGCACCGCAGGTCCCGATTGGTTGAAGTAAACGAGACAAACCATGCGAATCGCCAAAGTCATCGGAAAAGTGACGCTCAGCCGAGCGGTCCCTGAGTTTCAGGGAGCCGTACTGAAGCTGGCCGTGCCGATGATGCTCAGCGATATCGAAAACGAAAATACCCCGCTGGACGACCTGCTCGTGGTTTACGACGAACTAGGCGCCGGCAACGAGAACTACATCGCCCTGAGCGAAGGGGGAGAAGCGGCCCAACCGTTCTACCCTGAAATGAAGCCGGTCGACGCCTACAACGCGGCCATTTTGGACACGGTTGATATCCGTTACCGGCCAGACAAATAAGGTCCTCTCCCTACTAGGGGGATGGGCAGAACGAACAAATCAAATTAACACGCTACCCTTGATTGCGAGCAACGAATCGGCATGACGAACGTTCACAAGATCAAACAAGATATGTGCGATATCGGCCGGCGAATTTATGCCAAAGGCTTCGCCGCCGCTAACGATGGGAATATCACCGTTCGTATCAGCGAGAACGAAGTTCTTTGCACACCGACGATGCACTGCAAAGGCTTTCTGAAGCCGGACGATATTTCCACGATTGACATGACCGGCAAGCAGATCGCCGGACGCAAACCGCGTTCCAGCGAAGCCTTGTTACACTTGGAAATCTACAAGCAACGTGAAGACGTTAAAAGCGTCGTTCACTGCCACCCGCCGCACGCCACGGCATTCGCGATCGCTCGTGAACCGATTCCACAATGTGTGCTGCCAGAAGTGGAAGTTTTCCTGGGTGATGTTCCGATCACCAAGTACGAAACGCCTGGCGGTCAATCGTTCGCCGACACGATCATACCATTCGTCGATCGTACGAATCTGATCCTGCTCGCTAACCACGGCACGGTCAGCTATGGCGAGAACGTCGAACGCGCGTACTGGTGGACCGAAATCCTCGACGCCTACTGCCGCATGCTGATCTTGGCTAAGCAGTTGGGGCACGTCGAATTCCTGAACGAAAAGAAGTCGCGTGAACTGCTCGATTTGAAAGACAAATGGGGCTGGAGCGATCCACGTAACACCGAACAGTACAAAGATTGCGACATCTGTGCCAATGATGTCTTCCGCGATAGCTGGCAAGACTCGAACGTGCAGCGTCGCGCGTTCGGTTCCCCAGAACCGATGGGGGCCAAAGCCGCCGCCAAGCCGGCCGCAACCGCCAGCGGCAGTTCGGACCAGGAAGCGTTGATCCAAATGATCACCCAACGCGTCATGGCTGAACTTTCGAAGCAGTCATAACCTCCCTGCCCTTTCGCTCCTTACACAAGAGAGCGATCCAGCTAACCCGACAAACATCCCATAGCTAGAGAATTAGACAGATGAAAGTTAGCATCATTGGCGGCGGTGGATTGGTTGGTTCGTGTGCCGCATTCGCTTTACAGTGCAGCGGCATCGTTCGCGAAATCGCCTTGCTGGACGTCAACGCCGACCTGGCTGGCGGCCAAGCACTCGACCTTCTGCATGGTGCTCCCAGCACAGCCGATCAAATTATTTCGAGCGGTAGCTACGAGCACATTCCTGACTCTGACATTATCTGCATTACCGCTGGTCTGCGTCGTAAGCCCGATGAAAGCCGCTTGGACCTGATCAACCGTAACGTTGATCTCTTCCTGACGATTCTCGATTCGATCAAGAAGGTTGGTTACAAGAAAGACGCAATCGTCTTTGTTGTCTCAAATCCAGTCGACATCCTCACATATCTGGCCTCAACGCGGCTCGATTTGCCGACCAACAAAGTGATTGGTCTCGGCACGCAGCTCGATACGATTCGATTCCGCTCGCTGATCGCCCAGCACTGCCAGCTTCCGCCGACTCAGGTTAAAGCGTTGATTCTTGGCGAACATGGCGACAGCATGGTGCCGATCTGGTCATCTGCTTCGGTCAACGGTCTTCCGCTCGAGAAGTTCCCTGGCTGGAATCCCAATGCCGCGAACGAACTGTTCACCCGCACCAAGGGCTCTGGTGCCGAAGTGATCAAGAAAAAGGGTGGCGCTGGCTTCGCGGTTGGGATTGCCATTCGTGACGTGATCGATGCGATCGCCCTGGATAGCCACCAGATCTTACCGATCTCAAGCATCCAGAACGGTTGCTACGATATTCGCGATGTTGCCCTCAGCGTGCCAACAGTCGTTGGTAGAAATGGTGTCGAAGCGACCTACCAACTCGATTTGTGGCCGAAGGAAATTCAAGCGTTGCGTCGCAGTGGTGGCGTCCTGCGTGAAACCCTTAGCACGGTTCTCAATCGCGTCGGTCGCTCATAATTCGCGACCCAAGAAGACAAGAAAATAAAGAAGGACCACGGTGATACGTGATCCTTCTTTTTTTGTGTCTCGAACTAACCCGCCTTGCTGGAAGTCGCTTTCCGCAGCTTGGGGCCACTCAGAAGCGAGCGACTCAAATCGTCTGGCTCGCTGTTATTAGGCTCACGCTGTTTCCAAACCTGTAAGATCTCACGTGCCGGCTCGACTTCGCCCAGGGCAACGAGTGTCGTAGCGTACCAGCGAAGACAAAGCGTCTCGCGGGAACCTTGTCGGTAAGCCGCTTCCAGGTAGGGTCGAGCACCAACCCAGTTCTGCTGTGAGGCTAACGCTGCCCCACGCACCGCACTTCGCAACGATTCTAGCTTAGGGTAATCGGTCGGTAGTCGTTCCAGTTCGGCCAAGGCCTCTTGGCGTCGACCATGTTTCACGTGCATTTCGATCACTTGTCGTCGAAGACGAACTGAGTGCGGGCAGTCCTTCAGTGCTTGCACTAGGATCTCTTCCGCTTCTTCTTCCTTGCCACTGGCATGCGTGGTGATTGCCAGACAGGAAACGGCGATCTCGTCGATATCATCAATGTGCCACGATTCGAGATTGATTTGACCATACTTGTAGGCGGTCTCGAACGAACGTCGAGCGAGTTCCAAGTGCCCCTTCGTCTGTAAGTAGCCACCAACGGCACACAACAGCTGGGCATCCAGCGGAAAGATTTCGAGGGCTGTCATGCAGGTTTGAATCTGCAGATCGAGCGAATCTTTCTGACCATCCAGAGCGGTAAGAATTCCGTAGAAGGCTTCCAGCATTTCTGCGGAACCATGGTCGGCCAGGCGGCAAGCTTGCTCGAAGAAGATCAAAGCATTCTGCTGATCGTTCAGTGTCTGCACGGCGTCCGCCATGCAAATCATCAGCCGCGCGCTGGGCGACGACTCTTTCATTTCGAGTTCAACGAGTTTGGCGTCTCGGCCTGCCCGCTTCGATTTCCAGCTTGGATCGCTTTCAATCGTGTTTCGCTGAATCAAGAACGGAACCGCTTCAATTCCCATGCCGCATTCCGCCAAGGCTGGAATCAACGATTCCCGAACGCGACCTTCGTAGCGGATACCTGGGTGATTGGGGTGCAGGCGAACCTGGCCAATCTGTTCGCTGCCAATTGTGCCGGGAGCTTGCGGTGCTCGCACCAAAAGCACGTAGGCAGTCATGATATCGACCTGAGAGTTGACGAATTCACGCAAGCGAGCCGAGTCTTCCTCGCTCATCGTTTCGCCTGGATCGAGCCACAAAATCCACTCGCCGGTGACGTGGGCCAAGGCTGCGTTGCGTGCTTCGCTAAACGAATCTTGCCACGCGTGAGGCACCACCGTTGCTTTAAACGCTTCGGCCACCGGTGCGATGGCTTTTGAATCGCCGATGTTCAATAAAACAATTTCATCAACGATCGGCTGCACGCTGGTGAGTGTTTCGCGGATCAGATCCGATTCCTCGTTGACAACAAGGACGGCGGTCAGTTTGCGGTTCCGGGCTTCCTTGGTCATTGCAGACGAATACCTCAGGGACATAGCAGTTGCGGAGACGTGGCGTGCATGTGGGGTTCTATCGGCTCAGCGGGGTTGACCAAGCCATTATTCCGCGGCTCTATTTCATGCCGTGGCGAGAGTGTATCGATAGTGACCACCTGCGCAAAGGCGGATTTGTGCTAGCAACGGCTTGCCGCGGAGCATAACCCGAAGAAATCTGCCGCCATTCTTTTGAGCTAGTTCCCTTCCCACCGCTAGTGAAGCAGCCAATCACTTAGCCGATCTCTTGCAGCGCGTTAAGCAGTGTTTGAATGTCCTTTTCGGTCGTGTACGCATGCGCCGACACACGTAGGAACGTTCGATTCTGCCAACGAATCACGGGGATTTCGATCTTAAATTGATCGTATAGTCGCAGCTTCAGGGCATCGGCGTCGGTCCATCTCGCCGTGACATCGATCAAACCCATTTGGAAAAAAAAGGCATCGGGATGAACACGTTCCATTCCATCCATCTGCGAAGCAAGTTCGACCGCTGATCGCACCAAGTCACGCGATCGCTGCCGGACCTTGGGCGTGATGAACTCCGTCTGCCAAGCAATTGCTGATGGAACGGCCAAGTAAGCTGCCGGATCGTAGGTGCCAAGCCACTCGTGATTCTCGACAAATTCATTTTCCCGATGAAACGTCTTATCAGGTCCCCATCCCCATCCAACAACCAGCGGATCGATCATCGCTTGTCGGTCTTCCCGTACGTAGAAGATTCCTGATCCCTTGGGGGCACACATCCACTTGTGACACGTGGCCGTATAGAAGTCGGCACCTATCTCACCCAGGTGCACTTCGATTTGGCCAGGTGCGTGCGCCCCATCGATCATCGTCAAAATTCCCGCTTGCCGCGCACGTTCGCAAATCTTGGCAACCGGCAACGTCAGAGCGGTGGCAGAGGTGATTTGACTGATGAAGATGAGCTTCGTTTTCGCATTCACTCCTTGCCAAAAAGCATCCACGATTTGCTCGTCCGATTCCACGGGCAGAGGTATCGCTTGCTCAACAACACGAAAGCCTTTTTTCTGAGCCGCAAATTGAAACGCGAAGCGGCATGCTCCGTACTCGTGATCGGTGATGAGGACTTCGTCACCTTCACCTAGCGGCAGACAACGGGCGATTGTATTCGCAGCGAATGTCGGGTTGGCAACAAAAACCAGCTCGCCAGGCTTCGCTCCGAGATAGTCACCAACTGATTTCCTGGCGTCTGCCAAGAGACCAGGTAGCTCGCGTTGAATGAATCGGACTGGCTGCCGCTCAAGTTCGCGCTGCCAACGCTGATATTCTTCGAACACTGGTCGCGGGCAGGCTCCAAACGAGCCATGATTCAAAAATGTGACATCAGGATCGAGAAGAAATTCAGACATAAACGGGCGCACCATCAAATCAAATTCACGACAAAGTTGCAGAATTTCAGTTCGCTATTCAAGCTACAACCACACCTTATTCCTTCTTGCTAGATACGGGGAGAGGGGGTTAATTGGACGTGCATAAATTGACCACACTACTAGAATACGGGCACAGCCATCCCGAAGGACTTACGCGCCGAGAACCTTTGAGCAGGAGAATACTCTTGAAACGCTTCCAAGATGCCAACGTCCGCGAAGTTTTCAACGCGTATCCAAAACCAATTCGCGCTAAGATGATGATTCTCCGCCAACTTATCTTTGATGTTGCGGCATCCACCGAGGGCGTCGGGCCAATACAGGAGACACTCAAGTGGGGTGAGCCTGCTTACATCACCGAGAAAACGAAAAGCGGTACGACGATTCGCATCGATAGCAAAAAGGCGAATCCCACCCAATATGCCATATACTTTCATTGCCAGACCAATCTGATCGAGACGTTTCGCAAGCAGTTTCCAGAGCAGTTCCAGTTCGAAGGAAATCGAGCAATTGTCTTCGATGTAAGTGATGAGATCCCCACTCAGTCTTTGGCTGAATGCATTGGTGCCGCGTTGACTTACCATCTTTCAAAAAGTTCGAAGAAGACAGCTAAACAAGTCAGATAGTGCTGAGCAACCAAGAAACAATTCAAGGGCGAGTAGCCACCCGCCCTTGAATTGTGATTTCGCTGAATTGTTCTAACTAAATTCGTTAGGTGCGATACTCAGAGTTGAATTTCACGTATTCCACGGTCAGGTCACTCGACCAGTAGCGAACCTTCGTATCGCCTTCGGTGAATTTGAGAGTCACGTCAGTTTCAAAGCTATCTTTGATCGACTGGCTCACCGTCTTTTCGTCGAACTTCACTGGCGTACCTTGGCGATACAATAGATGCCCATTGACGATCAGTTCCATTCCCATCGGATCAAAAGAAACCCCTGAGTAACCAGCTGCCGAGACGATTCGTCCCCAGTTGGGGTCACCGCCGGTGATGGCCGTCTTAACCAACGCACTATCGGCAACCGTCTTGGCAATTCGAAACGCGTCGTCGCGGTTCTTACAACCTTCGATGTTGATTTCAATCACGTGCGTTGAACCCTCGCCATCCGCTGGAATCTGCTTGGCCAGGTCCTCGCATAGTTGATGCAGTTCCGCTCGGAACTTATCGAGCGATTCACCTGAAAGTTCGCCAGCTCCTGACTTGCCGCTGGCCAACATCAGTAGCGTATCGTTCGTACTACGGTGACCATCGACCGTAATACAATTGAACGTATCGTTGGTCACATCGGTCAAAAGCTGTTTGGCTTGAACCGGGTTCAGCTTGGCATCGGTCAATACAACCGCCAGCATGGTGGCCATATTCGGAGCAATCATCCCGGCCCCTTTGCACATGCCAATCAGCTTAACGGTCTTGCCATTAATCTCGCATTCGCGGGCCGCGACCTTCTTACCTTTGTCGGTTGTCATGATGCCCCGAGCGGCCGCTTCAAAGTTGCTTTCGTCGGTGCCTAACCGCTGGAAAACTTCGTCCAAGCCTGGTCGAATCTTCTCCATCGGCAAATGATGACCGATAATTCCGGTCGACATGGTCAACACTTGATCGGCACTCACGCCAACCTTGTTGGCAACAATTCCGGCAAGTTCGGCGTTGTCTTTATCGCCTTGTTCGCCCGTGCAAGCATTGGCATTGCCAGAATTGGTGATGACCGCGCGGATCTTATCGGAAGGGGTGCGGGCTCGATCCCAGACAACTGGCGCCGCTACGACCAAGTTCGTCGTATAAACGCCAGCGGCAACGGTGTCCTGATCGCAGACGATCAGCGACAAGTCTTCCTTGTTCGGGTTTCGCTTCACACCAGAGTGAAAGCCACCCATCTTAAATCCAGCAGGAATTGGCGAAGTCATCCTCTGTTCTTCCTTCATCATCCGATTAAAGCAAAGCAGTCGTTTCGGCGAACCCGTACATCAAATTGAAGTTCTGAACCGCAGCACCTGAGGCACCTTTAATGAGATTGTCGATACACGAAATGGTAATCACGCGATCCTTTACGCGACGGACCGTGATGTCGCAAAAATTCGTTCCGGCGACATGCTTGGTCGCGGGCAGGTCGCTACGGACACGCACGAACGGTTCGTTCTGATAAGTTTCCTCCAGCAGACCGAGCAATTCCTTCTCGGATGCATCTTTCTCCGGAATCGCATAACAAGTACTCAAGATACCACGATCCATTGGCACCAAGTGCGGAGTGAAGATCACCGTCGCCTGGTGGCCGGAATAGACGCTCAAGTTTTGTTCAATCTCAGGCATATGCCGGTGCGTGCCGACTCCGTATGCAGAGAAACTTTCGTTGCATTCCGGGTAAAGGGTTCCCATCTTAGGCGTCCGCCCTGCCCCGCTTACGCCACTTTTGCAGTCCGCGATAATTCCATCGGGTCGAATGAAACCATTCTTCAGAAGTGGCGCCAGCGAAAGCGAAATACCCGTTGGGTAACAACCAGGGTTAGCTACAAGTTGGGCTTCCGCGATCCCTTCACGAAATAGCTCTGGCAAACCGTAGACGGTTGTCTTCATTCGTTCGGCATCGGGGTGATCGGCGCCATACCACTGACTGTAAACGTCCGGATCGTTGAGTCGATAGTCCGCACTCAAGTCGACCACCTTCATGCCGGCATCCAGGATTTCTGGAATCACCGAGGCCGACGCGGCGTGGGGAAGACAACCAAACACGCAATCGCAGTTCTCCGCTAACTCTTTCGCGCCCCAATTCTCGAGATGCAAGTCGAGCACCTTGTGAAATTGAGGATGGATCGAGCTAACGTGCGGGCGATCTTCGCTGCGGGTCGTCAGCGCGGTGACTTCAACCTGGGGATGACGAACCAGGATCTTCAACAGTTCGAGCGCGGTGTAGCCCGTCGCTCCCATAATTCCGACACGTACCGTCATGCCTTGATAACCTAAATTATTCTCGCCTTCGTTTTGCGTACCGATTGCTTAGTATAAGGAACCACACGACGGCGACCATAGGGAGGGGTCACCCACAAGTGTGGTACTCGGAGCAATCGAAACAATTCGAGCTTTGTTTTTCCGGTAGATAAAGCGTGTGTCCGCAGACATGGCGGGCACAAAATCGGGTCGCGATTATTCGGCCGAAGTGAGAGCTTGCCCCAATTCGACCAACATACGCAAAGTCGCACCCCACACGCGCTGTCCGTCGACACTCAAATGAGGGGCGGAAAACTGAACGCGGCGGCGAGTGACTTGATGCATGCCGAAGTTCCTGGGGTCCATGAGTTGGCTAACCGGTAAATAAAGAAGGGCCGCGACCTCTTTAGGGTCGGGATTCCATATCGGCAAAGAGGCTTCCAGGGCAACAAAGGTTCGCACCGTATGATTACTAGCCCAAACATTGGTGGCAGGAAGCTCTCCCACGACCAAATCCGGGGAAACCAAGTGCCCCGTTTCTTCGCGGAATTCTCGCAACGCTGCAGCCAAAGCCGATTCGCCGGGTTCGCAGCGACCACCTGGCAGAGCAATTTCTCCCGCATGGACACCTTCGGTCTCGGCTCGGATCATGAGAGGAATCGTCCAGGTTCCTGACGAGTCGGGATAGATCAGTACCAAGTTGGCCGCTTGGCGTGCCCGTGGATAGGCGTGTCCCGTATGTCGACCATACGAAAGATTCGGGGCTGTATGCCGCAAGTGTGGAAAGTGAGCCAGTGACAAGCCGAGAACTTGCCGCAGATGGACTGCCCATTTACGTTCCGAAATGTCGTTAAGGCGTGACTTCATAGACTTCGTAGTTGGCATCGTCTTCCGGATTAGCGGGATAGATGCGAGGAAAACTCCACTCGACCGGCACCTGGTCACGGCGGGCAATCACTTGATCGACGACCACATATTTCACGCCATACTTCTTAGCCAGTTTGTGAACATTGGCTTCGGTCAGACCGGCGAGGCTTAACGTCTGCCGGTTGTGAATCGATTGCCACTGCACATCACCGCGACGTCGTCGCCAATCGAGCAAATTCAGGTCGTCTTGCGGGACATCTTTGGTGGTCACGACTTCGGCTCGCTGAGCGTACCATTTAAATGTCGACTGCATACGAGGTGTTAAGAAGATGGCATCCGTTGGTGTGTTATCGCGAACCCAATAGCAGGTCGTTTGCCACGCGACCGGATCACTAACCAACGTCCCTACATCCGCAGGGCTGGCTGGCGCCGTCCAGCGATCAGCAATTCGGACGAACATACCGACTGCCACAAACAACGACGCTGCGACCAGTCCGACTCGTGCGGCACTTCGATATTTCTCGCCATGCAGCTGATACAAAGCCAAGAGATTGATCGACAAGCCAATCGGAACCATCACATCGGCGATTCGGTACCAATACAATCGCAAGAGCTTGGCGGCTGCCAAGAAATCTTGCAGTACGAATGCGAAGAACTGATCGATCGCGATGCCAATCAGCACTAACACGACACTTCCCAAGACAATGCCGTTCAAAATGCGGGCTTTGGCATGATTTCGCAGTAGCCAAGCCGTAACACCCCAGGCAATCGCGGCGGCAGCAAATCGAAGCTTGAACCCCAGCTGAAACGTATGAACGACCAAATGGTGGTTAAGCCGCTCGAACACATAGTAGTAGCTCGCCCATGCGCTGTCTTCGGGCGCGACACCTCGATTCAATAGCAGCAGAGGGACAACGCCGATCAATGCAATGGCACCTCCGGCAAATAAGCCGGGCAAGATCGAGACCAACGATGGTCGCTGTTTGGGGCAAACGAACCAGCAGAACATCAAACACACCACCATCCATCCGCCAACCAATACATGAAACGCACTGGCAACGCCCAGCAAGATCCAAGCTCGATTCCAGCGACCAGAGAGGGCATCGCCAATTCCCCAGAACGCAAACGTGTAGGCAAAGCACTTCGCTTCAACCCCACCGATCAACCATTCGCCGGCCATGTGGAGATAATGAACACCAGCCAATCCCATGGCCATGCCCAGCAGCCCAGCCCATGGCAAATCAGTAATCAGCACAATCATTCGTCGCCAAGTGATGGCAATCGCGATCCAGCAGATTAGTCGACCAATCCAAGCCGCGACCGGAAAAGAGACCAACGTGGTGATCCAGCCGAAACTCCAATAGAAGACACCATGGGCATCGCCGGAATTTAAGAAGTGATCCTCGGGACACCAGTTGGGATTCCAGTAGTGTCGAGCTTTCGCCAGATAGTGGGCTTCGTTGGCTTCCGGAGTAAGAGGGCCTACGTACAGGAAGAACAGCAATACGATCGCCGCAATCTCGATCCACATCCGCCAATCCGCCGCAGGTGCTTCGGCCACTTCGTGCGGCTGAGAGGTCGTCGAATCGTTCATGGACTGCTTTATTGCGATTGGCAAGGATCAAAGAGAAACGTTAGTTACTCTTTACTTTACCATATCGTAACCCGGTCGCTTGGGTCGTGCGGCGATAAATCGCCCCGCCGCAAGTTAGATAGAGCGTGTCGAGCTCCGGCCCGCCAAACACGACGTTCGTGGTAAAAGCTTTGGCTGGTTTGGCGATCACTCCGCTGATCCTGGCAGTGGAATCGAACATCTGGAGCCCGAGATCGGTCGTGACGTACAACCGCCCGGCCGAGTCGATTGTCATGCCATCTCCCTTGCTCGGGGCATCCTTGTCCCGAACTCGACACTGGTAAACAGGGGCACCATACGTCAGCGATCCATCTTCCTCGACCCGAAAGGCAATCAAGTTTTGCCCGGCCGAGTCAGACACAACGAGGGTTCCTTCGTGTGGCCAAAGAATGATCCCGTTCGGAGCAGAAATCCCTTTGGCAACCACCTGTTTCTCGCCGCCGGGACGAATGAGCCATACCTGGTGCCCTGGTGTATCGGTGCAGTAGATGTTGCCGTTGCTGGCAACTACCAGGTCGTTTGCTCCTAAGTCGTCGGCGATCACATCGACCTTGCCATCATCCTGGAAAGCCACAATTCGGCGATTGGAATACTGGCTGCCATAGAGCCGTCCATCGGGACCGAACATCAATCCACTGGTTCCCCCTTGCCCCTCCGAGAACTTGGTAATCTGCTTGGACGCGTGATCGATCTTTAGGACAAGCTGCTCCTTCACATCGGTGAAATAGACGTTACCCGCCGCATCGACCGCAGGGCCGTCGGTAAAGGTGTAACCATCCCCGACCAATTCCCAGCCTTGTCCTTTGATGAGGACATCACTAAGGGGCATATCTTGAGCAACGAGAGCAGAGGGAAGCAAAGCGAGTATTGCTACGGCAAGATGGCGCATTTCAAAGTTCCAACGGCAAGGACGGGGTGAAGCAATCGATTGATTCGGAGAGGCAAGCTCGTTAGTTCTGGCTTACCACATCACTCCACAACCAACGCATGGTATCAGGGAAGATCGACCCGCCATGGTTCCCGCTATGCTTTCCTTCACCGTAAACGAATTTGTAGTCGTAGTCGGAGAACTTCAGTGCGGCCGCCATTTGCTGATTGGCCAGGGGCCAGTTGCCGTGCAGATTATCAAGGTCGTTCTTGCCATCTTGCAGGAACACTTTGATTGGCTTGCGTTCCGTCTTGCGGATCAAGGCCGGATAAACATGACCGCCGCGAATGTTGGTAAAGCTACCGATGTGGCTGACCACTTTTCCAAATGAATCGGGGCGTTCCCAAGCAGCCGTGAACGCACAGATGCCGCCGGAACTGTTGCCGCAGATCGCGCGATGCTTGGGATCGCTCCTAATATCGTACTGTTTGCCGACGTCGGCCAAAATCTCTTCGAGCAGGAATCGGACATATTGATCGCTCAACGTGTCGTACTCGAAACTGCGATTCCTACGCGGGTTCTGTCCTTGTTTCGTGGCAGGCACAACACCTGGGTTGATAAACACGCCAATCGTGACGGGCATTTCACCTGAGTGAATCAGGTTATCGAAGACAATCGGAACCCGGGTATGCCCCTTTTCGTTCACAAACCCACCACCATCCTGAAACACCATCAAGCAAGCAGGTTCCCCCTTCTTGTATTGCTGCGGGACGTAGACCCAGTAGTCGCGAACGGTACCAGGGTAGATCTCGCTGTTGTCCCACACATGTTTCGTGACAGTGCCTTCGGGTACACCATCTTTACGTTTTGCGTCTGGGCCGGGAACGTATTGTTCGTCTTGGGCAATCGCAACCGAAGAAAGCAGGCAGAGGCAAAGCGTCAAAGCAGCCAGAACGCGTACCATGAGTGGGCTCACTTTATGGGAGGGAGGGAACATGATGAAAAGGAAAGCAGGTGTGAACTGCTCAGCCTAATCGGTTCCCAGCCGCCGCTCAAGTCGGGCCCTATTTGGGGAATTCCACCTCGATTGTTATTTCCTCCTCCCCACGAAGGAGCTTCAGGGGGATTTTCTTTCCAGGTTCAACCGCTTCAATTGCCTGGCGAAGATCACGAATCGTCTTCATCGGTTTGTCCGCCCAGGAAACCAGGGTGTCGCCCTGCTTAATGCCAGAGTTCTCGGCGATACTTCCCACAACGATCCCCGTGATTGGCATCCCAATTTCGTCGTAGTCGCCTAAAGCGACGCCGAGGGTGCGACGTTTCTGTGGCGAGTTCGGACCATCTGGTCCACCACCGAAGATCTTTTCAAGCAGCGATTCCTCGGCATTGGGGACCGGCGTGATTGGTTCGGTCGCAAGGTGTTGAAGTAGCAACATGTTCATGCCCACCACTCGGCCGATTCCGGCGACATTGATGTGCTCGATGTCGTCGCTTGGGCGATGATACTGAGAATGAAAGCCCGTGAAATCGTGCATCACAGGAATCCCACGGCCATAGAACGACGCGTGATCACTTGGGCCGCGTCCACCTTTGACTTTATCGATCTCGATTCCAAACTTTGGAGCGGCTTGGTCGAGCCAAGCTTCGAATTGCTCGGCAGTGTTGTAACCGTACACGGTTAAGGTTTCATTCCTTAACCGGCCGACCATATCGAAGTTCAGCATCGCTACAGTCTTCTCCAGGTCGAACAGCGGATGACGAACGTAATACTCGCTACCGAGCAGTCCCTGTTCCTCGGCGGCAAACGCAATAAAGAGAATCGTTCGTCGGTTGGCAATGTCCCACGCCGCACATTGCCGTGCAGTTTCCAGGAGGGCCGTCGTACCAGAAGCGTTATCGTCCGCGCCGTTATGAATATCGCGAGTCCAAGGTGCCAACGAGCCCGCTCCGCCACGGCCGATATGATCGTAGTGTGCGCCTACGACGACAACCTCCGAAGCCAAATTTCCTTTACCCGGCAGGACGCCCAGCACATTCTTTTCGACCCGTTCCGAGGCAGCGATCTCAACCTCGCCTTTAGCGCGGATACCTGGAAAGTCGAATGAGCTCGATTTCAGATTAACGTCGACGGTTGCTTCCCACTCCGCCAAAGATGGCTTGCCGGCCTCCTTCAATAATTGGTCGATGAGAGTTCGTTTGACATGGAACACGGGAAGCTGCGGCTCGAATTCTTTCGGCATTCGAATTTGAAAATCGAGAAGATTGTCTTCTCCTTTTGCTCGTTCAACGGCGACTTCGTCGGAAACAATTAGAACGGCCTGCGCACCATGATCGACGGCGTTTTGAATCTTGGTCGAAAGATAGGCAGACGTCGAATTGCCTGGCCCAGCGAACTTTCCCGTTTTGCCTGACTGATCGGGCTCATGCCGCAGAATGACGACCGCTTTTCCGTTGGCATCGAAATTAGCATAGTCATCGTACTCGTCTTTTTCCGAACTGATCCCGTAGCCGACCATCGCTAACGGCAAATCGAATTGGCCGCTTGTGCTCGGCGAGAGGGGACGGTAATCGCTTACTGACATTCCATCCATCGCTTTCTCATCGATGGTAAAGGTCAGCTCATTCTTTTCGCCTAAATCGTAGAACTTGCGTGTCGAGAAGATCTGATAGGGCTCGTTCCTGATTAGGTTCGTCTTCAGTCCGGCCGCGGCGAACTGATCAGCGATGTATTCTGCGGCGGCTTGTTGGCCGAGCGTATATGAACCACGCCCTTCTCGTTCGTCCGAGGCCAGAAAGTTCAGGTCTTCCGCGATTCGTGATTTAACCTGCTCGCTGGAGAATTCCTCGGAGCTGTTTTTCGCCGACGACTCCTCCGCGTTTGCGACATCCGTCGTTTCCGCTGGAGGTTGGGCTTTCGTAAGCGTGGAAAGACTTAAGAGGAATAGAAAGGAAAGAACCGTTAGAAACGAGGAGAACGACTTCAAAGATTCGCTCCTTTTATAAAGAAGCCACAAACAACCGTGGCAGACTCAATGGACAAGATCGGCTCGAACTCAAGATTCGTACTGTCATGATACGCCGTTGAACCTTCGCGGACACCCCTGTGGGGTGCTCGATTCGTGTAAGTTGCCCTACAAGTTCGCCAATCAAGGGAGTCCCTGGAAGAAAGCTCGATCGTCGCCTCGGGATGGGTTAGAATCTTAGCAGCCCTTTTCTTTCCCTTGCATTGATCCCACCGAAAAGAATTCCCTCATGCAACGTTCACTCCTTGTGGCTCTCGCATTCGTTCTTTGCCTGCCGATACTTGCTGCTGCCAAGGACGCGAAGAAGCCAAATATCTTGTTCATCTCGATCGACGACCAAAATGACTGGATCGGCTGCCTAGGTGGACACCCCCAAGCCAAGACACCGAATATCGATCAAATCGCCTCCCAGGGAACGGTCTTTCTCAACGCCCACTGTCAGGCTCCCCTCTGCAACCCTTCCCGCACGAGCTTGATGACCGGACGTCGCCCATCGTCGACGGGGATTTACGGTTTGTCTCCCTGGTTTCGTGATGTGCCGGAACTGGCGGATATTGTCACGCTACCGCAGTTTCTCCACGCTCACGGTTACACCAACTACTCGACCGGCAAGATCTATCACGGTGGCTACGGCCGTAAAAAGACCGATACCGAGTTCCAGTTTTTAGGTCCACCGGCTGGCGTCGGTGTACGTCCGAAAGAGAAGCTTGTGAACACGCCGGCGGCGCACCCGTTGGTCGACTGGGGAACGTTTCCTCACAAAG
Organism: Blastopirellula marina; assembly: GCF_002967765.1. Lineage (NCBI taxonomy): Bacteria > Pseudomonadati > Planctomycetota > Planctomycetia > Pirellulales > Pirellulaceae > Blastopirellula > Blastopirellula marina. The sequence goes on along the minus strand of NZ_PUHY01000015.1, from coordinate 421,403 downwards.
ACGAAGACAAAGGGGATTACCACGTCGCTTCATGGGCAGTCAAAACACTTAATGAGAAACCGAAGGAACCGTTTTGCCTTTCGGTTGGCTTCTTCTTGCCGCACGTTCCGTGCTATGCAACTCAGAAGTGGTTTGACTTGTATCCCGAAGATGAAGTCCAAGTCCCAGAGATCATTGCTGACGATCGAGCCGATACGCCGCGTTTCAGTTGGTATCTGCATTGGAAGCTACCGGAGCCTCGCCTGAAGTTTCTAAAGGAAGCCAACCAATGGAAGAACCTGACGCGCAGTTACTTGGCCTGCACCAGCTTTGTTGATGCTCAAATCGGCCGTGTGATGGCCGCGCTGCAGGAAAACGGATACGCCGACAATACGATCGTCGTCCTCTGGTCAGACCATGGTTGGCATATCGGTGAAAAGGAAATCACCGGCAAGAACACGCTGTGGGACGACGGAACACGCGTTCCTTTGATCTTCGCTGGCCCTGGAATCACCGCTGGTCAGGTTTGTACCCAGCCTGCCGAGCTTCTCGACATCTACCCCACGCTCAGCGAGTTGGCCGGGATGGAAGTACCGGAAACACTCGAAGGACATTCGCTTGTTCCACAGCTAGTTGACGCCAAGACGGAACGGCAATGGCCTGCGATCACCACCCACAACCACGACAATCACGGGATCCGCACCGAACGTTGGCGATTTATTCATTATGCCGATGGTTCGCAGGAACTGTACGATATGCAAGCTGATCCCAACGAGTGGAAGAACTTAGCGGGTGAGTCGCAGTATGATCCAATCATCAAAAAGCTTGCCCAGTTCCTACCCCCGAAAAGCAAGATGCCGGCCCCAGGCAGTAAGCATCGCGTGTTGACCTACACCGATGGAATTGCGATCTGGGAAGGGGAAAAAATCAAAGAAGGCCAGCCAATCCCTGAGATCGACTGATCGAGAAGGAGTGGGTTATTCCCACTCCTTTTTCCACTCCGGTTCCTCGCAAGCTTCTTCTGCGGAACCAAATTCAGGCCACCCATATTTCATCGACCAAATAACCCATCGTCCATCGAGTTCGCGAAGACCGTACGTGATAACGGTCTCGCGATTCTCGGCTGGGTCTTCCGCATCGGGCATCGAGTGCTCGATGCCGCGGGCGACGACGCAAGCGCGTCGTCCTTCTTCCCACCAGGAATCAATCTGGCGAATGTAATACCAGCTTCCAAGGTTTTCATCGAGGCAACTTTCCTCGATTTCTTCTTCGGTGATATCCTCACGATCGTCTAGTTGCGGCGAAGCTGTTCGCACTTTATGCCAATCGTGTTGCAGCATACCGGTGTGATAGTCTTCGATCGGCCTGAGCAGTTCGGCCGGTGCATCGGTCGGACCGATCTGAAACGGTGGCTTGTCGGGTGGTTCATAGTTAAGAGGATCGAGCTCGGCTGATTCCGCGGGAATTTGCTCGTAGAAAAATTCGCTGCTCTCCGAATCCTCCTCTTCATCGTCATCGTCTTCGTCGCTTTCTTCCGCTCGATTGTCCCAATAATGAGAGTACCCTTCCCACCAAGCGCGATATTGTTGGTTCCACTTTTCTAACGTCAGTGGCTTGCCGCCTGAAATTGGCTGGATTGCATCGCACGTAATGAAGATGTTTTCTTCAAGCGATTCCTCGTCGTAGTTAGCGAACGACAAGTTAATCGCCACATGCAGTGGGGAGTCGATATCTCCTTCGACTTGGTAGATCCAACGCCGATACGATGCGGTTTCCCACTCGTATTGAGCGGTACGCGAGTTCAAATAGAGAAACGCTTTGGACGATTGACCATCCCAATTCGCGGGATCTGCCTTGGCAAAATGGGCCTCGAAATCGATTTCGGAGGGGCGAACCGAATCGTCCCCTGGCGAATAGTAGAACGCGAACTGCGAAACATTCAAAAATCGCAATTCCACTGCGGAGTCAATTTCCTCGGAATCGTCGACGGAGCTGCGGAGGCAATCAAAGAAGATTCGCAGGGTGCGATCAGTGGCTTTCCACTGTAGCCCTTCCAGGGACGCCTCGTGTAGGAGATCGGGGATGCCTTGGAATTCGTCCACAATGACTTTCTAATTTCGATTACCGGAACCAGTCTGAATCATTGGCTACTGTAATCTACTTTAGTCTCAAATGAGAGGGAGCCTAGTCCTCCGCTCGGCTCCCATCTCCACACATTTTAACGATCTTTGGGTCAAAACGTCCTACGATGTCAACCAAATCTCGCTGCGACTCCATAACCTGGTGGATATCCTTATACACCCCAGGGACTTCGTCCGATCCCGCAGACAAGATGTGGACACCTTTTTCCTTCAATTCTTGCCGTGTGTTTTGAATGCGGAACGTATCGTTCGCTTTCTTTCGCGACATGCAGCGACCAGCCCCATGCGAAGCGGAATCGAAGCTCGAGGCTTCTCCCTTCCCGCGAACCACGAAACCAGGGGTCCCCATCGAACCAGGAATCACGCCCAACACTCCTTCACCGGCAGGAGTTGCGCCCTTACGGTGAACGATCATTTCACGATCTCCGTGGGTTTCCTTCCAGGCAAAGTTGTGGTGGTTCTCGACCCCCGCTACGATTTCGGCCCCGACCAATTCGCTTACCAAACGGTGGATCACTTCGTGATTCGCCGCTGCGTAACGTCCCATCAGGTTCATCGCTTCCCAATACTCCTGACCTTCTTCGCTATCGAGCGTTAACCAAGCCAGATTCTTAAGCGATTCGTACTTCTTGGGCAGCTTAGTCCGAGCGATATTGCTGTAGGCGCTGCATACAGCGGCCCCGGGGCCACGGCTTCCGCTATGGCTTAAGAGCGCGACATATTCACCGGGTGCCAAATCGAAACCTTCGCCGGCTGCTTGACCTTCCGAGATCGTCAGAACGCCAAACTCGACAAAATGATTTCCGGAACCAGAAGTTCCCAATTGCTGCCACGCCTTGTCTTTCGATTGACGCGTCACCTTGGTGATGTTCCAGTTCTCGTCCATCACATCATGGTCTTGCGGCTTCTGATGCACCGAGCCAACACCGAAACGCGTTCCTTTTTCCAGCGCACGACAGTAACCATCGAAACGCTCTTCCAAGGAATCGAGTTCCATGTCCAGCACGCTCAACTTCATCCGGCAAGCAATATCGACACCAACCGCATAAGGAACGACCGCACCTTCCAGTGACAAGACGCCACCAATCGGCAGTCCATATCCCAAGTGGGCATCAGGCATCAACGCCGCGCCGGCTGCGTGCGGAAGCTTACAGGCTTCACGCATTTGCGAATGAGCCTGCTCGTCGATGTCTTCACCCCAGGTGCGATACCCTACATTTTCGTGTAGTGGTTCAACCGTTGGATCTTCCACCAGCACAGATGCGAAATCGCCATAACAGGGATCGCTTACAAATTGATCGGGAGCCGCCAAGACTTCCTTCACTTGGCGTTTCAGATCGGCCCCGCGCAGCTTGTTCTTCGTCGCCGAGCTCGACACTGCCTTGACGGCTTCGTTCAATGCGTATTCAGGAACACCCAGCTGGGTCAGTTGACGACGATTCATGATCTCTTTCCTCGTTACTTGTCGATTCATTCTATGAACGACATAGTCGCGATTGCTAAGGTAAAGGTTCACGCTAGGCGGTCAAAACATCTCGCAGTTGATCCGCGATCATCGCTCCAATGTTTAGGGAAGAGGTAGCCGCCGGGCTGGGCGCGTTAAGAACATGAATAAAACGCCCTTCACGTTGAATTACGAAATCATCGACCAAAGTCCCATCTGGCCGAAGTGCCTGAGCACGAACACCGGCCGGTGCTGCGATCAAGTCCTGAGCACGCACCGCTGGAATCAGTCGCTGTAGCGATTGGAGGAACGCCGAGCGAAACCAAGATCGCTTTAGTTCTTCGAGTCCCATCCCCCAATGCTTAACAGCTAAACGATGTAGCCCGCGATACCTTAGTATTTCCCATAGGTCCGACCAATTAATGTTCCATTTGCTATAGCCTTCCCGAGCGAAGGCCAGCACTGCGTTCGGACCGCACTCAATCGTGCCGTGCGTGGTGCGGGTGAAGTGCACACCGAGGAATGGAAACCCTGGATCGGGGACTGGGTAAATCAGATTACGACACAGGTGTTGTGACTCGTCGGTGAGATCGTAGTATTCACCTCGGAACGGTACGATTTTAACCTCGGGCTGCTGCCCACACATTTTGGCAACCCGATCGCTCTGTAAACCGGCACAGTTAACCAGAAGTCGCGTTCGCCAGGTACCTGCTGTCGATTCGACGACGATTTCCGAATCCTTTGTGACGACGTGAGTGACCTTGCAGCCGGTAAGTACCTTGCCGCCACGCTCCTGAATCAGTTCACAAAGGCGAAAACAAACCCGGCGGTAATCAACGATCCCCGCATCTTTTACATGTAGGGCCGCGATACCGTGGCAATAAGGTTCGAACGCACGAAGACGATCAGCATCAAGCTTCTCGCACGCAACCCCGTTTCGGACGCCCCGCTCGAAAAGCTCGTTCAATCTCGGCAGTTCTGCTTCTTCGGTGGCGACGATTACTTTGCCGCAGACTTCGTGTGGGATATCGTGCTGCCCACAGAAGTCGAGCATCAACTGGCGACCTTCTCGGCAATTGATCGCCTTGAGTGAGCCAGAACGGTAGTAGATACCAGAGTGCAAGACACCGGAATTTCGGCCTGACTGATGTTGTGCGAGGACTTTCTCTTTTTCCAGAACAACGATCTCGCGGTCAGGATATCGCTGTGAGATTTGGTAGGCGGTCGCGAGTCCCACGATTCCGCCTCCGACGATCACAACATCGCACTCCGGCGAGTTCATAGGGTGCTTCTTTCTTATTGATCTTCGCTGGAGGTCGCGCCTCCTTCGACAAGCGTCTTGAGTGGTACATCTACCTTCTCGATGACGCTCTTTACTTTGGAATCAAGTCGACCTTGGTATCCCTTACGGTAATCGAGCTTGGCGGTACATGTGACACGATCACAATCTTCCGCCATCGCTTCTAAACATTTTTGTAGCACGGCTAGCACTTCACTGACTTCGCCTTCAATGATGGTACCCATCGCATGCAAACGATAGTCGAGTCCGCTAGCAGCGATGATCTTCAGGCTGCGTGCGACGTACTCGCTGACAGAATCTCCTTTATTTAAGGGAGACATGCTGAATTCTAAGAGAACCATTGCGACCTCTGTGCATCTAATCTGGGAGTTCGACCCCAATTACTTTACCAATACACTATTTCGATGGAAACTGACCTTGGGAGTCGAGAACCACATCGGTACACTTCGCGGTCATCCTCGGTGCCGAAATTGCCGATAAACCCATGCATCGCGATTACAACACCTGAAGCGACTATGCGGACGACTACCCATTTTGCGATGAACCAACCTCTCCGAACCACTCTGAACTCCTTATTGCTCACGCTCGTGCTGCCGTTGGTGGCTCACGCGCAGACGCAATCAGGTTGGCCAGACCCGGAGAACATGTTTCCCGCACAACGATCGCAGTACCTGCAGCCGATTCTTGATTTTCCCACGGACGATCGCGAATCACAACTCACCACGGTTGCTTATCAAAGCCCGCTTGGTCAACCAGCGACGAATGAAGGCGAACTCTCGCTCATCAGCCCGCGGGGTGAAGCGGAATGGATCGAACCGGAGTACACACGGCGGGCTTTCCCCGACCATGTCTACGATCGTCCACTTGGAGATGTCGTTGACACGACTCCCTATGAGTGGACTCTTCTCCCAGCTGGCCCCGTCTACAAATCGTACATGGCCGGCGTGAAAGAATCGCGACTATCGGCTCATCTGATGAAGATCACGGACGACAACTGGATGCTTGACGGCACTCTTGGTGGCCGTTTTGGCGTGATGCGTTGGGGACGTGACTCCGCGACTGGCTTTCTGGCGGAAGGTGTTCAATGGGATATCGAGGGCTCAGCCCAAGTCCGTCTCGACATCCCAGAAGAAGTTGACGTTCGTGCCGTCGATTTTCGAGCAGGTACACAGCTGACGTGGAGTTATGCCGATAACCCGGCTCATCGTTCACGGTTTGGTTACTACCACTTGAGTTCGCACCTGGGGGACGAATTCTTGTTGAAGAATCCAACCTATCCACGTTTGAACTACGCTCACGACTTGTTGATCTTCGGTCACTCGTATTACATCACGCCGAAATTGCGTGTTTACGGAGAAGTCGGCTGGGCGTTTTATCACCTGGTGGCTGATCCCTGGGAATTTCAGTTCGGTGTCGAATGGGCTCCGACTCGGGCGACCGGGTTCTGGGGCGAACCATTCCTGGCGGTGGGTTGCCACCTGCGAGAAGAAGTCAATTTCGGCGGTAGCTTTGTCGTGCAAACTGGTTGGGCGTGGGTTGGGGAAATTCCTGGTCGGACGTTCCGCATGGGATTGCATTACCACAACGGCGACAGCACCCAAAACTCGTTCTACAACAACTTTGAACAGCAGATCGGCTTTGGCATCTGGTACGACTTCTAAGCCTTTCTACCCTGAATACTCCCTTCTTGCGGCGATTGAAACCTTTCAATTGCCGCAAGTTGCGGGGAAATCTATAATTTCCTCGTACCTTCTTCTCTCGCTATCAACGAATTAGCGCGAGCTTCGTAGACCCGCATTGGTGAGGATCGATCTCCATGCTGTGGAAATTCTCTGGCCTGATCGCCCTGTCCCTGCTGCTGATCACCGCTCCCCTCACTGCTGCCGAAGTTTCGAAGAGTGAAGATCCAACCGATCCAGACAATGTATATGCCAACGTCGACGAAGAGTACGTCGAGCTCATTCAGTTGTTTGCAGATACTCTCGATCAGGTCGACCGTAATTACGTAAAGGACGTCGATCGTCGCGAGCTCATGGAAGCGGCGATCCGAGGCGTCATCTCCAAGCTAGACCCTTACTCCAACTACATTGCTCCTAACGACTTAGAACGCTTCCGCACAGGCGTCGAGAATGAATTTGGGGGGATTGGAATCCAGGTCTCGACGCGCGACGGGCACTTGGTGGTGACCAGTCCGCTGATTGGAACTCCCGCTTACGAAGCCGGTATTATCGCTGGCGATCGAATCACCCACATCGAAGGGGATAAGACTGAGGGTATCACGATCGATGATGCCGTGAAGAAGCTCAAGGGCCCCGTTGGCACCAGCGTCACTATGACAGTTTACCACCCAACCTCTTTCGAGAGCGAAGACATCACCGTTCGCCGCGAGATGGTCCAAATCGAGACCGTGATGGGCGATCAGCGGAACGAGGGGGGTGACTGGGACTTCATGTTCGATCACGAGAACAAGATTGGTTACATCCGCATCTCTTCCTTCAGCCGCCACACTGCGGACGATCTCCGGCACGCGATTGCCGGATTGCTAGATGACGGCATGAAAGGTCTGGTTCTCGATCTGCGATCAAACCCAGGCGGTTTGCTCACATCGGCGGTCGAGATCAGTGACATGTTCATCGAAGATGGCAAAATCGTCAGTACCGAAGGTCGAAACTCTCCCAAAAGGGTTTGGACTGCCGAAAAAGAGGGGACGTTGCCCGATTTTCCCTTGGTCGTATTGATCGATCACTACAGCGCCAGTGCCAGCGAAATTCTCTCGGCCTGTCTCCAGGACCACGACCGAGCAATCATCATGGGTGAACGAAGTTGGGGCAAGGGAAGCGTTCAGAACATCATCGAGCTCGAAGAAGGCAAGAGCGCCTTGAAACTCACGACAGCTGGCTATCAGCGTCCAAGCGGTGAAAAAATCCATCGTTTTGAGGGAGATACCGAGGCCGATAAGTGGGGCGTTTCACCCGACGATGGCTTCGACGTGAAAATGAATCGCGAACAGAAGGCTGGCTACCATACCTACCGTCGCCTACGAGATATGGATACGATCATTCCACACCCCCCTGCTCCAGAACCGGAACTTTCCGAAATCGACCCGGTCTTGAGCAAGGCTTTGGAAACTCTGAAGTCGAAGACTTCATCGTCCTAACCTCGTTATCTCGCCATCATGAAAATCCTGACGATCGAATCCACGTGTGATGAGACCGCTGCTGCTGTGATTACGGATGAACTTGACGTTCTCTCGTCGGTGGTCGCTTCCCAAGATGAACTTCACCAGCGGTTTGCAGGCGTCGTGCCTGAAATCGCTGCCCGAGCCCACCTCGAACGCTGTCTTCCGGTCATTCATGAGGCGGTCCGAAAGGCCGATATCGAGCTCACCGATATCGATGCGGTAGCGGTCGCGAATATGCCAGGACTAGCTGGCTCGCTTCTCGTCGGCGTCACCGCCGCCAAAACGCTTGCCTGGCTTCTCGACAAGCCACTGATCGGCATAAACCACTTGCAAGGACACATTTACGCCTGCCAGGTGGCCTTCAAGAAGCCGATCTTTCCTTGCATTGGGCTAATCATCAGCGGTGGGCACTCGACGATTTACCATTGCCGCAGTGCGTTCGATTTCGAACCTCTCGGCGGTACGATCGATGACGCGGCTGGAGAGTCTTTCGACAAGGTCGCGTCCATGCTGGGACTCCCCTACCCAGGCGGGCCAGCATTGTCGAAATGTGCGTTAAACGGCGACCCGAAGGCGTTCGCGTTCCCTCGCCCATTCCTGAACGATTCATCACGCCTTGATTTCAGCTTCAGCGGTCTTAAAACAGCTGTTCGTTACGAAATCGCCGGTGCGGGTGCGGTCGACTTTAAATCTTTAGAGATCGACGACCAGCGGAAAGCAGATATCGCAGCCAGCTTTGAGCAAGCCGTAGTCGATTGTCTGGTTGGTAAGACCATCCTGGCAATGCAGAAGTCGGGAATTCAGCGGGTATGCGTCGGGGGCGGTGTTGCAGCCAACCGACGGTTCCGTGAAGCACTCGAGAATCGAGTAGCCGAAGAGGGTGGCGAACTGTTAATCGCCCCAATGAATCTGTGCACCGACAATGCCGTACTAGGTGCTATTGCAATTGAAAAAATAAAAGCCGGGCAGGTCGATGATCTTTCGCTCGACGCCGTGCCCGGCTTGATTCGTTCTTAACGATTCCGCGTTGGCAGCCATCGCGTTTGCACCGAAGGCTGCCGCGCTTTGCTAGTGATCGCGGTCTTCTTAGAAGATACCGCCACCACCACCAACGCCACCGCCGAGGCCGCCACCGATACCGGTGTTACCGCCCGTCGTTCCGTTATTACCCGTGTTGGTACCACTGAACGTGTACGAGGTGACTTCACCAATCGAGGAGAACAACGGCGTACCGTTGAAGCGGACGTAACGTCGATCTGCGGAAACCACCGCGAAGGCCGAGAAGTTAGCACCTTCCGGCAGCGTGGTGATCACAGGGCGATAACCCACCGAGTTTCGCACACGACGCACGAAATCGTTCGAGTTGTTGTTGACGTCCGAAACGTACTCTTCCGCGGCGTACGACGACTCCGAGATCTGCTCTAACTTACGGGCAACAATCTCACGGGTCATCGCGACCTGGGTTTCGACAGCAACTTTGACTTGCTGCTCGGACAAGCTCTCGGTTCTACGCCCCTCTGGGACGTTGAACGTGATGAAAGCACCATCCTTACCGAGTTCCAATTGCTGTCGTTCGTGATGTTGATTCTCGGTACCGTAGTTGGTGAAGACGTCCACGGTGATCTTACCAGCGGTCACGTCACCCCACACTTTGCGGACGAGCATCTTATAGTCACCCTTGAAGCCCTTGGGCACAACGTACAGTTCGTAAGCACCTTCCGTTCCGGCATCACCTAGCGACGAGGCTGCGTCACCGAGGAACACACCACCAGAGATGGTGCGAGGATTATGCTGCGAGCAAACGCTGCCGCTTGGCTCTTCAACGATCAGGTCGAGGTCCGATTCACCCGACCAAGTCACTTTCACGATCGCATCACGAACCAGAGCATCACGGATCTGGGAATCAAAGGTCTTTGCATCCTTGACTCGCTCGTCAGCGACCATTTGACGCAGAAGGGCAACGGCCGTTCGGTAAGCTTCGTCCCGAATGCCCGAGCTATCCTTGGGCCATTCCTGCGACAGGATACCAACACAAGCCCAACGAATCGCATCTTCATCGTCGAGTTGTTGAGCCACTTTCAAACCCAAAGCGTATGGCTCGGGACGAAGTGGTTCCATCTGTGAAACGTCCTGGTAGATCTTCAAAGCCCGAGCGTCGATGTTCATACGCGACATCAAGTCGGCGATCACCAACATGTGGTTCGGACCGCTGGAGAAATCGATCGCACTCATCAACGCACGTTCAATTTCAGGTTTCGGCGAATGGTTCAGCTCTAAAGCCAAGCCCATTGCTTCATACATCCAAGGTTGGATCTGACCGTGACGAAGTGCCACTTGAATCAGGTCAGCCGCATCGCTGTAACGCTTGGTTGCCATGCAGCGGCGAACTTCCGATCGAACAGCGGCAGCAGGCACGTCTTCACCGGATTCGAAGGCTCGCACCCAAGCTTGAGGACGAGTTTCTCCTTCTTTGACTTCCAGAACGTACTGCGACTTTGCTTCTTCGGTGGCTGGTTCATCAGCAGCAACTTTGGCAGCTTCGACTTCGTCGATCTTGGCAACCGACTTTTCGTCAGCGACAGCGAAGACACCGCCACCACCGCCGTTCATGCCGCCGCCCATGCCGCCCATGCCGCCGCCGCCCATGCCGCCCATACCGCCGCCGCCCATACCGCCACCCATGCCACCACCACCCATGGTGCCGACACGAGCAGAAACAGGAAGGACGAGGTCAGCCACTGGATACACTTTCGTGATCAGTTCGGCATCGGCTTCGTCTTGCGTGGTGATCATCAGCACTTCGTTGGCCACGATGTACGTCAGTTCTAATTCTTTCAGCATCAGGCGAAGGGCCGAGCGGAGCGAAATCCCTTCAATGTTTCGAGTGACCGGCATATCGGAGGTCAGACCCATGTCTTCCAAGGCACGGTTGTCGATTTGAATCTCGATTCCGTGCAAGGTCTTCAGGTAACCGACCACTTCTTCGAGGGGCGTATCGATGAACTGAATCTTGGTTTCTGCATCCAATTGCTGGAAGATCTTCTGTTCAGCCGTACCGGTTGAAGCCAAGTCGACCGAGCCGTATTTCTCCTTGCGGTAATAAATCTCTTCCCAGAAATCGGCGTCTGGATAGACGATCGGTGGTTCGTCTGGGAACGGAACACTCGAGATTTCGGACTGCATCAACGTTGCAATGTAGCGGTTGTAACGCTGTTCACGCAGGGCCATAGTTTCGCGATAAGTACCGACGATTTCCGCGTTCTGATAGCCAGCCACAGCCGCCTGATTGTTTGGATCCATTGCGCGGACAGTGATCGCGGCGTCGCGAGCTTCGACGTACTTACCTTCGTCCATCAAAGCGTCGAACATTTCCATGATGACGCGAGCACGATCTTCGTCCCGGATCAACTTCTCAGTTAGAGCCTGGCGTTCGCGAGCAATCGCTTCGCGTTCGGCAGCCGCGTTTCGTCGGCTTTCGACCACCACGGTCAGACCTTGAGCTTTTCGCAGAGAAGCCACAATTTGATTTCTCAAACGAGCACGGATATCGCCGCTCAGGTCAGGAGCACGTTCCAGCTGATCCAGCAACAGCTTCAGAGCGTTGCTGACACCTTCTGGGTTCGAGCCCATGTCTTCGTTCGCTTGACGCAGTTGCTCGGTGATCTCGGCCACGATAACCTGCTCGGTACGAGCTCGATTGAGGTCCGATTCTCGCAGGAATGCTCCATCGTCGCTTCCACCCAACGTCAGTGGTGCGGACGCATCGTCCGATGCTTCGTCCGCTTGGTAGGCAACGAAGTGAACTGGAATCTGGCGAGCCGAAGCACCACGATCAACCGGAGGCTTTTCATCGGTCTTCTTTTCTTCGGTGTCGGTCTTCTTCGCAGCTTCGACGATCGATTGAGCACGTGGATGATTAGGATCGATTTCCAAAGCGGCCTTTGCCAAACGAGCAGCACCTTCTTTGTCACCGATTGCCAAGGCTTGGCTGCCCAAGCGAGCATATTCTTCCGCGGAAGCCATCAAGAAGCTGGCCGTTTCCCGCAGACCAGCGGAACCGACCGTCGGCAGCATCAGGCCGTCGTCTTTGCGAGCAATCTCCATCAGCTGAGGTAGGTAAGCGTGGTCATCCGAAGATTCCTCGGGCTTAGCAACCCAGGTCTTGGCAAACGCTCCACTTGCTTTCAAGTCAACGCTGACTGGCGAACCGGTTGGAGCGTTTTCTTCCAAAACACCAACGACTATCGTATCGCGATCAGCTCGCATTGGTGGGAATTGCTTTGGATAAGCTTCGGCAACATTGGCCGAGTATTTGGCGGAAACAGGCCAAACAACTTCTGTACTGGCGATGGCCGCCAAGCGAACGCCCACTTCTTCTGGCGTCACTTCGTTGTTGTCGACCAGAACCATCCCACCTGATTGATTGGCAAGCGTGGCCAAAACTTCAACATCGCGTTGCGGGCCGATGGCCAGTGAGTTGAAAGCCACTTTGTTATCACGCAATTCTGCGACCAAAGCGGAGAACTCGTTCGTCGAAAGATAATTGGCCCGGCTACTACCATCGCCGATGTAGACGATCGAGCGGTTCAGCTTTTGATTCTTCGAGAACGAGGCGATGGAGTCGTCGACCAGGGCAGCCAAGTCGGTAGCTCCGAGCGGAGTTCGTTTCTCAAGTTCAGCGATGGCCGCATCCGCTTCGGCGCTTTGAGGCGCCACAAACGATTTGGTCAAATGAATGCCATATAGGTCGCCGGCGAGTACCTGAACCTGACAATCGGCTGGCAGGGCCTTCAAAATTGCCTTTGCTGTGGCAATCGAATCATTACGAAAGGCAGCAGCTTGGCTCGCGGAGGTATCAATCAACACCACGACTTCCGAGGGCGTTGCCACTGGCTCTTCATCCAGCGAAACACTCATCGCGAAGTAACGGGGACCTGCGGCTTGTTGATACGTGGCAACTTTCGGGGCATCCGCCGCCGTAGCCGGTGCCATCAACGCAAAGGTCAGCCCGATTGCCAAGAATGCCGAGAGACACTGCTCGAAGTGCTCACGCTTAGGCATAGTCGAAACTCCAAAATTAGAAATCGTGAGAAGTGTTGTTTGTTGCGACTCTGTTCCCGAACGGCCGCAAAAAGACTGGCTTTTCAGCCCGATTCGCTTCAAAAAACGGTTTCACAGGCGAAATACTCATGACCGCGCAGGGATTGCGGCCCAGTCTGAACCCTAATTCTATTTCCCGGCTGCAAATGCTGCCACCAAAAAACCATGAATCCCGCTAAGTTTAGCTGGATTAACATTTTGTGAAAATAGATGAAACGGGTACTTCCTGCGGGACTACCCACTATGGGTAATATCCCTTGGCCACAAATGGGCCAAGGGAGCGTAATGCTCCCTCGGATAGATAATCATAAGTTATTATCTGGAATGGACTTCCTAGAATCGAAAGAATTCTCGCAGTTGAGCAACTCGTTCGACCCGCAGCAGATGGTTTTCCTTCACATACCGATTCCAAATTGGCGAAGATGCGGCCTGCCACGCGCGATTCGCCTGCGATGCCAACTGCATGACTTCAATTTCACCGGCCGCTACCGAGCGTACTGATTCGCGGATCCAATCTTTTACCACTTCCGGTACGGCTGGCTCGGTTACGTCCTTAGCCAACATTGTAGGATCGAGCCGAACGGGCACCACGTCACTATTTTCGTGCACGTAAACCACGGTAAGATCATCCGTTACGAAAACAAACCAGTCATAAACTTCCGGCTCGAAGTAGCAGTTGTATTCCTCGTAACCATAAGGATCGAGCGGAAATTGAGCGAACTCCGCTTCCAACTGTAAAGCGATGTCTTCGCCCGTGTGGATTTGAGGAAGGTCATCCAAAGAAATGACATCTTCGGCATGGACATTCCCCGAATTGGGCAAAGCAGTCCCTAACCAAGCAGCCACAAAATCGCTGGATATTGCCTCGATCTGCTGACGGGCCTCATCAAAGTACTCCATTTGAGAAGCGAGCGATTGGGTCGTCGTCGCGATATGAGTGGGGTTGTTAGCAAAGAGAGCTTCCCATTTCGCAATAATGTCGTCTGCTAACTCCTGATTTTCGACAGGCTGAGAGATTTCGGCGAACGTGTGATCTGGGACAACGCTCCAATCAACGGGCGGACGACGCAATGCCTCTGCGATCCGAAACTCCAACTCAGGGTGGAAATCTGCGTTCATACGAACACTGACAATCGATTCGTGCGGGGCAATCTCAGCAGCAGAAACAGATCCCGCGTATCCAGCATGGCCAATCACGGCGGCCAGAAGTAGCAAAAGAGTTTTGCGAATGGTCATCCTCTGTATCCTCCCAGAGTTCTTCGATAGAACGCGACAAGGAAAGATAGGAATTCCTTGCGTCGCGTATTTGGTGGGCAATTTAGATAGAATAGGGTATCGGTGACTTTAAATTGCACCCATTAGTAGCATTGAATAAGAGAGGCAAATTGGGCGAATGTGATGCCGTCACATTCCGCACCTTTTTTCACAATGCCAAACTTGCCCATAACCGACATCTCATAGTATGCCCCCCACTACCAGTGTTCACCGCTCGATAGAGAATAGGTGAAGCCTGCTCGCCAGACGCCTGACTGGCGGTTCCCCTTAAGATTGCGTTAATCAATGGACCTACTCGAAGCTGCCCATCCCTGGATTGCGATCGCTACAACGATTGGCGTATTTCTGACCATTCAATTCGTTCGACGCGTGCCCGTCGATCTCTTGTTCTTGCTCGCACTCTGTTTCGTTACCTTGACCGGAGTCATCGATCCCAAAACGGCCGTCGCAGGGTTCTCGAGTCGCGCGGTCATCGCGATCAGTGCATTGCTGGTAGTCTCAGCCGGACTTCGCAAGACGGGCGTCTTGGATTGGATTGGTTCAAAGATCCTCGGTCGGGCGACCAACGAACGATCCGCATTACTACGCTTGACGGGGCCAATCGTCCTCTCAGCGGCATTTGTTCTTAATACGGCATTAGTCGCTATGATGATGCCGGTGATCATCGACTGGTGCCGTCAACGCAACCTTTCTCCTTCCAAACTTCTGCTGCCGTTAAGCTATCTCACCATCCTCGGTGGCGTCTGCACGTTGATCGGTACAAGCACCACTCTGGTCGTCAACGAAAAGCTACGCGATAGTGTTACTGAGGTCGAACGTGAGATCTTTCAGTTGGAAGCCAAAATCGCAACTGCTCAGCCAGACGCCAAGCCAGCGCTAAAAGGTGTCCTGGCTCAGCGCCAGATGATTCTCTCGAAAGTCCAACCGATGGGTTTCTTCGAGATCAGCTACATCGGTGTGCCGTGCGCTTTGGTGGGCAGCTTGTATATGCTACTCATCGGACAACGGTTCCTCCCTGGCCGACGCGATATCATCGAACAACTTGGCGATCAGAAACGGGAATACCTGATCGAGATGCAGGTCTTACCGGAATGCCCGCTGATTAACCGGACCGTCGAAGATGCCGGCCTCCGAAATTTGCATGGTTTGTTTCTTATCGAAATCGATCGTGACGGCGATATCATTACGCCAGTAACGCCGCGCGACTTTATACGATCCGGAGATCGCTTGGTGTTTACCGGCCTGGTGAGCACCATCGTTGACTTGGAGAAGATTCCCGGCTTGATCCCTGCCGCCGATCGTACCTACGAGTTCCATCCGCAATCACGTGTCCAACGTCACTTAACGGAAGTCGTACTCTCGCCATCATCGCCACTGGTCGGAACAACCGTACGAAAGGCCAACTTTCGTCAACTTTATAACGCGGCAGTTGTTGCCGTGCATCGAAACGGCGAACGACTCCCAAACAAGATTGGTAACATCATTCTCGAAGTAGGCGACACGCTGCTTCTGCAAACTCGGAGCGATTTTGTGACACAGCATCGCAACAATCGCGATTTCTACTTGGTCAGCAGTGTCGATAACGCCGAACCGCGGCGACACGATCGGGCTTTATTATCGGGCGGCCTAATGATCGGCCTGATCGTTTGGCTCTGCCTTACATCGCTACTAGTAACTTTTGGAATCTCGGGCGGTTGGGCTAGTCCAGCCATCGCTGCTACGACGGTCGCGAGTCTCATGATTTTGACGCGTTGCTTGTCACCTACGGAAGCCAGGTCGGCTCTTGATATTCAGGTCATCGTCACAATTGCTGCCGCTCTCGGACTGGGGAATGCCCTCTGGGAAAGTGGAGCGGCGCAAATGATTGCTGAGGCACTTGTCCGTCTCGTCGGTACCCAGCCGTACATGTTGTTGATTGTGATCTACCTAATGACCGTGCTTTTCACGGAAACCATCACCAATACGGCCGTTGCTGCGATCCTTCTCCCAGTCGCCGTAGCCGTTGCCGAGCAAAGTGGCGCCAATCCGCGGCCCTTTATCATTGCCATCGCGATTGGGGCTTCGATGGCATTTCTAACACCGATCGGCTATCAAACAAACTTGATGGTGATGGGCCCTGGTGGTTACACGCCGCGTGATTATCTGAAGTCGGGTATTCCTTTGGCTATCCTCATGGCGATCACCGCGATCACGTTGATTCCAAAGATTTGGACCTTCTGATGAAATCTTCGCGTGGCGGATTATCAGGGAATAATCAAGCTGCCATCTTCGTTGAATTCAAACGCACCGTAGGCTACCTCCCAGAGATAGCCATCCAAGTCGGAAAAATAGCCTGAGTAGCCTCCCCAGAACGTATCTTGGCCAGGCTTTTCGATCTTGCCACCGGCTGCTTCAGCTTGGCTCAAGATGCGATCGACGTCCTCTTTCTTCCGAACATTGTGCGCCAGAGCGATTCCAGGGAACTTCGACTTCTGCTCCCCTACCCACGCCTCGCCAACATCCTCGGCCAGTTTGTCGAACGGGTACAAAGCCAAGCATGTTCCCGTTGTCTTGAAGAAAACGACCCCGCGTTCTCCGGTCCAAGTCGTGGGAATCCCAAGCCCGTCGCGGTAAAAGGCCAGGGCCTTGGCAAGGTCTGAGACACCGAGCGTTATCAGGCTTATGCGAGGTTCCATGAAACCAACTTTCGAAATGAGTTCAATGCGATGCTGGAAGAGGTTCCTCGTCGTCTTCTTGCTGAGCTAATTCTTCCTCTTCCTCCTGGGCCGCTTCGTCTTCATCATCGGTTGTCCCGATATCTTTGAATTGCTCTTCCAGCTTTTCGTGCTTGCGACGAATACGATCGAACTGTTCCAGTGGATCAAAATCAGGGTCAGCAGCCTCGGCAAAAACCTTATCGAAGCTACTTGTTATCGCACTGAAGCAAGCCATAAAGATGGCTAATCCTCCGATCATGTAGGCCATCACGATCGCCTTCCCAGCGGTAGACTCAGGCGACATATCTCCATAGCCAACTGTGGTTCCGGTAACTTCCAAGAACCAGGCAATCGTAAAGAGACTGCGGAATTCCTCTTGATGCATTCCTTCGACTTCAAACAACGCAAAAGTCGTGAAGAAAATCATCATCAGCATTGCTAGAAACAACGGACGCAAATTCCAGTACGATCGAAAGAAGCCCAGAGCCATGAGTTGCAGTCCGCGTGAATAACGGAAGAACTTCAGCATCCGCAGCACACGCAACGTTCGAATCAAATGCAAATAGGGGCCAATACCCGGAATGAAGCCAATCCAAAATGGCACGATCGAAATCAAGTCAATTATCCCGAAGGCCGTTATCGGATAGAAGCCACGGCCAGAGTTTCGCAAGCAGCGGACAATGTATTCCAGTGTGAAGATCAGGGCAACGATGCGTTCGGACCACAGAAAGATCGGAGCTGACCGATGGCTGTCCACTTCGGGATAGAACTGACACTCGATTGCCAGCATGATCACGCTGTACCATACCAATGGGACAACAAATCGATCGACAACATCAATGATGTTCTTCAGAATGGGACTACGCTGCTCGGATGGCGGTTCGGCTACCGGGGCAGGTGTGCTCATAGTTTCTCCTTAAGTCGCGTGCGACTTGTTCCTTCTTCAAATCGCCTGTTTCATGTGACCACATCGTAACGGACCTCACATTATTGAGGAGAGCAATCCCCCCGAATTTCCCACTCAACCGCACAAACGGTTCACTTTTCACAAACCTCTGGCATACAATGCGGTGGCTAAAGTTTGAATGCGACCGTAGGATTCTCGCGTATGTTCGATTACGAATTCTCCATTGAACGTCCCTGGTTCTTACTGCTCCTGTTGATCATTCCCATTCTGTGGAGCGTTTCCTGGAAGAGCTTGACCATCGGTGGACGTTGGCGATGGTCGCTCGCCACCGCATTGCGAACCCTGCTCTGTTTTCTCGTAATCCTCGCTCTGGCCGAGGTCGAACTGGTACGCAAGACCGATCGTTTGTCGGTGATTTACCTGATCGACCGCTCACTCAGCATCCCTCCCGACCGCCTCGATGAAGTGGTCGAGTACGTACGTTCGACCGCGAACACCTTTCGCAAACCGTCGCCGGATGATCGTGTAGGGGTGATTACATTCGGTGGAGATGCAGCGATTGAGATCCCGCCTTGGTCGAGCGATTTGTATTTGCGATCACAATTTGAAACTCAGATTGATCGGCAGCAAACCAACTTGGAAGCAGCCATGAAGTTGGCTCAAGCTGCCTTCCCGATCGATGCCGCCAAACGCGTGGTAATCGTTACGGACGGAAAAGAAACGCTTGGCAACGCGATGCAACTTGCACAAGCAATGACTCAATCTGGCATCGGAATCGATGTGGTGCCCGTCTCGACGATTGCTCGTGGGGAAATCACGGTTGAGAAGATCACCACCCCATCGACAACACGCGAGAAAACACCGTTTCCTGTTCAAGTGGTTCTCAAGAACGAACCTGGCGCACTCTGGGACCGCGAGGGTATGAAGAAGCCGGTCAGCGGCAACATTCGCGTTATCCGCAGCGGTGGCGGTCGTGATACCGTGGTCGTCGATCAACAAATTGAATTGGAGCCAGGTACACGAGTCTTTGCCTTTCAGGATGAACTCCCTGACGGAGGTTTCTACACATACGATGCCGCATTCACGCCAGATCAACGCGGCATGGATGGCTTCACCCAAAACAATAGCGCGAGTAGCTTTACCCACATCGAGTCAAGCGGACACGTACTGCTTATCGTCGATGCGGCCCGTCCCAATGAGTTTGACGAGTTAGTCGCGATGCTGAAACGCAACGACTTGAAAGTCACCGTTCAGCCGAGCGATCAGCTTTTCACCAACTTGTCCGACCTGCAGCCGTACGACCTGGTGATTTTAGGGAACGTCGCGCGAAGTACCGGCGATACGAATGGGATCACAGCGTTCAGTGACGCTCAAATGCAGATCTTGGCAGACAATACACGAGACCTTGGCGCCGGCCTGATCATGCTGGGGGGGCCGGACAGCTTCGGTGCCGGTGGCTGGGCCAATACGCCGCTTGAAGAAGCCATGCCATTAGATTTTCAAATCAAAGACGCCAAGGTCGTTCCGGTCGGCGCGTTGATGTTGGTCATGGACAAATCTGGTTCGATGGCCGGCGAGAAGATTCATTGGTGCAAAGCGGCCGCTCGTGAAGCCCTACGTGCACTCGGCTCGCGCGATTTTATCGGCGTTACTTCGTTCGATTCGATCACGCAACGCACCGTTCCGCTCCAGCGCGCCGAAAATCGTCAATTCGTCCAGCAGATGATTTCGCGTTTGGCGGCAGATGGTGGCACCGATATGTTCCCAGCGATGGAGGACGGTTTTCGACAGCTGGAAGCCGCCGATGCCGCCGTAAAGCACATGATTGTGCTGACCGATGGACAAACCCCTGCGGCAGACTTCGCTCGGTTGGCGAAACAGATCTCGGACCGGGGAATTACCGTCACGACGGTTGCCGTGGGTCAAGATGCGGACGTTCGCCTCCTGAATCAGATCGCCGCGATTGGCCGGGGCAAGTTTTATCAAGTCACGTCTCCCAAGGCCATTCCGCGCATCTTCATGCAAGAAGCCCGTCGCGTTGCCAGGCCGCTGATCTTTGAGAAAGAAGGAGGCATTCAGCCATCCTTGGCAAGCGAACATGAGATTCTGAAAGGGCTTCCCTCAGGCTTTCTACCGCTGAGCGGCTACGTCATGTCGACGCCGAAAGACAGTCCCTTGGTCGACGTGCCGTTAATGCTTCCAGAACCTGTCGGCCAATCAAACGCCCTGCTGGCAACCTGGCAATATGGAATTGGCAGGAGTGTCTGCTGGACCAGCGATGCAGGACAACGCTGGACCACGAACTGGACAAGCTGGGACGGCTATGAAAAGCTTTTTCTGCAGATGGTTCGCTGGACGATGCGAAATACCGACAACGACTCGAATTATATAGTCGCTACGGAAATTCATGGTTCGAAGGTCAAAGTTACCCTCAACGCGTTGGACGACGAAGGCAACTTCATGAACTTTGCTTCCCCGCAGTTGCATGGCGTCGGCCCACAATCAGGAACCATCGATGGAACCTTTAAGCAGGTAGCTCCCGGTCGCTACGTGGCTGAATTTGAAGCCGCCAAGTCGGGACCACATTTCTTAGCGGTCGCGCCGACCCCTGGCCAAACGCCAGTCCGAATAGGAATCAATGTTCAGAACACGCAAGAATTCCGCGATCAGACAGATCACTTACCGATGCTGCAGCGAATGGCTGCGTTATCTCCACCGGGAGGAAAATCCGGTGAGATTTTTAATATCGATATGACACCAGAACAACTTGCCACCATTGAGGCCACACCTTTTCGGCACGACTTGCCGAAGGCTAGCAGCCAACGACCTATCTGGTACCTGATTCTCGTCGGGACAGCCTGTCTGTTTTTGATTGACATCGCCAATCGCCGTGTTCTATGGGGCTTTGCTTGGACACGCACGCTTTGGAATCGGATGACGCATCGTCCTATTGAGGAGGCAGCTCAACCAAAATCTCTCGAGCGTCTCAAAGCCCAAAAGCAATCGCTTAATCGGCAGTGGGATGAAGAATTCGCGTCCGATACTACGAGGACAACGCCAACGGAATCGACCGCTGAGATTGTTACCTCCGATACCTCAGTGGATACTCCTCGCGATAATCCATCGCTGGAAACTTCGGAAGAGCCGGGCTATCTCAATCGATTGCTGCACGCCAAGCGGCAAGCCCGACAAGTGGACGATTCCGATCGGAACGATCATCGCAATTGATCCGATTCGACATGTCACATTTCATAACACGCATGTCGCGTCAAGTGACATGAACAGTGCGACGTGGGCCAAATGGGCAGCCGAACTCCCGATGTTTTCAAGGCTGCTCCCACATGTATGCGTGGTATGTTTTTTGCGTCGATTCTGATCACCGCGGCAAACGTCTTAATGAGGAAAGAGGTAATAGTGAATATCTCCCGTCGTATTTTCGTGGGTTTCACGCCCTGTCTGCTGATGACATTCGGTTCGCTGGCAGTTGCCGCCGATCCTCCTATTTCTAATGACGCGCACAAGAAGCTCGATGAGATTGTCGGCAAAGGATTGAAATACCTCGAAACGAAGGGACAAGCAGACGACGGTTCCTTTACGGCCCAAGCAGGCCCTGGCTTGACCGCCCTTGCACTGACCGGCGCCCTTCGTAACGGCAAGACTGTGGACGACCCTGTCGTTGCCAAAGGTCTCAAGGCGCTCGAAGGCTTCGTGAAACCAGACGGTGGCATCTACGGCAATGGTCGCCTTCGTAACTACGAGACATGCGTGGCGATGCTCTGTTTTAAGGAAGCCAACGCCGACGGTCGCTATAACGAGTTGCTTAAGAAGGCCCGTGCTTTCGTTACGGGACTGCAATACGGCGACGGCGAAATGAAGCAAGACGACGTTTGGTTCGGTGGTGTCGGCTACGGCGGGGCTGGCCGACCCGATATGTCGAACACCGGATACCTGGTCGAAGCTTTGGTGGAAACTGGCAGCGAAGCTGACGACGAAGCCATTCAACGCGCACTCGTCTTTATCTCGCGTTGTCAGAACCTTTCCAGCAAGTACAACACTACTCAGTTTGCTGACAAGGTGGAAGATGGCGGTTTCTTTTACGAGATTCCTCGCGAGAAAATCGATCCATCGACATCACCTGAACGTTACACCGAAAACGGCGGCATTCGCAGCTACGGTTCGATGACGTACGCCGGACTGAAAAGTATGATCTATGCCGGCCTGACCAAAGATGATCCGCGGGTGAAAGCTGCCACCGACTGGGTTACCAAGAATTACAGCGTTGAAAAGAATCCAGGCATGGGTAGCGCTGGGCTGTTTTACTACTACCACACCTTCGCTGCCGGTCTGTGCACAGCCGGAGTCGACGAGTTGACCGACGCCGAAGGTAACAAGCACAACTGGCGAGAAGATCTAATCAACGAGTTAGCCGAGCGCCAGAATGACGACGGCTCATGGGCAAATGAAAACGGTCGTTGGTTCGAGAACGATAAGAATCTGGCCACCGCATTCGCTTTGATGGCATTGTCTTACTGCGACGCTGACCAAAAGCCAGCCGCTGGCCAAACACCCCAATAGAAAGTAAACGGTGAGTCACCTGTCAGGTGTTCGTAACCGTTTCGTAGAGTCTTCATCCACGATGCAAGTTCCAGCAGACGATCCATCCCCAGATGTGGATTGTTCACCATCGAGCACTCGATGGTCGAGATTCCTGGCCCGTGCCCTCTGGCTGCGGGATCTCGTGCTGGGCAAGCATCCAGTGATCTTGTGGAGCATCAACGCTGGCCTTTTACTTCTACTGGCGGCTTGGATTGTCTGGGATGCACGTTTCACCGCAACTTGGGACCAATTGGAATATGAAATTGGTCTGACACCTGACTCGTCGAAGCTAGACGAATTTGCCTCGACGTTTCTCCTTCAGTGGAAGATCTATCTGCTCGGCGGTATCCTCGCCATCTCGGTGCTCAGCCTCGGTTTAATGACATTTGGACTGACCATGGGAGCGCGTGGACATCGAGCTCTTTCTTCCTGGATGGTCGTACTTTCCCTCGCCTGCTGCTGGCTTGGCCTTGCAACCGGTTGGGACGAGATGATTTGGGTCGGCAAGCGTTTGCGAATTGACGCGCATGTGGCTGCCTTTCAACCCATCTCCGATTCCCTACGAAAAGACTGGCCAACCGCTGACGGTGACAATCAGCAACTCGGCCCCTTCATGGCTTATCCTGCCGGCAAGCCGAAGACGCTAATTCTGCTGACGACACCCGATATCACTCAGCATGGCTTGACGTTCAGCAGCGTCGAGAAAGCAGATGAAGGGGGAATTCGCTTTCAATTGTCTGGCAAAGAGCGTGGCGTTTGGCTGGAGTGGCATCCCCGCGGACAAGCTCCTGCATCGTTCGTCGGCGGCCTACTCGAACCCCATTTCCTGAAACGCACAGTCTCGCTGGGGGACGGATGGTATCTGGCCCGTTACGAACAATCAGCAATGGCATCGTAATCGTAATCGCTAACCCGATTCTGGAAACATTCCGCGAACCGTGTCCACAAACAGGGTCTCAATCGCCGTATCGCTGCCCATCGCTTCTTGCAGTCGCGGATGCACAAAAATACGGACCTTCTTCACATAATCGTCGAATTGACGCTTAGCTAATGTTTCGACCATTGGCGAAACATCGCCCAGACCACGGTACTTACCAGCCTTGATATCGAGCACATCGATGTTGAACTGAACTTCCAACTTCACTGGCGGAGCATCGACTAAGATCTCGTGCGGTGCGACCCGTCGTCCTAAATGCCTGGAGAGTGCCGTGGCGAACTGATCGCTCAAATCAACGAGCCAATCATAAGGACGCCGTGCAATGAGATGGAATAACTCGGGGTGATCGAAGAATGAGTATTCGAACAACCGTTTGTACAGACGTCGCGTCGGTCCAAAAAGACCATCGAGCAAATCACATGCAGGCCCATTGCCGGCTGCCTCACGCATGGCCTCGATCATCGGGCGTTCCGTCAAGCGGAACAGCGAGTCCAGTTCCAATTGCGGACGTAGCATGAAGAATGCACGCTGCAGCATCGCCGTCGCGCTCCGAACCGCGTGATGCCAATAGACTTCGCTGAACATCACATAGCGGGCAAAGACCATCATTTCTGCCGCTGTGCGTCCTTTGTTGGTCAAGGCCAACTTGTCCCCGGCTTGGCTAATGCACAAACTGGCAATCAGCCGTTGCTGATCGAAATTACGTCCGTAGGGTACGCCTGCATGCAAGCTATCGCGTTGCAAATAATCGAGCTTGTCGACATCGATCGGTCCTGAGATGACGCTTTGCATCAGCTTCATCTTGCTGCTACGCCCTTTCTCGGACAGGAAGCTTACCACGTCCCGTGGCGTAATGCCCCAATCGTCACGCAGGCAATCGGCGACTTCTCCCTCGAGCAGAAAACTGTTGGCGAACAATTCATGCTGCGGTACGCCGCTCAACCGCATGTCCTCGATCGGGTGGCAAAACGGCCAGTGCCCCAAGTCGTGAAGCAGTGCCGCCACAATCATCAGTTCGGCGTCTTTGGTTTCGATGACTTCCGCAAACGCTGGAACATGGGCTAATCGCTGCAAATAGAGCAGCATCATCCGGTACACGCCCAGACTATGCTCGAACCGACTATGGTGTGCCGCCGGAAAAACGAGCGAGACCAGTCCCAATTGGCTGATATGGACCAAGCGGCGAAATTCGGCCGTATCGACTAAATGGCGAACCCGACGCGTCATCGGGATGTCCAACTCGGGGGGGATACGTATGACATCGGCTCGCGATTGCAGCCCGACCACTTCCGGAATTTCAAGCAGATTACTCATGAGCGCCGGTATACCCGAACCGAGGGAAATAGGAAAGCGGGCGTCACAATCGTTACGAACTAACGGGCGATTAATTAGGCGAAGAGACCTAGGTGAATTGGAAGATGCGAAGACTAACCACGGATCGTAAGTAGATTCGATCAGCAAACACAAACAAAGCTCTGATCCGAGTAATCCACGGTCGAAATCTTCTTTAGTTGACGTTCTGCGTGCTCTTTTTGGGCTGAAAACTCCCCGTTCCCTCAGAAAATTGACCCGTGAAGCCCAATCTAGGCACTTGGGCCCAATCGGTCTAAAATACTCGATTTCCCCTGAACATTTCGACGTTGCCCTACCCTTCCGCGAGGAACAGAACCTTGTATCGCACACACACTTGCGGCGAATTACGAAAATCCGAAGTTGGCCAAACCGTCACCCTGGCGGGCTGGGTCGACACG
The DNA here is from genome assembly GCF_002967765.1 of Blastopirellula marina. Classification (NCBI taxonomy): domain Bacteria; kingdom Pseudomonadati; phylum Planctomycetota; class Planctomycetia; order Pirellulales; family Pirellulaceae; genus Blastopirellula; species Blastopirellula marina. Next base: position 396,096 of record NZ_PUHY01000015.1, on the reverse strand, counting down.
TACCGCGACCATGGCGGAGGATTATTCGTCGACTTACGTGATCGGTACGGCAAAACGCAATTGGTTTTCAGCAGCGATAGCGGCACCGAAGTGCAGCAACTTTCCCGTGGCCTCCGCAACGAAGACGTGATCCAGGTCGTCGGAAAGGTCGATCCTCGCCCGGATGGAACAGTGAATCCCAAGCTGGTCACTGGCGAAATCGAAATCAAAGTCGAGAAGCTAACGATCCTAAATAAGTGTAAGACGCCTCCGTTCTTCCCCAGCCAAATGGACATGCCGGGCGAAGACCTCCGTCTGAAACACCGTTACCTCGACCTACGTCGCCAGCAGATGCAACAAACGCTGTTGCTTCGTAGTCGCATAATCAAGTTGATGCGGGATTACTTCGACGAGCATGACTTCATCGACGTCGAAACTCCGATCCTTGGCCGCAGCACGCCGGAAGGGGCTCGCGACTACTTGGTGCCTAGCCGAGTGCACCATGGCGAGTTCTATGCGTTGCCGCAGTCACCACAGCTGTACAAGCAAATCTTGATGATGGCTGGCTACGACCGCTACGTTCAGGTAGCACGTTGTTTCCGTGACGAAGATCTTCGCGCCGATCGCCAACCAGAGTTCACGCAGTTGGACCTCGAAATGGCGTTCTGCGAAATGGACGACGTTATCGGTATCATCGATGGCCTGGTGGCCAACGTTGCCAAAGATGTTCTCAACATCGAGCTTAGTGGTCCGCTGCCTCGCATGACCTATGACGAGGCCATGGAACGCTTCGGCCACGACGCTCCGGACTTGCGTTTCGGCTTGGAAATCGTCGACGCCACGGATCTGGCCGCCGAAGCTGAGTTCCGGGTTTTCAAAGCCGTGGCGGAAGCTGGCAACCGTGTTCGCGGGATCTGTGCGAAAGGTGCCGCCGACAAGTACTCGCGTCGTCTAATTGACGATATGACCTCGATGGTCCAAGACGACTTCGGTGCGAAGGGGCTCGCTTGGTTCAAGGTCGAAGCCGATGGCACGCTCAACTCACCGATTGCTAAAAACTTCACACCAGAACTGTTAGCCAAGTTCAAGGAACGCTTTGCCGCCGAACCGGGCGACTTGATCCTGATCGTCGCCGATAAGTTTGAGGTAACCTGCAAGGCACTTTATGGCCTGCGAAAGAAGCTGGGTGCCGAACTGAAGCTTTACGATCCCGAGGCGATGCACTTCAGTTGGGTGGTTGAATTCCCGATGTTCGACTACGACGAAGAAGAGGGCCGCTGGGTCGCCATGCACCATCCGTTCACGGCTCCACGTCCGCAGGACATCGAACTTCTGGACAGCGATCCTGGCAAATGCCGCGCATTGGCCTACGATCTGGTGATCAACGGTAGCGAAGCGGGCGGTGGTACGATTCGTATCCACGACAACGCGACACAGCAAAAGGTGTTTGGCCTGTTGGGCATGACTGAAGAAGACGCCAAGAATCGCTTCGGTTTCCTGCTCGATGCCCTACAGTTCGGCGCGCCACCACATGGCGGTATCGCACTGGGTATCGACCGCTGGGTAATGCTGTTTGGTCACTTGGACAATATCCGCGACTGCATTGCGTTTCCGAAAACGCAACGTGCGGCCGACTTGATGACCGACGCTCCGAGCACGGTCGATCGCAAACAGCTCGAAGAACTGGCGATCAAAGTCCTTCGTCTGGACGAAGTCAAGAAGTAAGCACATTGGTCGCTTACTCGAATCAAAGCCATGACTCATCCCTATCCACTCGTAGGGGTGAGTTTTTTTATGGACCTTTCTCACAATAGCGCATCCACACGCTGTATTCTAAGCCGACTCACAAACATTCGTCTTCAACATAAATCCAGCCATTCCACATACCCTCGTCAGGTGAATTGAACGGGCAGATCGCTAGCGGTTATAACGGAGAGACGTACCTATTCACCCGCAGGGATTCGCGGCCTTTTTGCTTGAACTTAAACCAGGAGCATCACCCATGCGCAGCTTTGCCGTTTCCCTTGCTTTGCTTTTCTTCGTAGCGACCTTCGCCCAAGCCGAAGTCCAAACCAAAGTCATCCAGTATCAAGTAGGCGACAAGACATTCGACGGGTTCCTGGCCTATGACGATGCCATCAAGGGCCCGCGTCCCGGCGTCGTGGTCTTTCACGAATGGTGGGGGCTAAATGACTACGCGAAGAAGCGAACCAAGATGCTGGCCGAACTTGGTTACGTTGCTTTCGCCGCCGACATGTATGGCGATGGCAAGTTTGTCGATCACCCCAAGGATGCTGGCGAAATGGCCGGGAAAGTCCGCGCTAACGTCGCCGAGTGGCAGAAGAGGGCTACGGTCGCCTTGGACATTCTCAAGAAGCAACCGCAGTGCGATCCCGAGAAACTAGCCGCGATTGGTTATTGCTTCGGAGGGTCAACCGCTTTAGAGCTTGCTTACACTGGGGCCGATTTGGACGCTGTCGCAACGTTCCACGCCGCTTTGCCGACGCCCACCGAGGAGCAAGCCGAAGACATCAAAGCGAAAGTGCTGGTTTGCCATGGTGCCGATGACGGTTTCGTACCGCAAATGGCAATCGATGCCTTCAAGGAAAAACTGGCCGACGCCAAGGTCGACCTCGACTTCGTTGCCTTCCCAGGGGCGGTGCATAGCTTCACCGTCGAAGACTCGGGCAAGCACAACAATCCTGGCATGCAGTACAACAAAGCCGCTGACGAAAAGTCGTGGGCCATGCTGCTCGATTTGCTGAAGAGCACGCTCGGCACCAATTAGATTTTGCTAAACAGATCGAACAACGGTCGCTCGATGATATTCGAGCGACCGTCCGATGTTTTCGTTGACTCGTCGATCCATTCAGTATTATCAGGCAACCGGCACCTCTTCCCGGCGAGTGCGTCACTGCTTTTCTTAGCGAGAATCTACGCTCCGCCTGCTAAGCCGTAAATCTATTTACCCACAAAAAGATAGACAAGCCTACTATAATTCTTGATAATACCGCCCAAAAGATACTCTGCCAAACTTCTCATCGCGTGAAATTCGCTACGGAGAGAATCGGATGCGTATTTCAACTTCATCGTCGAATTGCTTCTGGCTTGTTATTGTCGCGGCTACGGCATTCTGTTTCCTAGTGTCGGCCCAGCAAGCTGCCGCTCAATCTGTTTTGGCCGAGGACATGTTTCAGGTCCACTTGGATGCGGCCAAGGCTTACCAGTTATATGCCGATGCGTCACACGACCGTACGTATAAGCTTAACGAGCAGCCCCTCTTCGTCTGGACGAATCCTCGCCGAGCACGCGGCCAAGTTGGACATTTGTTCGTTTGGATGGACGGCGAATATCCTGCCGTAGTCGGGACGATCTTTTCTTTTCCTTGGCAGGGAAAGCCAGAAAACCAGCGAATTGTTCACGAAATGCACGCACTCACGGAAGAACGGATCTTTCCGGTCAACAAGGTAGCACTGAAAGCGTGGATACCAACCGCCGGTAATCGCTTCTACCCGTTCCCCGACACTCCTCCAGTGGCACCAGGGAATGCACGACGACAATTACAAGCTCGTCAGCTTGCGAGAACTTTCGAGGCCCATACGATCGACCGGGAAGGAAAACGGTGGGAGCTGCGATTGCTAGGTAAGGAATTAATGCAATACGAAGGTCCGGACCGCATTGGGGCTTTGTTCGCGATGTTGGGGGACGCCGGAGCCGATCCGGAACTATTGCTGTTAGTTGAAGCCCAACGAAACGAGAATCAGTGGCAATGGCGATACTCACCGGTACGCATGACCGACCAGGAAATCTACCTGCGGATCGGCACAACCGAAGTGTGGAAGAGTGAGCACGACGAAAAAAACACCCGGTTTCACAACGCCGAATCAACCTACGATCGTTTTCAAGACACGCTGCACCATCTTGATCTGAACGACAAGGATGACAGTCCCTAGTTTATGAAAACGAGCCAGCACCGTGGCTAATGATTCACCGCATGCTCCTGGAAATAATCAAGCCAACCAGCGATGATTGCTCCCTGCATGTTCCCCTCGGCTCGATATTCTTCCGGTGTTGTCCCCCAATAGAAACTGGTTAGGCCATCGGTAACTGGTCTGGCCTCGGTCAGAAACTGATCTGCTTCCTCCAGCGAACACTTCAGAGGAAAGAATTCTTCAATCACCAACGGTTTGCCAATGTCGTAGACCTTGAGTGCGTCGATCGCTTTCTGGACTTTACCTTTTTCTGGGTAGAAGTGAACGCTGACAAAGCTTAGCGGCCCAGAAACTTCTTCGCTGTAGAAGAGCGGTTTGGCATTAGGCCAAACGTGAGCCCAAGGAATCACGCCAACCGTAATCATCGTTTGCGAATCGACTTCACGAATCGCATCGGTTAATTTCTTCAACCACGCAGCCGCGACTTCTTTGTTGTCCCGACCGGCCATATCGGTTGTGATTCGCTGGACAAAATATTTGCCGCCGAGCGGTTCACCCACGAGCCACTCTTGTGCGTCTTTCCCGCCCCCTAGGACCGGTTCATTCATCAGGTCGTAACAGAAGATTGCCGGACTATCTTTGCAGGTCTGGGCAATCGCTTTCCAAAAGTTAGCTTGAACCTGCCATCGGTCCGCTTCGGTCATTTCGTCGTACCAGGTCGGTACGTCTTGCTTGTGATAACACCCCAGCCCAGTCAAGTTGAGGTACACCTTTGTGTTTTCAGCCAGTCTTACCAACTCGGCAAGCTTCTCCAGATTTTGTGCATTGGGCTCTTCAGCCGTGTTCATGAACTTCGCAAGTTGAAGGTGAACACGAACAACGTTCACGCCCAGCGTTTTCATTTCGGCGAAGTCTTCCTCAATCGCTGGCCACTCCTCATGCCAATAGTCCTCGAGCAATCGCCCGCCTCGATCGTGATCGTAGTTCACTCCCCAGACATAGAAACGTTCGTCCGTTCCTTGCAGACGAAAATCTTTTCCGTCAGACGAGACAATCACACGCTGCAGTGTAGAGACAGGCTGATCCTGAGCATGAACCAAAGATGACAAACAGGTGAGAAGCATTCCAAGCAGAAATGAGGCTTTCATGGCATGACTCCAAAACGAGGGGGAAGGGTGCGTTCTTGTTACCTTACACGCTCGTCAGCGCCAATGTCTCCTGGCGATCTTGGTAACGGACAAACGCCACAGCAAACTTTCCACCTAGGTATCCGAACAGGAGCATCCAAAAGATCTGGCCGAGGGTATGGAAAGTCAACGGATCTGGCGTATGAACAACGATGACCATGCCTTTTGGCTGGCTCGTTAAGCCTGGAATAAATGGGCCAACGAGATTGCTTCCCAGCCGATTCCCATCACGATCTACGAGCGTACCCGAAGCGAGCAGTTTCGGTTCACGCTCGGAGGGAATTACTTCACCGTCGACTTTGTAAGTTACGTACGTCAACGATTCCTGGCATAACATCAAAGCGTACGTAGTCGGTAGCTGCCCCATCGTATTGGGAATACCCTCCGAAGACCGTTCCACGATGGCAAGCGTGAGAAAATACCCAATCGCGAACGCACTGAAACCGACCCCAAACACACGCCAATCGCGACGCCCGACGAATGCAATAGCCAGCATCGCAAACACAATCACCATAGCCAACGACATCACCAGCCAAACCACTGACTTGTGAGCCCACATAGCGCCAATGGTGAAGGATCCGGTTATCAAAACCACGATGAGTTCGGCGACTGTCCACTGAACCAACGGTTGTTTAGATTCCGTCACTTGCTTGCCCCCCTGAAGCACTCGAATCGTCTTCAACTTTGTCCTGATATCGACGAAAACCTACCGCGAACTTTCCGCCCATATAACCTGCAAGCAATAGCCACGCGAAATAGCCAGTCCGCTCGAACCTGCTTAAGTTCGGAGTATCTTTGACAGCGATCAGGGTTTGATTAGCTCTGCTCTTCCTACGAACGCCCAACGGCGTTCCATCTTTGTCTACGATGGTTCGACCATCTTCCAAGAGCTTTGGGCCCAGAGAAGGCGCGATCGGCTTGTCATCGATCAGAAATTGCCGCCTGGTCAATGGTTCCCTCAAATACATCCACAGCGATGTGGTCGGAAGGAAACGATGAATCTGTGAGGGCCCCATTCTATCCTCAATCAGAAAAATAAGTGCCCCATACGTCGCGACAACCGCGGTGAAGCTGATTGCAAATGTCTGCCACTCCCCTTTTCCAACAATGGCCAGAAGCAGATTTCCGAAGAGGATAGCCATCGCCAAGATCAGGGAAAGCTCAGCGATGATCACGGTCGAGTACATTGCGCCAATAACAATGGTCGCCACGCCGAGGACAAAGATGAGTTCCAAGATCGTCCACTGCGCGATTGGTTTTCTTTTGATCATTAGAATTCGAACAAGAACAAAAAAAGACGGCCCGTATCCGAGCCGCCATTTTAGGTTGTTATTGCCGTTGATGCGAACTTATCGCGAAGCGACGTAGATTCGGACGCTTCGTTCCGGCATGACAAACTTGCCAGCTGCCGGTGGGCGTGGGCCGTTGAGGTCTGGGTAGACGTCGCTCGGGGACGAGGCCGCTGTGTCGACGAACATCCGCCAGCTCGTTCCCTTGGCAACCGGAGGCAGAATGAACTGCTGTGGCGAAGGGCTACCATTCATCAACAGCAACACGTCGCGACCGAATTGTTCTGGGTCGGTCTCTTTGGTTGGTGCTGCGAAAAGGCACGTCAACATCGAGTCGCCGCTGTCCCAATCGACTGCGGTCCCAAGATTGTTGTACCAGTTCACGTCAAACAGGCCACGCCGGCCAGTTGGATAGCCACCCAGGAAGTGCTTCTGACGGACCGTTGGCTGATCACGACGGAACGCGATCAACGCACGCACGAAGCGACGCATCTCGTCATTCTTCTTAACAAGCTTCCAATCGAGCCACGAGATCTCATTGTCTTGGCAGTAGGCATTGTTGTTACCATGCTGCGTTCGACGGATTTCGTCACCCATCAAAATCATCGGCACCCCCTGCGACAATAGCAGCGTGCAGAACATATTTTTGATCTGCTGGGTACGAATTTTCTCGATGCTGGCTCGTTTCGTTGGACCTTCCACACCATAGTTGTAACTCAGGTTGTGGTTGTCGCCGTCGCGGTTTCCTTCACCGTTCGCTTCGTTGTGTTTGTGGTTGTACGACACGAGGTCGTTCATCGGAAAGCCATCGTGCGACGTGATGAAGTTAATACTATGGTACGGCTGACGGCCGCCGGCTTGGTAAAGATCGCTGGAACCTGCCAAGCGTGTGGCCAATGCACCTAGCTTGTGGGGTTCGCCCTTCCAGAAGCTGCGGATGTCGTCACGGTAGCGACCATTCCATTCGGCCCAACGCAAGTTGGCGAACGAACCGACCTGATAGGCACCAGCGGCATCCCAGGCTTCGGCGATGATCTTGGTATCGGCTAACATCGGATCTTCTGCGATTGCTTCGACCAGCGGCGGGTTCGCCACGAGATTACCATTACGATCGCGGCTTAAGATCGATGCCAAGTCGAAGCGGAAACCATCAACGTGGTAGTTGTGCACCCAGTGCCGCAAGCTGTTAAAGATCATCTCGCGAACGATCGGGTGGTTCCCGTTGACCGTGTTACCACAACCAGAGTAGTTCTTATACTCCCGGCCGCCGTTGGCCAGCATGTAGTAAACCTGATTCTCGAGCCCCTTAAAGCTGAGGATCGGTCCCTTCTCGTTACCTTCGCAGGTGTGGTTGTAGACCACGTCGAGAATCACTTCGATACCCGCCTGGTGAAGGGCTTTGACCATCTCCTTAAACTCGCGAACCTGGCCACCGGGCGTCTTGCTAGCCGCATAGCCACGGTGCGGCGCGAAGAAGGCCATCGAGTCGTAGCCCCAATAGTTGCCGCGTGTTGGAGTCTTGCCCGTCATCATGTCCATGATCGGGAACTCGTGGATCGGCATCAATTCGACCGCCGTCACACCAAGCGACTTCAAATACGGGATCTTCTCGATCACTCCCAGGTACGTACCGGGATTCTTGGTCGAGCTGGAGTCGTCCGCGGTGAAACCCTTAACGTGCATCTCGTAGATGATCGTCTCGCTCAGGTCTCTCTTGAGGTGGCGATCCCCTTCCCAGTTGAAGCTTTCGTCGACGACGACACACTTCGGCGGGCGGATAATGCCATCGGTCGAGGCCTGGAACGTTCCGGCAAGGGCTTTGGCGTACGGATCGATCAACCGAGCTCGCCCATCGAATAACATTCCTTGATCAGGGTTGTACGGGCCTTCCGCTTGGAAGTGGTACAGCTGACCTGCGGAAAGGCCAGGAATGAAAATGCTCCAGATATCTCCCCAGCGGTCGGTTTCACGATCGAAATCGATGATTTCCGACGGCTCGCGATCATCGACGTTGTTGTACAACAATAGACGCATCGCCGTGGCGGATCGGCTAAAAACAACAAACCGAACGCCGCGTTCGTGCAAAATGGCTCCATAAGGAAGCACGTGGGAAAATTGCAGCTCCGGATGCGGATGAACCATAAGCATAGGTGACTATTCCGATCTAACCTTCAACGAATCATTTCTCGTGGGACGTGATAAAACACTACCACTCAAAACGTTGAAAGCACGGCGAAGACACCCCTCCTAAAAGCAAATTTTTTACTTCAAAACACGTGATGCATCATCTGGCGAAATAATAGCTTAGGGCGAAGGAGTAGGTCCTGCGGTGAGTTTACCGAATCGAAGGAATGCTACCTGCCGCTTAGTCGCCTGGGGAGCGTCACAATCGCACCATCCCGTGTAGCCCCCAGCTGGCTTCCGTTCTTTGCAATCATCGGACCAAATAGGATAGCTTGCCCTATCCGCCAAGTAGCAAATTTCCTATTTCTCCGATTTTGCCGGTTCATTTTAACTATGCGGTCCACCGAAAATGAGCACAAGCCCCTCCCGAGATCAGCTTCATAGGCGATTTCTGCCCAAATCGTGTGCGAAACCCCCTGTGAGAGCTGACGAGCATTGGGGCTTCATTCCGAATCGCGTGCTGACGATTGCTTCGCATGGTGCGTTGACAACTTACGCTATCCCCTCGAAAATCTGGCATCGAAGCTAGCGGTAATTCCTTTGCCCCATTCAGCAGACAGTAATGGCAAAAGCCACCTATAAAGATGCCGGCGTCGATTTAGACGTTTACGCAGAATCGATGTCCCGTCTTCCTCGGCTGGTCAAGCGAACCTTTTCCCCGCGAGTGATGCAGCTCGATGGGGGGTTTGCAGGGCTGTTCAAGCTTGATTTCGACAATGCCCTCTTCAAACGCAAATATGAGGACCCCGTCCTTATCTCCTGCACCGATGGCGTCGGAACCAAAATCAAGCTGGCGATCGATAGTGGAAAGCACGATACCGTGGGCATCGACTTGGTCGCCATGTGCGTGAATGACGCAATCTGCTGCGGGGCAGAACCACTGTTCTTTCTCGATTACATTGCGATGGGAAAGGATGATCCCGAACTGCTGGAACAACTCGTTACTGGTATCACGAACGGGTGCGTTGAAAGTGATTCAGCACTGATTGGTGGAGAAACGGCCATCATGCCTGACCTATATAAGGTCGGCGACTACGACATGGCCGGTTTCTGCGTGGGTGTGGCCGATCGCAAACATCTGATCGATGGCAAAGCGATTGGTGAAGGCGATGTCGTCCTCGGTCTTTCTTCCAGCGGGGTTCATTCCAACGGGTTTAGCCTGGTGCGGAGAGTTGTTTTCGACATCGCCGGTCTTGCACTGGATGACGAAATTGAAGCTTTGGGCGGCACGGTCGGCGAAACCCTCCTAACGCCAACCAAGATTTACGTCCAACCTGTCCGCAATGTGCTTTCGCACTACAAGATCAAGAACGTAGTCCACGGAATCGCTCATATTACCGGCGGCGGCCTGCAGGAAAACCTGGAGCGCATTCTGCCGAAAGGTGTCGACGTCGAAATCAAAAAAGGAAGCTGGCCAGACCTACCGGTCTTTCCTTGGTTGCAGCAATTGGGCGAGATTGAAGACGAAGAAATGGCGCGCGTCTTCAACATGGGCATCGGCCTGGTAGTGATCGTCAGCAATTATTACGCGGCGAGCGTCCAGAAGATGTTAGCCGAAGGAGGCTGCGACGTGTTCGAGATCGGCAAGGTCACCTCAGGTAGTGGCAAGGTCCACCTCCGATAGTCCGTTCCCAAGATTCCACAGCCTAGGCTGACCAGCCAGCATCTCGGTCAGCACATCGGGACCATCCCCTGGAATCGGGAAAGCGGCAACCAACGCACGCCGACCAGGCTCAATCGTTCCAAACGAGTCTTCCACGCCCAGGGCAAACGCAGCGTCCTTGGTCACCATCCCCAGCAACTGTTCGTCAGGGATGTCGGGAAACTCCTTTTGAACATGCTGAACCTCTTTCCATAAATTCAAATCGGGGTTTGAGGCCCGCGAGTCGGTTCCTAACACAACGGATACTCCCTGAGCCAAGAGCTCTTCAATCGGATGTTGATCGTGATGGAAGTAAGCATGAGTTCGCGGGCAATAGCAAACCGACATCGTTTCGGCATGCTTGGCCAGGAAAGCAATCTCGGTCTCATGGAGGTAATTCCCATGGACGACCAGCGCCCGATAGGCCTGAGATAGCTGCTTGAGATAGCCGAGCACGCGTTTGCCACCAGGAAAGTCGGCTGGACTAAACAGGCCCATGTTCTCGAGCATCGTCCGGAAGGGACCGCTCCCTTCTTCAATCAGTTCTAATTCTTCCATCGTCTCAGCAAGATGCATGGCAATCGGCAACTGCTGAGCGGCAGAGAGCGCGACGCAATGTTGCACCACATCCATCCGCACCGTGTAAGGAGCATGAGGACTTAGGCCTGGCGAGATATTGCTAAGAGACCATGGATAGATTGCATGCTCCTCGGCTTGGGCCAGACGCTCAGCAACACGTTCGGGATCGAGCCCTAATACTTCCAAGAGCGAGACTATGTGTACGCTGGAATGATCATAAGACGCTTCGGTTAGCGGGAGCGTGGCAATTTCACCGACAACACCCACACCATACTTCGCCGATTCGCGCAAACCCTTTTGAACTGCCTGAGCTTTCTCGACGCCGATATTGTCGCCGAATCCTTGTCGGTAGCGAATGACCTCGGTAATCCACTGTGGGAACGACATGCCTTGAGTACCAAGCGGATACTTCAGCTTGCTGAATTCCAAGTGCGTGTGAGCATTGATCAGCGCTGGCATCACGGACCACTCGCGTAGATCAATTGCGTCAGGCCAAATTGCCGACTCTTCGATTGCGACAATTTCGCCATCTTCCACCATCAAAGTGGCATCTTGGATCGGCAGCCCGCAAATCGTAAATACCCAGCCGACGCGATATTTCCAGATCATGGTGCGAACTCCTTGTTGAGTTGCGTGCGAAATTGCTGCCAAACCGGGGACTCGTTCCAAGCATCGGACAATGGCGCCGTGATGTCCACCATTTCATCGACCATCGGGTGACGAAACGACAATTGCCGAGCATGCAGCGCAATATGATGATGCCGGGGGTCTTCCACCTCTGGGCCGAACAACTCGCTCGCTCCGTACAATTGATCGCCGACAACCGGATAGCCACGCACCGCGCACTGTAATCGAATCTGGTGATATCGCCCGGTCAACAATTCGATTTCTAGTAAGCAATGATGATCGCTTCGCGCTAGTACCTGGTATGCCAGCTCAGCGTGCTTTGCTCCCTCAGCAGATGAATCGACAACCTCTCCTTGGGCAACGTCCGGGATCTTGCGGACGAAGTCGTTCCACTCGCCATGATCCTCACCCGGGCCACCTTCCACGATGGCCCAGTACTTCTTCTGCACGGTACGTTCACGAAACTGGGCCGCTAGACGCTGGGCGGCCCGCACATTCCGACAAAACACAATCGCTCCCGAGACGGGGCGATCCAGGCGGTGAATGATCGCCAAGTAGATATTACCGGTCTTCCCTTCACGCCGTTTACAGAATTCGCGCAGCTGATCCTCGAGGTTGTCGATCCCGGGAGGGGCCTGCGTTAGCAAGCCTGCCTTTTTCTGCACGCAGATGCAGGGACCTTTTTCATACAGGATTTCAAACTCAGGCTTGCTTGCGGATTCTTTCATCCGGCCCATTATAGCGATCGTTTGCCTGACGACTTAAGCTTCCCACAAGCGAACGCCAAGAAACGAAAACACCGAGCGATGAAGCTCGGCGTTCTCTCATTTCAGATTGCTGAAGCAGGCAAGTGCCCGATTAGACCTGGCCCTTGGCCGGGACTTCGAAGCCCTTACGATATTCACGAGTCAGCAGACCGTTGGCGGCTTCGCTGTCGGTGAACGTTTCGGTCTTCGGATCGAATGCGAGCATCGGGCCGAGTTGGACACCTTCTTTGTCCAGATTTACGCCGTTGTCCATCAGGTGATCCTGGACACGTGCCATAGTCGCACTGACGTCTTCCGTGGTCTTGATGTCTTTCATTCGATCGAGGCATTCTTGCTTCGAGACCTGTTCGCCCAGTTGGTACGAAATCAGACCGGTGTGACACAAAGCACTGGAAAGGTGACCTTCCTGGATGTGACCGTTGAGGTCTTCGGCCTTACGGCTGCGAACGGCTTCCACGAAGTTGTTGTAGTGATACTGATCGTTACCACCATTGAAATCGCGGATCTTGTTGCCATCTTTATCGAACGCGGTACCCGAGTGGTAAGTCGTCATGACCAAGTAGCCATCGGTTCCTTCAAAGATCACACCGATACGCGAACCTTTGTAGCTGACGCTGCTTTCCTTCAACTTCTTGTCGTAGACCAAACCACGCACCTCGAACACGAGCGACTTATCGCCGTAATCGTGCACAACGACCTGGGTGTTTGGTGTATCGCCGGCATCTTCATATCCGAAACGACCACCGTAGCTGATGACGTTCTTGCTCAGCTCGTTAACACCAAGCCCCCAGCGAGCCAGGTCCATCTGGTGGATACCCTGGTTACCCAAGTCGCCGTTACCAAACGGCATCTGCCAGTGCCAATCATAGTGGAACTGAGGACGGGTCACGTCTTGCATCTGAGCTGGGCCAAGCCACAAGCTGTAATCAACCGTCTTTGGCGGTTGATACACACCCTTTGGACCGATGCTCTTACGCGGCTTGTAGCAAAGACCGCGAGCGACTTTGATGTCGCCGATTTTGCCGCTATGAACGAATTCCATGGCTTCCCGCATGCCTGGGTTCGATCGGCTTTGGGTACCAGCCTGGCAAATGCGATCGTACTTTTCAGCAGCTTCAACCACGCGAGCACCTTCGCTCACGTTGTGACTGACTGGCTTCTCGACGTAGACGTCTTTGCCAGCCTGCAGGGCCCAGATAGCCAACAGCGAGTGGGTGTGGTTGGGCGTCGCGATGCTGACGATATCGATGCCGGGTTCTTCGAGCAACTTGCGAACGTCTTGGATGAACTTTGGCTTGTGACCATCCTGTCGCTTGGCGACCCCTTCGGCTTTGCTCTCGCCGAACTTCGAATCACAATCGCACAAGTGCGTGATCACCACGTCATCACGGTTGGTGAAACCGCCAATATGAGAGTTGCCGCGACCGTTCAAACCGACAACAGCGACGTGCAACTTTTCATTGGGGCTCTTACTTTGTTTAGCTTCAGCAGCCAGCAAAGAAGTCGGAGCAGCGAAAGCCGCGGCAGCCGCGGTGGCGAACATCGAGCTTTCCAAGAACTCGCGTCGAGACTTGCGATTCGTCATAGGGAATAGCCTTCTTTATATGAACAAGAGGTTTCGTGCGGAGTAGCAGGTGGGACCGCTCATGAACACCGAAGCGACATGCGATCACGAGATGACCAACATTACCGCCCCAATTAGGGTGTCTTCGAGCTGCTCTAAGAATAACTGTTCTTAGTCCTTCTGACAACTATTTCGGTGTGGCGATAAGTAGCCGAAAGAAACCAACTCAGGTAATCGAGCCAGGGCGCTAGAAGGATGCTCTAGCGGCGGCTGAAAGCCGGCCGACCAAAAGCGTATTTCGTTCGAGAATTAACGCACCAGGACAGCTTTTTGACTAGCCAAAACAACGCCATATTTTTGACTAGTCAAAATCAACCGAATTTAGCCACCATCCAATCCGCGAAAGAAGGACACATACGATCAATCCAGACCATCAAGTAGCCGGACTTGCTGGGAATGATTTCGTGCCGACCCGACTTAATTGCCTTGAGCGCCGCCTTGGCGACATCGTGCGGCGTTCGAGCGAATTTTCCTTTTGCCGGCGGCTTACCTCGCTGCTCGATCACAGCGGCTCCGAACTCACTGCTCGTGGTGCTGGGACTGACCAAAATCACGTCTATTCCCTTAGTCGCCAGCTCGGCCCGCAAGGCATCACTAAAACCGTGCAAGGCGAATTTACTAGCACAATACTCACTCTTTCCCGGGACTGCCCGGTGTCCCAAAATGGACGAGATATTGCAGATCGCTGGCGTTCTTCCCTGCTCCAGAAGCGGTAGGAACTTTCGGGTCAATTCGACCGGCGCGAAGAAGTTAACTTCCATCAATTGGCGAAGCCGTTCCGGGGACGCTTCGTCAAAGTTCCCATGGGCCCCAATGCCGGCATTATTGACCAGGACATCAAGCCCTTTCAGATCATGCTGCACACGCTCAAACAGACGCTGATGAAGGGCCGGATCGGTGATATCGCCGACCACATAGGTGGCGTCGCAACCCTTGGCATGAACCACTTCGAGAAGCTCTTCCAGGCGATCTTCTCGACGGGCCGTTAACAGCAACTTGGCCCCCTGCTCTGCCGCAAGAATGGCCATCGCACGACCAATTCCCGAGGATGCTCCCGTGACGAGCATCCTCAAACCGTCTAATTGACGACGCATCAGGCGACATCCCCCACAGCATCCGATGGCGACGATTCCTCGCCGTAAGGACGGATAACTACGTCGGGGTTCTGGTTCTGAATTCGCCCCAGGTGGGCGGTCGGAATTCGGCAATGCACGACGAGCCGCTCATCGCCATATCGCTTCGATACGATCTCACCATTGGTAGCCAAGTAAGCGACCAACTTTCCATTCCCAACCTCGGCTTCAATTTCGACGTCAGAGAACGATTTACTAAGAGCGTCGCTGACAGCGATCGCCAGACGCTCACTCCCTTCGCCAGTAAATGCACTGACGGCGACCGAGCCCGGATAACGAGCCTGCAGTTGTTCTAAACGCCGAGAATCCTCGATCCGATCGATCTTGTTAAGCACCAGCAGTGTGTCTTTCTGCTCAATGCCAATTTCCTCAAGTACGTCATAAACGGCTGCGATTTGCTGCTCGACTTCCGGGTTACTGGCATCGGCCACGTGCAGCAAAAGGTCGGCCTGATTGGCTTCTTCGAGCGTTGCTTTAAAGCTGGCAATCAGGCGGTGAGGAAGGTCACGAATGAAACCAACCGTGTCGCTCAAAAGTACCGGCCCCCAGTGCGGCAGCCGCCAGCGCCGCGTTCGCGTGTCGAGCGTCGCGAACAACATGTCAGCCGACAAAACCTGAGCATCAGTCAGCCGATTCATGAGCGTACTTTTGCCAGCATTGGTGTAGCCAACCAAGCTGATCGTCATCGACTCGCGGCGAGCAGAAACCTGACGCTCTCGCCGCTTAGAAACCTTCTCCAGGTCGTCCTTCAGATCCTTGATTCGCTTCTCAACCAAACGTCGGTCAACTTCCAACTGTTTTTCACCCGGACCACGCATACCGACGCCCATCTTGATACGGTCCAAGTGAGACCACATCCGCTTGAGCCGCGGTAGCGAGTATTCGAGTTGAGCCAATTCCACGGCCAAGCGAGATTCGAGCGTTTGTGCGTGGGTGGCGAAAATGTCGAGAATTAGCTCGGTGCGATCGATGACCTTTCGCTCGGTTTCCCGCTCCAGATTTCGGGTCTGCCCAGGGGACAGTTCGTTGTCGAAGATGATCACATCGGCTGCCGACGCATCAGCGCAGAGCTTCAACTCCTCAATCTTCCCCTTACCTAGATAGGTCCCTGGATCTGGCTTTTCCCGTCGCTGAGTCAGCTTACCCACCACCGTGGTGCCAGCCGTCGTCGCCAATCCATCCAGTTCATCCAGTGGATCTGCCGAATAATCCACGTGCGGATCCAGTAGCTTGACGAGAATGGCATTTTCCTGAGCGACGCTCTGTTTACGATCTCGTTCTGTCACAAGCGGTGCCTGCTTTTCCTTTCTATGACCTGTGCCCCGAAAGGTTATTCGTTCGGACACGGGAACCATTTTCTGCCGCCGCGGGTATTCGGACGACTTCTATTTCAATTTTAACTACCCTCGGCGTATCAGCGAAGGTGCATTCATACCCCCTGACGGCAAGATTTTCGGCAGCAAGCCACCTATTTTTCCCTCGATCAGGCCGCAGGAATAGCGGCGGGATATTCCGTCTTCTAAACTACAGTAGAGGCAACTTGCCGCCAAATGTTCACTAAATCACTCATCCCACCTGAGGATTACACCCATGCCTATGCATCTCGGTCGACGTCAGTTCCTTCAATCGATGGCTGCCGCCGGCGCCGGACTGGCCCTTGGCTCACAACTTGTTGCCGCTGAAAAGGCTGCTCCTTTCAAGATCTCGCTGGCCGAATGGTCGTTACACCGCACACTTCGTAGTGGCAAGCTCGACAATCTCGATTTCGCTAAGACCGCCAAGGAAACCTGTGGCGTCGAAGCCATTGAATACGTGAACCAGTTCTTCAAAGACAAAGCGAAGGACGAGAAGTACCTGGCTGAATTAAACAAGCGAGCCGCCGACAACGGTGTGACGCAAGTGCTCATCATGTGCGATGGCGAAGGTCAATTGGGTGCTCCAGACGAAGCAGCCCGTAAGAAAGCCGTCGAAAACCACCATAAATGGGTCGAAGCCGCAAAAACCCTGGGCTGTCACTCGATCCGTGTGAATGCAGCCAGCAGCGGTAGCTATGAAGAACAAATGAAACTAGCCGCCGACGGCTTGGCCCAATTAAGCGAATTTGCCAAGGGCTTTGATATGAACGTGATTGTCGAAAATCATGGTGGCCTTTCGTCGAACGGTGCCTGGCTGGCCGGCGTCATGAAGGCCGTTGACATGGAAAACTGCGGCACGCTGCCTGACTTTGGTAACTTCCGTGTCAGCAACGAGGAAATGTATGACCGGTACAAAGGTGTCGACGAGTTGATGCCATACGCCAAAGCCGTCAGTGCAAAGACGCACAACTTTGACGACGAAGGCAACGAAACGAATACCGACTACTTCAAGATGATGGATATCGTCGTCAACAAGCACAACTACCACGGCTTCGTTGGCATCGAGTGGGAAGGTGGCGGAATCGGCGAAGTCGAAGGAATCATTGCGACCCGCAAGCTCCTAGAACGTTGCGCCGAAAAGCTATCGGCCTAAGCCAACCGATCTATCTCGATTGAATCATGCCCCGACGGAATCTTCCGCCGGGGCTTTTTTACGCTAGCACCTTATCTAAACCACCATGCGCGAAACTATTTGAACTATTTCCGAGAAAATTTGCCCGCCTTCGGAAGACAACTAGGCCGATGCGACTTTCGACACTGCCTAACAATTAGGCAGAGACCTTCGTGCCTAAAAAAGTTGCGTCACTGCAAGCGAATCGTGCAGGCACTGCTAGTAGCTCTAAGTGCTTGCATTGCAGTCACTTCTACGCTGCTCTTGACTCAAGTCACAGGATTCTGGCATACCGTTACACATCGCGTGGCCAAACAAGCCACGACGGTGACTTTGTCCTCAGTCGTTTCCAGGAAGGAGCCTCCCCATGTCGCAGTTCAACCAAGGCACTAACTCGTATCCGCAGACGCCTCAGCCAGCGGCGCGACCCGTTTTCCCAAGCACCACATTCCCACCGCAGCAAAGCGGACAACAGCCATATCACACTTCGCAGCCACAGCCGCAAGCTACCGAAGGCAGCTATGCTTCGGCTCGCCCGACTTTCACCGGTACGCCTCAGGCACCTGTTCAACCGGCCGCTCCGGCTGGTCCAGCGATGAACGTTGCTCCGACCGCCACCTTCGACGAGAAGAAGGCTGAAGTCGTCCGCATCGCTCGTGACTTTTTCCGTGGCGTGCCTGATTGGGTTACCTTCTTCCGTGAGATCATGGGCGTCGAAGGTGTTATCCATCGCTTGTTCCCACAACCGGAAGAGTTCACCAAGTTCGAGCAGTCGGACGAGTACGGCGAAATCCAGCTGATGATCGTCAAGCTGCGTGAACGCACCAACGTTCAGAACGAATCGAAAGAGCCAACCCGCGTGATTACCGTGCGTCTGCCAAAGAGCCTGCACGAGTCGTTGCGAGTTGAAGCCCACTCGCGTCGTACCAGCATGAACAAGCTTTGCATCTCGAAGCTGTTGCAGGTCATCGACGATTCGATGATCCCGAACGACTAAGGCTCCCCTGCCGCCGAAGGGTTGGTGCTTGCACTGCATGGCCTCGGCCCGGAAGCACGAGACAGACAACCAGCCGGCGATCACGGTACCCCACGACCGTCACTCGCTCTCGGCAACCCATAGCGCTTCCAACGCGTTTTTCGACCTTCGGGTAACCGGTGGAAAGAAAGACTGCGGACTTGAATTCGATTGCGGCTGAGGACGAAAAAGGGCCTGGCATATTCGCATTGCGATGTTGCCGGCCCTTTTTTTCATAACAATTCACGGAGACCCGCGAAAAAAATCCTTTGGCAGCGAACGACCCGCAAAGTAAAACGATATGTGGGGGAGATCGGAACACTTTCTTTGTTTCTTTCGTTTTGAACTTAACACCATGAGCACTGAAGAGCTAAGTCTTCAATCGAGACCAAAACGCCAACCTCCCTTCGGCGTAATTTTGCACAACGACGATTTAAATTCTTTTAATTACGTCATTGATTCCATCCGTAATGTGTTTCATTACGAGCTGGAAAAGTGCTACCACCTAACACTGGAAGCCCACGAAACTGGCCGCAGTATGTTGTGGTCGGGCACCCTTGAAGGGGCCGAGCTCAAGCAAGAGCTACTTCTCTCGTGCGGTCCCGATCCGATCATGCGTGACAAGGGCGGCCTTCCCTTACGAGTCACCCTGGAAGAAATACCACAATAAGCTTGTCTCCCCCTGTTTGCGAAAACTGGGTGACCTCGGATAATTCGTGGTATGAATACGACTACCGTTCTGCCTGATACTGGGCCCGTACTGAATATCTCTTCGTACCTCTTCGCGCCGCTGAGCGACCTGAAGCGGCTGCGCGATTCGCTCCGTCGGACCTGTCGGCGCCTTGACCTGCGCGGGACCATCCTTCTCAGCACGGAAGGGATCAACCTCTTCGTCGCCGGTCCCGATGAGAATGTCCAGAAACTTCTGGACAAATTGCGTCAGGTGCCGGGTCTGGAAAAGCTGGAAGCGAAAGAAAGCTTCACTAGCTACCAGCCATTTCGACGAATGCTTGTGAAAATCAAAAAAGAAATCATTGCGTTTGGCATCGACGGCATCGAGCCAGCCCAACGCACGGCTCCTAAGCTTCCGCCCGCACAACTCAAACAGTGGCTCGATGATGGGAAGCCACTGATGTTGTACGACGTTCGTAACGACTACGAAGTAAAGGTAGGAACTTTCGCAGGTGCCGTCCCAGCCGGCATCGATACTTTCCGCGATTTCCCGAAAGCGGTCTCCGGACTGCCGGACGATGCCAAGCAAACTCCCGTGGTGATGTTTTGCACTGGCGGAATTCGTTGCGAAAAAGCGGGACCTTTCATGCAGCAGGCGGGTTTCCAGGAAGTCTATCAGTTAGAAGGGGGCATTCTGAAATACTTTGAGCTGGTCGGTGGCGATCACTACCAAGGAGACTGCTTCGTCTTTGACCAACGTGTCGCCGTTGATCCTCAACTGCAGGAATCGGCGATCGCACAATGCTTTGCCTGCCAGGCTCCACTAACCCCGGAAGAACAAAAGTCACCACTTTACGTGCCCGGACAATCTTGCCCTCACTGCTTTAAGTCGACCCAGCAAGCAATGGCCGCGGTCGTTGCTCGCCGGCAAGAGAAACTCAAGAAGGTCACGACGCCACTTCCAGGCAGTATCCCTTATACCAACACGCGACGTCTCTACGTTTCGTCCGAGCAAAAGGGAAAGACACTTTTCGAGGTACTGGCCAAGAAAGTGCCGGCTGCCTCGCAAGGTTTCTGGGAACGAATGATGGCCCAGCGTCTGATGGTGGAGATCGTCGAACACCAAGACGAACGCCTGGTCGAATACCGCGCAGTAGATTCCAACGCTCCACTGACGCCTGGTCAACATTTCGAGCTTCGATATCCAGGCACTACTGAGCCGGACGTAAGCACCGACTTACAAATTCTGTACGAGGACACCGCACTGGTCGTGGTCAATAAGCCGGCTCCACTGCCGATGCATCCTTGTGGACGATTTAACAAGAATTCGCTGATCAGCTTCCTGGAACAGGTTTATCATCCTCAAAAGCTACGGATCGCCCATCGGTTGGATGCCAACACGACCGGTGTCGCAGTGCTTTCACGAACGAGCGCTGTCGCTCGCCAAGTTCAACCACAATTTGAACAAGGCCGCGTCGAGAAGCGATATCTGGCCCGCGTGTACGGTCATCCGACGGAAGATTCCTTCATTTGCGAAGAGCCGATCGGCACATCCCGCGTAACGGGCGGCGGTCGTCGCGTGGAAGAAGGTGGTCAGTCGGCTCGTACCGATTTCGTCGTTCGTGCTCGCCTCGAAGATGGTACTGCATTGCTTGAAGTCTCGCCGAAAACTGGCCGCACGAATCAGATCCGTTTGCACATATGGCATCTAGGCTTCCCGATCGTTGGTGATCCGATGTACCAACAAGGAGGCGTCATGCAAGAGAAGCAAACACTTGGCATCGACGAACCACCGATGTGCCTGCATGCCTGGGAAGTCACGTTCCGACATCCGCAAACCAATGAGATGGTCACCTTCCAGGCACCGGCCCCAGCTTGGGCGGAATAGAAAGAAACCGCGCTAGGCACATTTCCGCTAATGATGAATCGCAAGTAAGCAGCCGCGTCGCAAAAAACGCGGCTGCTTTTTTTAACAAGTTTTCTATTCACGGCTAAGCCGCTGGCGCTACCCCGCTGGGCTGGCGTCTTTCGATTTGCCGACTTGATTCTGAAATGTACCCTGATGATCGAGCGCGGCCTGACGTCGTTCCTCGGCCGAAAGCTCAGCCGGCATTCGCGCCAAGACGCCCACAATCAGGAACGCCCCGAGGGCACATAGGCCGACCAAGATTGGATGATACTCCGCCTCCCCTGGCGTATCGGTAACCGTGGCGACCAGAAACTTGAGCGGCCAAAAGTCCTTGATGGTGTCATTCACGATCATCCCCTGGGCAAACACCAGGCTGTTGTGGGTCGCGTGGAACAAAATCGCTGGCAAGATACTTCGCGTTTGTACGGCGACAAATCCAATCATCAAACCGAAGATGACAGCGGGAATCGATTGCTGCAACACGCCATGCAATAAACCGAAGAAGATCGCCGCGATGCTAATCGCCGCCCACTTGTGGCCGATGTGTCGCATGCCTGAAAGGATAAAACCACGACACGCGAACTCTTCGCAAATCGCCGGCAAGATCGCGAACATTGTGAAGATAGCCCAGATCGGCAAGTTCTCGACGCCACCCAACGTGTTCTGCAATTGCTCCTGCAGATCTTGCGACATCGGAATCGTGTTTTGGATAATTCCTCGCAGATAGAGTGCAAATGGGTGGAGACAAATCGCCAGCACCGGAGCCAACACGACTCCGAGCATCATTTGTCGATCAGGCATTCGCAGCAAGAATGTTCTCGCCATACTGCGGGTGAAGATCGCAGCTGCGACTAAGACTGGTAGCAAGATCAAACCGACTTGAATGATCAGCATGTACTTGATCAGTTCCGGTGTCCCTAACTTTCCGTCAGCTCCAGGAGACGGAAAGACATATTTACCCAGCATGTGAGGCAAGGCTAAAAGCACGATCCCCATCACAAACCCACCAGCCGCTGTCGGTGTCGCTTGACGATCACG
Organism: Blastopirellula marina; assembly: GCF_002967765.1. Classification (NCBI taxonomy): domain Bacteria; kingdom Pseudomonadati; phylum Planctomycetota; class Planctomycetia; order Pirellulales; family Pirellulaceae; genus Blastopirellula; species Blastopirellula marina. The sequence goes on along the minus strand of NZ_PUHY01000015.1, from coordinate 373,993 downwards.
CCAAACTTTGCGCAGCCAAGCTTGCAGACTGAAACGTTCGCTCTCACGGAACAAAACCGACTCGTTATTGAATTGATCGATCGCCCAGCGAATTGCTACCCAGATACAGAACGCGGTCACACCGAGCACAGGCAGCGTATACAGTGCCGCCGTTTGGTAGTCTCCTTCCATTAACGACTTCAGCAGGAAGGACATCCCGCTGACCGGAATCAACGAGGTACCAAACGTCAGTTCGGTATCTGGCAACACGGGCAAAACGACGAGAGGCAAGTTCAACATCAGCAGCGGAAGCAGGTAGTACTGCCCTTCCTTGCTGCTGCGTGCCATCGTTGCAATTGCTAGGGCCAACGCACTGAACAGTGCGGCCATCGGAATCAGCGCCAGGAAAAGCCAACCTAGCGACCAGATCGGTGGCGGTCCGAAGTTGATCCGACCGGCCATCGCCCCATCGCCAAATTGCCCCATGACAAAGCTCGCAGTAAAGCCCATACTCATGAGATTCAACACACTGGTTGCGATGCTGAATGTCATGATGGCTAACAGCTTTCCGGCCACAATCTCAGAACGAAGCGCCGGACTGGAGAGCAACGTCTCGAGCGTGCCCCGTTCTTTTTCGCCAGCACAGAGATCGATTGCCGGGTAAAACGCGCCGGTCAACGCCCAGATCACGACAATAAACGGAAAGATCTTCGCCCACATGTACGACGACTGATCAAGCGGCTTCTCCGACAGATCGAGCGTGCCAATCTTAAAGGGATCGGTAATGACTGTTGGGACGTGATTAGCCTCCAGGTTCTTCTGGATAACCCTCTCGCGCCACGCATGCAAGATTTGCTGCATACGAACATCGGCGAGTTTCGAGCGTTCCTCGGACGAGTTGCTGATCAACTGCGGCGAAGGAAACTCACTCGTGGTTTCCCCTTCCCCATTGGCCATCTCGTTCTGAAAACTTTCCAACCGTTCCTTGAAACCGGGTGGGAAATAGATGATCGCATCGAACCCGTCAGAGTTGAGCGTTTCCTTGGCCGTCTTGCTGACCACCTCAGAATCAATGGAAGCCTGGGTGGCTTCAATCTCAAACCGGCTTGTCACACCGGCATCTTTTAGTAGCTCTGGCGAGAATTCATAGTGTGTTTCAGGCTCGCTATTGCCTTCACTCTTCGCTTCAACCGGGACAAAAAGATCGGGTGTGTCGGGAAGCTCGGATAGGCCAATTACTTGTAAACGTGTCGGGTGCGTTTGGCGAAACTGCATGACTTGCAGCACCATCAAGCCCATCAACGGATACAACAGTACCGGCAAACCGATCACGGAAAATAGCGTGCGGCGATCACGCGCCTGGTCACGCAGTTCTCGTTTCAGGATCAGTTTGACGTTGTCCCAGTTCATTCCATTATCCCGCGGTGGAAGATCACCTTAGTTCTCGATTCCTTCCGGTTCGCCGATCAAGTGGAAGAACAACTCTTCCAAGTCAGGCTGATCGTACTGCGTGCGAAGCTCCTCGATGGTTCCCTCAGCCAAGATCTTTCCTCGGTTCATGATCGCGACCTTGTCGCACAACTTCTCCACTTCACGCATGATATGCGACGAGAAGATAATGCACTTCCCTTGGTCACGTAGTTCGGCAATCAATTGCACCAAGGCACGAGCGACGAAGACATCTAAGCCCAAGGTCGGTTCGTCGAAGATCAAAACAGGCGGGTCATGAATTAGAGCGCGAGCAATGGACACCTTTTGCTTCATTCCGGTCGACATCTTCGCGCCGAGGACGTCGCGAATCTCGCGCATGCCGAGTCGATGGAACAAATCCTCCATCCGCTCGCGCAGCTGATCTTTGGGCATGCCGTACAACTGGCCGAAGTACTCGACCATTTCCCAGGCGGTCATTCGGTCGTAGACTGCCGTGTTGGCAGACATAAACCCGATTTGATGCCGTACCATCGCCGGCTCGGTAGTTACATCGTAGCCGGCAATCTTAACCGTGCCTGACGTGGGCTCGAGCACCGTACTGAGAATCCGCAGCGCGGTCGTCTTGCCAGCGCCGTTGGGGCCCAACAAGCCAAAGATCTCGCCAGGCATCGCGAAAAAGCTAATTTGATCCACTGCCGTGAATTTGCCGAGTTGGAGATCGTCGTACGATTTGACGAGATCACGAACGTGAATCATGCGGCTGCCAGTGTCCAGTGGCGAGGGAAAGGGAACGGTCCATGACCATCCATCGTGCAATGAATTCTATATGACGACGACCCCACTTAGGCAATCGATTAGCGGAACCAAGCCGAGAAGATTGCCTTCCGTTCGGCGTAGCGCGATTTTAACGATTGTTCGCCACGCGCGGTTATTCGTCGAATTTCAGATCATCTTCGGTAAGCACGTGGAAGTTACGCGATAACAGAGTATCCATCGCAATGTCAGCGTTATCGACCATCAGTGCAACCGCAGCTCGGTTGTGCGGAGTATATAGCAGTGGATAAGCCTGAACGATATTAACCTCCGATTGCAGGAGGGCCGTGCATACCCGCAACAAGGGCTGTTTTTCGTTCGGTAGCTCCACGCCAATTAGGTCGGACTCGATCAAGGCGAGTCCAGCTCGCTCTAAGATCTCGCGTCCACCTTCGGGATCGCTTAGCAGGAAACGAACAAAACAACACTCGGTGGCGTCGTTGATAGAAAGGGCAACAATGCGGACGTTGCTTCCCTCGAACCTTCGTACAATTTCCAGCAGTTGTCCGACACGGTTCTCGAGAAAGACGGTGAACTGTCGGAGCGAGGGGTAATCGCGACCTCGCATCGTGCTGAAGTTGGTACCGGAGCCGGCTCCCGTACTCATGTCGCCCCAATCATGCTAAAACCAAATTGGTGGGTAATACTCGCAACTATAAAAAAGGCTTAGATTTCGGTCAATCATTGCCCCCACCGGTCGGGGCCGCGCAAACCGGCGACCAGAACGGAGAATTTAGAAGCGTCTTATGCTGACAGAACATACCATCGAAGTCCGTGTCCGCTATCAGGAAACGGACGCCCAGGGTCGTGTCCATCACGCGAACTATATCACCTATTTCGAGCTCGCCCGAACAGAAATGCTGCGAGCTGGCGGTTTCAACTATAAAAGAATGGAAGAAGAAGGACTTCTGCTCGTTGTCCGCGATGTCCAAGTTCGTTATCACTTGCCCGCGGAATTCGACGATCTGCTGCTCGTAACGGTTAAGACCGTCAAAGCGAAGGGGGCTCGAATCGAGCTAAGCTACGAGATTCGCCGCGAGGATGAGTTGGTCGTGGAAGGAAGTACACTGCTCGCTTGTATCACGCGCGAAGGCAAACCAACCCGCATTCCCGCCGTTTTACGCGTAGATTAGCTGATTTCCGACGATCTCCATAATTCGGGTGGCAACTTCCGGCTTGCTGCCCGACAAACTGGCAACGACCGTGCCATCTTTTGCCAAAACTTCAACCTGGTTGTCGTCGCTGTTCATCGCTTCGGGGCCGTTGAGCACCATCAAGTTGCAGCTCTTCTTTTCTAGTTTTACCAAAGCGCGGAAACGACGATCTTCCGTTTCTAAGGCAAAGCCAACGACCCAGCGGCTCCCCTTCTCTGCCCCCAAAGTAGCAACAATGTCGGGCGTTTCGATCAGCTCCAGAACCAAAGGCTGACCAGTCTTACTGATCTTTTGCCCCTGAACGAACTCAGGGCGATAGTCACACGGGGCAGCCACCCCGATCAGCCCATCACAGGTCGCGAATTGTTCTCGAGCAACTTCCAGCATCTCTTCCGTGGTTGTTACCCACTTGATCGTGGCTTCGCTGGGGTACGTTACCGTGACAGGCCCAGAGACAATTACCACTTCGTGGCCGGCCGCCAGCGCAGCTTCTGCCAAGCTACACCCCATTCGTCCACTCGACGCATTGGTGAGGTAACGAACCGGATCAATGTACTGGCGGGTCGGGCCCGAGGTAATAAGAACGCGTGCCATGATCTACTGCAGTGGGGTCTGAAGAAAGTGAGGTCGAATCTTAATCGTACTGAGAACGCCTGCGGACGCTACCAGGGCTATCACTTCCCACGCGACGAAGGAGCACGATCTCCAGCGGCGACGGAAACAGCGACACTATGGGTTTACCCGAATTCACCTTGACCCAAAATTCGCTTCTCCGTAACGTTGCCGCGCTTGTAATTACCGTACAAGAAGGCCGCGCATGCGCGCCCAGAGCACAAGGACATCAATCATGGCAAGGAAACTGGTAAGCGGTTTGATCGTATTGATCATGCTGGTCAATGCCAGCGCCCAACCTGCCATGTCCGCTGGGATACTTTCGTCAGCCGCGAACGAAACTCGCACCGACGATCCGCCGCCGACTCCGGATCCCCCAAAGCCAAAGAGCGAAAAGAAGCATCACCATAGTGATTGCGATGACTGCGACGACGACCTCGGTAACGCAGGTATCAAGCTGTTTGGCGGAATGCTGGCGTTGGGCGCTTTGGCGACCGCCAACGCGGCGATCCCGCAGCGTCGCTCCGTAATCTACACCCACGATAGCGGGCAGGAAGAAACGATTGTCCTTATCGGACACCCAGGCTATTTCTCCGACTACCCCTACCAATACGACTTCGGCTACATGCTGATGGGAGACGAGTGGTACGGCGTCGGCAAATACAAATCGGTCCGGGCCTCCGTCGAATACGCAAGCGATTTTTCTCGCCTTTCCCGAATCGGCACAAAGTTGTTGGTCGAAGGGAATCGTCGTTGGGGGCTCGATACGCAGTGGGACGAGTACTTCGAGAACGTTCCTGGCGGCGGGACCGATCAGCTAACGCTCGGAGATATCAACGTCACACTGCGTTATTACCAAGGATATCACGGCCAACTTCGATTTGGCTTAGGTGCCAATATCTTGGCCGATACTAACGGCTCGGAGGCGGGCATCAACTTTACCGGAAGCTACGACGCCTACATCGGCAAGCCTTGGATCTGGTCGACAGAACTCGACCTCGGAAAAGTGGGGTCCGCCGACTTGTTTCGATTTCGTTCGACTCTGGGTGTGCATTGGAAACGACTGGAAGCCTACTCAGGGTACCAGTACACCAACCTCGAGGGGGTCGAACTCAATGGATTTGTTTCGGGCCTACGCGTTTGGTTTTAGCCATTTAAATGGACAAACACCCTGGTAAAGCAGTCGCTAGCACGCCATGATGGTGGTGAAAACTGTGCCGACTTTGACGATTACATCAATTAAGTGGATTTCCATGCGACGTTTCGCCCTTGTCTTACTGCTGGTCTTCTCCGCATCGAATGCACGCGGCGGTGATATCTTTGTGAATAACGTCAGCGGCGACGATCGCAACACAGGCCGCACGAATTCGATATCTGAGGGATCTGGCGGCCCCATTTCGACAATCGCCAAAGCACTGCGAATCGCGCGCAAAGGTGATCGGATCATCTTGACCAACACCGGAGTTCCCTACAAGGAATCGATCTCGCTGCAAGGCGGCGACAATAGTGGCTTCGACTTCGCTCCCTTCATCATTCAAGGCAACGGAGCAGTCCTCGATGGAACGGCGCCAATCCAGATCGAAGATTGGAAATTCGTGCAAGGGGACGTTTACTGCTTCGCCCCAACCTACAAGCAATATCAACAACTCTACTTGGACGGTAAACCGGCTAAGCGGATCAAAGTCGAAAGCCGTAATCAGCTCGACAAGCTCGAGCCGATGACCTGGGACTTGGTCGACGGAATGATCTTCTTCTGCTCTGAAAAAGACGTCGATCCAGGCAATTACCGAATCACTTACACGGCTCATCGAACCGGTATCACACTGTACGAAGTCCGTAACGTGCAGATCGTCGATCTTACCGTACAAGGCTTCCAACTCGACGGCATCAACGCCCACAGCAATTGTTACAACACCGAGTTAGTTTCAATCACTTCGCGCGGCAACGGCCGCAGCGGCGTGTCGGTGGGTGGTGCCTCGAAAGTCACAATCAGTCGCTCGCTGCTGGGCGATAACGCCACGGTTCAGCTCCGTGGCGAAGGCTTTTCTAAGACGACCGTTTTGGACAGCACTTTGTTAGAGAACACGGCTCCGGCAACCTATCAGAAGGACGCTCGCATCGAGATCGATGGCGAACCAATCAGTGAGGCTCCAGCCGCACAGTCCGCTCAAATGATTCGTCGGATTCCTCGGCCAGGTGCTCCAGCGTCTCCTCTTCAGCGTTAACTTCTGCCATCGTTTGATCCACGGTAGCGCGATTGGTCCAGTAGAAGATCGCTCCGATAAATGCCAAGCCAATCGTCAGTACGCGAAAGCCTAACGCAACGGTAATCGCACTGGCTCGTGTCATCTCTTCCGCCGGCACACTTGTGTAAAGTTCGGTGAATGCCAACTCGAGCGTTCCCATCCCACCCGGCGAGATCGGAATCGCTGCGAAGACCATTGCCAGCGGCGTGATGATCATCATCTCGAACACGCTTGGGTGAACCCCAAACAATCCAGCCGCCAGGAAATAGGCCGCTAAGGAAAACAGCGAGTGCACACCCAGGCTCAACACGGCGATGATCGCCAAGTATCTGGGACGGCGACGGTACATTCCAATTGCCGAGAAAACTCGTTTGAAGATGCCGCCTAGCTTCGGGATCGATTCCAGGAACTCACGCAGCGACCCACGCGAAAATCCTGGCAGCACCGCGATCGTCAAACCAATCAGCCCAGCGAAAGACGCGCCATGGACGAAATAAACCATTGTCCGAATTGCAGGCGTGGCACTCTCTAAATCTAAACTCAACGCGGCAAGAGATGTCACGACAAACAGAGCGTAGAGCCCAATCAGTCGATCCATAAAAATCGTTGACACGGCTTCCGGCCTTTTCTCGGGATTTGCTTTGGCCAGCATGAAGCCTTTGAACAAATCGCCACCGACGCCGCCCAGGCCGACAAAGTTGAGCATGTATCCGAGGAAACCAAGTCGGAAAGCATCTTTTAAATTGAACGAGATTCCCACCGAAATGACCAACAGATACCAGCGCAAAAAGGTCAGCGAAAGGGCAGCCAACGCACATCCGAACGCGAACCCAACACTAGTCCAATGAGTCTTACCACTAAAGATCTGACGAACCGCATCCAGGTTTTCGGGATCGCTGCCGATCGTCCATAACAGGTAGGCAAGGATCGCTCCGGGTACCAAAAAACGTAGTAAAGTGAGAAGGTGTTTTTTCACGCAGATTGATTCCATACCACTCGGTTATCCGCCCAGAAAAGGGCACGTGTCCGCTAAGAAATCGGCGGAAAGCGTATCTCAAGTGTAACTTACGACGAAACTCTCGTTACCACTTATTGACAGGCGAAAACCAGATTGGTAACTTTAACCCTTCACCTGACGGCACTTATTGCCGATAAGGTAAAACGCATCGATCGTAACGCCGAACAGGAGCTCGATCGATGCCCCTAGCACGGGGGATTAGCTCAGCTGGGAGAGCGCTTGCATGGCATGCAAGAGGTCATCGGTTCGATCCCGTTATCCTCCACTCAATTCAAAAAGCCTGAGACGAAGTGGTCTCAGGCTTTTTTTTATGCGCATTACGCTAACCGGCTAATCGCTAACCAAAGAAGAGCACGGCCAGGATCTGCACGGTCATGATTCGCAAGACCATCGTCAGCGGGTAAACAGCCGCATAGGTCACCGCCGGCGACTCGGCCTGACAAATGTTGGTGGCAAAGGTCAACGCAGGTGGATCGGTCATACTGCCAGCGAACAAACCTGATATCGCGACGAAGTTCATCCGCAGGACCAGCCGCGAGAACAACCCTACCGTCACCAGCGGAATCAAGGTCACGAGCGCCCCAGCGAAGAGCCACTGTAAACCGATCGAGCTAAAGACAATCCCAAAGAACTTCGGTCCTGCCATCAAGCCGACACTCGCAAAGAACAATGCGATACCAAACTCGCGGATCGCCAAGTTGGCATTACGTGGCATGTGCCAGACCAGCGGTCCGATCTGCCCTAATCGACCAACCAGGATTGCGACGAGCAACGGGCCGCCGGCAAGCCCCAGCCGCAGCGGCTCAGGCAGGCCGGGAACGTTGATGGGCATCGTTCCCAGCGCAATCCCAGCCGCGATTCCTGCGAAAAAGGGAACGAAATGCGTCGCATTCAATGCGTTAACCGAATTGCCCAGCAAGTTACTCGCGCGCTTGAGATCTTCCTTCCGACCAACTAAACGCACGCCATCGCCAAATTTAAATCGCAACTCACGATCCGGCGTCAGTTCCAAGTCACCGCGAATGATACGCGTGACAACCACTCCGTGCTTTTGCTCAAGCCCTAATTGCTCGATCGTTTTGCCGAGTACTTCCGAATTGGTGACAATCACCTTGCGGTATTCCACTTTGCCCGGCATGGTCGCCAAGTCTTCGTTAATCGCATGTCCAACTACGCGTTGATACTGATCTAAATGTTCACGCGTTCCGACCGCCAGGATGGTGTCGCCCTGACTGAGAGTCGTGCTGCTTGTCGCGATTTCAATCTCGGAATGCTGCGATCGGCGAATACGAGAAACCGTCACCGGGCTTTCGATTCGACCAGGAACGGCTCCGATCGCAACGCCTTCCAGATTGGGGTTATCGATGATAAACGTTCGCCGAACGAGAGGATCAGATTTGTTCGCATTCGCACTCTCGAACTCTTTCGCTTCTGCTTCGGGATCGATCTTAAAGCTACTCTTCAAGACCAGCAATGTCCCGATAATCCCCACAACGGCAAACGGATACGCGACCGCGTAAGCCATCGCAGGCAGAACCATTTCCTCGGGCGGAACGTTTTCCATACCCGTTAGCGTTTGCTGAGCGGCACCCAGCGAAGGCGTATTGGTCGTCGCTCCGGAAAACAAACCCAGCACTGCCGCGTGATCCAACCCCATTAGCCAGCCAAGCCCAACGGCTACCGCCGCACCAAGCCCAACGATACTTGCCGCCAACAAATTTAGTTGCAGCCCCATTTTTCGCAACGAGGCAAAAAAGCCTGGGCCCAATTGAAGTCCGATACAAAAAACGAATAAGACAAGTCCCAACTCCTTCAGGAAGTCGAGCGTCTCGTGATCAATTGGTTTGCTGAAGTTGCCAACGATGATGCCAGCGAAGAGAACGCCTGAGGTCCCCAACCCAATTCCTTTGAAGCGAACACTTCCCAGGATCATTCCCAACATGCACACCAAAGAGATGACGGCAAACGCCTGGGCAGTTGGATTAGTCTCAGCGAGTTGAAGTAGCCAATTCATTTGACCGGTTCCCATCCACGAAACGAACTCATCAACGTAATGCGCACAGAATTGGCAGCGTCAAACGGACGCGATCTGTAGCTTGCATGACTGGGGAATAAATACGTTATCGACTATTGGGATGCGTGTTGTTTTACCTGACATTCGGTTTTCATTCCATCAGGTTCCCTCGCAAGCGTAGGTCGCTGTTTACGGCGTGGGTAGCCTGGCCTATTCGACTTCACTAATGGCCGATTCCGTCTCGCAATTCATAGACTTACGGGACGATACTTTCCACGTTCTTAGTTGCGAGTCACGACGGGCTACAGCGACTTTATCGAACATTTTTTCGACCAAATTTTAGCCGGACGCATGGCAGCGTGTGATGTTGGAATTCAACCGTATTTCTCACACTTCGAGCGTGAGCAGAATTCGGACTCGGTACTGGCAACACGGGCAACCGCAGCTGCGCGATTGTCAGGGTTGTTACCAACATCAGAACGCGTGCAAGAGTGCAACGCGTTTCAATTGAGAGCAAATTTGGCCGGGAACACTGCGAACAAGCAAGAGCTTGCGTATTGATTCAGGCAAGCTTTGAAGTAGCGGCGTTCTTCATAATTAGACGAAACGGGGAAGCGTCATTCCCCCTTAAAGGCCTTCTTCGACAACTTCTTAACCTTGGGTCGTCGCTGCTTGATGATCTTCTCAGGAATCAAACCTCGCATCGCGTCCAATTTTCCAAAGCACAACAAGCGATCGCCCGGCTCTAAAGTTCGCTTCAATCGCGGATTGGGAATGACGGAAGTGCCGCGATAGAGCGTTAGTACGTTAATATCGTGATCTGGCAGACCAGACGCATCGATCGTCTTTCCGCAATATTCCGAACCCTCTGGAATTCGCAACTCCGTCACGCCATAACCACGGCTTACAGTCAAACGCTGACGAATATCGATCTCTGGGAAATCGACCTGTGCGGCGATGTAATCAACGATGGCACCAGCAATGTCGAGCTTCGTGCAATGCTCGATGCCTTCCAACCCAGGTGAAGAATTCACCTCCATCACCTGAGGGCCGCTGGAACTCTCGAGCATATCAACGCCAGCCACACGTAGCCCCATGATCTGAGCCGCACGAACTGCCGTTTCGCGATATTGATCGTCGAGTTCGACAGGTTCCGTCGAGCCGCCGCGGTGAACGTTACTACGAAATTCGGTCCCCTGCGCAACACGGCGCATTGCGGCAACAACTTGGTCGCCTACCACGAAAGCTCGCACATCGCGTCCACGACTTTCCGCAACGAATTTCTGAACCAGCACATTTTGTCGCGTGCTGTGCAAGGTTTCGATGATCGCCTCAGCAATCTTCACCGAATCGGCCAAGATAACGCCGACCCCCTGCGTACCTTCAATTAACTTAATAACGACTGGGGCACCACCAACACGTTCAATCGCGGGCAGGATGTCTGCTCGATCCCGGACGAATGTGGTTTGAGGGATCCCGATGTGATGCCGACTAAGAATTTGAAGGCTACGGAGTTTGTCGCGTGAGTTTGTGATGCCAGACGAACTGTTCGCCGGAAACACATCCATTTGCTCGAACTGGCGTACCACTGCCGTGCCGAAATAAGTGATCGATGCACCGATCCGGGGCAGCACCGCGTCATAGGATGTGAGCTGTTTGGAACGGAAATAAAGGTCAGGCTCGCCCTGTTCCAGATCGATTGCGAACTTCAGCGTATTGAGCACCTTGACCTCGTGCCCTCGTTCCACGGCAGCTTCGCGCAACCGACGAGTGCTGTAGCAATTTCGGTTGCACGATAGAATCCCTAACTTCATAACGTCGCATATCCATCTGGACAGGTTTCTAAAAATGCCACCCGCAAGGTGGTAAGACGGGCGGAAGGGGCGTCACCTACCAGCGTCATGGTAGAGACATTTTGCCGAGAGGCAACCAGTTTACTAGGAGGCATCACGTTGAGGCTTCTCAGAATTTCGAGTTGCCGGTGTTCCGTTGGTCCCCTTTTTTCCTTTGAGGCGTTTGGGGACACCGGAAAGATACGAAGCCCCGGAGTCGACCAGCAAGCGGCCACGTATCGCCTCGCGACCTAACAACATCCGAAACCCCATCGCGTCGCGATTGGCGAGCGTGACCTCGATCTCCCACTTTTCGCCGAGCAAATCGACGATTGTGAGGATCACCGGTCGCTTCGTCACGTGACCGTTGGAACTTCGTACTTTGCGAAATTCCAGGACCTTGGCCTGGGTACTGACCGGGGCAGCCGAGCTTCGCTGACGAGGGTGGACTTTGAAACGGACCCATTGCTCACCGTCTCGCTCTTCGTACTTCAAGTCATACGCATGAATAGAAGAGGAGCGAGCACCGGTATCGATTTTGGCTTTGACTTTCGCAATGCCGAGATCGGGGAGTTGGACCCACTCTCGCCAGCCAATGATCGGTAATCTGACCGGTTGTGCTTTCGACGGCATGCCTATCCCGTTAACCGTGGCCTAGTCGACAAAACAAAAGAGCCGCAATGTGCGACTCTGGCTAACAAGATTGTAGGCAACGTGCCCTACTAGTAGTAGTCCGGTTCGTTCCATGGGCGAACGGTTCCGACGCCGATTCGATAACGCATGAGAACAGTTTGCGTATCTTGCAAAGATTGTCGCTTCACCGTTCGGCGAAGGAGTTGGCAGTAGAGGTCCCAGGTGACATTTTTGGCCATCGTCTCAAAGTCGGCGAACAGATTTCTCGCATCATCTTCGATAGTGAAAATACCAGGCGCATTCTCACGTTTCGCATTTTGCGAGCGCGAGGCTTCACTTGGATGCGAATCAAACAGGCCGCTTTTTCCTGACTTGCTCTCGCGTTGAACTTGTTCCATGATCGCATCCGACATACTCGCGATGTGATGCCGAACCAAGAGAGCTACATCGTCGATCATGATGTCACGATCGACCAGTTGAGATATTTGCGACTGGGCATGCAGCCAAGCGTAACCCGCCAACTGAATACGCCAGCTCGTGCGAACGAACTCGTCACTTCCGGCCACACGGGCTTCGTATCGGTCGGCATCGTATTCCATCTCACGAAGCAAAAAACCGCCGACGAGAAGGCCGATATTCATCAACAACCGCAGCAACTGCCGCGATAGCCAGACGCACGAGCGTGCTGGCCATGTCACGACCGCCAACGGGAGAAATTCCGGGCCGCAGACCATTTCCAAGGCTTTGTCCCATTCGTCTCGCTCGAAAACAACGCGAGCAAACCAATCGCTGATCGAGCGAATAACGAACGTAAGCCGCATGCCAGTTCCCTGGCTAAAATGGCCAAATTCGTGGGCCAGCACACCGGCAAATTGACGCATTGTGAGCGAAGCAACCAAGGGAACCCCAATGGTCAACACCAGGTCGTTCCCTTTCCAAATACTTCGCAGCCCCGATCGAAAACTGGCCGAAGCATTCACGTCGTAACTGACATCGATTCGCGTTGGAAAAGGAGCCCCTACCACGTCGCACACGCGCGAAACGAAGGCGAACATCATAGGATCGCTTTGCGGTGTGATCGAACGGGTCCGAATCACATTCACCGGGCGGGCGAAAATCGGCTTCAGAAGAAAGAAGACAACGACGCTTCCAACCACGCCGATGGCTCCACCAACAAATAACCGCGCCACAGCCATATTCGCGCCAGGCAACAGCGCATATTGCCCTGCCGAAAAGTACCAGGAGATCGCGTAGCAAATACTTCCAACGAAGGTGAAATAGACCAGCGGCAAGGCAATCATCACCATCGCAACGACCGCAACGCCCAGTTTGTAAGCCCAAGTTGGCTCGGTCTTTTTAACGGGGGGACCAAACGCTTTGAGAATTCGCAACCCATCCGAGGGGAATTCTGGAGCCGAGATCGGCAGCCGCCGCTCGAAGTGCTCCTCTTTTTGCGAGGGAGCCGGGAAAGGTCGCTGCGGCGGCGCTTTCCACTGTTCGGAAGCGGAACCATCCGGAAGCCGGTCGTTCCAATGGAGCGTCGAATTCGGCTTATCGGAATGCAGCCCCCCCGAGGGAGCCGGCACGACCAATTCCGTTTGGCATCGTGGACACCTTCGTCGCAGACCCGCTGCCTTAGCTGAGATTTTCAGCTTTTGCTGGCAACTATGGCAACGAAATTCGATTTTCATTCCACGGCTAACCTACTTCCGCTTGCTTCAGGCGCGACTGGGCAAAGCGGTGGACCGACACGACGAACAATTGATGAGTTAGCTAATCCAGACCCATCTTCTGGCAGAAGCAATCCGCAGCAAACTTACCTCACCAAATTACTTGAGTGGCGAATAATCGACCGGTCGCAAGATCTGGCGATCGACTTTAATCACAATCTTGCCGTCCTTCGTCGAGTTCTCCCACAATTGTTGCCATTCCTTATCGCTTCGGAAACCTTCCCAAGATTTCTTCATGGCATCCTCGTCCTTATGAGCCACCACATAAATTAGCGTATTCGGCGTGCCTTGAGGGGTAAAATAAGCGACATTTGTCATGCCTTGCTTCTCGAACAGCTTCAATTCGCCGTCTCGGAAACGCTTCAATAGAGCGGGCAAACGCCCTTCTGCAGTGGTATAAGTACGCAACTCGAACAATCGTGGTTCGTCAGCTGACTCAAAGTTCTGAGGGGAAAAATCGGTAGGTTCCATATAAACGGCGTCAGGCCGTTTCGACAAAATCTTCCCGTCCTTCTCCGACTCCGCAGCGACTTTCTTCCATTCCGCGTCCTCTCGGAAGCCATTCCAGCTTTCTTTGGCGGCATCATTGCTTGCGTGCGAAATGATATAGACCAATGTGTTGTCTTCCCCTTCCCCCACTGGGGTCCAGTACACATGATTCTCGATGCCATGCCGCTCGAAGATTCGCATTGTGTTGTCGCGGAAGCGGGCATGAAGATTGTCGAGCTTACCTTCGTTCGTGGTGTAGGTGCGAAGCTCGTAAACACGTTCTTCGGCCGAACTGCTCAAGACAAAACAGGTGGACATCAAAAGGCAGGCGGCGACCCGGAGGAGAGGGAAGAGAGTGCGCATCGTGCAACGTATCCCGAGAAGTTGAGGATGGATAAGGAGGGTTAACGACTTCTATTCTAATGAGTTCAGAACTTCTTTTCGCGAGTATTTTATGCTAGGGAACGAACTTTTTCCCACGATGCACGTTCCTAGCCCTAACAAGAGTGCTTCTGGAAGTGGTCACCAAGCACAATCTAACCTATGCTAACACTTGCCCAAGTGGATCAGATAGCCGCCGGTTGCCTTCTTTTTTAGATGGCAACGGGAGGAAAGTCCGGGCTCCCCAGGACAGGGTGGTCGATAACGTCGACCGGTCGCGAGATTAGGGAAAGTGCCGCAGAAAACAAACCGCCTAAGTCTCCTTCGGGAGAACGGTAAGGGTGAAAAGGTGCGGTAAGAGCGCACCAGCGGTCGAGGCGACTCGACTGGCTTGGTAAACCCCACCCGGAGCAAGGCAAACAGGCGGAAGAGCGACCTGACAACAAGTCGCTCACGGGCTCGTCCGGCCCGTCATTTACCGTCGGGTACGCTGCTTGAGGCGTCGAGCAATCGCCGCCCTAGAGGAATGGCTATCACCGCAATTCATTGCGGGACAGAACCCGGCTTACCGATCCACTTGGGTTTTTTCGCGCGCCAAGCGGTCTTCCTAGTTGCTTAAGCAAACTTGCCCTGCCATGTATCGCGGCGGACCAGTTCATCGTCAATCGCACGGAGAACCGCCGACTTATCGAGACACCAACTTGGCCCAACGAAGAACTGAGGTGGGGCATCTCCGATTGTTCGCTCCACCAGCACGTTCTCGGGAATACGCTCCAGGAAGTCGACCAACGTCGAAATGTACTCCTGACGCTCCATCAACGCGACTTCGCCGGAAGCGACCTGATCGGCTAGTTTCGTGTTCTTCACGCAATACAAGTTGTGGATCTTCACCGAATCGATGTCCAAACGGGCCACTTCGGCGGCAGTGGCCATCATCTCGTCATGCGTTTCTCCGGGTAAACCGAGGATCACATGTAGGCAGATCTCAAAGCCGCGACCTCGGCTCCGTTCGATGCCATCGATCGTCGCGTCATGATGATGACCTCGATTCATCCAATCGAGTGACTTGTTGTGGATCGTTTGCATGCCGTACTCAACCGACATGAACGTCCTACCGGCAAACTCTTCCAAGAGGTCCATCACGTCCTCGGCCACACAGTCGGGACGCGTTCCAATACTGAGACCAACCACCTTTTCGTGGTCAATCGCTTGTTCATAGAGAGGTCGCAAACGGTCGACCGAAGCGTAGGTATTAGTCGCCGGTTGGAAATACGCGATGAACTTGTCGACCTTATAGCGGCGTTTCAGCCGTGTCATGCCGTTGGCAAGCTGGTCGGTGATATCCCGGATTGGCTCGCGGCGACTGGGGCTGAAGCTGCGATTGTCACAGAATGTACACCCCCCTTTGGCGACCGTCCCGTCGACGTTTGGGCAAGTGAACTTTGCGTCGAGGCTGACCTTCTGGATTCGTTCACCGAATCGCTGCCGAAGATACCAACTATACGCATAATAACGGAGCCCGGCCTCGCGCCAGGTCGATTTCGCAGCCGAAGACAAATCAATCTCTACTGATGAACGTTGACTCGGGATTAGGAATTGATAGAGTGAAGATTGCCGTATTCTTATCGATTTACGACTTATCTTCCAGGCACTAGCGGAACGAGGCACTTGTAATGAGTCAGAAATTTGGGGAGCTTGTCCCCGTCGGTGGGGGCGATCCAATCCCACTTTTGAAGAAAACACTCCTAGTCGGTCGTCGTGAAACCTGCGACGTCGTCCTTCGATTTGCCAACGTCTCGAGTAATCACTGTCAGCTGTACGTAAAGCAGGGTTACTGGTTCGTCGAAGATCAAAACAGCCGCAACGGCACGAAGGTGAACGGCAAACGGGTACGAGAGACCGATAAGCGAATCGATCCAGGTACCGTGATCGCGATTGCCAAGCATGAGTATGAGTTGCATTACGATCCGCTTGAACTAGGCGCCACCGGACCACCTCCCGCCGAAAACAACGTGGCCGAAGAAATCCTGGGCAAGTCCTTGTTAGAGCGTGCCGGAATCGGTAGTGCCCGACGTAAGTCCTAGGAACTTGCGATTAGATTCGATCGAAAAGGACATTGAATGCCATGATCAACACGTCATGGCATTTTTCATGCGCCTGCGTTGTGAGCCACGTGCTCGACCGCTACATTGCATTGCTCTACGTTATCCTCCCCCTCATTCACATAGAAGACAAATTGCCTGCTATGGAAAAACTGACCCAAATCGCTCACAACGTTTTCTTCACTTTGAAGGATAAGTCTCCTGAAGCTCAGCAGAAGCTCGTCGAAGCCTGCCAGAAATACTTGTCCGGCCATCCTGGCTGTGTCTTCTTCGCCGCCGGAGTGCTGACCGAAGAATTGAATCGCCCCGTCAATGATCGGGACTTTCAGGTTGCCCTGCACGTTGTCTTCGATTCGCTCGAATCTCAAAACGCCTACCAGGTCGCCGAACGCCACGTACAGTTCATCGAAGAGAACAAAGAGAACTGGGAAACGGTTCGTGTATTCGATTCGACCGTCGGCAGCTAAAACCAGGGCGTTGATGTGGCAGACTTAGAAACACTGCGTGCCCGTAAAGGTGCCGTTCGACGGAGCGAAGTTCCGTCGAACGTTGTCACCGCGCTTAATCGAGGGGAACTGGAATCGGTCAACCTCGTCGAGTTTCTGGTCATCGACCACGTCAAACTTTTCAAAGCTGTCCGTCCTGCATTATCGCTTGCCGACGCGGACGCCAAAAAAATCGCCTTGGCCATCAAACGGCTCTCCTCGGAAGGAGTTATGCAGCGATTGGTCGCGACCGGTGCCGCTTTCCACGAAACGCTTGAGGACAGCGAATCGCGAGAAAAGGTCTATCAAGAGTTGACCGAGCATCCCAGCGATGTCGTACGAAACTGGGCGGCCTACATGGATGCCGCAGATGCGAACCTGACCTTCAGTAAACGTTTGCAGCGGGCTCGCAAGTTCGCCACGGATAGCAACATGGGCGTCCGGGAGATCGCTTGGATGTGCGTTCGCTTTCCGGCTGCCGATGCGATTGTCAACGACATTGAACGGCTCTATTCGTTCGCAAAGCACAAGAATTACCTCGCTCGTCGGTTTGCAATCGAGGTCTCACGTCCGTGCGGCGTTTGGTGCAAACACATTCCCGCTCTAAAACAACGCCCCGAGATCGCTGAAGAACTCCTCTCGCATTGTCGTGAAGACTCTGAGAAGTACGTTCAAGACTCGGTCGCCAACTGGCTGAACGATGCCAGCAAGACACGACCGGACTTTGTGCAAGACCTGTGTGACCGTTGGCGATCGGAGAATGACTCGCCCCATACAAAGCGAATCACGCACCGAGCCCTACGGACGCTTCGCAAGAAAGCTTAGCGCAAAAGAAATCCTCCGTGAGCCAAACTCACGGAGGATTTTGTGACTGGTTCTTCCCGACGCGAATATTAGTATTCGACGTCCAGACCGGGAATCTCTTTCTTCAACTTCTCGACACCATCTTCGTAGATCTGCGTGAAGTTAAGTGTCAGCTTTTTCAGATTCTTTAGCGTCAATAGAACGGGAACCGACTCTTCGGTGATCGAGCTGTTTTCCTTGAGTGCCAAGGTGGTCAACGATGTCATGCCTTCAAGATGTTTGATACCTGCATCGCTCAGTCCGCAGTTTTGCAGATTGAGTTCCTTCAAGTTCGTCAGATTCTTCACGGGCTCCAAACCGGCATCGGTGATGAAGGTATTCCAGAGATTGAGCGATTCGAGAGTCCCGAATTCGGTGACAACCGCAACACCCTCGTCACCAAACGGTGTTTCGCTGACGTCGAGGTCTTTCAGCTTCTTCATCCCCTTCAGTTGATCCATCGTCATCCCACGCACGGGAGACTGACGCAGTTTTAGGTCGACCATTTCGGTCATGCCTTTGAGATACTGCATGCCGTCGTCCGTCACCTTGGTGCGGAACAAATGAAGTTTCTTCATCTTGGTACAACCAGACAGGTAGGAAAGCCCTTCATTCGAGCAAGCGACTTCGTTCAGCTCCAGCGTTTCCAGATTCTTCAGACCCTCTAGATGCTTGATACCGGCATCGGTGATTCGCTTATCGCGGAGGTTTAAGAACTTGAGCTTCGACAGGCCAGCCAGATTGGCCAAGCCTTCGTCACCAATGAACGAGCCTTCCGTACGCAGGACTTCCAAGTTCTTCATATCTTTGACGTACTGCATACCTTCGTCATTGACGTTGCAGTAACGGAAGTCAAGGTAGCGAACCTTCGGGAACTTCGAGATGATCTCGATCGCCTTGTCCGAGATGTTGGTCCGACGAAGCCCGAATGCCGATAGGTCCTTCGAGTTCGTTAGGTTGGCAACACCTGCATCCGTGATCACGCCGTTGGTGAACGTCACATCACGCAACTGGGTCAAGTCCTTCATGTAGGTTGTGACCTGATCGGTAATTTCTGCTCCGTAGAACTTCGCGACTTGCAGGTGAGCGAGCTTCGAGATGGGCTCGAAAACTTTGTCATCTTCGATCACGATCGTCGTGAAGTCTGCGTGCGTCACGTTGCCTTCGCTATCTTTGGTGAGCTTGGCACCCAGCTTTTCAAGAGCGGCGACCGCTTCCGGATCGTCCGCAGGTAAGCCCGGTGTTTGCGAACCAGAGCCGCCATCTTTTAACGTAGGCTGCGAAGGAGTATTGCTGGGACAGCCGACACAAAGGGGCAAAGCAACGAGTATTAAGCCGAGAATCCAGACGCGGTTCATGGATGGCGATTCCTTAAGGGGGAGATTGCCCACAATAATGGGCGGCACACAAACCTTTTAGGCTACCGGACGACGCTCAAATTGGCAACCAACACAAAAAGGCTCCCCGCCAAGAAGGCCGGGAGCCTTTTTCAAATTCTCAAACAATTTGTAATCGTTTGCTTATTTATGTTCGTCGTGGCAAGCCTTGCAATTGGCTGCCTTTTTTAGCTTTTCCGCAGCGCCTTCCTTCTTTTCGACGGTCGCTTTAGCAGCGGCGAGTAGGGCGGAAGTCTTTTCCTTCCAGCTCTCTTCGCTTCCTTTGTGCGGTTCGTTCTTACCGAGCGATTCGACCATCTCTAGGAAGAGCTTCGATTCTTTCTCGTCTGCTTCACCCTTGACGACCTTACCGAGGAGAGCATCTTTCCCCTTGAAGGCTTTCTTCATAATATCTTCGGTGCTGTACTTCGAGTCTTCCCCTTTATCTGCCATGACAACACCGCATAGCAAAGCAACGGAAAGCAGCCCGGTCGCAACGAGCAGAGACTTCTTCATAACCAATTTCTCTCCAACAATAGGCAGGAAAACAGGCAATCTGCGGAATCGTCAGATTCCGCGCATTGGTGTCTATCGTAGTCGTCCGCTAACTAGATTTCGCTCCCCCCTCAATAAAAATTCACTAGTAAACTATTGAGACTTTCTCTCAACATTTGTTCCGCTGCACACAACCGGCAATTGTGGCATAGGCTTTAGAAAAGTCTGGCGATTGCGTGGGAGTGATGTGGAAATGAGCTTGTATGAATATTGGTGCGAGCAATACGATCCGAAACCGATCGGAAGTGTCGATCTCAATACCGAACATATCGCTCAAACGAGCCCTGGCGTGGTCTGCTTTAAGTTGTTTGCCGCAACGATGATGACCGCCGGTCTCTTCTGGGTGCCATTCCATTTTCTTCCCTTGTATGGCTGGCAAAGTGTGGCGGTCTCGTCCGGGATTGTCATGCTTTACGTAGGGATTGCCTTCTTCTTTATCCCCAGCCCCGATACGGACAACCTCGGCTGGATGGGTGGTCTCATTAACGATCCATTTCATTACTCCGATAACTGGAATCGCACACTACTTTTCTGGCATGGCTTGCTGGGTCCGGGACGTTTTATTGCAGGTTCGATTTTGGATACCGCCGCGTTTCTGGGAATCGCCAAGAGCGATCCCGTCCCCTGTTCGGAAGAATATTTTGCCGAGCGTTATCAACCACCCGAAGGTGTCTCGACCGCGAATGCGACCTATGCGGAACTTCCAGCAGAGGCATCACCAGGAAGTGATCCAAGACTCACGCGGGAAGAAGAAAATCAAAAACGCTATGGGCTTGCGTCCGCTCGTTTTCTGATCAATGACGACGAATAGACTTCCGCCTAGTTCTTCCGCGACTGGCTTTGCTTGACACTGCCCTGCCAACTCTTGATATTGAGGACATCGCAGCATCTCCTCTGGCGTTTAATTTCACGCGCCGTCCAGCTAATGCCCCAAGTTCATGAAACGGAGTTCGCGTGCAATCGTTCACGTACCATGCGCCCCGCTCGGTCCCGGAAGCGACCCAATTGTTAGCCTCTGGCGACGGCAACGCAGTCTTCCTCGCCGGCGGAACCGATATACTCGTTCAACTTCGCGAAAATCTGCGGCATGCCAGCCAAGTCATCGATGTAAAGCACATCAGCGAATTGAACGAGCTGAGCATGGATGGCGCCAATGGATTAGTTCTTGGTGCGGCAGTCACCTGCAATCAGTTTCTTAACAGTCCCGCGACCGAATCTTACACGGCCCTCCGTGATGCGACTCAGATTATCGGCGGTTGGCAAATCCAATCCCGAGCAACCATTGGTGGCAACCTTTGCAATAGTTCGCCTGCGGCTGACTCCGTTCCGGCGCTGTTGGCACTGGGGGCAACGGTAAAGTTTGCCACTTCGGACGGTGTGCAAGAATTGCCTGTGAGTCAGTTTTGTACCGGTCCTGGTAAAAACGTGATGCATGGCAAAGGACTCTTGATCGCCATCTACATTCCGCCGGCTGGTAACCAATCAGGCTCAGCGTATCAGCGTTTCATTCCGCGGTACGAAATGGACATCGCTGTCGCCAATGCGGCATCGTACGTCGAACTAGGTAAGGATGGGACGGTCGCGGAAGCACGAATCGCTTTAGGTGCCGTGGGTCCGACAGCAATATTAGCCGACGAAGCCTCCGCCATGCTCATGAGTAAATTGCCGAACGAGGAGGCGATCGAAGCCGCAGCCAGAAAAGCTGCGACTTATGCTCATCCGATTGACGACATGCGAGGCACGATCGAATTCCGTCAGCAATTAGCCTACGTGATGGTGAAACGCACGCTGCAAACTGCCTTGCGTCGCGCGGCTGGCGAAGTGATCGTCGCCCATCCCCATTAAGAATTTGCAGCCAAGCTCGAAAGTTCTCCGCATGCCAGGCAAGCCCCCAGCGAAAACAGCTATTTCGACCACCATCAACGGTCAGTCATATGACTTTCTATGTGAACCGCGCCAAAGTCTACTGGAAGTGTTGCGTGACGTTCTGCAGTTAACTGGTGCCAAAGAAGGCTGCAATAACGGGAACTGCGGAGCGTGTACGGTGCTGCTCGATGGCGAGCCAGTAAATAGCTGCATCGTTCTCGCGGTCGAAATAGCCGATCGCGAGTTGACAACCATCGAAGGCATCGCCCAGCAAGGACACTTGCATCCGATTCAGCAATGTTTCCTCGAAGGAGCCGCGTTGCAATGCGGAATTTGTACGCCTGGTTTTATCGTGGCGGCGAAAGCGTTGCTTGATAAAAAGCCGAACCCGAGCGAAGAAGAAATTCGCTTCGCTTTGGCGGGTAACTTATGCCGCTGCACAGGCTACGACAAAATCGTTCGTGCCGTTCAAGCGGCCGCCAAGAGAATTCAAGCCGATGGGACAGTTGTGGCAACACCATCGCCCCAGCAACAAGCACAGCAGCAGCAATAGGAATCATGAAGATGAACGGATCTCCCATTTCCTACAGCGACAAGAAGTACCAAGTGCTGGGAACACGGCCCATCCGTCACGATGGAACCGATAAGGTGACCGGTCGCGCGATCTACACCAACGATGTTCACTTTCCTGACATGCTTCACGGAAAGATTTTGCGAAGCCCACATCCGCACGCCAGAATCGTTTCCATCGATACAGCAGCGGCCGAACAGATTGACGGCGTTTTCGCGGTGATGACCGGCAAAGATTGGCCCGATCTGAAAGATAAGATTGCCAATTTGGGTGAAGGCGCGATCAACTTGGCCGACCTCGGCGCTAACTGTATGGCTTTGGACAAAGTTCTTTATAAAGGGCACCCAGTCGCCGCCGTTGCCGCACGGAATGTGCACGTTGCCGAAGAAGCATTGGCATTGATCCAGGTTGAGTATGAAGTCTTACCCTCGGTGATCGATGTCCAGGAAGCGATGCGAGACGATGCACCGATCCTCCATGACGACCTTCGAACTGATTACCTCGGCCAGAAAGGGGACAAGCCAACCAACATTGCCTTGCACCTGGAGTTTGAAACAGGCGACGTTGAAAAAGCGTTCGCTTCGGCCGACGTCGTGATCGAACGAGAATTCAAAACAGCGACGGTGCACCAAGGTTACATCGAGCCTCATAACTCGGTCGCCCTTTGGAACGAGGATGGCAAGCTGAAGATCTGGACGTCTACCCAGGGAGCATTCACCTGTCGCCAACAAGTCGCGGAACTGCTGCAAATTCCGATATCAAGCGTGACCGTAACCCCATGCGAAATTGGCGGCGGATTCGGGGGTAAGATTTCGGTTTACCTCGAACCGATTGCTGCGATCCTTAGTCGAAAATGTGGACGGTCAGTAAAGATGGTCATGCAGCGAGACGAGGTATTCGAGGCAACCGGCCCGACCCCGGCTTCGTTTATGCGAGTCAAAGTTGGCGCTACGAAGGATGGCAAGCTTGTCGCTGGCGATGCTCATCTCGCTTATGATGCGGGAGCTTACCCAGGCGGTGTCATTGGCCCCGGATGCATGTGCTTGTTTAGCTGCGTTGAACTTCCCAATGCTCGCGTTCATGGTTACGACGTTTGTCTCAACAAGCCGCATACCCAAGCGTATCGTGCTCCCGGCGCAACTCAGGCCGCATTCGCATTCGAATCGGTCATGAACGAACTCGCCGATACGCTAGGCATTTGCCCTCTCGAACTTCGCCTGTTGAATGCCGCGAAGGAAGGAACACGTCGTGTTGATGGCCCCGTTCTCCCAAGAGTTGGCTTGGTCGAATGCCTGGAGGCCGCCAAGAACAGCGATCATTGGAATACGCCGCTAGAAGGTGCGAATCGCGGACGTGGTATCGCGGCAGGCTTCTGGTTCAACATTGGTCTAAAGTCGAGTGTGTCGGCCACCGTCAATAACGACGGCACGGTGAACCTGCTCGAGGGATCCACCGATATCGGCGGGACGCGAACTTCAATTGCGATGCAATTGGCGGAAACGTTGGGCATCGCCGCAGAAGACGTTCACCCCAAAGTGGTCGATACTGACAGTGTTGGTTACACCGATGTCACGGGTGGAAGTCGCACGACGTTTGCCACTGGATTGGCCGCATACGAGGTAGGGCTCGACCTCAAGAAACAACTTTGCCAGCGAGCTGCAGTGCTGTGGGAATGCGACGCTGACGCCGTGCAATTTCATCAAGGGACCTTCTCGCATAAGGGTCACTCCCTGACTTTCCGTCAACTCGCCGAACAGTTGCCCGAGACGGGCGAACCGGTCGTAGGTCGGGCATCCATTTCTAAGGATGTCTCAACCAACGGCTTCGGTGTGCATATCTGCGACGTTGAGGTCGATCCCGAAACTGGCAAAGTTCGCGTCTTGCGATACACTGCAATTCAGGATGCAGGCAAGGCAATCCACCCCAGCTATGTCGAAGGACAACTGCAAGGGGGTGTCGCCCAAGGAATCGGGTGGGCGCTGAATGAAGAGTACTTCTATCGAAACGATCACACCGTCGCTAACGCGTCGCTTCTCGATTACCGAGTCCCTACGTGCTACGACCTACCGATGATCGATACGATTATTGTCGAGGTTCCCAATCCAGATCACCCTTACGGAGTCCGCGGCGTGGGAGAAACGCCGATTGTCGCGCCTCCAGCGACGCTTGCTTCCGCTATTTATCACGCCTGTGGAGTACGAATGACCGAGCTTCCGATGTCACCTCCGAAACTTTGGAAGGCGATCTCGCTGCACGAAAAATAGAAACTACAGCTTAGGGATTCGTACCGGCATAGGTGGCGGGGCATTCGGCATTTGCATCGCCGGAGCAGGTCGTGGCCGATTAATTCGACGCGTATCGACGAACGTCGGTTCAAGCTTCACCCCAAATCCACGGCGAATCTCCCAACTCGCCCGCGTTGCCCAAGGGGTTCCGGCATGGTCGTCGATCACTTGCTTTAGTATCTCTTGCGAAAGTGCGATATCTGCTTCCGTTTTCTCGGCAGATGCCAGTTCGTTACTCGTCCCGAGCCGCCAACCACGAAATTCCATGTACGACGGTTGAGACGGTAATTTCGGTGGGTTCTGTAGAAAGTTCGTCAGGTACGCACCATATTCAAACGCGCGAGCTCGGTAGGCTAATAGCTGGCCATACAGTAGATCATAATTCGCCACCCATCGCACCGAGGTCGACTCGTCCCGCAGGTTTCGGTTCTTTTCCGCAACTTCAATAGCTCGATCCAAATAGTTGATGTAGGTGATCATCTTCGCTTGCTGCTTTCGAACATCTTGCGCGAACCGCTTTGGATCACCACTAAAGCTCTGCTGAATCTCAATCACATCTGACACACTCTCTTGGTACGGATTCAGATCGTAGATGATCTTAGTGACCAATGTCTTAAGTGGATCGTTCTTGACATCCGTCAGTTGCTCCAAGCGGGAGCGAAGGTCAGGGCGGTAGCGTTCCATCAGCTTTGCTTCATAGCGACGATCGATCGACTGGTTGATGTTCGACTCCTCGCCCGGAAGCATAAAGAAGATCCCACCCGTTTCCTTGGCCATGCGGACCTGTTCGTAGGGACCGAAGCCACTCGCCATCGCGTCGGTTCGCTTGCCGAAACCGTCGGTCTGTAGTTGTTCCACTAAAGCCGCTTCGGGACCACGATCGACCGGTAACAAATGGGTGCTACCGGTTTCGGGATGAACCCAGCGAACGTGGGCATAAGGATAACCAAACACGGCTTCACGTCCCAGGACATACACGCGGGCCTCGGTGGCCTGGGCGACCGAAATGGCTTTTTCCAAGCGACCTTCGTTGTCCTTGGTGTTGCCGCTTTCGTCGGTGACCACAATCAAAGCGATCTTCCGATCGGCGGTCTTGGAATATCGCCGGTGCAAAGTCAACGCTTCGCCGACGGCTGAGCAGAACATTTCTTCCCCCGATGGATCGACCGGAACCTCAGCGATTGCTTGATCAATTTCTTCCGCATCGCTGGTTGGCGCTCGAGTATGTAGTTGGAAACCTTGACCAAAACTAGCGACTGCCGAGGTCAGGGCATTTCCTTTCGAATGTTCACTCAAGCCGACTTCTCCATAGATCCGATGGATCCGGCGACGAATCTTTTCCTGATCATCTTTCATACTTTCCGATTGGTCGAACAACCAAATCACCAAGACCTTGTTTTTGGAAAGCATCCAGATCAGTTCCTGAGAGATCTGATCCATCGCCTCTTGATAGTCACCGACAACCGCTTGTACAGAACCAACAGAGCCAATCGGCATGTCTTCAATTAAAGATTCGGTGTTCTTCGTGAGAAACGAATTCACATCGAGCGTGACCTCTGGTCCATCCAGGTATTCTGAAGGCGGCAATTCGAGCGAAGGAGCACTGAGCGAGGCGTCAACCATTCCTTCCATGCCTTGCTCGGTGATGGTAAGGTTCGCGATCGTCATTTCTGTGGCGATCTTCTCCGATTCGTCTAGCTCGAATTCCAGTGGGCGTTCTCGCTCTTCGTCCTCTGGCTCGACCACCACAAGCTCGACCTGCTTGGTAGGAAGCTCCGCAATTGTGAACATCGCCAACAGCAGGATCAGGGCGAAGTGGAAAGAGAAAGAAACGAGGAAGGATGCCGATCCCGTGATATTATCCCAAGACAGAAGTCGGCGCTTGGGCAGCTCTTGATCGGCGCGGACCGCTAGCAGGGATTGAATAAGTTTGGCCTGGGAATGAGACCAGTCTTCTTGCTGGGCAGGTCGTTGCATGCGCGTCGGTCATGTCAGATAGAGGTAAAGCACCAACCTAGAATCACTTAATTAATAGTAGAAGATGGCTGAGAATCTCGCCACGGAAAAACACAATCACATCAGTTTCCTTTGGAAATTCCACACTATTGGCCTGGATGGGATTGGATGGATTTGATAAAGCACGGCTAACTTGCGCAATTATTCAATGACAACTCGCCCTAGCCGAGGCTTGCCGTGTCTGTTTTTCGTAATCTTTTGATCGTGGGACTCTTGGTCTGCGTTGCCTATAACGGCTACGTTATTTACCGCAATCAAATGGTCACCTCACCCCCTGCTGACCAAGAGGCAGTTGCGGAAGCGCCGCTCTTCAATGCGGAGGCGTTTACTGAGTTAGCCGAGAACCGTAGCCAAGCCAATATTGAAGTGCCCCCCACGGTGGTTACCTCAGAA
The DNA here is from genome assembly GCF_002967765.1 of Blastopirellula marina. Lineage (NCBI taxonomy): Bacteria > Pseudomonadati > Planctomycetota > Planctomycetia > Pirellulales > Pirellulaceae > Blastopirellula > Blastopirellula marina. Next base: position 347,169 of record NZ_PUHY01000015.1, on the reverse strand, counting down.
ACCACCGCCGAAACAAACATACCGGTAGCAAACCCGGTGCTTGAGGCTGCGGCCGAAGTCGAGGACGTTACAGCCCCTTCGCCAGCCGACGCAGCCTCAACCAGCACCGTCATGGCAGAGATGCCCTTGGAACCGAAGAAGACCAGTCGCTTTTCGGAACCAGCGGACGCGAACATGCCAGCACCGAGGTTGACTGAGCCTGAAACCTCATCGAAGTCCTCCGTAGCCACACCCAACGTGCTCGCCTTCGACGATTTCATCGCCAAGATCGCCGATCTAGAAGCTGCATTCCAATGGAAAGAAGCCCTTCAAGAGATCGACAAGGTCAGCAGTAGTTGGAATTACACCGATGAACAGATGCAGCAAATCCGAGACAAGGGAGACTTCCTGGCTAAGGCGGTGATTTACGCGCCGAATAAGCACCTGGCCGAACGACCGATGACGTTCCTACCGGGTATGTCGCTGGAACAAGTTGCGAAAGAACACAAACTGCCAGTTCGCTTCCTCAAGTTAATCAACGACTGGACCGACGAAAACGGTCCTACCCCGGGCGACTCGATGAAGATCCTTCAAGGTCCTGTCCTGATGGCCGTAGATTTGAAAGCGAAAGAGATACGACTGCGTGTGGGGGATCTGTACGCCGGGCGGATGCCCATCGGACAATTCGAGGTCACCGACTCTGGAACGAACGTGATCTCCAAGACCGAGAACGCCAACAAGCTGACGATGGGCAACGTTGCCTTAGTGAAGGATGAAGACGGATTGGTCCCGGAACCTAACTCGATTTTGATCGCTGAGAATGATTGGGACTTGGTGCAATCGTTGACCGACGTCCCGTTGAACCTGAACTGGTTTCCGGTAGCAACACCCAAGCCAGTAGCCCCTGAACCAGAAGTCGTCGCCGAAGCGAACAAGACCATCGAAAAGATTGCTGCGGAAAGTGCCGCCAGCGCCTCCGTCGAGCCGACAATTTCAGTTCAGCCGATCGATGCATTGAAACTTCAAGTCTACACGCCCAACGAGAAGGCCATCCAAGGCACTCCGGTTAATTACGGCATCGAGGTCACCAATTTGAGTGATAAAGAAACCGACTTGGTGCAAATTGTCGTCAACATGTCGGAAGGGATCGAACCACTAAAAGTGGATGGTCACCCGGGCAAGGTGGGACTAGGACAAGCGATGTTCGACCCGCTGACGATTGCTCCTGGCAAAAGCATTCGACTTACCGTCACGATCGACACTCGCCAAGTCGGCAGCTTCGTAGTGCGGCCGGAAGTTCATTGTGCTCAGCCGGTGACGAAATACGCAACAGAGATCCAATTGCGTGTAGCCAACGCCGAGTCGATCACAGCAAACTCGCCACGCCAACCGACTCAGCCGATTCATTCACCTGAATCGGTAGCCGAGTTGCCTCAGAACCCGGCCGAGAGTGTCCGCTAACATGAAACGTCGATTCGGAGTCTCCTCAAAACGGTAGATCGACGCCGATTTCAGGTTGGCTTCCTGCAAGTTCCAAGAACTTGGTTCCCAGGGCCACGTCGTGCAGCGCTAACCCAACCGTTTTGTAAACGACAATGCTGTCTTGGTTGTTGCGACCGATCGAATTTCCGGCCATCACATCGGACAACGAGACCGCCTTGGTCCAATCGAGGTAGCCTTCTTCTTCCGCGAGAACGAAATCACCAGCCTCACCACGACACGCTTCGATCGAATCGCAAACCCAATTATCGGCGCGCCGCACGGTTATTACATCGATCTCACGTTTGAAGTTCCAGTTCGCTCCAACGGCACAGACAAGCGCGCCTTCCGCCAACAGGTTGCCGTCAAACACCGGATGCTTGCTGGTTGTCGCCGTGATGACCAGCGGCAAATCCTCAACCGCTTCGCGCGGATCGTGGACCGGCAGAACCTCGAGCTTAAGTTTCTCCGACATTCGTTCGGCGAACGCCTGGCGTTTTTCTTCATCTCGAGAATAGACGTAGGCTTGCGCGAGAGGAAACTCGGTCGCCATCGCCGTTAGCTGGCCTTCCGCTTGCCAACCGGCGCCAAACACCCCCACCTGCGTAACAGGCTTTTTGGCCAGATACCGAGCACCAACGGCGGAGGAGGCAGCGGTGCGCAATTGCCCAAGCCGATCGGCTTCGATCAGGGCAATCATCTGCCCTGAATCCGTATCATAGATTCCGACATGAAATTTGGCGCCGATGCGCGTCGTCGAATACATCTTCCAGCCGGCAGTTCCCAGGTACTCGGCAGATGCGTGCATCCCGTGCAGCACGAAGCCTGGTGCCCGAGCTCTGCGACGTGGTACGTTGTCGGCACCACCAGAGCCGAGTTGGCGAAAGCTTTCGTCGACGACTTCGATCGTGGTGGCCATGTCTAACACATCCGCCACTTCTTCTTCGCGATAAAAACGGCACGTCATGTCGCCATCCCTTTCCGCACTCGGCACTAGTCGTCCAGACGCCCCAACTTCTTGAAGTCGTCTTTCAACGCTCGATATAGATCTTGGTAAACCAGGAAAGCCTTATCGTAATACTTCTTCGCGGCGCGATCTGGCTTCGTTTCGCTCACTTCGCGAATCGTTGCCGCACAGGCCTCCTGAATATTCTTATACGCTCCGGCGCCAGTCGCTGCCAACAAGGCGACCCCATAAGCAGGACCTTGTTCGGCATTCAACGTAACGACCTTCTTACCGAAAACGTTGGCCTGCATTTGACGCCAAAGCGGACTTTTGGCGCCGCCTCCTCCAGCACGAACTTGACGGACAGGAATACTCATTTGATCGAGCACTTCCAGGCTTTCGCGAAGAGAATAGGTCACCCCTTCCATGATCGCACGTGTCACATGGGCTCGCTCGTGCTTCAGCGTTATGCCAATAAAGCAGCCTCGAGCATCTGGATCGGCGTGCGGAGTTCGCTCGCCAGCCAGGTAAGGCAGCACCATCAATCCTTCACTTCCACAAGGGACGGACTCGGCTTCTTTCATTAGGGTGGCGTAAGGATCGACCTTGCCACGTGGTCCTCGCATTTCGCTGCAAAGCTTCTGCACGAACCATTCCAGTGTTCCCGCTGCACACAGCGTGACTCCCATCATGTGCCATTTGCCACGTACGGCATGACAGAACGTATGCAAGCGACCTTCTGGATCAGCGGCCATTTCATCGCTGTGCACGAACATCACGCCGGAGGTTCCCAGCGAACTCGCCAAGATTCCTTTCTTCACAACCCCATTTCCCAGTGCGTTGGCAGCGCAGTCCCCTGCTCCACCAACAACTACGCAGTCAGTCGTCAGTCCCAACTGTTTGGCCGCTTGCTTAGTGAGGGTACCGGTGACGTCCTCCGATTCGTAGACGGTGCCGAGCAGGCTTGGATCGAGTTCGAGTTTCGAAAGCAGCTTGGTCGACCAATTCCGATTGGCGACATCCAAGAGCAACATTCCACTGGCATCGCTCACTTCGGTGGCATACTCGCCAGTCAGACGACGACGCACGTCGTCCTTCGGCAAGAGCACTTTCGCCAAGCGATCAAAGTTCTTCGGTTCGTTGTTGCGCAGCCACAAAATCTTCGGGGCAGTAAATCCAGTGAGCGCTGGATTGGCTACCATTTTGATCAAATTCTTACGGCCGCCGGCCCGAGACTCAATCTCGGCACATTCGGCTGCCGTGCGTTGATCGTTCCACAGCAGCGCAGGCCGAATGACCTGGTCGTCCTTATCGAGAAAGACCGAGCCATGCATCTGTCCCGAAAGACCGATCGCCTTGACATCTTCCGGCTTGGCCTTGGCGGCCTTTACCACGGCCCGAACGGTTTTGACCGTTGCTTTCCACCACAATTCAGGATCTTGCTCGCTCCAGAGAGGCTTCGGATGCGAAGCCGGATAGCTAGCAGACGATTCCGCCAGTATGCTGCCATCCTCCGCCATGGCAATGGTTTTGGTTCCGGACGTACCAATATCGATTCCCAGATAGATATTCACAGGGGTGGCTTCCTCAATGTGGGGCGTAGGACGAGAAGGACGAGGATGAAAGGCATCGCTGAAAACGCCTATTCTGCCCTATTTGAACGGCAGAACCAAGCGTCTTAGACGCTCGCAGTGCTGGCATTGTTAACTTCTTATAACGATTGTGACTCGAACCGGGATGCTAGCAAATGGAAACTAGGCAAATCAATCGTTTAGATTCGTATTCCCCCCGGACGATGAAACGGGTAATCTCTGGGCCCTGCATAGGCTGGATGGATAGGCGATAATTCGCCCCGCCCGCTTAGCAGAGTTGAAGTCGCACCAACGCTGCCCAGGTGGAGATCGCTTTTCCCAGGGGAAGTTTCCGACAACAAACTTCATGCACCATTCACCCATACGTGTCGTTCTCGATTTGGAAAAGTCACGGAACCGCTGTTCCGGACTGGGGCAGTTTGCCTACCATCTTGGACGGGCGCTGACGACCGAAATGACCGCTCGCGGACTGGAACCAGTCCCGCTGGTCGCTGCGGCGCAGGAGCATGATTTCGAGACGCAAGATACCTTGCTTGCCAAAGCATGGCGAAAAGAAATGTTTCAGCGTTGGTACCGCTGGACGCAAATGATCACCCCGCCTGACACAGCCCTTTGGCATGCCACGCATCAACAAGCTCGCTACCTTCCGCTTAATTCCAAGACCAAGGTCGTTCTCACGATTCACGACCTAAATTACCTACGCGAGAAAAATGGCAAGAAGATCGTTCGCGAACATCGACGCATTGCTCGTCTCATTGCCAGGGCTGACGCAGTCACCGTAATCTCGCGTTTTGTCGCCGAAGAAGTACAGCAACACTTTGATTTGGGCAACCGCCCGCTTCGCGTGATTTACAACGGTCGCCCTGAAACCTCGCAGATTCCTGCCGAACGACCAACTTGGCTCAGTGAAGATCGACCGTTCCTCTTCTCGATCGGGATCATCGACCGCAAGAAGAATTTCCACGTACTCTTGGACCTCCTACGAAACTTACCTGGCCGAAATCTGATTGTCGCTGGCCAGAATGACTCGGACTATGCCATCGAAATCTTGCGAACTGCAGCGCATTTGGGCGTGGCTGATCGCGTGATTCTGCCAGGTCCGGTCAGCGACGAGCAACGACAGTGGCTTTATGAGAACTGTGAATCATTCGTCTTCCCATCGCTTACCGAGGGTTTTGGCCTACCCCCAATCGAAGCAATGACGGTCGGCAAACCAGTTTTCCTGGCACGTCGCACCAGCTTACCGGAAGTAGGCGGTAAAAAGGCGTTCTACTGGGATGACTTCTCGGCCGAGCACATGTTGGATGTCTATCAGCAAGGCATGGAGACCTTTCAGCAGGTCCCTAATTATGCCGATCAACTGAAGCAATCTGCCGCCCGATTCTGTTGGCGCAATGCTGCGCGGCAATATGTTGATCTCTACCGGGAAGTTCTTAACCTCCCAAGCACCCTCCGAGATGAGGCGCGGTTGGCCGCAGCGTGATCAATCTCCCCCTTCGTAGAGTGATACAACGGAGAGGGATAGCGCATTAATACCCATTTGCGGCATTTTTTCCTTGACCACGCTCAAGCAGACCGCTATTCTGCTCGATATAACCTATTGTCGAATCGACTCTTGCGCGGTCGAGAAACTGAGACCGCGGTTCGATCGCACTAGATGTGCGGCGAACTTAAAACGAATGTAGAATTGGTTCCCATTACCTATAGGTGTACCTCCTGGGGCAGGGTATCGAGCTGATATCAGGCTGGTACATGGTTGCGTTTCAATCGTAGGTAATGGGAACTTTTTCTCTTTCTTGGCAGCACTTCTTTGCTCATCAAGTAACTTCGAGTCGCACTACATCAAGCTGCTCATCTTGCGGTCGCCGCTTGCCCGCAAAGTCGACCGAATCGTTAAAGTCGTGCAATTCGGTCAGACGATAACTTGGAATACAGTTTCATGTCACTTGGAATAAGAAAGCTCGCGTATGAATATCGCAGCAGCACTACCGATCGGAATCGGAGCCGCATCGCTGGCGGCCGGGACTATCCAGTCCACCGCCGAGAACTTCTTTTCGTTCTTGCAGAGTGACACCGAGGAAAACTCGGCTACCAAATCCTCAGAGAGCAGTCAGGCTGTCGAATCGTTCCTGGCAGCTAACGGGCAACTTAACGATCAGTCCGAGGATATTCGTGATGAGCTGAAACGCTTACTGTCGCAGTTCGAAGACGTCCTGCGTCGCTCGGCCCACAGTGCTGGAATCGACTTGCCAGAGTCTTATCAACTGCAATTCAATCCAGATGGAAGCTTGCAGTCCGATCCGGATGATCCCTTCGCTCAACAAGTGAATGCTCTCCTGCAGAAGTCCCAGGAGGCATCGACGTTGCTTTCCAGCATTGCCGCTCAGACATCCGCATTAAAAGCGGCCGGCGATCAGGCTCGATTTGCTCAAGCTTACAATGAAGACCCGCAAGCTGCTGTTGCAGAGCTTTCGCACGATCAACAAAAACGCTCCTCGCTGAACGTTACCTACGTTGGTGGCGAGGCAGCCAATTATCAATTGGTCTCAGTGTAGGTCGGCGTGGACTGTTTGAGGTATTCAATAACGCGCGATGCAGCTGCTTCCCCGCTCTGAATACATTGTGGAACCCCAACTCCTCGATAAGCGTTGCCGGCTAACTCCAAGCCTGGCAGCTTAGACGTTTCCTCCTCAAGCGCAGCGACGCGATCGAGATGACCGAGGTGATACTGCGGCATCTTGCCATTCCAGCGGGTCACCATGAAGTTCTCTGGCTCCCCCTCGAGCCCGATCAGTTCCTCCAGTTCGCTCTGGACAATGGAACGCATCTCGTCATCGTTGAGGTCAGCCAGTTCTGGATGGCAGGCACCGCCGACGAAAACCCGCATGATCACCTTACCCTTCGGCGCTCGACCAGCGTACTTGGCACTTGAGAAGCTCACCGCCAAGATCTTCCGGTTTTCGATCTCAGGTACTACAAAGCCAAATCCTTCAACCGGTTTGCGAATCTGCGATTGATCGACGGTCACAATCGCGACGCTGCACCCAGCATACGGAATCTGACGTAGGAACTTGGCTAGGTTATCATGCGGCGATAATACTTCGGCAGCCTGTGGAGCGGGTAGCGCAACAATCACGGCATCGAAGCATTGCTCTTCCCCATCATGCTGAACAAGCCAACCATGTTCTCCTAGCTGAATTCCGTTGATCTTCGCCCCAAGATGAATCGTTTGCTCTGCCAGGCTCTCTCGCAGCTTGCTGATCAACTCGGCCATACCCTTCCGGGGAGCGACGAACATCGAATAGCGTGCACCGCTCTCTTTTCCCTCACCGCTGGTTTGAGAACGCTTCCGCATTCCTTTTATCAGGCTGCCGTGCTCACGTTCCATCTTCACGAACTGTTGAAGCGTTGCTTGAACGCTAAGTTTTTGAGGATCGGCGGTGTAAATGCCGCCAATCAGTGGTTGAACTAAACGATCGTAGACTTCCTGGCCCAGACGTCTCGTGACAAACGATTGCAAACTTTCGTCGGCAGGGCTATCCCTCCTTTTGACAAAATACTCCTGAGCCAAACGTAACTTTCCAGCCCAAGAGAGAATGGGCGTCGTGACGACCGACCACATTTGGCTGGGGGCCATCAAGACAAACCCTTCAGGCACTGGATAAAGATTTCCTTTCCGTAGCACATAAGCCTTGCGCAAGGACTCATTGGTAGGCAACAGATCTGCCTCCATCCCTAACCGCTTACACAGATCTAAAGCGTAGGGAATGTTGGTGATGAAGTTGTCGGCGCTATGTTCCAACAAATAGCCATCCGAAGTGTGCGTTGTCTGCAGCACGCCCCCCAATTTCTGATCTGCCTCGAAGAGATGAATCTCGCAGCGGGGTTCAAGTTCGTTCAAGCGATGCGCGGCGGCAAGTCCGGAAATCCCCCCTCCAATCACTGCAACTCGACGTGAATTTGAGGATGGTTGGGTCATGGCTGGCCTGTTTTCATAGGAGTTCGCGTTTCGAAGGGTTTCCCTATTGTAGAACGTGATGCTTCGATTGGTTACCCAAGCGTCCGTTGGGCGGGGTTGGCAGAAGGGGGAACGCGGGGGAAGATATGGCATCAGGGCCTCCCCTAAATAACTAGGGCTTATTCCGACGGAAGACGTTGTGCAGATTGGTAATACTCAAATCGTCGATACCTTTGCCGAAGCCTTCGGGATGGTCTACACGCGTCTTATCATCACCGCCTTCGACGAGCATTGGCTTTCAGCAGCGACCAACGAGGTTTGCGGCTACGGCAGTAGTGTGATCGCATGTGACGCCGAAGTGGGCGTCGAACGCCTTTTAACGACCGAAGAAACTCCCGATGGACGCCCTGGTGCCGCCGTCTTGGCATTTGGTTTTTCAGGTGACGCTCTCTCCAAAGCGATCTCGAAACGGGTTGGCCAGTGCGTGATGACCTGCGCCTCGACCGCCGTATTCGATGGCCTTCCAGAAGCAGAAAAGCGCTGCCCACTTGGAAAAACATTGCGATATTTTGGCGACGGCTTCCAAAAGAGTAAGGTCGTCGGAGGAACCAGGTACTGGCGAATTCCTGTCATGGATGGTGAGTTCTTGTGCGTCGAATCCGTAGGTATTGAAAAGGGAGTCGCCGGCGGGAACATCATTTTCCAAGCGATCGATCAACCCACCGCGCTCACAGCCGCTCGACAGGCCATAGAAGCTTTGGCTCCCATGGCCGACATCATCGCGCCTTTCCCAGGAGGCGTTGCCCGAAGTGGGAGTAAAGTGGGATCGAAATACAAGGGGCTCATGGCCTCTACTTCCGATAGCAATTGCCCCACACTGCGTGGCCGAGTCGAATCGCAGGTTGTCGAAGGAGCGAACTGCGTTCTCGAAATCGTGCTGGACGGAACCAGCGAACAGGCAGTGGCCGCAGGAATGAAAGCCACGATGAACGCGGCCGCGTTAGAAGGTGTTCTGGCAATCGGTGCTGGCAACTATGGCGGAAAACTTGGCAAGTTTCATTTCCACCTTAAGGACTTGGTCTAAGTCCGTGCCACTTGGCGGAACCTAATCTTCTGACGTTCAAAAAAAATGACCCAGACTCGAGCAAGTCGAACCTGGGGCATTTGGGGGTGTTCGGGACGAAAGCGCTGTGACGCGGAGAGGTTAGTCTCGCATTGCATTGATAATCGAATCGCAGGCGATACTACGCTCAGCGATTTGGCCTAAGTCGTTCAGCGAGCGACGCTGGCCTACGTTATTCCAAGCATTGATTTCCGCCAGTTCCGGCATCAGATCAATCAACTGATCGACAAGCACTTCCGACAAAATTCCGATGTTCGGTTCCTGCGTTCGCTCAGAAATCGCTTTCACCGTTTTCATGATCCGTACCAACTTGGCACGTTCACGAATCGGGGATGAAAGGTTGTTCTGTGGCTCTTCCAGAAGATCTGCGATCGGAACATCTAAGATCTCAGCCCATTGCAGAAGCTCGGAGACCAGTAGATCAGTGTCGGGCTTTTCCTCTTCGCGAACCTGGGAAGCAGGCATGCCTAGCTTCCGAGATGCCGTTCGAAGGGAAACTCCCTGTTGTTTACGTAGTTCGCGAATGCGATGCAGCCTACGAGGGGACTTTTTGCCCATCTCGGAAGGCGCAAACGGAATAACCGCGTGGTCCATAGTCAATGGAACCGTAGCCATGAGAAGTCCTCCCTATTCCGGAGACTTTACCGATTGGCTCGTGGGTGAATTCGCCACCAACGTCGTAGACAACATTCCACGTGAGATCCGCTGGGCGCAGGAGCGTCCAGTGAAGAAGTGGGATAGTTGATTGTCTGTTCCGGTAGTTTCGAATCAGGCCCAATTGCCAGGGGTGCCTAGTCCCATCGGCGAAGCCTTGTTTTGAAGCCGAGTAAGCGCCCTCGAGGAGAGTCAGGACGTCACCAAACTTCGTGAAAAGTGTGCCTGAAAACGCTTCAAGCATCGGAATGAGTCCGAAGCTGCCGCGGATGACCGCCCTAATCAGTTAGGACTTGGTGGTCACCTTGGTGAGATAATGAGGAAAATAGCGCCTGAATCATTTTCTCGGCACTGGCTGATTCTATCGAAAGGTTTCAATCAAATCAAGCGTTTCTCAAATTTATCGGAAAGTAATTTGCCCCAGATCACATGATAAGGGGCAGCATCTGAACTAACCGAAAACTTCACCCAATTTGCCGTTTATTCGCCGGTAGCGAAGTCGTGCAAACGCTTGAGAAAGCGTGGCATTTTCAAACGGGGTGATTGCGGTTGAACAACGTCTTTTCGTTCTTGCGAATTGCCGTTCTCCGGGAGCAGGGCTTCCGGCAACTCTTCCAGTTCCGAGATATCCGCCCCCCAAGCCGACAAACGTCGGAGCAGGTCTTCGTTCAGCGGGCGAGGATCTTCTGGCAAAAGGTGCTCAGGAAATGCAGGAGCAACTGGACTGATGACTTGCTGCTGACCAGCGGCCGTCGCATCGACGTGCATGGCCCATAACGAAACGATATCGTCGGAAGTCAATTTGCGATCCATATCCTGGATGATAACCACAGCGCCCGAAGCAGCCGCCAAACCGAGATCGATAGCCGTCGCGTTGCTTTGTTTGGGCATGTGCCGACGCGAACGAACTTGGGGATAGCGACAAACCAAGTCGTACAGTACTTCTTCCGTACCGTCGGTCGAGCCGTTATCGACGATCATCAGCTCGAATTCAGTCGTCAGGTCGGCCATGATCTCCAGCAGGCGATCAACTTCCGCGGCGATGCTCGATTGGACGTTATGAACCGGCATGACGATGCTAAGAGACTTATTCACGACGGTACCTTTGTCCTAATGCATTTGGGGAGAAATCATTGCAGCGTTAGGGGGAAGAATGCCCCAGTTGGCCTAATCGTCGGCCAGCCTTCTAACCATTCGGCAAAGCGATTCCAGTGACTACAACGCTAGCGAAGTCGGTTCGGATGTGCCGAGTCTTACGAGTAAGCCGAATGATCTCCCCGATTTGGCTGTACCGTTTACCCGGGGGTCAGGGTTAAGAAGTGGTCGTCTCATTCGCCGTAATTCGCTAGTCACACGCCCCCTACCCGGTTGCCGATCGAGTCCGCTACGGTCACACTAAACCAGATTGCTTTCCCATTTCTCTGCCCATTAATACGAGTTTTGAGCGATGTCGATCTCCTTACCTCGCGAGCCCGACTTTGAGAAGGCTGGTGGTTTGGTGCCTGCCATCGCCCAAGATGCTGACAACGGCCAGGTACTGATGATGGCCTGGATGAATCGGGAAGCGTTTCAAGAAACGCTGACTACCGGCCGGGCCGTTTACTTTAGTCGCAGCCGCGACAAGTTGTGGCGAAAGGGAGAGGAAAGCGGCCACCAACAGCAGGTTCGCCAGATTCTCGTCGACTGCGACGCCGACACCGTGCTGCTCAAGGTGGAACAAAAGGGAGCCGCTTGTCACGAGGGTTACCGCACCTGTTTCTTCCGGGAAGTCGGAAGCGACGAAACCAAGATTGTTGAACCACGTTTGGTCAATCCGAACGACGTCTATAAGAAGTAATCAACCGAGAGACCTACCATGAGCTTTGAAGCCAACCTCGCCGCATTGAACGTCGAACTTCCGCCTGCCCCTAAGGCGATGGGCCTTTACAAACCGGCGATCACCGTGGGCAACTTGGTTTACCTGTCGGGACATGGCCCGCTTAGCACCGACGGTACGCTGCAACTAGGCAAAGTTGGTCAGGATGTCGAACAGGAAGTCGGCAACGCCGCGGCACGACAAACCGGTCTCGCAATGTTAGCCACGCTGAAGGCTCACCTAGGAAGCCTCGATAAGATCAAACGTCTGGTCAAAACGTTTGGCATGGTGAATTGCGTTGACGGATTTACCCAACAGCCAGCCGTCATTAATGGCTTTAGCGAACTGATGAAAGAAGTCTTCGGCGAGGACTGCGGAGTTGCGGCCCGCAGTGCGATCGGCGTCAACGCTCTTCCCGCCGGTATGACTGTCGAAGTCGAAGCCATTTTCGAGCTCAACGACGAGTAAGATTTGGCATTGGGGCGGGACATTCCCGCCCTGCCCCACCCGGGATATACTTCATCCGCTGCCTCATTTAAGCCAACGCACCCCTTGGGACAAAGGCATCCGCAATGGAACGTGAATTCTACGATCGCGCTGAAAGTATTCGCGAACGACTCCTTCAACTGAAGGACTCTCTTTGACTACGCTACGAAGCAGCAGCAATTGAAGTCGATTGAAGAACGCATGGCCGCGCCCGATTTCTGGGATAACCAGGAAGCAGCCCAAGAAACGGTCGGCCAGATGAAGTCGCTTCGCAGCCTGATCGAACCGCTGGATGAGTGCCTCAGCGGCATCGAAGACTTGGATGTGATGTTGGAGATGGCTGAAGAGGATGACTCCCTCGCCGCTGAAGTCCCTGGGTTGCTTGATCAGTTAGAAAAAACGCTGGAAGCGTTAGAACTCAAGGCGTTATTGGATGGTCCCTACGATAATTGTGGGGCAATCGTCACGATCAACGCTCGCGACGGCGGCACCGATGCCAACGACTGGGCCGAGATGCTGTTAACAATGTACGGTCGCTGGGCGGATCAACATGACTATGCGGTCGAGTTGATCGATCGAACCGAGAACGAAGAAGCCGGCATCAACAATGCGACCTTCGTCGTTCGAGGGCCCATGGCCTATGGCTACCTTAAGGGTGAAACGGGCATGCATCGCCTGGTACGAATTAGCCCGTTTAACTCGGAAGGAAAACGCCAAACGAGTTTCGCCGCCGTCGACGTTTCGCCCGAGATTCCCGATAGTGAAGAAGTCGACATCGATGAAGACGATGTCCGTACCGATACCTACCGAGCCAGTGGAGCGGGCGGGCAGCACGTCAACAAGACCGACAGTGCGATCCGACTAACCCACATTCCTACTGGAATCGTCGTTCAATGCCAAAACGAACGCAGCCAACATAAGAACCGAGCCCAGGCTTGGAAAATGCTTCGCTCGCGGATTGCACGTGTCGAAGAAGAACGCCGCGAAAGTGAACAAGCCGAAAAGTACAAGACGCAAGCCAAAGTTGGTTTCGGTTCACAGATCCGAAATTACTTTTTGCACCCTGACCAACGCGTGAAAGACGCACGGACGGGTTTCTACGTCGGCAGTTTCCACAGCGTGATGAACGGGGAAATTCAAGGGTTCCTCGATTCGTACCTTCGTTGGCGAGTCGGCCAAGAGTCGCCGCAGAATTAATAGTGCTTTTGCGTGTTGCCGGCAATAGATCGGCAACACGTTCATCGATCGTCAGGAGTACAACATCGTGTCGCAAACATTGCCGGAACCTACAGAACACTTCGTGGAATCGATCCGTGAAGACAACGTCGGCTTGTTTGTCAGCTTCGTCAAAAACGCCGATCGCTTTGGTCACGTTGTTGCCTTGGTTCGAGGCGAAGAATGCACGCCGATTTTTGTTTCGATCGAAGGCTCCAAGGATGACGAAGACTGGCCTGAGAGTCCGCCGCTTCAGGAGGTTCATCTCGAACAGCGTGGCGAAAACACGATTGCCTTACTGGTTGGCAAAGCAGGCGAAAGCCATTGGTCCGCTGCGGTCGAACCGACAAAAGAACCGGGACGAATTCGCTTCTCGGTCGCCTGTCGGATGCAAGGCTACCCAATTCGGATCTGCAGTCGTTACGGATCGCTTCTCGAGAACAAAGTAGAGCCGACCCTCGAGCTAGATGGTCCTTGGGTCTGGAAGATCAACGGAGCCGAGGTTTGCGTTGACGTGATTCCGCAGGAACAATTTCCAACGCCTGAGATACCCGCCAATGAGAACGGCTTTGAGGTAAATGCGTCTCTTGACTTAGAGCCGTTCCCCAAGACGATTCAGTGGATCTATGAGATTTGGGTTCGTTAGACGACCAAAGAAATGAGTGGCTTAGCAGTCTGTTGATTTTCTGCTTCGTTAGCGAGTCATTGAGATTGGGGCGAGGGCAAGGCGTGAGTCCGCAGGCATATCCACTAGATATGTCGAGGAATTCACAACGCCGCAATCGCCCCAATCTCAATGACGTAGCCGATCTGAGAAGTTCAACAGGCTGTTAGTCTTCCAGAGATGGAACCGCCGCGTGAAGTTGCATCGCGCCAGTGCTCTTATTGCCGCGAACCGAGGCAAGCATCTCGACCATGAGGTCTTGCATCTTTGAAACTGTACCGATGACCATGGCTCCATGTTCGTCTGGGGTGCGTGTTTCAACATCCGCGGTAAGTTGACGCGAGGTCTCGGCCAAGAGCCGTGCGGCGTTTTCCAACCGACGCATCGTCATGCCACGTTCTTGGATATCTTGGAAGAGCTGATGATCTTTGGGACTAGTATGTTTCCAGTAGGTGTTGGCAAACCACCGCAAAATGCTCTGCCGACTCAACACACCAACGGCTTTGTCGTTCTCAGTGATCAACACCGTACGAATCGAAACCCGATTGAGGAATTCCCAGACAACTCGCAGGGATGTACCAGGTGGATAACAGATAAGATTTCGCCGCATCACCTCTGAGATCTCGATATCTTGAGGATTCGGACGTACCGCGACCGTCATCAAGTCCTTTTCCGACACGATGCCGACGAGCTTTCCGCTGTCGTCAACGACTGGCGCCGAAGGAATTCGATAGTCGAGGAAGAACTGTGCGATATCAAACACGCTTGACTGGGGAGTCACTGTGCTGACTACCGGAGTCATGGCATCAGCGGCTATCGCACCTTGGAACGTGGAATCTAAGTGCCCAGTCGGGTCCTTACTAACCGATTCACTTAATTCGTTGAAAGCAACGATCTGGTTTCGGCCTTTAGACTTCGCCTCCAACAGACAATGGTCGGCGACATCAATTAGATCGTTCAGATCTTCCATTTCCGATAACGGTTCAGCCAGGCCCAAGCTGATTGTGACATTTACCACGGCCGTATCGAGGATGATTTCTGTCGATGCGATTCGTTTTCGAATATTGTCTGCCCAAACATAGGCTTGGGCCGATGATGTTTCTGGCAAAATCGCGCAAAACTCTTCACCACCATAGCGACAAATGATGTCGGACTTACGCACGGAAGTGGCGAATATATGAGCGATCTCCCGCAGAACTTGGTCCCCGGCGGCGTGCCCATGGATGTCGTTAATTCGCTTGAAGAAGTCGATATCGAAAATCACGCATGACATCGGCAAGCGATAACGTTGGGTACGGCTCCATTCTTTCGCTACCAATTCCTCGAAGACACGGCGCGTTGGCAATCCAGTGAGAACGTCACTATTGGCCAACTGGGTAAGCCGCGTTTCCAAGTTCAGAATGCGTTGTCCTGCCCGGATTCGCGCAATTAGTTCGCCGCGATCGATCGGCTTGGTCAGAAAATCATCGGCGCCAGAGTTTAGCGCTAACGTCAAGTTCTCGCGATCGCCATGCGAAGTGACCATCACGATATACATGTAATGTGTTTGCACCACATGTCGCGCGTGGCGTATCAGATCGATTCCATTGCCATCGGGCAATTCCCAATCCGTGACCATGAATTTGAATTCATATTTCGGATCTTCTAGCAACTCCAGGGCTCGCAGGCAATTCTCTGCGGTGATTACCTCGTACCCCTCGCGCGTCAAAAACTCTGAGACGAGCGTTCGAATGAGCTTGTCGTCGTCCACAACCAGAACCCGGCTGCGAATCGGACAACTATCGTATTGTAGGACCGTTGGAGTGCTCAATTCAGCGCTCTGGGATGCGAGGTATTAACGAACCTCTCGAAATCTGAGATCTCACAAGGTTAGGACACAATTCTTATCACGGCGGGATCTTGCAGAAATGTGACCAGGATTTCAGGTCACGATCTATCTTTGTTTCTTGTCCGCCATATGCGGATGGTAACGATTGTCACGAAGGTTCCCCTCTTACGATGTGTATCAAGTATGCCAGCCCAACGATGTATGATGCCCCTCTGGCACGTCGGAATGAGTGATTGCATCGTTTTGGATTGGTCGATTTCGTTGATAGGAATCGACAGACATTTTCCACGGATCGGAATACGTCTCGTCTTAGTGACTTCATGGATGGACCGATGGATCGACTTCTGCCCCCAACTCGGCGTGTTGCGATTGCGTTGACCTTAACGGCTGTAGCTGTTATCGGGTGTCAACGTAGTTCGGAAATCGCCAACCATTCCGAGAAAGCCTCCACACGAGCTCCAGCGCCTCACCTCTTTCATGCGCCGGAAGATGTCCGCCCGATGGCGCAATTGGCTGCTCATCTCTCGATTAGCGAAACGCACGAGAACATCGTGGCCAATCCTCACGTCCGACCACATCGCATTCCGCCAGTCACGCCTGAGGCATCGCAGAAAGACGAATCGCCGCTCGAAACAGTTCGCTTTCCAATAAAGATCGAACGATCCACGCAACCGGAACAATCGACAAAACCACAACAGAAAGCGCATACGGACGAAGTTCCAGAGCGACTCCCCGCGACCCCGCCAGCACAGTTCAATACCGCGCAAGTGCCACTCGCGTTGAATCCCTCCTCGCCTGCAGATACTCAAGCTCAACCGCAGCAGCAAGTGGAGGAAGTTCAACCGCATCTTGTTGACTTGGATCTACCTGATCTGCTGGAACCTCAACATGAGGCATCTTCCAGTTCCGAACGAAATGGTCCTCAGCAATCTCCCGCACCAAGCAAGACGATCGAACCGAACTATCTGCGAGATTTACCACCTGCTGGTCGCTTCACACAGAACAACGAATCACCAACCCCGACGATTGAAAAACAGCTGCCGTCCGTCACCGGACCACCTGCCTCGTTCATCAGCCTGGCTCCTGCTTCGTCCAAACGAAATCCGGCACTAATTCCTAACCGGCAAGTCATCGAGGATCTCGAAGGCCCTGGATTATCGGTTCCCGCACCAACACAGCCGATTCTGCCGGCACCGCAGCGAGAGTTACCACCACGAAAGTCGGCACCCGAAATCAACCACGCGTTGATCGCGGTACGCGGCCGCATGAACTCGCTGGTCGATCATGGTCTGGTACTTGCCCAACGAGGTGCCTACTACTCGTCGCGAGCTGAGTTCATTCAAGCATTACGCCTGGCGACGCAAACCTTGGATACGGCGGAGAAAACACACCGCCATAGCGATGCCTTGGCCGAAGCGGTGGCAGCACTCGACGAAGCGGGCGATTTCATCCCGCAAGGGGCTCGCCTGGAGGCGAACGTCGACCTCGACCTGGTCGTTAGTTCGCATCGGACTCCGGTGCTCAAAGGACAAAACCTACAGTACGAAACGACGCTAACGGCGACGCAGAAGTATTTTTCGTTTGCCCAAGAGAAATTGATCATCGCTTGCGGCAACCTTCCTGAAACTTCCCGCGCTCTCGTCGGGCTGGGACGCATTCAGGAATACCTTTACGGCTCTACGGGAGACAATCGCACTCTGATCGGCCCTCGTTCGATTGCTCTATTCCAAACCGCTTTGGCGGTCGATCAAAACAACTTCGAAGCTGCCAACGAACTTGGCGTCCTCCTGGCACGATATGGTCAATTTGACGAAGCGAAGCAGGCACTTCTGCAAGGTGTTCAATCGTCGCCACGTCCAGAAATCTGGCAAAATCTGGCATCAATTCATGAAACCCTCGGCGAAACCGAGATGGCACGTCGTGCTCAGCAAGAAGCGGAGATGGCTCAGCAATATGCACAATTGAACGGTGACCTGAACGCCGTCCGCTGGGTGACTCCAGAGGAAATGGCACGGCACGGACAAGCCGCCGACGTCAACCTGCAGCAATCGGCACCTTCGGCGAACATCCCGCCGATCGCTCAGCGTCGCTCTCAGCAATCGACTCGATAGACGGTCAAGGATTCGACCTCCCATGCGCAACACGATCTTCATCCTTTGTGGTCTGATAGGCACCTTCTGTGTTTCTTCAGCCCGTGCTCAATACGCTCAGCCAGGCTGCGATCCTCGGACTAAGGACATCCTCGTTGGTGTCGATTCGACCGATCCGACCTGCGAAGGCGAGCCACACTGGAACGCCCGACGGCCGATCCCTTGGCAAGTTTTCGCGCAAGGAGAATATGTCGGTCCCGCACGAACGCCGCATGTTCCCGAATATCGGTTGCGTGTCGATGACCAAATCGACTTCGTCTTTCGTTTGACGCGGCAAGAAACCTCGCAGGTTTACCGGTTGAATGTTGGGGACGAAATCAAAATCGAGTCACTAACTGACAAGCAGTTAGATCGCGACCGGGTCGAAGTCATGCCAGACGGTTCCATTACCGTCATGCTCTTAGGACAGGTCCAAGCTGCCCGTCGTAGCATTCAAGAAGTCCGTGATGATCTCGAGAAGAGATATCAGAAGTACTACAAAGTACCTTCGATCACTGTGACACCGGTGAAGATCAACACCAAGCTGGAAGACTTGCGAGCGACGGTCGATAGCCGCGCTGGTGTCGGTGGTCAGCAGCGGAGCAGTCGGGTTACCCCCGAGGGGACGATCCAACTGCCGGCAATCGGCAGCATTCCAGCCCAAGGCCTGACGTTGGACGAGCTCAAACGCGAAATCGACGAACGATACGCCCGAGAGATCGAAGGCATTGAAGTCACTCCGGTTTTGATCCAACGAGCGGCTCGTTACGTCTATGTGCTGGGAGAAGTCCCGAACCCAGGTCGGTACGAGTTAACCGGTCCGACTACGGCCATTCAAAGTGTGGCACTGGCTGGGGGATGGAAAGTTGGGGCGAACCTGCGAGAAATCGTCGTCTTCCGCCGTGCCGAAGATTGGCGTTTGGTCGCAACCAAGCTCGATCTCAAGGGTGCATTGTACGGCAAACGCCCTGCTCCCTCGGACGAGATTTGGATCCGCGACGCGGACATCGTGATCGTCCCCAAAAGCCCGATCTTATGGGCGGATGAATTCATCGAACTGGTATTCACCAAAGGGATTTACGGCGTCGTCCCCTTCCAGGGGGTTAACATCAGTGTGAACCGGTTGACCACTTTCTAATCGGCCGACTAACCTGGGGAAAAATTGTTCGTTGGCGAAACTTCCACCGCTTCGTTACAGTTTACGAAGTAGGAATTACCTTGCCTCGATATCCCTGGGAGTGTTCGCGTCGTGAACCATCCGCTTCGTAGCAACCTGATCGCCGTTTGCCTTCTCGGTTTCTTCACCCTTTCTTCATTCGCCCGCGAGTCGAAGATCGAACCGCAGCCGATCGGCAAAAAGATCGAGCAGTTCGAATTGAAGGATTACCGCGGAAAGACCTACAAGCTTTCCGACTTCGCCGACAGCAAGGCGGTTGTATTGGCTTTCATTGGCTGCGAGTGCCCTGTCGCCAAGCGGTACACGGTGACGCTGCAGAAATTGGCCGAAGAATTCAAGGACGACGGCGTCACGATTCTAGCGATCGACGCCAATCAGCATGACTCGATCACTGAGATGGCGGGGTTCGCTAAGGTGCACTCGCTGGAGATTCCCTTCTTGAAAGACCTAGCCAACCGATTGGCCGATCAGGTCGGAGCACGTCGCACGCCTGAGGTAATCTTGCTCGATCAAAGCCGTACCATTCAATACCGCGGACGAATCGACGATCACTTTCTCGTTGGCAATGTTCGCGAAGGGGCAACCCGCGATGATCTCAAGATAGCCCTTGAAGAGGTCCTGAACGGTCAACAGGTTACCGTCCCGGAAACCGATCCAGTCGGCTGCCACATTGGCCGTATCCTGGAAGCAGACGAATCGTCGGAAGTCACGTATTCAAACCAAGTCGCTCGAATCCTGCAAAACCGTTGTGTTGAATGTCACCGAGAAGGTGAGATCGCTCCCTTCGCCCTGACCGATTACGACGAAGTCGTTGGCTGGTCGGAGATGATCGCCGAAGTGGTGGAAGATCAACGGATGCCTCCCTGGCATGCCGATCCAAAGTATGGCCACTTCTCGAACGATCGCAGCTTGAGCGAGCAGGAGAAAACCACACTGCTCGATTGGGTCGAAGCTGGCGCGCCAGAAGGCGATCCCAAGCAATTGCCGGAACCCAAGACTTATGTAAAGGGTTGGTCGTTGCCTGAGAAGCCGGACCTGATTCTCGATATTACGGAAACGGGGAAAGCCGCGTCAGTTCCTGCCGAAGGAGAAGTCGAATACAAGTACATCAGAGTCGATCCGGGCTTCGAGAAAGATGTTTGGATCAAGGGCGCCGAGCTTCGCCCAGGTAATTTACAGGTCGTCCATCATATTCTTTGCTTCGCCATCCCTCCCGGAACCAATATGGATCGCTTCCAAGGCGGAGCGCGTAGCTTTCTCGTCGGCTACGTTCCCGGGAAGATCGCCGAGAACTACCCCAAAGGCATGGCGAAACGAATCCCAGCCAAGTCGACGCTGATCTTTCAGATGCATTACACGCCGAACGGATCCCCTCAGGAAGATCTCAGCCAGTTAGGGCTTTCCTTCATCGACGAGAAGGAAGTGAAGTATGAGATTCATACCACCAGCGCGCTACAGCGTCGAATCGATATTCCTCCGGGAGATGGCAACCACGAAGAAATCGCCGATTCGCCTCGCTCGAAAGATGACAATACCGTCCTACTGGGCTTCATGCCCCACATGCATCTGCGTGGTAAGTCGTTTCGCTATATGAGCGTTTCACCAGCCGGTGAGAAGGAAATCTTGATTGATATTCCTCAATACGATTTCAATTGGCAAACCGCGTATATGCTCTCGCAACCACGAAAGATGCCTAAGGGATCGTACATTCACGCCATCGCACACTACGACAACTCGAAAAAGAATCTCTTCAATCCCGATCCGACGAAAACGGTTCATTGGGGTGATCAAACGTCCGACGAGATGATGATCGGTTACTTTGATGTTGCCGTACCGAAAAACGGCAATGCGCCTGATCCAGGCATTGGCTTGTTGGTGATGGGCGCAAGCCAGGAAGATCTCGCTGATCGATCAGAAAAGATTGTCCAGCGGTTCGATCGAAATGGAGACGGAATTGTCCAAAAGGCCGAAGTTAACCTGATCGGAATCGGGCTCTTCAACAAGTTCGACCAGAACAGTGACGGGGAAGTCACTCTGGAAGAAGTCCATGACGGCCTGGAAGGCAACGTCGAGATTCTGAAAGCGCTACGCAGCCTCCGCTGAACTGGCTGAGTTCAGTTCAGCGAGGAGGTGCGAATCGGAGTTGATCATGCCGAAAGGCTGTCTGGCCCGTTTTGACTCAGTACATGCAGGAAACGGCCGCCGTTGTCGTACCAGCCTTGCCGTGTGAAACGTGTCCACAGCAAGTCGGTCACCACTGAGGCGCGAGTTCCATCTTCCGATTCGAGTGTCAAGATTACACGTCGATAAGGGAGTGGTTCGCGATGAAAGAAGTCGATGCCTCTTTCCGTGATATTTTTGCCAACCACCACCGTCGTCAGTTCGTTCAAGGGCTGCCCAGCCGCATCAATGGGTGTTAAATAAACCAAATGCGGATAGGGGTAGCGAAAGTCCTTGCGACGCTCGTTCGTGATCTTCTTCGGCAAGATGCGGCTAATCAGGTGTCCTACCGTCGAACGAACTTTCGCTTCACTGCACTCTGAGCAGGATGGAACAGAGGTGAAATCAAATTCAGACGTAATTGACACGGCGGGTGAACCATTCGCCATAGCGCAACACCTGGAGGGGAAAAAGCGAAGCAAAAAAGAGAAGCCGGTTTGGCGCGTTCCAACGCCAATACAAACATCGATGGGATCAGCATGAGGAGTCTGGCTCGACAACTGGGTCACTTAACCTGGCGGTCGGCGCGGACGTTCTTCACGAACAGTCGTCTCGGAACTATTGAAATAAATACGTCATGATGTGCTGATGGCAAATCACCCGAATCCCGATTGCGGGTGATCGCAGTCGTACTTATCCGGGCAGTAGGTGACGGTATTGACGTTTAAGCTGGGCGACAGCGAGTGGATCGTCGCTGAGAGCGGTCATTGCGGAGTGCAAAACGTTCTTAGCTTCGTACCACTCCCCGCGTGATTTGGCATCTTCAATCCAAGTCTCATAAATGGAACGAACGGAATGCCGACTCTCTCCCGGTTTCCATTGCGCCAAACGCACGGCGTCGGCGAAGCGACCTTCCCGGCACCACTGCTGGATCACAGTATCCACGATTCGGCGTTCATTCTCACCAACCTGCGTTTCCCCACCCTGCTGGGCCTCAATTTGTTCGAGCAGTTCAAGCGCACGATCGCAATCGTGCTGGCTCACACAACGAACCGCCCAGTTATTGAGGATCGCTACACGATTCTTCATCGCGGCAGGATCTTGCGGATCTAAAACCAATGCTCGATCTAGCAATTGAATTGCTTGAGCGTATTCTTCCTTGGCGGCAGCGAGGCTTGCTCGATTGTATGGAATCTTGGCTGCCAAGCCGCGAGCTGTCAGGGCGCGGGCAGCATCACCGGCCTGGATCCCTGGAGCTTGATCTTGGTCGTGCGGCTCTAATAAGAACCACGTCGGGCAAGTTGTCTCGATATCAAGTTCCGGACGAGAAAGTAGCCGACACCAAACGTGTCCCCGGGTTTGCATTGCCATCGTTGGCAATCCAGCGTGATCTGCTAAGACTTGATAGAGAATGGTCGCCGAAACACAGTTGTAATCGCCACCGAGTAGTGCCTCGCTGAGCAAGTTCTGATCTTCAGCGTAGTTGCCAATCAGAAGCTGATCGTGCATCGACTGAAAAACCCATTCACCGCGCTCTTTCAGCCCCATACGTCCCCAACGAGCGGGAAGGTGCTGTTCCATCCATTGGAGATGGTCGCGAAGGCGCTGTTGCGCTTGACCGATGCGTTCGTTGGGTAAATTCCCCTCGGCCGCCCAACTTAGTTCGGCTAATGTGGCAGGGCGAGAAATCGATTCGGCAGACACTGCGCGAGGAACGGCAGACGCAATCAAGACCGTGACATAGACATACACGGCGATCCAAAAGACGCGTTCAGATTCCTTCCAGTAGTAAGCCATACCACCATCGACCGGGATTTGGTTCTCGGGAGAGTTTCCCAAGTGTGCGCGATGGAGAAGGGCGCGAAGGAAAAAGGAGAGCAAAAAACGTCAGGTCAGTCGTTCCCTGTCCGACAAAACCGACTCGACCCGCAATTCCGGCAATTTGGCCGAGCTCGAATTCGATCGGTCACATCCTTGCCCTGACTTAGCGTAGCGGTATATTATCAGAAGCACTCGTGGGTGTAGCTCAATGGTAGAGCCCTTGCTTCCCAAGCAAGTTACGAGGGTTCGATTCCCTTCACCCGCTCTTCGAGAAAGCCCACATTGTTTGACGTGGGCTTTTTTTCGTACGGACTCTCAAAGGATGAAGTCCGCTATTTTATCTCGAATTGGTAGACTTCGATCTTCATCGACTCGCTGGTCGGCGACTTAATCTTGACGCTGACTTTGACTTTGCCTTTGTCGATCGGCAAAATCATGACCCGCTTATTTGCCATTCCCAAGAGCGGCATCTGTCCATCAATCTTCTGGACATCGTACATTCTGGCAGCCGCCGGGCCGTCGACCTTTACCGTGATCACCGAACCAGCGATCGCGGAAGGATGAATCATCGAGATGTCGTCGATCGTCATCTTCACCGGAACGTCCCCCGGTTCTCCTTCCAGGACAAAAACCGTTGCCCCTTCGACACCACCACTGAGCAGCGTGGCGGACAAAATCAAGCCAAGTGTGAAAATCAGATTCTTCATTGCGATCGTATCCTAGTCAGGAGAAAGAGCGATTTGCGATACCTGCAAGAATAGGACGCCGCAGATCCGAGAGGAGATTTTCATCCCGTTTTTTCGTTTCGAAGGCCTTCCCTGACGGGTTAACATAGAGTCCTAACGCTAGTCACTCCCTAGATTCCCCCCGACCAATCATGCTGAATCGACTCCCTACCCTGCTTTTCTTCGTGTTGACGTTTTTCGTTTCCTCGGCAGCTTTCGGGCAAGAGATTGCTGATGTCTATATTCTCTCCGGCCAATCCAATATGGCGGGAAGTGGACGCAAAGCGCAGTTGCCGAGTCACTGGAAGCAGCCTGTTTCCAACGTTCGATACTGGACAGGAAAAGAATTCGTAACGTTCGATCCCGAAAAGCTTCACTTGAACGGCCCTGATCGGTTCGGGCCCGAGGTCGGCTTCATTCACACCCTTGGCTCGCTGCATCCAGACCAAACGTTTTACATCGTGAAATTCGCCCTCAGTGGTCAGCCACTGCATGCTGGATTCAATGGTGGAAAATGGATGGGTGAAGAACCAGGCCCTAACCGCGCCACTTTTTATCCCGGTCAATCGGCCGATGATCCGAACATTGGTAAGCATTACCAACGACTTCACGAACAGTTTTCCGCGGCACTGTCCGCGCTGACGGAAGCAGGCAAGACGCCCCAACTACGCGGTGTTGCCTGGATGCAAGGAGAAGCGGACGCCAAGCAAGAGGTTTCTGCGAAGACGTACGATCAGTCAATTGCACTACTCAAGCGTCGCATCGAAGAAGATTGCGAAAGCACGCCAGTTCCATTCGTCATGGGAGAGGTACTGCCACACGATCCCGCACTCGAGCGATTCACGCATCGACACGAAATTCGCCAATCGCAACAGGATGCTGATATGCGATCTGGTTCAGCACGGGCGATCACTGGCGTCTGGAACGTCCCCACGGATGGAATACCTCTGCTAGCAGATACGGTCCATTACGATACCAAGGGTCAGTTAATGCTGGGTACCTCCTTCGCACTGGGGGTTCTCGAGGCTGACGGAATGCTAAAGATGTTGGCCGAGAAGGCGAATTCTGACAAATGAACTGCTAGCAACCGCTGGAAATCACGCGATGCTGGCGAATGATATTGCTGGACATCGCGAATCGTTGTAGCTTTCTCCGGTTCCTAATTTCGCCATGCTGGCAGGGGGCCACGGATGTGCCTCGGCCGACGGCGATGACCGACGGCGTGGTGCACCGGGAAACCTTTGCTCACGGCCGACTCAGAAACTGCACGATTCAAGCATGAACTACCTGCTGCTCGCGATACGCCACTGTGTTACCAAGTACCGCTGGTCGATCATTGGTTCGCTGATTTGCTCCCTGTTGGTGGGTGTCTTGTGGGGAGCCAATATCGGTGCCGTCTATCCGTTTGCAGAAGTCATCTTTAAAGGGCAAAGTCTGCACGAATGGGCGCAAACCGAAACAGCCAACTGCAAGGAAAAGATCGCCGAAGTCCAAGCGGACATCGCTGATTTCGATCAACAGATTGCTGCCGCCCAAGATCCAGGCAAAATCTCCAAGCTGAAATCGTCACGTGATTTCGCTGACACCGAATTGAAGGGCTGGGAATCCAAGCTAGGGAACGTCGAAAAATCGAAGCCGTACATCGATGCTTACGCGCCGCATGGCCCATTCAATACCTTGCTCGCCCTGGTCGCTTTTCTTCTTATTGGCACCGTACTGAAAGGGATTTTCCTTTCACTTAGCATGATGCTGGTCGCCCGCGCGACACAGTTGACAACGCTCGACCTGAAGCAGCAGCTATTCAAGAAATTGCTAGACGTCCGCCTCGGCAAAACACACATTTCAACCGGCGATTCAACTAGCCGTATGAATGGTGACGTTGCCTCGATCGGCGGTTCGCTCGAAATCTTGTTCGGCAAAACCGTTCGCGAACCGATCAAGATGATCGCCTGTTTAGCCGGTGCGGCGTACATTAACTGGCGACTGTTGATTCTGTCGCTGTTGATTGCTCCAGCGGCCGCTTTCGTCTTATATCGCTTAGCACGCACGATCAAAAACCTGAACCTTTCGCAGATCATGATCAACGCCCGCATCACCGGGTTCTTTATTCAGATCATGCATGGCTACTACGTGGTTAAGGCGTACGGCACCGAAGAATACGAACAAGCTCGCTTCGAGGCTAAATCGCGTCAGGCCTACTGGGAACAAGTTAAGATTCGGTTCTTCAACTCGATGGTCCGTGTCAACAACGAAGTCTTAGGGCTAGGTATGGTCTGCCTTTCGCTGATTGCAGGCGGCTACCTTGTGCTAAATCAAGAAACGCACATTTTTGGAATTCCGTTGGCAGACAAGCCGATGGAGTTAGGTTCGATCTTGGCATTTTACGCTTTGCTGGTCGGCTGCACCGATCCGCTGCGAAAACTGGGCGATGTGTTTGGCGCCATCCAAGCCGGCATTGCAAGTGCGGAACTTGTTTACCCACTACTGCAAATGGAAATGCCGATCGAAGACCCGAAAGATCCAGTTCCAATGTCCAGTGTTGGCCGCGATATCACACTGAAAGATGTGGAGTTCTGTTACACCGAAAACACACCGGTACTAAAGAAGCTGAACCTGAACATCGCACATGGCGAAGCGATTGCTATTGTTGGTCCCAACGGCTGCGGCAAGAGCACGATCATCAATTTGTTGATGCGGTTTTATGACCCTGATTCCGGTCAGGTACTGCTGGGTGGGACCGACTTGCGGCAATTTGCCCAACACGATCTTCGCTCGAAGATTGCATTGGTCACGCAGTCGACCGTGCTGTTCGACGAATCGATTCGCGAGAACATTCGTTATGGAAGCATGGATGCGACCGACGAACAGGTATTGGAAGCATCCAAATTGGCCTATGTCGATCAGTTCGTCCAAACACATATGTCTAACGGTTACGATACGATGTGTGGCGACCGCGGAACCAGCCTATCAGGCGGACAGCGTCAGCGAATCTCGATCGCTCGTGCTCTGCTGCGAAATCCTGACATTATCATAATGGACGAAGCGACCAGCCAGATTGACATGGAGAGCGAACGACTAATTCATGACAGTCTGAAAAACTGCATCGCAGGTCGAACAGCCATCTTGATCACACATCGCGCTAGTACACTGAAACTTGCCAGCCGTATTGTCGTGATGAACCACGGACAAATCGAAGCCACCGGTACGCACGAGCAGCTGATCGAAACAAGCAAGACCTATCGACGCCTCTACGTCGAGGACGACTCGGAAGCAGCGACCAATCGCCAATCTAAGAAGTCGGCGGCTTAGCGAACCAGCACGATTTGTTCGTTCGCTTCTAACGTTGCATCGGCGAGAGTCTGTTAAGCTCGCCGTTCGTTGAAGTCACGCAGCCGTTTAGCCGCGCGCTGCTGCTTCAAGCTATTAAGAATGCCCTGGATAGGCGAATAGTACTGTCCGTACTTGAACTCGAGCTTTTTGATTTCTGAGTGAGCTGCGGCTCGAGCCGATTTCTCGGTGAGAAACCCGGTTAGGTAGGCGCGAAGCAGCGGTTCACCGCCGTCGATCTTCACACTAAAACAAACGCGGCTTGAGATCGGACTGGCCGGTCGCTCCGAGATTTCGATCTGATAATCCTCGAAGGTTTCCACGATCGGCGATTTCATCCCCGCGCGCCGAATTGCCTTCGGTTTACCCGTTCCGTGGGACATGTGCTTCCGAAGATCGAACATCGCCAGGACTCCTTCCCGCAAAATCGCGATCGTAATAATTAGCCGGCGTTATTATCGTTTTTCGGTGGACCGAAATGAACTTGGCAGGCATCGCCGCAGTCTTCGCCGGACATCTTACCGAAACGATACCGCGCGGAAGCTACTTTCTGGTAGAGCCATTTCCAGAAAGGAAGCGATCCAGGAATGTGAAGTAGCGGCATGGCTGGCCACAATAACACGAGTCGACGCGTCAGATAGCGAAATGCCTCTGCTCCACTATATTTTCGGGCCTGGTTATCGATCACCCACATCTCCTCCATCATTTGTTCGAAAGAAAGATCAGGGGCGACTTCAGAGACACGATCGTCATGAAGCGAGAGATAGGAGAGTTTCTTAAACCAATCCAAGTGATAAAGAATCTTCACCCCACCGGTACAGATTACGCAATCACCATCGTAGATCACGACATCGCTGCCTGGCCGCTGCCCTGGCTTGGGCAGACCGCTTGAGGTTCCCTTCTGCTGCGTTTTCGTACTCATAGATTCTTCAATTCTGTCTGCCTAATCGCTGAAAGCAAGAATCTTCTTCCCTTCAAGCAACGTCGTAAAGGTAGAAACAAGGTGCCTTCCTTGATTTAACCGGGACTATCAAGGGTTAAACACTGCAATTTAAACGCCGTTGCATCCATTTTGGATGGAAAATCAGTGGATCTTTCCGCTTCCAATCCGGTACACTTAACAATGAACTCCTCTTGTATACGAATAGGTAGGCAAGAGCCCCCCCGAATTGCATCGAATTAAATAGGGACGACGCTGATGGATACGTTGCAAAAGCACGTTCGTAAAGCCCAATGGCGAATGATCTTACAGCAATTCGTAGGAAGGCTGATCATCTGCCTCTCTATCACCATGAGCTTAGCCGCTGTTGCGGTGATCGTTCCGAAAATCTGGCATCTCGGGGTCGATCCATTCATCTGGATGTGGAGCTGGATCGGTGGCGCCGCTGCTGCGGGTCTGATCGCGGCCAGCACCTGGACTTACGTCAAACGAGCTTCCTCGTTGGCAGCTGCCATTGAAGTCGATATCCGGTATGGACTAAAGGAACGCGTTTCCAGTTCGTTGTCACTCGACGAAGAGTCGCGTCAAACCCAGTGGGGCCAAGCCTTGATGAATGATGCGGCTCACCAAGTCGAACGGATCGATGTGACCGAGCGTTTTCCCATCCGCAGCGGTTGGGGCGGGTTGACGCCTATTCTGGTTATGGCGGGTGCCTTGTTGATCGCTCTCTTCGTGCCTGATGCCGTGATTGATCCCAATACGGCGGAAGCCAATACGGGCAAGCTCGATCCTGAGCAAACCAAGGTCGTCAAGAAAACGGCAGACCAGTTGCGTAAGGAACTCGAAGAGCGAAAGAAGAAAGCCGAAGAAAAAGGTCTCAAGGAGGCGGAAGAGTTGTTCCGCAAGCTGGAAGAAGGCACCAAGGACATCGCCAAGAAAGATAAGGTCGAACAGAAGGAAACCTTGCTCGAATTGAACGATCTGGCCAAGGAACTGAAGAAACGTCGCGACGAACTGGCTTCGAGTGAAGACTTCAAGAAGAAACTGGAAGCCTTGAAAGACATGCTGAAAGGTGGCCCAGCCGAAGAGCTGGCCAAAGCCATGCAGAAAGGCGACTTGAAAGACGCCATGCAGGCGATGAAAGATTTGCAGAACAAACTGAACAACGATCAGTTAACCAAAGAAGAAAAGGAACAGCTCCAAAAGCAACTTGGTGAGATGGGCAAGAAGCTGCAAGAGATGGCTAAAGCCCATGCAGACGCCAAGAAGGCTTTGCAAGAGCAAATCAAACAAGCCCAGCAGGCCGGTGACCAAAAGGAAGCGGAACGACTTCAGAAGCAGCTCGACCAAATGGGCATGCAGGACGCCCAAATGCAGCGTATGCAGGAAATGGGCGATCAACTGGCAAAGGCCGCCGAACAGATGGCCAACGGCCAACAACAAGCTGCTGCGGACCAGCTGAATAAGATGGCCCAAGAGATGCAAGACCTGCAAGCTCAGCTTGATGAACTGGAAATGCTAGATGAAGCCATGGACCAAATGGAAATGGCCCGCGACCAGATGTGCAAGGCCTGCCAGAACGGTCAGCCCGGGATGATGGGCCAGCAAGGCATGATGGGACGCCAAGGAATGGGCAATGGACTTGGCAAGGGGCAAGGACAAGGTGACCGCCCTGAAGAAGAAAATGCGACCGGATCATACGACTCGCAAGTGCGTGCCGATCCTAAGAATGGTAAGGGTGTGATCGTCGACTATGTAGACGGCAAGAACAAAGCTGGCCGTACGCTGATCGACATCAAAGCCGCAATGGAATCGGAATCTTCTCTGGGTGGCGACGCGTTAACCGAGACACGTCTCTCGAAGGATCACCAGAAGAACGCCGAAGAATACTTCAACCGCGTTCGGGAAGGTCGATAACGATCGGTTAGAACCCTTCACGCCCTGAAAGCTTTCAGGGATCAGAGAAAATTAGTTCAGAAGAGCCACAGACGGCGGCCGCTATGCGGTCGCCGTTTTTTGTTGCGAAACTGGATGATTGAAACTGGCGATCACGTTTGCTTGAAGACGAATCGCAAAGAGCGACACTCTTAACGCTAACCATTCATCCGCTTGGGAATGGTGAAGCTATAAAGGATCACGATCGCACCGCTCGACATCATGCTCCAGGGGGCCCAATCGGGCGGCGTGAATGGTTTGGGACCGCCGTCGCTGGCCATCATGGCCGAATCGACGACCAGGCATTCAGCCCCGACGATAATCAGCGTGATCCCGACTGCCAAAAATAGCGAGCGCCACATGGCAAGATTCCCTTTCCCTCCGTGACAATCCTTTTCGCCGGTAAACAAGGACCGACGGCAACGCGGTCGCGCTGCATCGATGTTTGAATCGTTCGTTGTCACAATTATCGGAACCGCAGAGATCCCGCTAGCGTGAAAAGCGGGGCGTCGTTGAAACCGCTACAACTGGCCAACCTGAATTCAGTTGCGAACGCGCGTAAAAAGAGTCGGCCTTCGCATTAAGCCGACTCTTGTTTTTACTGCCGTAGATCTGCTCGCGAATTATTCGACGACCCAGGTATCGCCTGAGTTGAATAACTTATCCAAGCTGGCCTCGCCGCGGGTTTCCTTGGCTTGGCTAACTTGATAGTTGATCGCGTCGTCATAGCAAGGGGCGTCGATATCACGCAGTACGCCGATCGGCTCAGGGAATTCAGGATGCGACATCCGCGTTAACAGGTAGGCTAGTGTCGGGTCGGCGGTCTTTTCGTCGTGGAACAGCAGATCGTCTTCACTGATACCCTTGCCCAATTCGACTACTTCAGGGGTCATTCCATGCAGGCGGATTCCCTTGTCGCGATCTTTCCCGAAGATGAGCGGTTTGCCATGTTCAAGCTCGAGCACGGTTTCCATCTTCGTGTCTTTATCGGTCGCCCACTTGTAAGCACCGTCGTTGAATACGTTGCAGTTTTGGTAAACCTCGACGAACGAAACTCCCTTATGGGCGACAGCACGTTCCAGAGTTTGGGCCAAGTGCTTGATGTGCACGTCAATCGAACGAGCAACAAAGGTCGCTTCGCACGAAATCGCCACCGACAACGGATGAATCGGATTATCGATCGCCCCCATCGGCGTACTCTTGGTAACCTTGCCCTTTTCAGACGTTGGCGAGTACTGCCCCTTCGTCAGTCCGTAAATCCGGTTGTTGAACAAAATGATGTTCAGATTGACATTACGACGCAGCACGTGCATCAGATGGTTACCACCGATCGACAACGCGTCGCCGTCACCAGTTATCACGAAAACGGTCAGATCTTGTCGCGAAGACTTCAGACCGGTTGCAAATGCCGGGGCACGACCGTGCACGCTGTGCATGCCGTAGGTGTTCATGTAGTACGGAAAACGACTACTGCAACCGATACCGCTGACAAAGACGGTGTCTTCGCGGCTCATGTTGAGGTTCGACATGACCTTCTTCATCTGGGCCAAAATCGAATAGTCACCGCAGCCGGGGCACCAACGCACGTCCTGATCGGTGCCGTAGTCCGCGGGCTTCAAAACGGGCAATTCTGCGGATGCCATGGTGGATTGCTTCTCTATCATGGGAATATATGCAATTGGGAATGTGAGGTGTTTTGTTAAGCGAGCAGCGACTCGATCTTCTCGGCGATCTCGGTGGTGGTGAAAGGCTTACCTTGCACTTTGTTCAGGCCCGCCGCATCGACCAAGTATTTATCGCGAATCAAGATGCGAAGTTGCCCCATGTTCAATTCAGGGATCAACACCTTATCAAAGCTGGCCAACAAGGTTCCCAGGTTTCGAGGGAACGGATTTAAGTAGCGGAGGTGAGCGTGGCTGACCTCTTTTCCTTCGGCCTGAAGGCGAGCGACAGCCGTACGGCAGGCACCGTAGGTACCGCCCCAGCTTAGGACCAAAACCTTGCCACTCTCCGCTCCCATAACCTCTTGTTGGGGAACGAAATCAGCAATATTGGCGACCTTCTTCGCACGCGTATTCACCATGTGCTGGTGGTTTTGCGGATCGTAGCTGACGTTTCCGGTACCATCCTGTTTTTCGAGACCGCCCACGCGATGCATTAAGCCGGGCGTACCAGGGATCGCCCAAGGTCGAGCCAATTGCTCATCACGCTGGTAGGCCATAAATGGTGGATCTTCTTCGTTCCGCGGGCCTGGATGCTTAATCTCGATCTTAGGCAGGTCCGCCACGTTCGGGATACGCCATGGCTCGCTACCGTTGGCGATATAACCATCGGTCAGGATGATGATTGGCGTCATGAACCGTGTTGCGATTCGCCAAGCTTCAATTGCGACGTCAAAGCAATCTGCTGGGCTGCGAGCTGCGATGACCGGAATGGGAGACTCGCCGTTCCGACCAAACATTGCTTGTAGCAAGTCGGCTTGTTCCGTCTTGGTCGGCAGACCCGTGCTTGGACCACCACGCTGTACGTCGACGATCACAAGCGGCAATTCCAACATCATGGCCAAGCCCATCGCTTCGCCCTTCAACGCCATACCAGGACCGCTGGTCGTGGTGAGTGCCATTTGGCCACCGTAAGCCGCTCCTATCGCCGCACAAACGGCCGCAATCTCATCTTCCGCTTGGAAGGTCAGCACGTCGAAGTTTTTGTACTTGCTCAGTTCGTGCAAAATATCGCTGGCAGGCGTAATGGGATAGGAACCCAAAAACAGCTTCTTTTCGCTCAGCTTCGCAGCACTCATCAAGCCCCAAGCCAATGCCTGGTTGCCGGTCATGTTGCGATAGGTACCTGGTGGCAGCTTGGCCTTATCGACTTTGTAACTGCTACGGAATGCGTCGGTCGTTTCACCGAAGTTGTAACCAGCCTTGATCGCGCGGCGGTTGGCTTCTGCGATAGAAGGCAACTTCGAGAACTTTGCGTCGATGAAACGCAGGGTCGGCTCCATCGATCGACCGTACAACCAGAAGACCAAACCCATCGCGAAGAAGTTCCGGCAGCGGTCTGCCTCTTTCACACTGAGATCGAGCCCGTCGACTGCACCACGGGTCATGCTGGTCATTGGCACAGCGAACACTTGGAATCCGCTCAGCGAATCGTCGTCGATCGGATTGGACTCGTAACCCGCTTGGCCAAGGGCCTTCTTATCGAACGCGTCGCTGTTAATGATCAGCACGCCGTTACGGCGGAGATCGCCCAGATTCGTCTTTAGGGCAGCCGGGTTCATCGCCACCAGGGCGTCGACCGTCTCACCCGGTGTAAAGATATCATGGGAAGCAAAGTGAATCTGAAATCCGCTCACCCCGGCCAATGTTCCACGCGGGGCGCGGATTTCAGCCGGGAAGTCTGGGAACGTCGCGATATCGTTCCCAGCGAGTGCTGAAGTGTTCGAGAATTGAGTCCCGGCCAACTGCATCCCGTCCCCAGAGTCGCCACAGAAGCGTACGGTGGCTTCTTCCAGGGGCTGAACGTCTTTGAGGGCAGTCGTATTTTCGGTAGTGGTGGACATGATCTATCGGGGTATCCGAGGAACAACTGGATTGCTATTGAATTTATGAAGATCGCGATGCCTGCGACTAATGAGCGCAGATCGGATAGCGTTAAGGCGCTGACCTTGCGATGCTGGCGAAGCTGTGAACGATGCGAAAATTCGCGAGTGACTACTTAACCAAATGTTATGAATGTCCGCCACGCAATTTGGGCTGGAAGCCATCCCGATCTGGGATAGCCGCTGGCTGAAAAGACGGCAGGCACCGATCCGCTGGGCATCAAACAGTTGCGAATCAAGGCAATCGGCAAATCGGGCGTGAAGACCTGATTCCGCAGAATGAGTGTCGCTTTGAAGGGCTACCCTCGAAGCGTCCTCAGGTGACAGCATGGCTACCACGGCGATACCGCACACCGTGCTGTGGTGGACAGAATCCCCGTCAGCGTTCTGCCGGACGAAATCCCTTTTGGTCTTCATGGCCTCTGAAAAAGCCGATTGATCCCTGCCCTCTTTGGCAACGATCCGCCTTCAATCTGTCTGATGGTTTCCGAAACACATTGCCATCGCAACGGCATTTACTAAATGTGATTTCGACGAGGCCCCTATCGTTTCTGTGACAAATTTGCCGGTTATGCCGATTTTTCGGGGTTCACGCACACCTATAGTCTATCAATCTCCCCCCTGGCGGAGAACAAGACGTCCAGGAGAACACGGGCAAAATAGGGAGAAATTACCGCAATTACCACCAAAAATGGACACACATATCCAATTTAGGCGTCTCTTACCACTCGGTGGACACTTTTCGGCACCCGCGGGCGGCGGGCAAAGAGATGCTATCAGTCCCCGAAATCATCGAAATTAGGGGCCCCCTTATCGGACTGATAGAACTTAGTCAGATCGATGCCGCCACGATTTTCGTCTTCCAGTAACTTGATGCGTGCTTCCAACCGTTCCATTCGTCGCATCATCTGCGGAATCAGGAACTGGGCCTCATCTACCTTCCGCTTGACCGGCACCTTGGGGTAGCCCATCTGACGCTGCAAAGCGGAAAAGAGCAGTAGCGGATCACGTTTCCGATTGGCCAGCGCAATCCGACCTTCGCGTTCACCAAAAAGGGGAGGAAAGTCCGAGCCAGGCAAATTGCCGCCACGACGAATCTGCTGCGTAATGTAATGCTCGCTACGGGTATAAATCATGTCGGCGATATCGATCAGCCCGACTCTTCGGCGATTGATCTCCAAAAATCGCCGCCAATGTTCGTCGTACATCGGATCGGATGCCATTGCGGCGAATCCCTGATCGTACTTCAAACGATGCCGACAAATGGTCTCGAACTGATAGAGAAACAAGCTCTGAGCCGAGATATGCTCGGCCCGCAGCTTGGCCTCCAGTTTTAAGATTTCAAGTCCCGACAAGAAATCGAACTTTCCTCGATCGTCTTCCGACGACTCCACAATGAACGTTTGAAACCCCGTAAAATAGTGAGCCAAACGCTTCATCGCTGGGTAAAATAGGCCGCTGTGGCGCAATTCGGCGGCCAGATAGTCGATCGCCATCGGCAACTTGGTGGTCACGAGAATCTCGTCACGCATCGACTTCAGGATGTCTTGCATCGGACGATTGTCATCTAATCCCGATTGAACGCCCTGAAAGAAGTGCTGCTGCTCGATGTATTCTTCGACATCGAGTCCTGGCCCTTGGCTTGCCGCGTCACTCATGCATTTCCTGCCATCTCAAGTGGGCTTGCCGTCCGCAAACCAGGTGTATGGACGCGATTCGAGTGATGACCAGAGAAATCACATCCGGTTCGATGCCTCGGCGAGAAACGGTTCCCAGGCCAATTACGACCCACCGAGTTTGAGCTGTCCGTCGAGGAATTTCAATGCCTCTCGACGGGCCTCCGGATCGATCAGGCTACCGATATGACCTCGGCCCTGAGATTTGTAGAAAACGGTCGGTATACCAAGACTCGACAATTTGTCGTGCATCACCTGAGCTTCCTCGATCGGCACCACATTGTCTTCTGTCCCATGGAAGAAAAAGATCGGCGGACACTTGGCGGTCACATGCGAAATGGGCGAAGCCATGACGTACGCGCCCGGCTTTTCGGCTCTGGAGCCCCCCAGGAAGAACGACAGACGCCGGCTTTCCAGCGGTTCGTTCGTGAAGTCGCATGGTGCCGCTCCTGCGACCACTGCTTTCAGTTGAGGAGCCTCAGGATCTTTCTCAGCATCGGTTGCAGCCACTAGGCAGGCTAAGTGACCTCCGGCCGAGTGCCCCCAACTTGCAATTCGATTGGTATCGATATGGAACTGCTCCGCGTGTTCGACCAGCCATTTTAAGCCTTCTCGGCAATCTTCTAACTGAGCCGGGAACACGTGGCTGGGTGCGAATCGATAGGAAATCGAAGCGACTGCGTAGCCGTTATTTGCGAGAAATAAGGCGTTGCCCGCCATGTTGCTTCGCGAGCCGCCAGCCCACGCACCACCATGAATCATCAACACGGCAGGAAACGGACCTTCGCCAGCGGGAAGGTACACATCAGCCCGCAGGGTCTTGTCTGCCCGTTCTGCAATTAGCTGATTTGGGACCATTCGCACGGCAAGCTCCTCGGCCCGGGCGAATGCCCCGCAGACGAGCAACGTAATCGCCGCGAATGATGTTATTTTCCAACCAGTCACATGGGACTCCGTCAAGGTGAACTATGCCGCGAATCTACGGTTCCTATAATGAGTTATTCCGCCGATCTAGCCCAATTATTAACCCCGAAGGTCGCGAAGGGCATCCCTTTTTTAATCGGCATTGCCCCAAGTTTTCAGGAGACTGCTTCCCGTGACTCACCGTTTCTCCACCGTCCAGGCGGCCGTCGACGCGATCAAAGCCGGAAAAGTCATCATTGTGGTCGATGCGGAAGACCGGGAAAACGAGGGGGACTTTGTCGCTGCAGCAGAAAAAACGACCCCAGAAGTCGTTAACTTCATGATCACTCAAGGGCGGGGTCTGCTCTGTGCGGCGTGTCTACCCGACATTTGCGAGCGACTAGAACTCACTCCGCTGGTCGAGAACAACAACGCTCCTTTGCGTACGGCCTTCACAACGCCGATCGACCACAAGACTGCTCGTACGGGAATCACAGCACGCGAGCGATCAGACACGATCATGTCGATGGTCGATCCCAATTCGACCGCAGATGACTTCGTTAGACCAGGACACGTTTATCCCCTACTCGCTAAGGAAGGAGGTGTCTTACGACGTGCCGGGCATACCGAAGCCTCGGTCGATCTGGCCCGCATGGCAGGACTCACCCCGGCCGCCTCCCTCTGTGAGATCCTCAACGAAGAAGGGGATCGAGCCTCGCGCGACGAACTGATCGCGTTAGCGAAGAAGCATGATCTGGAGATCATCTCGATCGAGCAATTGATCTCGCATCGTCGCGTGAACGAGAAGCTGGTCGAGCGTGGTGCGGAAGCCAAGTTGCCCACAAAATACGGCGAATTCGATATCATCGTCTACGATGTGAAGTATGAAACGCAGGAACCAATCGTCCTGGCGATGGGCGATCTATCGTCAGTCGACGCGCCTTTGGTTCGCCTTCATAGCAGCTGCTTTACTGGCGATCTTGTCGCTTCGCTCCGCTGCGATTGCGGTGACCAGTTGGATATGGCCCTTCGTCGAATCAGCGAAGAAGGTGTCGGAGCCGTCGTTTATCTACCGCAGGAAGGGCGTGGCATTGGTTTGAAAGCCAAAATCCGGGCGTACGCTCTTCAGGATCAGGGTCTCGATACGGTGGAAGCGAATCATGCTCTTGGTTTTAAGAGCGACATGCGTGACTACGGTGTCGGCATCCAAATTCTCAAAGATCTCGGCCTGAGCAAGATTCGGTTACTTACGAACAACCCTAAGAAGACCGACGCATTCATCTACGGCGGTTTCGATCTAGAGGTGGTCGATCAGGTTGCGATCATGGCGGAAACCAATCCGCACAACCAAAAGTATCTCGATACCAAGCGAGACAAGATGGGGCATCGGTTGCCGTAGTCCGCAGAAAGATCGAGAAAGTCTTATGACTAGATGTAAAACATCTCGTCCGGCTGTTCCGCAACGCGTGCGGCGAGGTTAGCTAGTGTGACTTCCTCCAGAATCTTCGAGCGAGCCTGGCAGATTTGGCTCCAGACACCGCATAACGCTTCCGTCGCCGGCGAAGGCTTTTGCAGGTTAGAGTCGGCTTGATCCCCTGCCCCTTCCACGACATGAAAAACGTCAGCCAGAGAGATTCGATCTGGGGCCTTCGCGAGTCGATAGCCGCCGGTTGCCCCTCGTGTGCTGACAACGAGTCCGGCTGCCTTTAGCTGAGACATAATCTGCACGAGAAACGGCTGCGGAATCCGCTGGGCTTCAACGATCTCACGCAATCGAGCCGGCTGACCTGCTTCATAGCGGGCCGCCAGTTCGATCATCGCGATACAGGCATATTCTGTTTTCGCTGAAACGTTCATGGCTCGCTTATACGTTAGGACTATCGTCTAAGGTGTGCAGCCCGCACTCCGTTTTTCCTGTGCCACTCCAGCGTCCGGCACGTTCATCCTCGCCGGCCATCACGGCCCGGGTGCATGGCCAGCAACCGATGCTGGTGTACCCTTGATCGTGCAAGACGTTGTATGGAATCTCGTTCTCGGTGATCATTCGCCAGACCCAGGACTTCGTCTGGTTGGCCAGTGGATTGATCTTCACCAACCCAAACTTCTTATCCCAGCCAACGATGCTCGCTTTCGCACGGTCAGGGCTTTGATCGCGACGTATCGCACTAATCCAAGCATGGTTACCCGCGGCACCGCGCTGCAGCACTTTGATCTTCCGATCGAAGCAGCACTGCGTGGGGTTCGTTTTGTAGAGTGGCCCGCCATGGATTTTTTCGTACTCTTCCACCGTGTGCTCTGGCTTGAGCAGCTTGACGTCGATGCCGAATTTCTCGCGAATCTGATCCCGGACATCGAGCGTCTCTTGAAACTGGTAACCCGTATCGAGATTAAAAACGGGCGTATCGGGCGCGATTTGGGAAAGCAAGTAAAGAATCACGCACCCTTCCGGGCCAAATGCCGTCCCCATCGTGAGCTTCTGGCCGAAACGCTCGGCACCCCAGCGGATAATCTCCGCAGGCTCGGCGGTTTCTAGCCGCTGGGAGGCTTCCTCGAGTTCGGCGAAAAGCTCTGGCGTGGGCTCGAGCATCTCGGAAGTCGTTGCTGTATCTGGAGTTACTTTGCCGGCCGACATGGCGTTCACTTGAATTGGAAAGTCCGTGGTGAGGCTAATCAGTTGCATGGGTTTGAAGCCCTTAGATTTATTGTTAACTAACATGACAAACTTAGTCAACAATAGGTTCGATGCCGTGAATTTTCATCGGTTACGCAGGGCAATGATCTTCAGGATGAATTTTGCCGGTTGTAGGGGTGCGACCAGAAATACCCCCTCTTGTAAGCCAATCGATCTAGAACGAGTGACTCGATTCCAGCTTCTCGATCATGCCAATCAACATGAGGGCGGTTTGCGACTCTTCGTCGGTCACGTAGTCCGCCCCAACCAGGTGAAGGCGTTCGCGATTTCGCTGATAGCGGCAGCGGGCTAGGATGGTGCAGTGTCGGTTCATGCTGCGGATATTCTTAACGATCTGGACGGACGCCTCGTCGTCGGGAACCGCAACCAAAGCGAGATTGGCATGGGCGATCTCGGCTTCGCGCAATGTTGATCGCTTCGTCGCATCGCCCGTGACCGCTCGAAACCCAGCTTGGATCAGAGGGTAGGTATTCACTGAATTCAAGTCGATGAAGCGAACATCCGCCCCTGAGGTTTCAATCCGCGAAGCAACCTGTCGGGCAACCGGTCCAACCCCGATGATAACAGCCTCGCGAATTGACTCCCGGGCCTCGATTGGCTTCTCTTCCTTCTTCGTGTGAAGCGACTCGTGATCCCCCAGCTTACGAACGGCGAACTTAATTAGCCCTGGCGTAATGATCATCGTCCCGATCGCGAGAACCAACATTTGGTTGTAGTTGGTTTCATCAATCAAGTCGGAGTCCATCCCTTCAGACAGAAGCAGGAAGCTCAATTCGCCGATCTGCGAGAGTCCCAATCCCATTAGCAAGGCAACTCGCCAGTTCATGCCCGAAAGCTTCAAGGCGAGCCCGGCTCCGAAGGTTTTCACAAGCAGCACCAAAGGGAAGCCGATGATCACCACCAGCGGATCTTCCAATAGGAGCGCAAAATTGAGCAAACCGCCCAATGAGATGAAGAACACCGCGGCGAAGCTTTCACGAAACGGAAGTGTCAGTGCGTCGACCTGTTGCGTAAAGCGATTTCCTCCAAGAATTAGCCCGGCACCGAATGCCCCAAAGGCGGCCGGCAGTCCCAAACGGTGGGCCACGAAACAGCCACCGCCTAGCAGCGCGAGGGCAAATAGGAGCAACAATTCTCGGCTTCGCAGCAACGAGAAGAGCGGCAAAGCGAAGCGATGGGTCACGAAAGCCAGTACCGGGATTGTCGTCACGAATAGTAAAGAGACCAGTCCCAGACGCACAAACTCGTAGCTGGAGTGTTCCCCCGTGGCCGATAACAGCGGCACGGCCAGCATCAACGGCACGATTGCCATGTCCTGAAAGAGCAAGATACCGACACTTCGGATACCAGCGGGCGAAGTGGCGACGTTCTGTTCATGCAAGGCGCGGAACACGAGCACTGTTGAACTCAACGCGACGGCGGCCCCCATCAGACAGGCTCCCTGCCATGGAATTCCGATTAAGGCAAAAAGTAAGCTGGCCGGAATACTCACCGCGATCAACTGGATGAAGCCAGCGATCAGAATCCATGGCCCGACGTGCTTTAATTCCTCCCATGAGATTTCCGTACCGATCGAGAACAGAAGGAACAGAGCCCCCATTTCGGCCAGCATCTGCAAGTCGTGACTCTCGGTATGGAGAAAGCCCAGCCCACCTTCTCCGATGATTGCACCGACAATCAAATAGCCGACGATCGTCGAGAAGTGGAAATATCGACATAACGCCCCCGATAGGAATCCTGCAGCGAGAATCACAATCAGGTCGAGTGCTAGGATTTCTAGTGGGTCCACAGGCGGTTTTTCTAGCTAGTTGAGCTGGTTTTTCGGAAGTTGTCGCATCAATGTTGGTTTCGGCAGTCCGGGCCCAAGCCTTCCAACAGTTTTACGTCGATTACCCGGTTCAGGCGAATAGGGCTTTCGCAAGTTTGTTAGCAAATATGCCACTCCGCAACGATTGTTGACACCGCGTGCGTCCATTACACTGCAATACCCACTTCCTCGCTGGGCCATTTCCTTGGTCTGCCAGGGTTTCTGCCCCCTCATCCTGCATTGAATATACCTTCTGCTATGTCGAAAAAGACTTACCTCGCTGTTGACTTGGGTGCTTCAAGTGGCCGTGTTCTCGGAGGCCGTTTTGATGGTTCCAAACTGCAATTGGAAGAGGTTCATCGGTTTGACAACGGGCCAATCGCGTTGGCGGGCCATCTGCACTGGGATCTCTTGCAGTTGTGGCAGAACATCAAAGACGGGCTGAGCGCTTCAGGTACCAAGTTCGGCAGCGAGATTAGCAGTGTAGGTGTCGATACATGGGGCGTCGATTACGCCCTTCTCGGTCGCAATGATGAACTGCTAGGCAATCCCTATCATTACCGCGATCCACGCACCAGCGGCATGTTCGAGCGAGCATTCGCGAAGGTCAGCCGTGAGGAGATCTTCGCCGAGACCGGTCTCCAGTTCATGGAGATCAACACGCTGTACCAACTGCTGGCCATGAAAGAAGCAAACAGTTCGGTTCTGGAAGCCGCCGAGCACTTCCTGATGATGCCCGACCTATTTCATTGGTTGTTAACCGGCGAAAAAGGAAATGAGCTGACCAACGCCACGACAACCCAACTATTCAATCCCGTTACCAAATCGTGGTCGAAGAAGTTGATCGATGGCTTGGGTTTGCCTGAGAAGATCTTTGGCGAGATCGTCGATCCAGGCACCGTTGTCGGACCACTACGTGACACCGTGCTGGAACAAATCGGACTCAACGGAACTAAGGTCGTCCGACCAGGCACCCACGATACGGCCTCGGCAGTGGTCGCTGTCCCAGCGGAAAGCTCACCCGGTCAGATGCCGGATTGGTGCTATATCTCCAGTGGAACCTGGTCGTTAATGGGCGTGGAAACACCTCATCCGATCATCAACGAGCAATGTGCCGAGTTCAACTATACGAATGAAGGTGGGGTTTACGGCACCACACGATTGCTGAAGAACATCGCCGGCTTGTGGCTGGTTCAGGAATGCCGACGCATCTGGAAACAGCGCGGCCATGAGTACGGTTATTCCGACTTGGTGCGAATGTCGCAGGAAGCCACACCACTAGCCAGCTTTGTGAATCCAGATCACGCCGACTTCGTCGCTCCGCAAGACATGCCCGCCGAAATTCGCGATTTCTGCGAACGAACTGGCCAGATCGTTCCGCAAAACGATGGGGCAGTCATCCGCTGCGTGCTAGAGAGCCTGGCGATGCGATACCGAGTGGTTCATCGCAAACTCCAAGACTTGACCGGTACGAAGATCAACACGATTCATATCGTCGGCGGAGGCACGCAAAACCAATTGCTTTGCCAGATGGCCGCCGATGCGTGCAATTGCCAAGTTGTCGCAGGTCCTGTTGAAGCTACGGCGATTGGCAATTTAATGCTGCAAGCCGTGGCCGCCGGAGACATCGACAGTTTGGCCGAGGGGCGAGAAGTCATTCGTAACAGTTTCCCCGTTGTCACCTACACTCCGAAGACACCCACCATGTGGGACGATGCCTTCCCAAGGTTCGAGAAAGTCACGCAGGTCGACTGACCCCGGCAGCGATCGCATCAAGCATTTGGTCGCCACTCGTGGTCGAGCATCGCGTAGATGAAACTGTCCGTCCACATGTTCTCGTCTGCGCTGTAGCCATCGTGAACGAAATGAGCCTCTCTGCGCATTCCAAGTCGTTCCATCAGCTTCCATGATCGCTCATTACGTGTATCACAAGCGGCAATCATACGATGGAGCTCTAACTTCGTGAAAGCGAACTGCAGTGCCGCATTCGCTCCTTCAAATGCATATCCGTGGCCGTGGAACGCGCGATCAAACACAAACCCGATGGAGCCTTGTCGATCGATAGGACTATCGATGGTTAGATTGATAACTCCTATCAACTCACCTGTTTCACGTTCAAGTACCGCTAAATAGACAGGAACACCAGGATCTCCGAGATAGATATCGGACTGAGACAAGATCATCTGCTCTACGTCGGCGGCACCGAATGGCCCATAGAAATCGAATTGGGCACTCTGCTCGTCTCCGTAGATGGCTAATACGCGATTGAAGTCCCCAATTTCGATCCTGCGCAGCCAGGTTCGTGGAGTCTCAAGTGGCAAATCA
The DNA here is from genome assembly GCF_002967765.1 of Blastopirellula marina. Taxonomy (NCBI): domain Bacteria; kingdom Pseudomonadati; phylum Planctomycetota; class Planctomycetia; order Pirellulales; family Pirellulaceae; genus Blastopirellula; species Blastopirellula marina. The sequence continues at coordinate 304,169 of NZ_PUHY01000015.1, read as the reverse complement.
GCCGACGAGTGCAAGTCTTTTCGCGCCATAAGATATTAAGTTCCTACCTTTGACTGGGTTGCCACTGCTCAGGCCGTCGTTCATAGTACAGCAATCCTGCAAGAGACTATTTCGGCACATAGGTGGTGTCAAACATCCCTCCCATCAATGCCCTTCGCATTCTCGCCAAGTACCCCGTTAGTTCAAAGATCGATCGTAAGAGGAAAGCACCCATGATTAAGGTTGGAATCGTCGGCGTTGGGTTTATGAGTTGGATCCATTACCTAGCGTATCAGAAGATACGCGGAATACAGGTGGCTGCGTTCTGTTCGCGAGATCCCAAAAAGCAAAAAGGGGATTGGCGCGGCATCCAAGGCAATTTCGGCCCTCCTGGCGAGAAGATCGACGTCTCGAAGATGAATGTCTACGCGACGATTGAAGAGTTGCTCGCCGACGATTCGATCGACATGGTCGACATTTGCTTGCCACCGGCAATGCACGAAGAAGCAACCATTGCTGCACTCAATGCAGGCAAACACGTGCTAGTCGAGAAACCGATCGCCCTGAGTACGAAAGCCGCTAAAGCAATGCAAAAGGCGGCCGACAAGAGCGGCAAGCTGATGCTGACTGCGCATGTTCTACCTTTCTTTGCTGAGTTCAATTTCGCGTTGGAAGCAGCCCGTAGCGGCAAGTTTGGCAAGCTTTTAGGGGGCCATTTCAAGCGTTTGATCAGCAATCCTAGCTGGTTGAAAGATTTCTTCGATCTTGAAAAGGTCGGTGGTCCGCTGTTGGACCTTCATATCCACGACGCCCACTTCATTCGCTTGATGTTCGGCATGCCGACCAGCGTCAGCAGCGTCGGTCGCATGAACGGAGATTGCGTGGAGTACTGCACCACGCAATTCGGTTTTGCCGAACAAGATTACGTGGTAACTGCGACCAGTGGTGTGTTGCACCAAGCCACGCGAAGCTTCACCCACGCCTTCGAGATACATTACGAGAACGCCACCCTGCTGATGGACTTCGCCGTAATCGATGGGGCCCCAGTTAGCTCGATGCCGCTGACGGTGCTCCCGAGAAAAGGGAAATCGAAACAACCCAAGCTCAAGAGCACCGATCCAATCGATTCGTTCGTGGCAGAGTTGAAGGAAGTCGAGAAGAGCATTCTCACCGGCGAACCATCCAGCATTCTGGCCGGCGATTTGGCGGTCGATGCCCTGGTCCTGTGCCAGAAACAAGCCGATTCGGTTGCGAAGGGGAAAGCGGTTCGGGTTTAATTTTTCGTCAACATCCATGAAGCATGAAACATGCCAGACGCAGATACGCTGGTTTGGGGCCTTAAGGCATTTGTCTTCGCGCTTACGATTCTGGGAATCGCCAAGCTGTTCTGTATGCTTGGCCTTTCGTCCCGAATGAGTGACCGCGGCGACGAGCTTTGGAGTTGGATTACGCTGATCACCGCGCTTTGTGGCGTAGCGGATAACTGGGCAGGCAAATATGTTGCTGGCCTGGGAATTGCCCTAAGTGCGGTCAGTTGGGTCGGAACGTTGGTCGTGCTCGTCGTGGGTTGGCGTAATCATCGAAAGTACGAGTCCACCAAACGTATGATTTTCCTATCATGCTTGGTGGCGGCTGAGCTAATCCTGTATGGCGTGTTTGCGTTGTGCGTCGTTCTATTCTTTCAACTACTGAATCCCGAGGCCCCGTCAGCGCCGCCGCAACCGTAGGTAGAAAATACCGGTTGTAACGGTTAGGTCACGATTTCCACGTGGTTAATAATCGTCCGCTTGCTCCCCCTTTTTTCTCGACCTAGATATCCTTGGCCGAATGTGCCCGCTGTGGGTCGCTCGCCAAGCGGTTAAATTTGGGGAGAGAGATCATGGCTGTTGCAGAAACCATGCTGCTGGCGATGTGTTGGGGACTGGGTATCGTCAATCTGGTTTGCTTCGTGATCATCTTAGTGAAGATGTTCGCCTACCAAGATATCGGGCTCGCATTGATCTCGCTGCTACTCACGCTTTGCTCTGGTTTTGGCGTGTTGATCGCTTTTATCGGCGGCTGGGTCTACGTCACCAAATACGATTCGCTTAGGTTCATGGGCTTTTGGACGGCAATCTCCTTCGCCCAGTTTCTCTTCGCTGTGGCGTATACCTTGATGCTCATGCAGAGTGAAAACTTGCTGAGTTATCGATAACCAGCGTTCCGTAGCGAGCCGAATACTCCATCAGTGCACGGGTGGAAAATCCGCAAAATCCACCGGCGATTTAGCGGAAGAACGCTCGAATATTGGCGAATATCTCCTTGCAGGAATCAAATCACATTGCAGGGAGTACCCAATGGAAGCTATGGAAGCGCTGCTCGAACTCTTCAGTTGTCTGGGCGATGTCTTGGTCGGACTCATTGAGGTCCTCTTTCGCGACCGGCAACCACCTCGGTCGTAAGAAAACGCAGGTAGATTGCGCCTCGGGTAAACATTCCGAGAAAAGTCGCTGACAAAACCAGAATTGAATTTGCGTTGTGGTCACCGCGAGGTTTAGAAAGCTTTTATCAACGTTTCACCGTGAGACGCAGGGGCTCGCTACTTAATTCGGGGGAATTAGATCATGATCGCGATTCTGCTACTTTTCCTTCTCGGTATTCTCGGCATCATTTCGATCGGCTGTTATGTCGTTATCGTCATTAAGATGTTCCAGCATGGCGACCCCTTATTAGGGGGCCTCTCTCTCGGTTCATTAGTCTGTCTGGGGTTGGGTTTTCTCGTCGCATTCGTTTTGGGTTGGGTCAATGTCGACAAGTATCAGGCTCGGCAACTGATGATGATTTGGACCGGCGTCGCGATTCTCAGCTTTGTTCTAGGTGGTGGCAGCCACTTCTCAGGCGCTTTGAATCAATAAATCTCTTGCTTCTGAGCACGAATCTTCGCTCTGCCACGAGTGACAACCTTCTGGCGAGTCAGTTCTGCCACATTGGCAGACCGGCTCGCCTTTGTCATTCCTGGCCAAGCGAGCCGATCTTCGATTTGCCACAAACTGCTGACACCAATGCCCTTACGTCATCAAGGACACTTATTGGCACAGTAGTTGCTTCTTAGCACCGCACGCAATTGTTCGCGCAACAATGGCAGTCGGATGAGGTTTAGACTTACCTCGCTTGCCTGCCAAATCCATTCATATCCCGCATCGGCGTTTCCTGACGGAAGTGCAGGAAACAGCACCCCCTAGTTTTCTGGAGGAAGGCAAGAGCATGGCAACGGCTACGAAAAAGAAGGCTTCGAGCACCAAACAACGTTTGCAGCCGCTGGGCGATCGCGTGGTGGTCCGTCGCGACGAATTGGAAGAAAAGACCGCTGGTGGGATCTTCCTGCCAGAAACCGCCAAGAACAAGCCGTCCCGCGGTGTTGTTGTCAGCGTGGGCAGTGGCCGTCTGTTGGACGACGGCAGCCGTAGCCCGCTGCAGGTCAAAGAAGGCGACAAGGTTGTCTTCAGCATGTATGCCGGCAGCGACACGTTCACCGTTGGCGATGAAGAAGTCATCCTGCTTCGCGAAGACGACATCCTGGCAGTCATCGAAGGCTAGGCCTCGGTTCGGCTTCCATCCCTACCCGTACAACCTCTGACGAATAAGAATTTTTAGGAGAAACCATCGATGGCAAAGATCATCGCCTTTGATCAAGAAGCTCGCGAAGCGATCCGCCGCGGCGTATCGAAGCTGGCGAAGGCCGTCAAAACGACGCTGGGTCCTAAGGGACGCAACGTTATCATCCAGAAGAGCTTTGGCAGCCCGACCGTCACGAAAGACGGCGTAACCGTTGCCAAGGAAATCGAACTGGAAGACGTCTATGAAAACATGGGCGCTCAAATGGTTCGCGAAGTTGCCAGCAAGACTTCGGACGTCGCAGGTGACGGTACCACCACCGCCACGCTGATGGCCGAAGCGATCTTCAACGAAGGTTTGAAGGCTGTTGTCTCCGGTGTGAACCCAATTCAGATGAAGGCCGGTATCGAAAAGGCTGTCGCAGCCATCACCGCCGAACTGAACGGCATGTCGATTCCGATCAAGAAGAAGGAAGAAATGGCCAACGTTGGTTCCATCGCTTCCAACAACGATCGCGAAATCGGCGAACTCCTGGCCGACGCCATGGAAAAGGTCGGTAAGGACGGCGTGATCACCGTCGACGAAGGCAAGTCGCTCGCCACGGAAGTGGAATGGGTCGAAGGCATGCAGTTCGATCGCGGTTACCTTTCGCCTTACTTCGTGACCGATCCGGCCACGATGACCTGCGACCTGGAAGATTGCTACGTTCTGGTTTTCGAGAAGAAGATCAGCAACATCAAAGATCTGGTTCCAGTTCTGGAAGCGGTCGTCCAGCAAAGCAAGCCACTGTTGATCATCGCCGAAGACGTTGACGGTGAAGCATTGGCAACGCTGGTTATCAACCGCCTGCGTGGCACCTTCAAGTGTGTCGCCGTGAAGGCTCCTGGCTACGGCGATCGCCGTAAGGCCATGATGGAAGACATCGCCATCCTGACCGGTGGTACTGCCATCTTTGAAAGCCTGGGCATTAAGCTCGAAAACCTCGGTTTGGCCGAACTCGGTCGCGCCAAGAAGGTGATCATCGACAAGGACAACACCACGATCATCGAAGGTGCTGGCGATACTCAGAACATCAAGGATCGTATCGCTCAGATCCGCCGCGAAATCGACAACTCGACCAGCGACTACGACAAGGAAAAGCTGGAAGAACGTCTGGCCAAGTTGGCTGGCGGTGTCGCTAAGGTCAACGTCGGTGCCGCGACCGAAAGCGAAATGAAGGAAAAGAAGGCTCGCGTTGAAGACGCTTTGCACGCCACGCGTGCTGCCGCTGCTGAAGGCATTCTTCCAGGCGGTGGTGTTGCTCTGCTGCGAGCTTCGTCGAAGGTGAGTGCCGAAGGCCTGAGCCACGACGAAGAAATCGGTTTCAACATCGTCATCCGTGCTTGCCGTGCTCCGATCACCACGATCGCCACCAACGCTGGTAAAGACGGTAGTATCATCTGCGAAAAGATCTTGGAAAGCAAAGGCAACCAGGGTTACAACGCGTTGACCGATACCTACGAAGACCTGGTTAAGTCGGGCGTCATCGACCCAGCCAAGGTCACCAAGACCGCCCTGGCCAATTCGGCTAGTGTCGCGACCTTGCTGCTGACCAGCGATGCCTTGATCGCTGAGAAGCCAAAGGCCGACAAGAAGGGTGGCCACAGCCACGACGACATGTACTAATCGGTAAGTACATTCTGAAACAAGTAAGCCTGCCAGATCTCAATTTGGCAGGCTTTTTTTGTGTTCGCACCGAAAGGATTCGATCTTTTTGCTTCGATTCATTCGAGTTGCTCTTCCCGGAAAAAATTGGCGTCTAGAATGACGGAAGTAATGCCCGACGCTCCTTTGCATCCAGAAGAATCCATGACTCGAACTCTCTCCTTGATCTTGCTCCTGACTGTGACGTTCAACACTTCGATGTACGCTCACGAGAAGTCAGTGAAATCTGGAAATCCTGTATTTGAAGGCTGGTATGCCGATCCGGAAGGAATCCTTTTCGAAGATACCTATTGGATCTACCCGACCTACTCCGCGCCCTACGACGAGCAAACGTTCTTCGACTGCTTTTCCTCGAAGGATCTCGTCACGTGGACCAAGCATCCACGCATCTTGGACAACCAGGAAATCAAATGGGCTCGCCGTGCAATGTGGGCTCCTTCCATCATTGAGAAGGACGGAAAGTACTACTTCTTTTTCGGTGCAAATGACATCCAAAACAACGATCAACTAGGCGGCATCGGCGTGGCGGTAGCTGACAAACCGGCGGGTCCTTTTAAAGATCATCTTGGTAAGCCACTGATCGATAAGTTTCACAATGGTGCCCAACCGATTGATCAATTTGCATTCAAGGACAAGGATGGCAAGTATTTCCTGATTTATGGTGGTTGGCGACATTGCAATATCGCTCAACTCAACGACGACTTCTCCGGCTTCATACCATTTGAAGACGGAACAACCTTTCAAGAGATCACGCCAGACGGTTATGTCGAAGGCCCATTCATGTTCATCCGCAATAACAAGTATTACTTCATGTGGTCGGAAGGTGGATGGACTGGCCCCAACTATAGCGTGGCCTATGCGATTGCAGACTCACCATTCGGTCCGTTCAAGCGGATCGGAAAAGTTTTACAGCAAGATCCCAAAATCGCCACTGGCGCCGGACACCACTCAGTGATTCATATTCCAGGGACAGACGAGTATTACGCGGTTTACCATCGACGCCCGCTTGGCGAGACCGACGGTAATTCACGCGTGACCTGCATCGATCGGATGGAGTTCGATGAGAACGGTCACATCAAGCCAATCACGATTAGCAACGAAGGGGTTCTCGCTAGACCACTCAAGATCACTTCTGAAAACTAATAGATCGACGGCACGAAGACGTCTTCTGGCAGAGGGCGCCTCTTATAGCCCTCTTCGTGCTCACGAGGCGGCAGAGAAATTTCTGGCTGTGGGACTTCCGTATAAGGGATCTGCTGCAGAAAGTGATGCATACAGTTCAGCCGAGCTCGCTTTTTATCGTCTGCTTCAACAACCCACCACTGAGCATCAGGGATGTTCGTTCGCGCAAACATTTCTTCCTTAGCGACCGTGTATTGCTCCCACCTTCGTCGCGACTCTAAATCCATCGGGCTCAATTTCCACTGTTTGAGTGGGTCATGAATACGACACTGAAAGCGAAACTGTTGCTCTTCGTCGCTGATCGAAAACCAGTACTTTATTAGGTACATCCCCGAGCGGACCAGCATCTGCTCGAACTCCGGGACCGTGCGAAAGAACTCTTCGAGTTGGTTCTCTGTGCAGAACCCCATTACCCGCTCCACACCGGCTCGGTTGTACCAGCTTCGATCGAACAGCACGATCTCGCCAGCAGCAGGTAAATGGTTCACGTACCTTTGGAAGTACCACTGCGTTTTCTCTCGCTCCGACGGAGCCGATAAGGCGACCACTCGGCACACACGCGGATTCAAGCGCTGCGTGATACGCTTGATCGCTCCCCCCTTCCCTGCCGCATCTCGTCCTTCAAATAGTACCGCAACACGGGCATTGTTCTCGACTACCCAGCTTTGCAATTTGATCAATTCACGCTGTAGCTGAAGAAGCTCGCGGAAGTAGACGCGTCGAGGCAATCGCCCCTTGCCGTCTCCTTCTATGCGAGCCTCGTCCCGCTCCATCATGGCATCTTCAAGTTCTGCCTCGAATTCTTCGTCAAGTGAGTCGAGGATTTCTTCGTGCAGGCGTTCGTGCTCGTCGTAGGGGCGTGGGTCGTTCATGGCTCGCAGTTGGCGAATGAATAAAGACACTTGGTGACAATGCATCGAGTTTAGCAAAGCTAACACGCATCCCAAGTTAAATCTTGAAGAACGAAGCGTAGACATGCCAGCGAACAGAGATGTGAACATTGGATCCGAATGCTCGACTTCGTCTATTCCCCGATGCTGTTGCCTTTCCGCATATCGAGCAAGATCTTTGGCGCTTCCTCCGAAATCGCAACCACCACCGGATGAATGAGTCGTCGCTGCGAGGTGATCGCGAAGAAATGACTTCGTACATCTTCCAGCGTCCCAATTACCTCCACATCGTATTGACGGCAGACGCGATCAATCACGGCCACCGGCGTTGGAAACACGCCTGCACCTCCGCTGCCAAACTCCTTCAGCATCGCGCTATCGTCAAACTGGGCGACCACCTTAGGACAAATATCGTGCTGATCGAACCAATGATCGAGACTTCGACGCAGCGCCGTAGAAGGAGACGGCATCAGCATTGGGGCTCGCTGCAACGAACTTGGAAAGTCCGCGCGGAGCTGTTCGGCCAGCGGCTTCACCGCACAAAAGGCGACGGAACAATCACCAAGTGGATGATTAAAACTGCTAAGACGGCCATCGGAAGCTATCGGTCGATCCGAGATGATGACATCGTGTCGATGATGAACCAGATCGTCCACCAACTGTTCCATCGGAGCTTCGTGGTAATCGATTTGGACCGGCGTCGGAAATCGGAGGGCCACTTCCAAGAGCCGATATGTAATCAGCTTGGGAACATACATCGGAACTCCGACATTCAGACGAAGCGTTTGCTCAGTCTCCATACCGCGCAAGCTGCCAAGCATCTCACGACCGGTCGAAAAAATTTCGTCGGCATACTCCATTACCATCGCACCGACTTCGGTCAGTTGCTGCTCGCGACCGCTGCGATCGAACAATTGATGACCGAGTGATTTCTCCAGTTTTTTGATCTGCGAGCTGACGGTCGGCTGCGAAAGATGAAGGTGCTCGCAAGCAGCCGTAATACTTCCCTGGCGAACGGCAACCCAAAAGTAGAACAAATGAAGAAAATTGAGATCCTGCAGGCGCTCGATCATGTAGGCAATTTGTCCATCGTGTTCGTGGCAATCGTGGGGCTTCGCATTCGCCACCCTTCATATTAATTCGGCGAAGGGTGGTGCCACATTCTAGCAAGGCAACCGCGCGCGGAAACCGCAATCTGGCGAAACGCCTGTCCCCTGACACCTAATTTATCGTCAGAAGTTTTGCTGGCATAGAAAATTTCCATACCCCCCTAAAACGATTCTCGAACATAGAAATTTTCGATGCCTCTAGTTGAAAGAATGACTGTGCCCGCGGGGGTCGAAAGTGCGTATAAACCTTACGGGATGTCGAACATCCAGGAACGGGATCAGGGAATAGTTCAGAAAGAAGCATCATGCTGAAAAGCGTACTCGTCCACTTGAGCGGCTGTAGCGGCTGCGATCGGGCTATCGAGTTAGCGGCATTGATCGCTCAAGGTGCTTACGCTCGCCTGCATGGACTTTCCGCGTTGGAATCGCAGGACTCGCAATCGAGCGAGCGTATTGTCTCAGCGGCCCATATGCTGGCGGAATCGGGTCAACGTGCCCATCTCGAACTTCGCCAGTCGTTCTCACACGATCACTTACTGGAGGTCGGTGCTCGCTTGGAAATTGAGGCGACATCTCGCGGCACCGAGGGGGACACAATCGAAAACCTGGTTCGCGAGTCGCAGTATCACGATTTGTTGGTTTCCTGCTGTCCAATTCAAGGTCAATCGTATCCTTACGACTTAACGCCCTGGCAACACCTGGAACTTACCGCTCGTTCTCGGCTTCCGCATTACGTATCTCGTGGAATCCTCAGCACTCCCCAACGAGTGCTTTTAGTTTACGACCGTTCGGATGCTTCAGCCCGAGCGATTCGTTCCTTCTTGGCACAGAATCCGCTGCCGGACGCTCATTGTCGGTTGCTAGGGATCGGTGCCGCTGCGAATCAGAAATCGAATGCGTTTCAGGCGATGCGTGATTATTGCCAAACGCAGCGTTACGACTTAGAGACTGGCTGTTTGGTCGGGCCTGTTCGACGCGTACTGATCCCTTACGCAAATAAATGGGAGGCGGACTTGCTGGTCCTCGGTATTCCTCCCAATCTTGGATTCTGGAGTCGACTCACGGGTGCGATTCCGCTGGACATTTTGCAACGAACCGAGCACGACCTTTATCTCGTTGGCTGATAACTCCCAACAAACCGCGACTCGCTACGCCTGCTGAAAACGGAAAAAGAAGAGAGCATATGATTCGAGAAGACTTCTGGGTTGAAGTATTTAAGGTGAACGGATCCGTGACCCCACGGGTTGCTGGCAGACTCCTAGCATTTTCATTGTTCGGAGCTGCCGTTTACATGTTCTTCGATGTCCTCCAGGTTCATAACGGCTTGGCGACCGCTCACTACGAGTACATCGGTGTTGTCCTTGCCTTGCTGTTAGTGATGCGAACCAATGCTGGCTACGATCGATGGTATGAAGCACGCAAAATTTGGGGAGGAATCGTCAATCAATCTCGAAACCTGGCTCAGATTGGTTTGATGTATGGGCCGAAGGATCGAGCCTGGCAGGAAAATTACGCACGCTGGGTTGCCGCTTTCTCGCCGGTTTGCTGCCACAGTTTGCGAGGCGAGCGTTCCTTCGACGAGATCGCCAAACTGAGCGAAACAATTGGCACAGAAGAAACGCGACGACTAAGTGAATCGAACCATATGCCCATGTACGTAGTTCGCCGAGTCGCCGACATGCTGCAGGAAGCGGTTAATCAAGGTCAGATGGACCGCTTCTTCTTTCTGCAAGCAGAAGCGGAACGAGCTCGACTAATCGATCACATTGGCGGCTGCGAACGAATTTTGAAAACGCCCTTAGCCCAAGCATTCTCGATCAAGATTCGCCGATTCTTGTTTCTGTATTTGTTGTTCTTACCCGTCGCGATTGTTGACGCAGCCGGCATGGCAACACCGCTGATTGTATTTCTAGTTGCGTATCCGCTATTGGCGCTCGATCAAATTGGCGTTGAGTTGGAGAACCCATTCTCAGAAGAACGTCTCAATCATCTTCCGCTCAATCAGATTTCGGAAACTATCCGCAGCAACGTTATGGCTTCCATCCATAATCTGCCAACGATGGTTCCCTACAGCGAATCACCGCCACAGTATTCGCATCCAGGTAACAAGGCCGTACCGGCCCCCGCTTTCCGAGAATCACCCGAACTCGATCTCCAGGTGATTTGTCCGGCAGAGTCATAGTTGAACCTGAGCAGCGAGCAGGGGCGGAGGGGACGCTTTTCCGAGCCAACTTCTGCCCCTGTTTCGTTGCGCATAGTTTTACTTTTCAGGCACTGTCGGGACTCATCGAACGAAAATCAATATTTTCTCGCTGTATTTGATGCTTCTGAATTAGCCTGCATTGCTTAATTGACCGAGACGTTTGGCGCGATGACAATAGGAGTCATCTCGATACCCCGCCCAAAATTGTCTCATCTCGCATGCAGGTTACGTTATGCCCCGCCGACTTACGCTATTCACCTTTCTCGCCTCGCTTCTTATTTTGCCATGGCTGGCTTCGCACACCTTCGCCGCGGAGCCCTCGCGGCCTAACGTCGTGATGATTCTTACGGACGATCAGGGCTGGGGGGACTTAAGCATTCATGGCAACAAAAACATCGACACCCCGAATATCGATCAACTAGCCAAAGATGGTGCCCGATTCGATTGGTTCTACGTCTGCCATTTGTGCGCTCCGACGCGTGCGGAAATGCTCACCGGACGCTTTTACGCCCGGACGGGCGTCCGCGGCGTTTCTACGGGACAGGAACGCCTGAATCTCGACGAGAAAACGATTGCTCAGTACTTCAAAGAAGCGGGTTATGTGACGGGAGCGTTTGGCAAGTGGCATAACGGGATGCAGCATCCCTATCATCCCAATGCTCGCGGTTTCGACGAATACTACGGTTTTTGCTCCGGGCACTGGGGGCACTACTTCAGTCCTGAGCTCGATCACAACAACACGTTGGTCCGCGGCGATGGCTATGTTACCGACGATTTCACGAATCACGCGATGCAGTTTATTGAGGACAACAGGGACAAGCCGTTCTTCTGTTATGTTCCTTACTGCACACCCCATTCGCCGATGCAAGTTCCGGACGAATTCTACGACAAGTTTGCCGAGATGAATCCTTCGATGAAGAATCGTGATCCGCAAAAGGAACAACTTGGTATGACGCGAGCCGCACTCGCGATGTGCGAGAACGTTGACTGGAACGTTGGTCGAATTCTGAAGAAGCTGGACGATCTTGATCTGGCCAACAACACCATTGTGATCGACTTCGCCGACAATGGCCCCAACAGCTTTCGCTGGAACGGCGACATGAAGGGACGCAAAGGATCGCTCGACGAGGGAGGCACCCGTGTTCCTTGTTTCATTCGCATGCCGGGAACGATTAAGCCAGACACGCAAATCACACAGATAGCCGGCGCCGTCGACTTTCTTCCAACTCTCCTAGACTTTGCTGGAATCGACGCGAACTATCCAAAACCAATCGACGGCCGCAGCTTGAAACCGCTCCTAACGGGCCAAAAGACCGATTGGCCAGATCGCGAGCTCATTGCCTCGCGCAACAATCAGGTCAGCGTGCGGAACCAAACCTACCGACTCGACAACGATGGCAAGCTGTTCAATATCTTGCAAGATATCGGCCAACGGACAGATGTCTCGAAACAGAATCCTGAGATCACGAAACAACTAATGCAAGTTGCCAAGCAGTATCGCGAAGAAATGCTGCCCCGGGACGATGATCGTCCCTTTACGGTCGGCTATTCGGCGAATACACCGCTTCCTGCTCGCGATGGCGTTGCTCACGGTGAGATTAAGCGAAGCGCCCCAGCGCCCAACTGTTCCTACTTCACCAATTGGAAAACAGAAGAGGGCACGATCACCTGGGATGTCGAAGTCCACGAACCAGGACAATATGAGGCGATTGTCTATTACACTTGCCCTAAGGAAAATGTGGGAGTCGAAATCCAAGCCGAGCTACTCGGTCAAAAGACGGCTGCTTCTATTCAGGAGGCGCACGATCCAGAAGCCTACGGCCCAGAACGCGATCGCTTCAATCGTGGAGCGGAATCTCCGGTTAAAGACTTCAAGGCATTCTCACTAGGCACATTGAATCTTCCCAAGGGACGAGACAATCTGACTCTTTCGGCCCTCAAAATCCCTGGCGAGGGCGCGATTGAAGTTCGTTATGTTTGGCTGAATCGCAAATGAGTTTTCGCTAATCGCTTCTAATGGCACTGAGAGTTTGACGACATGCCAGACTCTCAGTGCTGATATCCATGGTGCAGGGATAGCAGCATCGCGACTAAAAACGAGCACGGTTCCGAAACTATTTGAGACAATTACACCGTTTTGCCGCTTGTGGTTCGATTAGTCACGGATCGCTGGCGAAGAACTGGTACGATCAAAGCACGGTCCGATTTCTGTTCGGAAGAGTCTTGCACGGTAAACGGTTCATGTTCCTCCGGCCGCACAAGCCTTCGTTCTTTCTACTTGGAGAAGGATGCCTATGCTTATTCGTGTCGGGTTCGAAATCGCCTTTGACTCGCCACAACCAGCTCCCATGCTGTTGATGTTGTATCTGCATCCAACTCGAGAATTGACGACTCGCCAACACGATCAGCTACGAACCTCACCCAATCTACCGATTTCCGAATACTACGATATGTACGGAAATCGGTGCGGTCGAATTGTCGCCCCCAAAGGGAAGATTGTCATTCGCAATACAGCGCTTGTCGACGATTGTGGACTTCCCGATCTCCAGGTCCCGCAGGCCAGGCAAGCCGAAGTTCAAGAACTTCCCTACGAAACGCTGACCTATCTGTTGGCCAGTCGCTATTGCGAGGTCGACAGCGAGCTAAAAGATATTGCCTGGGAGCTCTTCGGGCATACCCCACCCGGTTGGCCGAGAGTGCAAGCCATCTGCGATTTTGTGCATGAGCATATTGCATTCGACTATATGCAGGCGAGCGCCAATCGCACAGCGTTAGGTGTCTATCGCGAGGGAGTCGGAGTCTGCCGCGACTATACCCACTTGGCGATCACCTTTTGCCGCAATTGCAATATTCCAGCACGCTATTGCACTGGCTATCTTGGCGATATCGGCGTACCTGCATCGGCCGATCCGATGGATTTTAGCGCTTGGTTTGAAGCGTACCTTGGCGGGCAGTGGTACACGTTCGATGCTCGAAATAATAAGCCTCGTATCGGTCGTGTTCTCATGGCTCGGGGACGAGATGCGGCCGATGTCGCATTGACGACAACATTTGGAATGAACGAATTGAAAACTTTCAAGGTCTGGGCTGATCAAGTCAGCTAAGAGTCATCGAATGAATCGTGATGATGACTGTTTGATTCCATTACATCGGTAGAGGACAATAAATCTGAACTTGTCTACTTTCACTTGCCTGAAGGTCTCTCCATGATGATCCCATCACGCGTTCTAATCTTGTCGTTTACTGTGACAATCGCCACCGTGGTTGTCAGCTCTACCTGGGCAGCCCCCGTGAAGGTTTTTGTGTTATGCGGCCAATCCAATATGGAAGGGAAAGGCGCTGTCAAACACCTGGAGCAATTATTGGCTGACCCCAAGACTGCGAAAACGTACGCTCATTTGCGCAGCGGTGACGAATGGGTCGAACGAGACGATGTCTTTATTAAGTACAACGACGATCGAGGACAGGGTAAGCTCGGACTGGGATACGGAACTCCAACAGATCGCTTTGGCCCAGAACTTGAGTTTGGCCATGTCGTTGGCAATGCATTCGATCAACCAATTTTAATCGTCAAGTGTGCATGGGGCGGACGGGCCCTTGCCGTTCGTTTCCGCCCGCCCAGCTCAGGCAAAGGAGATTACACGCAGCGTGATCAGAAAACGAAGGAACTCGTGCCGCTGCCAGAGGAAACCTATGGCGAAGCGTATCGCGATACGATTCGCATCGTCAAAGACTCTCTGAAGAATATTGACAAGCTTGTCCCCAACTATCAAGAAGACGATGGCTACGAACTTTCAGGCTTCGTCTTTTTCCAAGGATTCAATGACATCATCGATCAGAAAAAGATGGATGAGTACGGCGTGAATTTGGCTAACTTGATTCGCGACGTTCGTCGTGATCTTGATGTTCCTAACCTTCCGTTTGTCATCGGCGAACTTGGCCAGCAGGGTATGGAGCCAGAAAAGCGTTACGCTGAAAAGCACTTCAACTTTCGCAAGATCCAATCAGACGTCTCCGAGCTCCCGGAGTTCCATGGCCAAGTTCGCTTCGTAAAGACCAGCCCTTACGTGATCAGCGATGGTGAATCGTTTGACGGTGGTTACCACTATTACGGCAGGGCAGACACGTTCTTCCATATCGGTCATGCATTTGGCGAAACGATGGTGGAGTTGGTCAAGCAACAAAGGCAAGATTCTCCGTGAGCAATGATTCGCTTGCTTTGCAGAATTGTTGCCTTGGGTTACTCGAACATTGATATTTCGCGTAGCTGTTTTCTGTTGAGGAAGTTGGTTTTCATGCGTCGCGATGACTTCTCGTTTGGTTTCGACTTGCTCCTTCCGACCGTTCTTGGTCTGGTTGTGATCGGTCCTATCGCGTTCGCGCTACTTGCTCTTGTGATCTGGTTTTTTATCTTTTCGACCCGTGTCCGATCTCGGCGGCAAAGAGGGCTGGCTCCCGTTCCGATACTCGGAACAATCACCACGGCATTGATCTTCTTGGGAATCATTTACACCGCTCATTCCTACCAGCCCGTGAAGACTGTTGAAATCGAATTAGAAAGAAAACTCTCGTTTCCTCAACTCGAAATGCCCCTCGGAGACCTCGGGGTATGGGCTTCGCGGCACTCACCTACCCAGCGGATTCTTGCGTCCTATCAGTTGGCGGAAGCGGATCGCAATCGGATGATTCAACTTCCTTCCCGCGAATTAACAATGCGCGAATATCTGAAGGTGCTCGACGAACAGATTGGAATCGATTGGAAATTCCGTCATTGTGGAAATGGATACAGCATTCTCCAGGGAGGCGATTGCTGTTTTGGGCTACACATTCGCCAACGCAACACGACAGGGCCTTTCTTCACTGTTTCCGATCACTATTTCGAGAATGAAGTTAGGCTATTCCACGAAATAAACGAGAACGATTAAGTTCTTTTCTGGACAATCCTTACGTCCAGCCTGGCTGGGGATGTAGAGACTGGTATTCAACTTAATTTTGTCTGGCTTAACGAATTGCCGCGACTCTGATGCGACTTCGTCCTCAGGCGGCATTTACCAAGATTCGCCACAAAAGAAGCAGGCCAACTCTCTTGTCACTGCTGCTGGCCTAGGGTAAGATTCCTGTACTGAGAATCGCTCTCAATTAGCAGGTAATGCAAATGCTTCCCGATATTCCTTTAAGCATGGTTCGATGTGGGACGAAGGTCCGCATTTCGCAAGTCATCGGTGGTTGCGATGATGTAAAGCGAATGGCGGAACTCGGTTTGCGCGACGGCACGGAAGTCGAAATGCTGCAAAGTGGCAGCCCCTGCATCCTTCGCGTCGGCCATTCGAAGCTCTGCTTCCGACCTTCGGACATCCTCAACATCCTGGTCAACACGGACATGGTGGAATGTTGAAGTTGTCCGAACTGGCAATCGGCGAAGAAGGGGTGATCGCCTCGATCGACAACTCAGGTGTCGCGGCCGTACGGCTCATGGAAATGGGCATGACACCTGGCTGTGCGGTCAAACTGGTTGGCACGGCTCCTTTTGGCGATCCTCTAGAGGTTGAGATTCGCGGTTACCATCTCAGCCTGCGACGCACCGAGGCTGAATTGGTTGAACTCGTGAGTTGATGCCAGATCCGGTTATTACCAACGCGGATAATCTCACCTCGTGCGTCCTCCTGCCTGATTCCTTGAACCGCAATCCCCAGTAAATCTTGCCGAATGTCTGTCGACGCACCTGCTCGCACTCTGAACGTTGCTCTGGTCGGAAACCCCAACACGGGCAAGTCAACACTCTTTCACGCGTTGTCTGGTGTCCGACAAAAGACCGGTAACTACCCTGGCGTTACTGTTGAAAAGAAACACGGCACGTTCACCCACCAAGGGCAAAAGGTAACGCTGATTGACCTGCCAGGCACATACAGCTTGGCCCCCCGCTCGCCAGACGAAATGGTGACGGTTGACGTTTTGCTGGGCCGACAGTCGAACGAAGCGAAACCGAATGCCGTTCTGGTGATCGTTGATGCGAGCAACCTGGAGCGGAACCTGTACATCGTCAGCCAAGTGAAAGAGTTGGGGCTGCCAACGGTTGTCGCACTTAACATGGTCGACATTGCTGAAGAAAAAGGAATCACGATCGATGCCGAGAAGCTGCAAACGCAACTCGGTATTCCTGTTATCCCCACCCAAGCGAACCGACGCGGAGGCCTCGATCGTCTTCGTGAAACCATCATCGCTTTGGCTGGGCAGGAATCGATCACACCGACCAGCCCGTTCCCGGAAGAATTCCGCGACAAAGTTTCGCAGCTTCATTCCAAGCTCAAAGAGCAAACAGCTGACGCCCCACGCTATTTGGCGGAACGGTTGCTACTGGACACCAGTGGCTACCTCGAGCAAGAACTTGTCAACGGTGGTCAAGATCTGCACAGTTGGATTGTCGAATCTAGAAACCAACTGGCTGAACTCGGCCAACCGGTCCCCGCCATCGAGGCCATTTCACGATATAAGTGGGTTCAGGAATCACTTGCTGGCGTCGTCACGCGTGAAGCAAACCGCAAGGTAACTTGGTCGGACCGGATCGACCGAATTTTGACCGATAAGATTGCCGGGACTATCTTCTTCATCCTCGTGATGTCATCGATGTTCATGGCCGTGTTTAGCGACTATTCAGCCGGTATCCTCATGGGCTGGATTGAATCGGGATTCGAGTTGCTCGCCAATGGGGTCGACGCGATCTTGCCGGATGGAGCCCTCAAATCGTTGATGATCGACGGTGTGATTGCCGGCGTCGGAGGCGTGTTGGTATTTTTGCCTCAGATTTGCATCTTGTTCTTCTTCATCGCGATTTTGGAAGACTGCGGCTATTTATCGCGTGCCGCTTATTTGATGGACAAATTGTTCAGCAAAGTGGGACTGAGCGGTAAGTCATTCATTCCGCTGCTGTCTTCCTTCGCCTGTGCGATCCCGGGCATCATGGCGGCACGTGTGATCGAGAATCGCCGTGACCGCCTGATCACGATCCTGGTCGCGCCGCTGATGAGTTGCAGTGCTCGTATGCCGGTTTACGTCTTGCTGACCGGAGCATTCATTCCTGCCACAAACCTGCTCGGCTTCATCCCGCTGCAAGTTTTGGTGATGCTCAGCATGTACTTGCTGGGGATTCTGGCGGCGGTTGGTGTAGCGTTTATTTTGCGACGCACGATTCTGCCGGGCGAAACACCACCGTTTGTGATGGAACTTCCTACCTACAAGTTTCCTTCTATTTCCGGCGTGTTTTGGGTCGTGGTTGAAAAGGGGTGGGCTTTCGTAAAGCGAGCTGGCACGTTGATTTTCGCAATGACGGTGATCATCTGGGCCCTGAGTTACTTTCCACGCAACGAGAACAAAGCGGAAGCTCCATTTGCCGACGAAATCGCCCAGCTCGAACAGCAACGTGACGGCGCCAACGAAGAAGAGGCGACGCGAATCGATGAACGTTTGGCCGAAATTCAGAACGAGATCGATGGCGAACTTCTTCGCAACAGCTTTCTGGGAATGGCCGGCCACTGGGTCGAACCGGTTGTGAAGCCACTTGGCTGGGACTGGAAAATCGGTAGCGCTGCGATCGCTTCGTTCCCCGCTCGTGAGGTGATCATCAGCACGATGGGCGTGCTATACAACCTTGGCGGCGATACCGACGAAGAGTCCGAGCCACTGAAAGAAACGATCAAAAATGCCAAGTGGCATGAATCGGAAGAAAACGTATTCAACGTACCTGTCGCTTTGTCGATCATGGTGTTCTTCGCCCTCTGTGCCCAATGCGCAGCGACGTTGGCAGTGATCAAACGGGAAACCAATAGCTGGCGATGGCCCATCTTTACGTTTACTTACATGACCGTCCTGGCTTACGTAGGTGCGTTGGTCACTTACCAGGTATCGGCGTTGTTTCTCTTGGGTTAGCTCTTCATCGCGTTGACTTCCCCTGAAAACAAGTAACGATTCCAACTAGGAGTTTCCTGCTATGTGGCAAAACTTAATTGTATTGGGTATCGTCGCGATCGCCGTCAGCTATGTCGTTTGGACCATTTATCGTGGCATCTCCCAAGCCGCTGGCGGATCTTGTGGCGGTGGTTGCGGATCTTGCGGTAGCAAAAAGCAATCCGGGGATGGCCTAGTTCAGCTCACTTCAGTTCCTCCTCAAAACAAGACGCCCGCTTCCGCGGACGAGACCTCTACGCTAAGCTCGAATTGATGGCGATCGAAGCTCGGTCGTCTTCACTTCATGTGTTGAAAGGATACCCATGGCCGAGCCAATTGCTTATTGGGAAGGAAAGTGGAAGCCCCTGAGCGAGCTAACGATTCCGCTCAACGATACCGGCTTCGTGCTGGGAACCACCGTCGCCGAACAGCTACGCACGTTCAACGGTAAGATCTTTCGTCTTGAGCAACACCTGGATCGTTTGTGGCAAAGTCTGGCAATCGTCGATGTCCAGTCCCCTGAATCTCGCGAGTCGCTGACGGACGTCGTTCACCAGATTGTTGAGCACAATCATCCTATTCTCCCGTCGGGAGCGGATCTGGGTGTTACCATCTTTATTACGCCTGGACCGATGGAGCAGGCTTACAAGCCGCACAAGACCGGCCGGCTGGCTGTGCACACACAGATGGTAGCCTTCAACACGTTCGCGCATTTGTACGAAGAAGGTCAGGCACTTTACGTTCCGGATACACGACAGGTACCAGTCGCATGCTGGCCACGAGAATTGAAAGTCCGCTCGCGGGTTCATTACTACTTGGCCGATCTGGAAGCAAAGAAACAAGATCCGAAATCGCGGGCCGTCTTGCTCGACCAAGATGGTTATGTGATGGAAGCCACGACGGCAAATATCGCAAAATACCATCCTGATACTGGTCTTGAACTACCGCCCGCTGAATTGGTTTTGCCTGGAATCAGTATCGCAACGCTTGGCGAATTGGCCGACCAGTTGGCCATCCCAGTCACTCATCGACAACTAACCCCAGAAGACTTCCGCACGGCGGACGAGATCTTGTTGACCAGCACCTCTCCTTGCATTGTTCCGTGCAATCAATGGAACGGAAAACCGGTCAGCGTGGGCCAACCAGGTCCTGTTTTCAAGCGATTGATTGCGGCCTGGGAAGAGATGGTAGGGCTTGATATCCGCAAACAAGCAATGCAGTTTGCGAGTCGCTAGAAGTTGCGATCGAAGTTTAATCGTCACGGCGAAGATCAACGTTCAAAGGAATCTTCTTGTTGGCATACCAGACCTTCCAAGCACTCTCGTTGAACTGAAAGTCGACGTTATCTTCGATCACCTCGAGTAATGCCCGACGAACACCTTGATTCTGAACGTCTCGTTCAATGACTTGTGCTTTGGGTTGTCCGAATGACATCCCACCACCGCCGGTGCCGAATCCCGCCGTCGTTCGGCCAGGCTGACCGCCCGACTGAATCGTTTCTTTGTGGGTCGTCACCAAAGCATCGATTAACGGCATGATCGACGCGGGATTTTTCAAACGTCCTAAGACCAATGCCGCACGGTTTACGGTTTCGTTTTCAGAGCTTCGTAGTTGCGTGATCAAGTAATTCACCGCGCGACGATTGTCGCGGCTTTCGAGCCCAATCGTCGCTCGGTCGCGAATCGATTCGTCCGGATCGTTGGCGGCTAATTCGGTCAAAGCCATCGTCGATTCAGGCGTCTTGATATTGGTCAACGCATCGACGATCAGTTCCTTCACGGCCGGAAGCTTTTCATCCTCTAACAATTCGATTAGCGCCAGACCAGCGTAGACGTCGTTGATCTTGCGGAACTCGGTGGCAGCCTCCTGTGCCTTGTCGCCGCCACGTTTCAGCCAACTTCGCCAAATGCGAACTTGCTTCCGCCACTCAACCTGCTTCTCTTCGATGGCGGACTCTTGCTCGCTCATCTTGATATCTTGCGGATAGCGCCACGTGCCGCCGTATCGCACGTAGCCTTGCTGGCGATTCCAGTCTTCACGAATGATCCACTTCCCTTGAAACTTCTCGTATCCCAGGGCCTTACGAGCATCGACGTTGTTCGGCTCGCGTTTAAGAATCTCGTTGTAGTGGTAATCCCGTTTCTCAGGCAGGTTGTTTTGATCGCACCAGCGTGCCATCTGGAACTGCCCTTCGATGGTATCGGGCATCCGAGGCAAAAAAGTCTCGTACTGGCGAAGCTGTTCCGAAAACGCGACTACGTCACGAACAGTCGTCCGTCCTAAGACCAACTTACCTTTGTTGGTTTGAACCTCGTAGGTCACTCGCGGAGACTGATCTGGATTCAGCAAGGTTCCTTCAACGGTTCCGCCACTGGATAAGTGAAAGATTTCTCCCCGCACATCCGCACCACTACCGACCACGATCGTGAAAGAAACGATCGCCATCACGCAGACCGAGTTGATAGAAGAAATTTGCTTCACAGACTTCGGGTGGGGAAAAAGACCTCTTCTGAAAACCTATCCCCAATTATAGGAACCCCTTAGCTACGGTTCCAAAGTTTGGCCGAAGAAAATCGGAAATGCGGATTTTAGGGGTAATTCAGCAGCCCCAAGCGTTAAATCGCGGCCCCATCGGCCTGAAATGCTAAGATAATCTCTTGGGGCACTTTGGCCGGAATTCGCTTATCAAGATCGAGAAAGGCCCAGTTGGTTTCCGCAATCGCGAGCACTTTCTGGTCACTCAAGCGATGCACTTCGTACTTCCGAACACAGGAAGCCCGACGGAATGACTCAACCCAGGTGACGATCTCGAGTGAGTCCTTCTCGAACGCGGGCCAGCGATATTCAATCTGATGCGAACGAACCACCCAACCGCAACGAAGTCGTTCGTACTGCTCTTGCCCCCATCCCTTTTCGACGGAATGAGCCACGGCTGCGTCCTGCATCCACTTCAAGTAGACCAGATTGTTGACATGCCCTTGCAGGTCAATGTCGTCAGAAACGACTTCAATCTTGTGATGATAGACGTTGGTCAGCATACCGATTCTTCTAGCTATGCCCCCGCCGTAATCCGGCGAGGCGTGTGGAATTCGCGAACGTCGACAACTTGCATCCCGGCGGCTTTGCCAGCTTCGATCCCAAGCTGAGCGTCTTCGTACACGCAGCACTTTTCGGGCGTAACACCTAACCGGCGAGCCGCTTCCAGGAAAACATCCGGGAACGGCTTGTGCCGCACGGTATCTTCGGATGAGACAAACGCCGTGAAGTAGTGATGGATATCAAGCTCGTCCAAAATACGCTCCATGACCCAGTGCATGGCCCCGGTGGCAACCGCCATGGGGATTTTGCCGTGATTCTCGCGGACCACCTCGATGACTGGATCGATTGGTCCGACTTCGGAGAGGTAAGAGATGAACGTCTCTTCTTTTTCGATCGCACAGGCACCTGGATCAATCGAAACGCCTTGTTCGTCGGCGAGCATCGAAAAAATTCGAGAAGTCGGCACCCCCCCTAACGAGTAAAAGCGATCTTCCGAAAACTTCAGGCCATGCTTTTGGGTGATCTCGCGCCAAGACAGGTAATGCGCCGGCATCGTGTCGGCCAGGGTACCGTCGAGATCAAAAATAAGCCCCTCAAATTCCATTGACATTCTCACTCTATTCCGCGTTCTTCTCTGATTTAAAGTTGCGTCTATTGTAAATGGATCCCCCCGGCAATGAAGGGCATTTCAGTTGACGGTGAAACATCTGGCGGATGATAATGTGGCTTCCCACCGGCTACTGCCACGATCCTCGCCATTGAGCTTTTCTAAGGGTATCTCTGAATGCGTCTCTCGATTTTTCTTTCTTGCTGCTTTGCTTTGGTTTTGTGGAACACTTTGCAGGCAGAAAACAATTGGCCCGAGTTTCGTGGTGCCGATGGAAGCGGAACCGATATGTCGGCGCATGTTCCCACCGACCTGGGCCAAACGAGTAATATCGCCTGGCAGACCAAACCGCATGGTCGAGGCTGGTCTTCGCCTGTCATTTGGGGTGATCAATTGTGGATTACCACAGCAACCGAGGATGGAAAGCAGCAATTCGCTCTTTGCTACGATCGCCACACCGGTGAGATGATTCACGACGTTTTGGTGTTTGAAAACAGTGAGCCTGATTTTTGTCATCCAACGAATACTTACGCATCGTGCACGCCGGCCATCGAAGAGGGCCGAATTTACGTCCATTACGGCAAGTACGGCACGGCTTGTCTCGATACCAAGACGGGCGAGAAGCTATGGGAACGTCGCGAATTCCCTTGCGATCACTTCCGTGGTCCTGCTTCCTCGCCAATCATTGACGATGAAAATGTCTACGTCGCACTCGACGGGTTCGATCTCCAGTATGTCGTCGCACTCAATAAGAAGACGGGAGAAACGACGTGGAAAAAAGATCGAAACATCGATTATGGCACCGATAACGGTGATCGCTACAAAGCGTACTCAACCGGTTTGATCTTCACTCACAAGGGGCGACGCCAGTTGGTGATCCCTAGTGCAACGGCAACAATCGCCTACGACCCACCAACCGGAAAGGAACTTTGGCGTGTACGTCATGGGGGCATGAATGCCGCAATCCGTCCGGTTTATCGTCACGGCCTGGTCTACATCTTTGGTGGTGACGGACAAACGAAACTGGTCGCGGTCGACCCTTCTGGTAGTGGCGATGTTTCGCTCACGCACATCGTTTGGAACAGTGGCAAAGCAATCCCGCAACGTCCTGGTCCGGTGTTTGTGAACGACTGGATGTTCCTAATCGACGACTCGGGTGTTGCGACCTGCCTCGATGCCAAGACGGGCGACGTCGTCTGGAACAAGCGAATCGGCGGCAACTATCGCGCATCGCTGGTTTGTGCTGGCGGTTTCATTTACGCGTTTACCGACGACGGTCACGCTACGGTGTTTAAGGCTGCCGACGAATACGAGGAAGTCAGCGAAGCAGATTTCCCCTCTGGATTTCAGGCATCAGGCGCCGTGGTTGATGATTGCCTATACCTTCGGAGTGTGGAAGGGCTCTACTGCTTCCGCAGTCCGAAGTAACCAACCGGGGAAGCTTCCCCTTTTTTCTACTCTTCTCTGGGATCTATTCATGATTAGCTTACCGCGAACATGTACCTCGATTCTGTTTTTGCTACTAATGTTGGCTCCGCTGATTAGCGAGGAACCGAAGAAGCTAACACGCGAGGAGAAGGTAAGAGGAGACCGCGAAAAAGTCCTCTCAAGCGGATACTGGATCTACAACGATTTTCAGAAAGGTTTAGCGGAAGCGAAGGAAACTGGCAAACCCTTAGTCGTTGTCTTGCGATGCATTCCATGTGAGGAATGCGTCAAGCTAGACGAAGAGATCATGGAATCGGATCCCGTTCTACGTCCCCTTCTGGATAAGTACGTGCGAGTCCGAATCGTTGGTACGAACGGCCTAGACCTAAATCTCTTTCAATACGACTACGATCAATCGTTCGCGGTATTCCTGATGAATGCCGACAAGACGATCTACGGTCGCTTTGGTACTCGTTCGCATCGCACCGACTGGACGAGCGACGTTTCGATTGAAGGGCTCGCCAAGGCAATGGCCCAGGGGCTGAAGCTTCACGACAACTACCCGCAGAATCAAGCGTTGTTCCAAGGTAAGCAAGGGGACGAGCCACTTTACCCTTCCCCAGAGAAATTCCCTTCACTGAAAGACAAATACACTGCGACGCTGAATTACGAAGGGGATGTCGTTAAGAGTTGCATTCATTGCCATCAGATTGGTGACGCACAAAAGGCTGTCTTCCGTGACCAGGCGAAACCTATTCCTGACAAGTACCTCTTTCCCTACCCTCACCCGAAGTCGATCGGCATGATCATCGATCCAAGTGAGACAAACACCTTGAAAGAGGTAACGTCAGACTCAATCGCAGCGAAAGCTGGCCTTCAGGCCGACGACGAACTGGTCAGCTTGAATGGTCAAGTTATTTTATCGATCGCCGATATCCAATGGGTTTTACACCATTGCGACGATACCGATTCGGTAGCGGCCGTCGTCGAGCGGGGTGATAAGAAAATCGATGTGTCAATCGAACTTCCCAAAGGCTGGCGGCAACAGGATGATCTTTCGTGGCGAGTTTCAACATGGCCAATGCGTCGCATGGTCTTGGGTGGCCTGGTCTTGGAAGAAGCGACTGTAGATCAGCGGAAAGCAGCAGGCATCAAAGATCCATCCAAGATGGCTTTGCGTGTCCGTTTCATGGGGAGATACGGCGACCATGCGTTGGCCATGAAATCGGGCTTTAAAGTCGACGATATTCTCGTCGCCTTCGATGGTCAAGATGATCTTGTCCGTGAAACCGACCTGATTGCTTACGCAACGGCGAACTGCCCGCCTGGCGACAAAGTAGCCATCAAAGTGATTCGTGATGGCCAACCGCGAACCATCAATCTGCCGATGCAGAAGTAACAGAGCGGCGCAATAAAATAGGCCCCGTGAAGATGCTTTCTTCACGGGGCCTGAACATCCTTGGTTCAAGGATTACTGACTATCGGCCAGCGCCAATCGCGCCACCGATACCAGCACCAATCTGGGCACCTCGCTGCCCGCCGATGGCACCACCGATTGCAGCGCCAGTGTTGGCACCACGGATGGTATCTGGATCGGCAAAGCGACGATCATAGGTTCGCGAACCATTCGGACCGAAGTAGTATCGACCGTTGTTATCGAAGTAGTATCGCTGACCCTGGTTGTAGTAGAATCGCATGCCGTCATTGTCGCGGTAGTACAGTCCGTCTGAGTATGGCGATCCACGATAACCGGTGGTCGTACGTGGCTGGTAATTGTCGTACCAAGCACCGCCATGACCGTAACCGGGCCCGTTATAACGATTCCATCCACCGTTACGGTAGACCATCCAGTAGTTCGAAGGCGTGTAATACCACCAGACGCCGTTCTGGTTCTTGAAACGCCAGCGAGCGTTGCGGTCACCACGATCACGACGATCGCGGTCGCCATCACGATTACGCATACGACCATCAGCCTCGGCCGTTGCATTAGCTTCAACCATCGGCTGGGCGTTTACATCTGCGTCAACCATCGGCTGAGTGTTGGCATCGACGTCGACGTCAGCTTGCGTGTTCACATCCGCATCGAGCTCTTGTTGAGCTTTGGCGTCGAGTTGTGGAGGACTATCGACGTCCGCATTTTCGTTTAGGTTCGGTGCACTGGCGTCGAGTGTCGTGTCGACATCGGCAGCTGCTTTGGAAGGACCTTCGATCGATTCAGTCAAATCGTTGGAAGGAGTCGGCGTTTCCGGGACGACTGGATTTTCGGGAGTTACGCCGTCGGCAGCTTCTTTACCGACTTCGGCAGTTTCCTGAGCACTTTCCTTCACGGTATCAGCGGTCTGCTGCGCGCCTTTCTGGGTTGCGTCTGCAGCCTGTTGCGCTCCGTCCGTTACGGCGTCAGTAGTCGCTTCAGCTGAAGCTTCAACGTTAGCTCCGAGATCAACGCCAGCGTCTTGAGCGTAGGCACTATTTGACAATGCCATACCGGATGCGGCGATCAGCCCCAAAATCCAGTGGCTAGTTGAAAATTTCATTTGGGTTTCCTTTACTATCGAGAGGGGGAACTTCCAAGTTCGTGCGGATGTTTCCTCGTGTGGACGACATCCCATCCGGCTTAACTTGCAGCGTTAGCCGGCTTGTTCACGATGATGTGTTGCCCGTTCTACATGGCAATCAGAGTGCCAATAGCGACGCATTCACCCTAAACCCCGGGACCTAACAACGATCGTGGTTCGCTTTATCTGGTGAAATACTCTCGACTTACATGTCCTAAAACACATAGTTCGCAGCTATTCAAAATCTGATTGTCGCCGCAACGCAGTTCCTTAATCAGCAAACCATGGTCGTCCGACAATCAGCTTGAATCACGGCCATTCAAAGCGCAAAAGAAAAGGACGGTTCTCGTTCAAGAGAACCGCCCTTTGATGGATTGGAACGATTATTCAGAAGGGACTAGTCGTCCAGTTTCTTTAACTTGATATTTTTCCAAGCGACATCGTAAGGACCAGCGTTTTTACCGATGCCGTGCACTTGCAGACCGATGAACCCTTTTGGATAAGTCTTGTAAATCTCTTCATGAGTTAGGTCGGCAATTGGTTCGCCGTTAATCCAAGTTTGAATACGCGGACCTTTGGCAACGATACGGTAATGATTCCATTCACCGCTCTTGAAGTTTTTGTGCGGAATCAATTCCTTCTCAGGCGTCAACCAGCCGAGTCCAGTTGCTTCGCCGTAGATGTATCCAGCTTCGGCAACACCCGCTTCGATTTCGACCTGCGGACCGTTCACACGGCCTTCGTTCGTGTTGCCTTTGGTCTGCGAACGGATCTGAACGCCAGAGTTCAGCTTGTCGTGGACTTTGACATCGAACTCAAGTTCAAAGTCGCCGTATTCCTCGTCCGAGCAAAGGAAAGAGTTCGGACTGCCCGTCTTCGTCGTTCCGACGATCGTTCCGTCTTTTACCTCGTAGGTCGCGGTGCCGTTCTTCTGAGTCCAGCCAGAAAGATCTTTACCATTGAACAATTCGATCCAACCTTCCTCGGCTTGAGCAACGGTCGTGAGGCCGAAAAGCAGTAGACCAGACAGCAAAATTGTTTTGTGCATTGAGAGAGAACTCCTAACTTGAGTTGGGGAATGGGGGCTTGGGAGGGCCCTCTATTATCCTTTGCCGACTCCCCAACTTCAACCAAGTAAGCCATCCTCTCCCTAGAACATCCGCAATTGAGCTTTGCCGTTTTGTCCTGGCCCACGAAATCCCGTTGTATCGAGCGATACCCTGCGCTGCGTTAATCCATACTTCTGCTGAAAGATCGCGAATGACTTGGCAATCGTCTCAGCAATCATTCCTTGACCACGCATCCGACTTCCCCACGTCGAATCGTACAATTGTCCTCCATGGCAGGCCTCGATTCGTGAACGAACTCGCTCGGCATGTTCCGGTAAATGCTCTTCCAGCCAGTTGGTGAAAATCTCCTTTACCGCGTGAGGGAGCCGTAGCAACGTGTACCCGGCACCGATAGCACCACGCTCGGCCACGGCCTCTAAAATGGCGGGGATCTCCGCGTCATTAAGCCCCGGGATAATTGGGGCCGTCATCACATTTACTGGGATACCGGCCGCAGTCAGTTTCTCGATGGCATTGAGCCGGGCCTCGGGACTGGAAGTTCGCGGCTCCATTTTGCTGGTCAGCTTTTGATCGAGCGACGTGATGCTGATATTCGCGCACACGAGATTTCGTTTCGCCATCTCCGACAAAAGATCGATATCGCGCAGGATCAGTGCGTTCTTCGTGATAATGCCCAGCGGCTGCCGAGCTTCCAAGGCAACCTCGAGGCAACCGCGCGTGACCTCGAACTGACGTTCCGCCGGCTGGTAACAATCCGTGACACCTGACATGGCGATCACTTCGCATTTCCAGGATCGCTTTTTAAGGAATTCACGAAAGAGTCGTGGTGCCTCTTGCTTCACCATGATTTTGGTCTCGAAATCCAGACCGCTACTGAATCCAAGATACTCGTGGTAAGGACGAGCATAACAATAGCTACAACCATGCGCGCAGCCGCGATACGGATTCAAACTGTAAGTGAATGGAATATCGGGACTGTTGTTCTTAGTGATTAAAGACTGGGTAGCATCAGCGAAATACTCCGTAGGAACTTTCTGTGGTATTCCACTCGCGATTGCCTCGTCGTGTTCAAGATGTTCCCAGTCCGCTTCCTTGCTGATCGATTCAAAGCGGTTATGGGGGTCGAGCGAAGTACCCCGACCGACCTTCTTGACTTTGCCGTCCATACGATGGCCCATTCTTTCAGCCAAGGAAAGTTCTCGCCCGAATCGCCCCAGGAAACAGATTTCCCAATCAATCATCAGAGCCATGATCGAAGCAACAGAAAGTATACACCAGTACACCTATCCAGCAAGCCGTTTTTTTTGAGAGTCCGTGAGTGGACGCAACAACGTGGCAGTCACTTCGCTTCGTCTTTGAACCAATGCTCGTAGTCGATTACCAGCGACTCGACAAACTCCCAGACGCTGCGGGCGACTTGCCGGTAAGTCCGATCTTCCCCGTCATCAAACCCATAAACCGGTGGATCTTCATTAATACCATCGAGAATGAAGAACACCCACCAGTAGCCGCTTCGATCGGCGAAGACGAAATAATTCTCCGGCAGATCACAGAAGTCTTCGTACTCCTTGTCACGGGCAATCTTCGGAAGGTCGTCGATCGTAAACGTCCAACGATCGGAAACCATGAAGTCATCAACTCCATGGCCCATCGTCCGCAGGAAAGCTCGGTAAGATTGCGGTAGGGAAACGTGCAGACGTTCTTCTAACGCGTTGATCTCTTCTTCCGTACAACCTTGAAAGGCAACTTCTGCATACCTCGGAATTGTTTTTAAACGATCAACCACTGCTTCGGACGTCGGTACGGGACGCAGTTGTTTGTGCGTTATTGGCTCAAGAAGCACTCGGATTTCATCATGATTGCCAGAAAGATCAAGAGGATAAACTTGGTGAATGTTCGGGACACTCGGATCTGCTCCATATGTGACAAGCATCTGCACGACATCCAAGTAACCCCGCTGCGTCGCAAGGTGAAGTGGCGTCTCTTGTGACTTTCGCGGCAAGTTAGGGTCGGCACCGCGCTCGAGCAGTAGCTGCACGCATTGGGGCAAATGTTGGTAATTCTCAGCAGCGTATGCGAGGGCCGTCATCCCCTGGTTATCCTGCACGTTGATAGAAGCCCCATGGTCGAGCAGCCACGTAATCATTTCGAGGCGTTCACTCTCACTTCGCTTGGCAAGTGGAATCGCTGTTGAAACAATGCCAATCAGTGGCGGCCAACCGACGACCGGTTCAGCGTCGAGGTCGGCGCCTCGCTCAACCCAGAATCGCAAGACCTCTAGCGAACCGGTATAGCTGGCACACGCTTGAATCGGTGAATCTCCGTTCGCGTCGACCACATCTAGCTTCGCTCCTGCCTCGACAAGTTGATTCAAAACTTGCAAGGATCGCGATAAGAAAATAGGCGTCTGTCCGCGTGCTCCTCGGCGATTGGGATCTGCCCCGCCGCGTAACAACAATCGCACACAATCCGCCGAGTCGGCGGTGACTGCATAGGCTAGAGCCGTGTCTTGATGCAAACCCTCCGGACGATTGGCATCGGCTCCCGCGTTCAAAAGAATTTTGACTGACTTCTCGTTCGCGGCACTTGCCGCGACATGAAGCGGGCTTCTACCAAACCAACCAGGTGCGTCCCTAAGCTGGGGATTCTTTCGCAACAATTGCTGCAAGTGATCCGAATCGTTTGCTGCCGCATCGTGGACGGTCTGATCTCTAGGCTCATCGCGTGCGGTTCGGTTGATCGCCATGCGAAATGACTCACTGATAAGGCGAAGAAAACACTTCACAATATAGCCCTAATTTCCGAGCCATTCTCTGTGCGCGATCACACTTGTCGGGGACTCCAATGTACATGTAGTAATCCCAGCCAAAATGAATGAAGCATGCAGACGCTTCGAGTTTGCACCACCATCGTTCACGCAAAATATCACGCATCACGTGCTCCAACTTCGAGCCAGAGAGCTGGACACCGGTATCAAAACTGATTCCAGGGATCGAATGCTGATGGTGATTCTCAGGGCTAGTGATCAATAACTCTCTCACGCCCGACTCTCGCAAGAATTCCTGTGCCGTCTGCAAATAGGCCTTCTCAATTTGCTCATAGAAGTCGAAGGTTAAGAGCTCCCCCTGGAACACCTTTCCGATGTCGCTGAAACTCGTCCACTCTTCCAACAAATAGTGGCCTTCGGGATCACGATAGGCCGGATCGTATTTGCTTATGCGGAATTGATAAACGGGCTTCCCCACAAAGTTATGCATGGTGGAAATTGGCACAGCCAAAAACTCATCTCACCCCGCAAACGGGAACGTCGGTCCGCCGGCTACTCCTGGCTCGCATACGAACAGGCCACCTGCGTTGGGGAACTGTTTCAGTTGATCGTCGTTTAAACCTTTTCGTGGCGTTGTGATGTACAAACGGTCTAGTTTCTCACCACCAAAGCAGCATGAGGTGACGTTGGGACAAGGCATCTCGATCTTACCTATTAGCTCGCCACTTTCCGGGTTCCAACGACAAACGGAGGCTCCGCCCCACATGCCGGTCCACAGCATCCCCTCGCTATCGATCGTCATTCCATCGGGCTTACCGATGCCCATCGATTCAGGAATGTCGACGACTGTCCGGCGGTTTGTGATGTCGCCCGTTTCGATCTCGTAGTCGAAAGCATCGACTTTTCGTGTGGCTGTATCGATGTAGTAGAAGATCTTCTGATTAGGCGACCAGCACAGACCGTTGCTATTCACAACGCCGGGCACGACGGTCACGTAGTTAAACTTGCTATCAAACCGATAACAATTCGCATCGCCAGGTGTTCGCGTGTCGGAGATCGTTCCAGCAAACAATCGCCCACGGGGATCACACTTAGCATCGTTGAAGCGATTGGTCTCAGAGTTTGTATCTGGATTCGCGACCTTCGTGATACTGCCACTTTCCGGATCCAACCGTACGATGCCGTAGCGAGTACCCACGACGATATCCCCCTTGGAAGTCGCAATCGCGAAGCTGCACTCCTTTTCGACCGTCCACGATTCATTGGTGCCAGTTGTGGGATCGAAACGATTGACGAGGCTGTTTTCGATATCGACCCACAGGAGCTTTTGGCTCGTAGCATCCCAAGAGGGGCCTTCGCCGAGCGTGGCTTGAATATCGAAAACGCACTGAGCCTGATAGGTTTGCATCGCTTCCCGTCCGTCGATCAAGGGGTGTTGTGGGAGATCAAGTCAGCTCCCTACACTGGTAGGTTAAATTGAGATTTAAGCGTACCGCCGATCGTATGGCGTCTGACCGCGATCTGCAAGGACAACCCATCCCCTTGGAAACGAGTGATATGGCCAGCAGCCCCTTTTCTGAAGAACTTCGTGTCGCGATCGATGCCGTTGTCGAAGCAAGCAAGATCTGCCGTCACATACAATCGACCGAAGGATTCTCGGAGCTGTCCAAGAATGACAAGAGCCCCGTCACCGTCGCCGACTTTGGCAGCCAGGCAGTGGTTTGTAAAGCAATTCACGAAGCGTTCCCGGGTGATCCTATCATTGCCGAAGAAGATTCGGCTGCCCTTCGACTACCAGACCAAATCTCGGTGCTGGAACGCGTTGTGAAAGAAGTTAAGACATTGTTCCCGACGGCATCCTCAGACGAGGTTCTTTCGTGGATCGATCAGGGAGTATCCCGCGACGCGGCACCGCGAACATGGACGCTCGATCCAATCGATGGAACCAAGGGCTTCTTACGTAAAGAACAGTATGCGGTCGCGTTAGCATTGCTCGTCGATGGCAAGGTGCAGGTTGCAGCGCTCGCATGTCCCAACCTCGACACCGCCGAAAGTGACGAAGTCGGTTTTGTCTTTTCCGCGATTCGTGGCGAAGGAGCATTTGTCGCTCCTCTCTCCAATCCAAACGATCGTCAGCCGATCTCCACGTCGGATTGCACGGAAGCCAATCAGGCACGCTTCTGCGAGTCAGTCGAATCGGGACATAGCGATCATAGTTGGTCCTCCGACATCGCGAAGGAATTGGGAATCTCACGCGATTCGGTTCGCCTCGACAGCCAAGCCAAGTATGCCGTCGTGGGACGTGGTGAGGCGGAGATCTATCTTCGCTTGCCTACCAAGCCTGGCTATGTCGAAAAAATTTGGGATCACGCGGCTGGCTGTCTGGTTATCGAAGAAGCCGGCGGCAAGGTGACGGATATCCATGGCCATCCGCTCGATTTCTCGAAGGGAGCCTTGTTGGCCGAGAACCAAGGAGTGATCGCCACCAATGGTACGCTTCATGACGAAGTCGTGGCTGCTGTGAAGAAGTGCAACGGCTAAATTAACCGAACTGACTTTGGTTCCGCTGACAACTCGACACAGATCGCATCTCCGTCGATCTGTACCCCGTAGATTTTCAGGTTAAAGCGATCGGCGTCCGCGTCGAGATAACGCCCATCGCTGAGCCGAAATCGCCAAAAGTGCACGGGACATAAGACGACGCCATCGCAGACGTCTCCTTTGGCTAAATTGGCTCCGGCGTGTGGGCACATTGCATCAACGGCGTAGACCGTGCCATCCGAAAGAAAGAGCCCTATCCAAGCTTCGTCGACTATGACCAGCCGTCCCCCGGTTTCTGGAAGGTCGGCTAACGTTGCGATCTGGAAGAACTGACTCACGAAACAGTGATCACTTAAGCAGAGACAAGTGACTTCAAGCGTTCGTGAGCTTCCATCAACAACTGCTCGGTCTCTTCCCATCCGATACATGCGTCGGTGATCGAGATTCCATACTCGAGCTTGGAAGGGTCGTTTCCCAGTTTCTGGTTACCGGGGAGCAAGTTGCTCTCCAACATTAGTCCAGCGATTGCTCGGCAACCTTCCATCCGCTGATCAAGGACATCGCGCCACACGGCGGCTTGGCGCGTGTGATCCTTCAGCGAGTTGCCGTGGCTGCAATCGACCAGAAGACGAGGCTGCTGGTTCCGCTTCTCTAGGTGAGCGATTGCATCGGCGATCGATTCGCGCGAGTAATTCGGGCCGGAACGACCGCCGCGCAAAATTAAGTGGCCCCACGGATTCCCCTTCGAGTGAATCACACAGGTAGCCCCTTCGCCGTCAATGCCGAGGAAACTGTGCGGAGCGTTCGAGGACATCATCGCATCGAGCGCGATCTGCAAGTCGCCATCGGTTCCATTTTTGAACCCGATCGGCATCGACAACCCACTAGCCATCTGTCGGTGGGTGGGAGACTCAGTAGTCCGAGCACCGATAGAAGCCAACGAAATCAGATCGGCGATATACTGCGGAGTCACCGGCTCAAGTGCCTCGGTAGCCGCTGGTAGACCGCTTTCAGCCAGATGAACAAGCAACTTGCGGGCAATCCGATACCCCTCTGCGATATCGAATGTGTCGTCGAGGTGCGGATCGTTGATCAAACCTTTCCAACCAACCGTGGTTCGAGGTTTCTCGAAATAGACTCGCATAACCACAAGCATGGTGTCCGAGACCTGATCCGACAACTTCTTAAGACGCGAAGCATACTCCAGCGCCAGATCGACGTTATGAATCGAACAGGGACCAACGACCGCGATCAAACGTTCTTCTTCACCAGCTAAGATGTTTTGAACGTGTTGACGACTCTCGAAAACGAAATCTTGGGCAGCTTCGGAACTGGGAAACTCGCTTTTGATCTCACTAGGTGGGGCGAGCTTTTCGATGCGATGAACATTGATGTTATCGGTCTGGTGCATGATCTTGCCTACAAGGGCCGCCGTCGATTCGAGGGTAAACCTCTATCATGTCACGAGCCCGTGAATTCTCCTAGGAGGTTAAGCGTTAAGATAGGCAAAAACGAGGGCGTAACCGTTAAAATCCCGCAATTCCGCTATAATTTTCACGTTTGTGGGGCTTCTCTGGACTGTGCTTCGGCCTGCAAATCTTCCATGAGATGCTCCGATTTGCGTTCCCAAATGCCGCGTGAACGGTCTTTCAGTTGGGCGTAGACGCCAATTTCTGTTAGCTGGTGGATTGCCGGATCGAAAGGAATGCCGTTCTTACGCTCGAACGAACCGAGCGCGATCGTCATTTCTTCCCCCCCAGGCAGCGGTTTGCCGGAGTAGTAATTGAACCAATCGTTCAGCGTGATCCCGATGTTTGTGATTGGTTCCTCCGAGTCATTCTTGAGAATGATCGCCGGACGACTGTTTACCTCTGTCAGTCGCAATGATACCGGAAGCGGGCGATCGGACGCTTTGGGCAGGGAGACCAAGAGCAACAAGATCAGTCCGATCGGAATAATGACGACGGCCGCCAGGAAACAAGTTAGCCCAAACTTGGAAAGTCGCAGGGCGTTGGGATCTTGAGCAATTTCGTTCATGAAGTAATCTGTCCTCAGGCAGGTAAGCCCGCTCGTTTCCTTTTATTTTTCGCCATCACCTTGCTTGCCGGCTACCCACGACATGCCGCAAACCAACCATTTTGATAACAGCCCCTATCTCCTGGAAGGGCGGAAGGCCCGGCTGACGATCAATACTGCCTGGCTGATCAAGCTCCGCTGGGTGGCCGCGTTCGGCCAATGGTTCACCATCGCGGTCGTGATGTTCCTATTCGGGATCCAGGTGCGTTGGCAGCCTCTTGCCGTCATTATATTTCTAACCGCCAGCAGTAACCTGCTTTTCACCTACCTTTTCGAGCAGTTGCGTGCCAGAGACCTGAAAAGTCTGACCGCGTGGGAGACACTGCTGTTCGCCGTGATGCTGATGGACCTCGGCTTTCTAACAGCGATGCTCTACTTTACAGGTGGGATATCTAACCCATTCTCCGTGTTCTACCTGGTCAATGTCGCCCTCGCAGCGATCGTGCTTACCCCCAAAAACACGGGAATCTTAGCCCTAATTACCGTTGGATGTATCGGGCTATTACTTCTCGCTAGTTATCCGCTCCCCTTCCTCGGTCGCTGGCAGATCGAAAACCTCGACCACAGCGGCATTCCCGTCCATGTACTGCTGGCCGGCTCTTCGATGGCCTTGGTAACGTGTGCCATGGTGGTCGTCTATTTTACCACCCGTTTGAATGTAGAACTGCAGCGCAAAGAAGCCAATCTCCGTCGCACGGAAATGCAGCAAGCCCGAAGCGAGAAGCTGGAAGCTTTGGGAACACTGGCCGCGGGGGCCGCGCACGAGCTCTCAACGCCGCTGGCTACCATTGCGGTGGTCGCGAAGGAAGTTCAGCGCGAACTGGAAACCGGAGATATTCCCAAAGAGATCAAAGAAGATATCGGCTTGATACGAAGCGAATTGGATCGGTGCCGAACCATTCTCGATCAGATGTCGACGGATGCCGGACAGGCTACGGGCGAACCAATCGTCGTCATTTCCGCAGAAATGCTGTTGGAAGAAGTGATTCAACGAATTGAATCACAGCTCCGCAAACGTATTCAAGCCTCGACGGCAAAATCAACTACTGAGATAAAAGCGCCCCTGCACTTGTTAGCCCAAGCACTTCGAGGACTGGTAAAGAATGCCTTGGACGCCACGCCTGGTAACGCGCCGGTTGAATTAGCTTTGACAGCAAGACATTCGGACATGCTGATTACGATTCGGGACCATGGGACTGGCATGCCACCTCATATTTTAGCCCGTATTGGGGAGCCATTCTTTACAACCAAAGAGCCCGGTTCGGGCACCGGATTGGGTGTTTTCCTAGCGAAGAATGTGATCGAAAAGCTTGATGGCAATGTTCATATCGAGTCGGTTCCGGACGAAGGAACCACCGTTGTGGTTTCGATTCCTCTTGTTCCCTCCATACGAAACGGAAATTCCCCTCCAAATTTGGGACGTGATGCATAGGCAGTTCTGACGGTTTTTTCTATAGTGACAATCCAAAAGCACTTACGAGCTAATCAGATCAGCCCCAGCTTACCCAGCCAGGAATCGTCGGAACCATGTCGCGACCTTCGATCCTCCTCGTCGATGACGACGACATCTTGCGAAATCGATTGACGCGAGCCCTCACGTCACGTGGTTTCGATGTCTACTCGGCCAAGACGAAGGAAGACGCCATCACGCAGGCCGAGGAAGCTCAACCAGAACGAGCAGTCCTTGACTTGAAGATGCCAGAAACTTCTGGAATCGAAATTCTGAAGGAGCTCCTACGGGTATCACCACTTACGCAGACGGTCATCCTTACCGGATATGGAAGCATTACCAACGCGGTCGAAGCGGTGCGATTGGGTGCAATAAACTACCTGACCAAACCAGCCGACGCAGACGAAATACTCGCAGCCTTCCAGAATCGCGAGGCGGAAACACCCAGCGTCGAGCCACAGAATTACAATCCGCAATCTCTCGCCGAAGCAGAATGGGAGCACATTCATCGTGTCCTAAACGATTGCGGTGGCAACCTTTCCGAAGCTGCGAGACTGCTCGATATTCCGCGCCGAACGCTGCAACGAAAGCTGAAGAAATTAGCCCCATGAAATGGCAATTAGCACTCACCCCCCATCCTTGTGCGACCTATTGTCACGTCGTGGTTTTTCACCCCTTTTTTTACGATTTACTCGCGAACAGCGGTGCACAGGAATTGCGAAATAGCATACCTTATCGCTCTT
The DNA here is from genome assembly GCF_002967765.1 of Blastopirellula marina. Classification (NCBI taxonomy): domain Bacteria; kingdom Pseudomonadati; phylum Planctomycetota; class Planctomycetia; order Pirellulales; family Pirellulaceae; genus Blastopirellula; species Blastopirellula marina. Next base: position 267,291 of record NZ_PUHY01000015.1, on the reverse strand, counting down.
AACATTGCATTTAACGACCACGTGCTCCGCTTAAAAACTTCGTGGTGATTTACTAGTCACTCGAAGAACAAAAGTTGAGCCCTTTTCCGTCGCCAAGTCTCGTGATCAAAGCGACCTACGCCTGAGAAAGTCATGGACCGGTTTCTATTTCCCCGCTGGGTTAATAAGTTCGTTCCGCTGATGATCGGCGTGCTTCTGATAGGAGGCGCGTACGGTGGAACAGTGCTCTTCGTAGCCAGTTCTCCCGAGATCCTCAATCGCGGTTATCAACCAAAGCAACCGGTTCCCTTCAGCCACAAGCTGCACGCTGGTCGGCTGAAGATGGACTGTCGGTATTGCCATAACACCGTCGAAAAAGCCGCCCACGCGGCAGTCCCACCGACTTCGACCTGTGGTAACTGCCACAGTGGTAAAGACGCTGCTGGGGTCACGCCTTACGCTTCCGTCTTGCCAGACAGTGTCGCCTTGGAACCAGTGCGAGACAGCCTGGCCACAGGCGACTCGATCGATTGGAAACGCGTTCATAATCTGCCGGACTTTGTTTACTTCAATCACAGTGCTCACGTCACGCGTGGCGTCTCTTGCGTGGAATGCCACGGCCGAGTCGATCGCATGGACGTGGTAACGGTAGTAGAACCGATTTCGATGTCATGGTGCTTGGAATGCCACCGAGACCACACATCGCACATTCGTCCGGTCGACGAGGTGACGAATCTCGATTGGGTGCCGGACGGTGAAGCTGCCGTGATCGGCGAGAAACTCAGTACTGAGCTCAAAATTCAACCTTCCACCAACTGCTCGACTTGCCATCGATGACACAACAGAATCAAAAACCGAAATATTGGCGTAGTCTGGAACAGCTCAACAACTCTCCTGAGTTCGAGCAGTTCCTCAAACGCGAATTTCCGGAAGCTGCCGAAGAAGCTCCGACCGGAGTCTCTCGTCGTCGCTGGATGCAGTTGATGGGAGCCTCTCTGGCGTTGACAACCGGTGCTGCCGGTTGCCGATACCCAGAAGAAGAAGTGGTTGGCTTCCGTTATCCGGAAGAGCAGATCGCCCCCTTCTCACGTCGTCCGGAAGGCCGCATTCCCGGTGCGACCGAGAAGTTTGCCACCACGCTGATCGCCGCCGGTAAAGTCTGCCCTGTAGTCGCTACCAGCTATGATGGCCGCCCGATTAAGATCGACGGTAACCAGGAACATCCATTGGTTTCCGGTGCGGACACCTTCGCCCAGGCATCCATCCTCCAGCTTTACGACCCAGATCGCAGCCAAACCCCCGTCAAATACGACGAAGGCATGGCGAAGACTTGGGAAGAATTCACCAGCTGGTGGAACGATCAGGCCAAGTCTCTTGAAGGTGCTGGCTCGGCCAAGCTTGCTATCCTGCATCAAACCAATGCATCGCCAAGTGTCCTCGAGCAAATGAATCAGCTGGCCAAACGCTTCCCAGAAGCGAAGTGGTACCAGTACGATTCCATTTCCAGCGACGGCACGCTCGCTACGGAAGTTGCTTTCGGCAAGGCCCTACGTCCTCAACTCCGCGTTGAGCAGGCCGACATCATTGTCGACCTCGGTGCCGACCTGTTGGGAACGCACATTACACACGGCTACAACAGCCTCGAGTTCGGCAAGCGGCGCACGCCAGAAACTGGCGACATGAATCGCTTGTACGTCGTCGAGAGCCGCTTTTCGGTCACCGGCATTGCAGCCGACCATCGCTTGGCCGTAGCCGCTTCACAGATGAACAGCTTCGTTGCTGATCTGGAACAGGCGATCGACGCTGCCCTCGAAAACGGCGAGACGAAAGAAGCTCCAGAAGATAAGGTTGAAAAGCTGTTGGCCGCCATGGTCAATGACCTTGTCAGCCATAAAGGCAAGAGCATGATCGTCGGGGGGACCTACCTCGACGACGATACTCTGGTTCGCATCTGGCGAATTAATAACAAGCTCGAAAATCTCGGTAAGACAATCGAGTTCATTGATGTTCCTGAGCTAAGCCGCGAAAACATTGGCACCATCGAAGAGTTAACCACGGCTCTTTCCGGTGGAAGTGTCAGCACGCTTCTCGTTCTCGGTGGCAACCCAATTTACGATGCTCCGGCCGACCTCGACTTCGTTGGTGCTTTGGATGCCGCGAAGGCCAAGTCGGTCTACTTCGGCGACTACCAGAACGAAACTTCCAAGCGTTGCACCTGGCATCTGCCCGCTTCACACGGTCTGGAACAATGGGGCGATGCGATCGCCTACGATGGTAGCTACTGCATCACACAGCCGCTGATCTCACCAATCTTTGACTCCAAGGATCCGATTCAGTTTCTGAGCTTGCTGGCTGGTTCGCCAGTCACCGAAACACTCGAAGCGGTTCGACAGACAATCTCTGGCTCGTACGCCAGTAACACCACCGAAGCTGCATGGACGAAAGCCGTCCATGATGGTTTCATCGCTGGTTCCGCTAGCTCTCCGGTGGAAGCAACCTTCGCCGAATCGCTGAACCTGGGTGATGTGGACTTTACCGCTTGGAAAGCGGGTCTGGGAGAAGGCCTGGAACTGATGTTCCACGCTGGTGCCGCTACTTACGATGGTACGTACGCTAACAACGGCTGGCTGCAAGAATTGCCTGACCCACTGACCAAAGTCACTTGGGACAACGTGGTCACCGTCAGTCGCAAGACCGCCGAAGACAACAACCTGAAACAAGGTGAGTTGCTTGCAATTACCGCCAATGACACCACCGTTGAATTGCCGGTTTATATTCAGCTAAATCAGTCGCACGGTACACTGGCCGTCGGATTGGGTTACGGACGAACGCAAGCCGGTATGGTCGGCGGCAAGGTTGACGATGGCATTCCGACTGTGGGTGTCGATGTCGGTCCTCTACGTACCAAGGACACGATGCATCTGACCACTGGTGTTACAATCCAAGGCACCGGAAAGATGTTCCCCTTGGCAACCACGCAAGACCACTTCTCGATCGACACGCTCGGGATGGAAGAAATTGGTCGTCGCGTTGGCCAACTGGTCCGCGAAGGTACGCTCGAACAATATGAAGAGCATCCGAATTTCGCGGAACATGTGGTTCACCATCCACCGCTGGAATCACTGTGGGAACTCCCCTCGTACGACAACCACGCCTGGGGTATGTCGATCGACTTGTCGAAGTGCACCGGCTGTAACGCCTGCACCATCGCTTGCCAGTCTGAGAACAACATTCCGATCGTCGGTAAGGAAGCAGTCTCGGTTGGCCGCGAAATGCACTGGATTCGTGTCGACCGCTACTTCAGCTTCGGCGATGGAGTTGACCCCGAAACGACTCCAGAAGAAGACGTTCACTCGGTGACTCAGCCAGTGACCTGTATGCAGTGCGAAACCGCACCATGCGAAAGCGTCTGTCCGGTTGCCGCGACCGTTCACAGTAATGAAGGCCTAAACGACATGGTCTACAACCGCTGTATCGGTACTCGTTACTGCGGTAACAATTGCCCGTACAAGGTTCGTCGTTTCAACTACCTCGACTGGCGTGCCGAAGACTACCGCTTCGAAACCGCGAACCGCGAACTTGCGAAGCTGATCTTCAACCCAGAAGTAACGGTTCGAAATCGTGGTGTCATGGAGAAGTGCACTTACTGCGTGCAGCGAATCCAGAACACCAAGATCGAAGCCCGAGCCGAACGCCGTCCGATCGGTGCCAACGAAATCAAAACCGCTTGCCAGGAAGCTTGCTCTTCCCAAGCGATCGAGTTTGGTGACCTGAACAATGAAGAGAGCAGCGTCGCCAAGGCCCACGCGAATCCCCGGGCTTACGCGATGCTAGTTGAACTCAACACCAAACCACGTACTCGCTACTTGGCCAAGATCCGCAATCCGCACCCATGGCTGGCCCCAGAGATTCCGCAAGGGCATGGGGGTCACGGTGGAGAGGAACATGGCCACGAGCACGGAGAAGACGAGCACGCCCATCCTACCAGCGAACACGCTGAGGGCGAAAAAGCGGAAGAGCATCCAATGGAAAAGGCGGAAGAGAAGCACTAAGCCTCTTTTCCCAACAACGCCCCTCGCAAATCCATTAGCCTGAGTTTCAATACCAAGAGCACGAATGGCCACCGTAAACGAAGTCATCGACACCACCATCGACGATCCGGGTAACCGGACTCCGCTCGTGATTGGCGGACACAATTACGGCTCGGTGACAGAGCTGGTCTGCCGCATCAACGAATCGAAAACGCCCATTGCTTGGTACATTGCGTTTGCGGTGTCCCTGATGACGCTGGGCATGTTCGGCAGCTTGATCGGTTACTTGGTTTTCACCGGTGTCGGTGTCTGGGGTAACAACAACCCAGTTTACTGGGGCTTTCCGATCGTGAACTTTGTGTTCTGGGTCGGTATTGGTCACGCTGGTACGCTGATTTCCGCGATTCTGTTTATTTTCCGCCAAAACTGGCGAACAAGTATCAACCGTTTCGCGGAAGCGATGACGATCTTCGCGGTCGCTTGTGCTGGTGTTTTCCCGGCAGTCCACATCGGTCGTGTCTGGGTCTTTTACTGGCTATTTCCAATCCCAAGCTTGCAACTTTCGATGTGGCCACAGTTCCGCAGTCCACTGCTCTGGGACGTGTTTGCCGTTTCGACCTACGCTACCGTGTCGGTCATCTTCTGGTACACGGGCATGATTCCCGATCTTGCTACTTTGCGGGATCGCACGAAGAACCCGATCCTGCGAATCGTTTACTCGGTTCTTTCGCTCGGTTGGACCGGTTCGGCTCGTAAGTGGTCGCGTTATGAAAAAGCCTACACATTGTTTGCCGCTCTAGCCGCTCCGCTCGTGCTTTCGGTGCATACGATCGTTAGTTTCGACTTTGCCGTTTCGCAGCTACCTGGTTGGCACACCACGATTTTCCCACCTTACTTCGTTGCAGGTGCGGTCTTCAGTGGTTTCGGTATGGTGCTGACTTTGATGGTACCTGCTCGCCAGATCTTCGGCCTGCAAGATGTCGTGACGAAACGACACTTGGAAAACGTTTGTAAGATTCTCCTGGCGACCGGCTCGATGGTCGGCTACGCCTACGCAATGGAATTCTTCATCGCTTGGTACGGCGGTAACCTGATGGAGCAATTCGCCTTCGTTAACCGTGCTTTCGGTCTGACACCGTGGGCGTACTGGGTGATGGTTTCCTGTAACGTGATCAGCCCACAGTTGTTCTGGTTCAAATTCTGCCGAACTACCCCATGGGTCATGTTCGTCGTCAGTATTTTCGTGAACATCGGCATGTGGTTCGAGCGGTTTGTGATCACCGTAACCTCGCTGCAACGCGACTTCCTACCTTCCTCGTGGGGCGAGTTCGTTCCTACCTGGGTTGACTATGGAATGTTAGTTGGCAGCTTTGGGCTGTTCTTCACGTTGTTCCTGTTGTTCGTTCGCTTCGGCCCCATCGTGGCCATGGCGGAAGTCAAGTCGGTGATGGCTCATCCGCATCACGACATCCACGACATTCCGCAAGGCGATTACCACGACGACGAAGTCGACCACTAATATTCCGACATTTTTCCCTGGCATTTCCACAGGGCCAAAGATAAATGGCACAAGAATCGAACAACTCGGACCAAAAGCTGATCGGGCTGATGGCACAGTTCGACGACCCCGACTCATTGTTGGTGGCGTGCGAAAAAGTGCGTAAGGCGGGCTACACGAAAACCGACGCCTTCACCCCGTTCCCGCTTCATGGGATCGACGAAGCACTGGGCATCAAGCCAACCATCCTGCCTTGGATTGTGTTGTCCTTGGGTATCATCGGTGGAACCGCTGGTCTTGCTCTGCAGTACTATACCAACGCCTTCGATTATCCATTCATGATCTCGGCCAAGCCTACTTTCAGCTTGCCTGCGAACATTCCGGTGATCTTCGAGTTGGTGATTCTGCATGCCGCCATCGCCGTATTCATCGGCATGTTGGCACTCAACCGCTTGCCAACGTTCTCGAATCCGCTATTCCGCGTGCCGGAATTCGCCCGAGCTACCGACGACAAGTTCTTCTTGACCGTCGACATCAACGATCCATCGTACAAGCCCAACAAGACTCGTGAATTGTTTGATGGCTTCCGCGGTCAAACAGCCGTACTCGAAGTCTACGAAGACCCAAGCGAAGCCAACCTTCCTCCGGTCATCAAGATCGTGGGCCTGTGTGCGATCGTCATCGCCTTGATTCCGCCACTGCTCCTGTGGAAAGCTTACAACTCCACCTCAACGGTGCCACGGATCAATCCGATTCGCGACATGGACGTTCAGCTTCGTGCGGATACCCAAACCACGATGCCTTCGGACATCTTCGCAGATGGCCGTGCCATGCGGCCTCGAATTCCTGGCACCGTGTCGCGCAGCGATTCGTTGGATACGGAATTCGTGACTGGTATCGCGGCTGATTCAGACGAACAGAACGTCGTCTTCCTTCAGGAAGAAGACAAACCAGCGGAACCTGCTGCGGAAGAACCCGCAGAAGAGAAGCCTGCGGAGGAAGCAGCGGAACAACCGATGGCCGAAGCCCCTGCGGACGGCCAGGCCCCTGCCGCTGCCCCAGCTGAAGAAAACGAACCCAACTGGGTAAAGATTGCCCCGATTAAAGTCACACAATCGACCGTCGAACGTGGTCAGAAGCGGTACAACATTTACTGCTCGGTCTGTCACGGCTTGGCTGGAGACGGAGATGGCTTGGTTTCGCAGCGAGCAATCGAACGCGAACAACCCACCTGGGTTCCTCCAACGAACTTGCATACCGATTACCTTCTGACGCAACCAGATGGCAAGATCTTCAACACCATTACTCACGGCATCCGCAAGATGAAGGGTTATGGCGATCAGATTCCGCCGGAAGATCGTTGGGCAATCGTCACCTACATTCGAGCTCTGCAGAAGACGCGAACGGGCACGGAGAGTGAAATTCCTGCCGTCGAGTTGAAAGAATTGGAAATTAAGGGTCAGTAACGCAATGGGCGGTCACCATAAACCTACGATCACCGTGACGGATGATGAATCGATCCGCCTCAATCCGGCTTGGCAGTCGGTGCGGGTCGTCGCGCTCGGCGCTGGAGTCGTGTTCTTGCTTCTGGCCATGGCTCTTGGCCTGATGCAGGAAGATAAGTCTTACTTCTTCCATTCGTTCCTCACGAGCTTCGTTTACTTCCTGAGCATTTCGCTGGGTGCGTTGTTTTTCGTGCCGATCCACTTCCTCGCCCGCGCAGGTTGGAACGTTGTCGTTCGTCGTGTGGCTGAGTTGATGATGCAAAACCTGATTCCGATGTCGATCTTATTTCTCGTCATCCTCCTTCCGGTTTTGTTTGGCAGCCACTCGTTGTTCGACTGGAACAATCCCGAACTCACCGTCCCCGGTGGCGAACATTACGATCAACTGATCGCCCACAAATCTCCCTACTTGAACTGGGGATTCTTCGCCATTCGTGCCGTACTTTACTTCGCGGCATGGATTGGGATCGCTCGTTACTTCTACACCAACTCGCTAAAACAAGATGGTACGGGTGACAAGCAGATCACCTTGAACCTGCAAAAGAACAGCTCAATTGCGGTCATCGTGTTCGCCCTCACGGTCACGTTCGCCTCGTTCGACTGGTTGATGTCGCTCGATCCGCATTGGTTCAGCACCATCTTCGGTGTTTACTTCTTCGCTGGTTGTGCGGTTAGCTTTTTTGCAGCGATCACGTTGATCCTGTTCCTCCTGCAAAGCGACGGAAAGCTTGTTGGCATCGTCACGAAGGAACATTACCACGACCTTGGTAAGTACACGTTCGGCTTCACGCTGTTCTGGGGCTATATCGCTTTCAGTCAGTACTTGCTGATCTGGTACGCCAACATCCCTGAAGAAACTGAATGGTATCTGCGTCGGCAGGAACATGGTTGGGCATACGTCGCCATCTTTTTGCTTTTCGGCCAGTTCTTCATACCATTCTTTGGTGTCATGTCGCGACATGTCCGTCGCAACAAGTACATCCTTTCGGGCTGGGCCGTTTTCATCCTCGTGATGCACTACGTTGACCTGTATTACATCATCATGCCACAAGTTGGTGCCGCAGACGGACCACCGACCTTCGGTTTGACGGATGTCTGCTGTTTGCTGGGAATTGGCGGTGTCTACATTAGCTCGCTAATTTGGTTTGCCACGGATAAGCCGCTCGTTCCGATCAAAGATCCCCGATTGGACGAATCGTTGGCCCTTCAAAATCATTAATTAGGGCGATTGGATGTCAGATACACCTGAAAACGCACCTGAAACGGAAGCTTCGGAAGCAACGCCTGCTCCGGCAGTCGATCATGCTCACGACGCTCCTACCGCGCCGAACTATGACGATCTCAACACACCGATGATCGCCCTGGTAGGTTTTCTGAGTGCGATCGTTACCTTTATTTGTATCATTGGACTTCAGGCCGCCTACTTGCAGTATTCGACCACGCACGAAGCCGCAAAACGTGATGTTCGTCTGGGAGCTGTCGAGAGCATCCTAAGTGCTCAGAAGGCCAAGTTGAACAATGGCTACACCTGGGTCAATAAAGAAACCAAGACAATCGGCATGCCTATCGATCAGGCCATGAAGGTTGTCGCCCAGCAATACGAATCCAACTAACTATTTCCTCAACAGCGTGTTAATAGAATGCGAGGCGGTTTGCTAGTTCGATCAATTTTGGCCATGTGCGTGTGCTCGTTACTGAGCATGAGCGCATCCGCCCAAATTAACGAAACGCCAGCAGCCGTCGATGGGTTGGACGTCGAAGAACATCTCAACGACCAACTCCCCCTCGATACGAAATTCACCGACCATACTGGTAATCAAATTCGGCTCGGTGACTTTTTCGATGGTGAGAAGCCTGTCATCTTATCGCTGAACTATTCCAACTGCCCCATGCTTTGTCAGCAACAGCTGAACGGCCTGGTGGCCACGCTGCGAGAAATGGATCCCAGCGTTGGCGAAGCATTTCAAATTGTGTCGATCAGTATCGATCCAAACGAAACTCCTCAACGTGCAAGAGAAACCCGTAAGCGTTATTACGAAGAGTATGGTCGAGGAGGCACCGGTAGCGGTTGGCACTTTCTGGTAGGAGCTCCCAAGTCGATCTTGGCGATGTCCAAAGCCACAGGCGTCAAATTTCGCTATGTGCCCGAACGAAAAGAATATGCCCACATCGCTGTGCTGATGTTATGCACGCCGGAAGGGCGAATTTCACGTTACATTTACGGCGTTCAGTTTGACGAACCCACCCTGCGTTTGTCGCTGGTGGAAGCCAGTGAGGGAAAGATCGGCACCACCATCGATCGCGTTATCCTCACTTGCTTCATGTACGATGAAACAACCGGTCGCTACGGCCCGGAAGCAGTTAGGATCATGCAATTGGGTGCCCTCACCACGGTACTTTGCTTGATCGTTGGCCTTGCTCCCTTCTGGATCTATCGCCAGAAGAGTTTAGCCAATAACAATCACGAATATTCCAAGCGAACGGAAGGCCATTCGTCTTCCCAAGCGACCTAAGCAAGTAAACAAGTTAGCACGCGATGGTCCACCTTATAGGCTCAACCATGCTTTCCATCTTGGCGGACGCCAGTTCGTCCATGTTTTTTCCGCCGGAACGATCCACCTTCGCGGGCGATGTCGACCGACTTTTTGATTTCATCTACTACCTCTCGGCGTTCTTCTTCGTCGCGATTGTAGCTGTGATGGTCTACTTCGTACTGCGTTATCACCGCCGCAAAGGTCATGTTGAAACGCCTTCCGCGTCGCACAACGAAGTCTTGGAAATTACCTGGAGCGTGATTCCGTCCATCCTGGTCGGTTTCATCTTCTTCTACGGCTTCACCAAATACCTTGATATGCGGGAAGCGCCGGAAAACGCTTACGAGATTCAGGTGATCGCCAAGCAATGGAGCTGGCAGTTCATCTACCCCAACGGGGCCGACTCCGACGAATTGCACATTCCTGTTGGTCAGCCGGTTCGTTTTGTTCTGCAATCGTCCGACGTGCTGCATAGCTTTTACGTCCCTGCTTTCCGTATCAAGATGGACTGTGTTCCTCAGCGATACACATCGACTTGGGTCATCGCCAACGAGACGACCGGGGAGGGCATCGAGAAAGACGCTCACGAACCATACGACCTGTTCTGTGCAGAATACTGCGGAAAAGATCACTCTCGCATGTTGGCGAAGGTGTACGTGCACGAGCAAAGTGACTTTGACCTGTGGCTAGAAGGTGCCGCGAACTACCTGGAAGGAATCCCACCCGAAGAAGGCGGCGAAAAAGCGTTCAAGAAGAAAGGTTGCACGCAGTGCCATTCGGTCGAGGGGGACAACTCGGCCAAATACGCTGGTCCGGCCCTTAATGGCCAATGGGGCACCGAACGCAACGTCATCCCACGTGGTGCGAGTTCGCCAGAAGCCGTCGTTATGGACGAAAACTACATCCGCGAATCGGTTCGCGAACCAAATGCGAAGGTAGTTGTGGGACGCAAACCGGTGATGCCCGTGTTCACGCCGCAGCTGCTCAAAGACAATGAAATCAACGCGATTATCGCTTACCTCAAATCGCTCAAGTAAGAAATCCAGATAGGGCATTTAAGCCATGGCTACGATAACGCCAGACACACAAATCGACATCGGTCACAACGACGACCCAAGCTCGAACTACCTGACTAGTTCGCGTGGGTTTCTCTCGTGGGCCTTCACGTTAGATCACAAGCGGATCGGCGTGATGTATTTGGTCGGCATTTTCAGCTCGTTCTTTCTGGGCGGCATCATGGCGTTGCTGCTGCGATTGCACTTGTTCATGCCGAACGGCCTGTTCCCAGAATGGCTGGTCAATAACGATACCTATAACCAACTGTTCACGCTGCATGGCGCGATCATGACGTTTTTGTTCATCATCCCTAGCGTGCCTGCGGCACTCGGCAACTTCGTGTTGCCATTGATGGTGGGCGCCAAGGACGTCGCGTTCCCGCGAATGAACCTGGCCAGTTTCCACCTCTGGGTGCTGGGCGGTATCTTCTTTCTAATCGCCTTGGTTACCACGCGATTGGACACTGGTTGGACGTTCTACACGCCTTACAGCATCCAGACGAGCACCAACGTGATCGCGGCCACTATTGGTGCGTTTATCCTCGGGTTCAGCTCGATCTTCACCGGCTTGAATTTCATCGTCACCGTGAACACGATGCGTCCGCCAGGTATGACCTGGTTCAAGATGCCGCTGTTCATGTGGGCGACTTACGCGACTGCGATCATTCAGATTCTGGCGACGCCAGTTTTGGGTATCACACTTCTGCTATTGATGGCCGAACGAATCCTGCAGATCGGTATTTTCAATCCAGCGTTGGGTGGCGACCCGATTTTGTTCCAGCACTTTTTCTGGTTCTACTCGCACCCAGCTGTGTACATCATGATTTTGCCCGCGATGGGGATCATCAGTGAATTGATGTCGGTCTACAGCCGTAAGCCGATCTTCGGTTATACGTTCATCGCTTACAGCTCGATTGCGATTGCTCTGCTTGGTTTCCTGGTTTGGGGCCACCATATGTTCGTAAGTGGTCAAAGCCCAATGACGGCCGTGATCTTCAGTGGTTTGACCTTCAGCGTGTCAATTCCATCGGCCATCAAAGTGTTCAACTGGCTGGCCACGATGTACAAGGGGAATATCAACTTGGCTACGCCGATGTGCTACGCCTTGTCGTTTATCTTCCTCTTCTCGATTGGTGGTCTGACTGGGTTGTTCCTCGGTGCGTTGGCAACCGACATTCACCTGCACGACACTTACTTCGTTGTCGCTCACTTCCATTACGTGATGATGGGGGGTACCGTTATCGCATTCGTCGGTGGCCTCTATCACTGGTGGCCGAAGATGTTTGGTGTGATGTACAACGAAATGTTCGGTCGCTTGTTCTGCTTGGTGGTGTTCATCGGATTCAACCTCACCTTCTTGCCGCAGTTCATCATGGGTTCTCGTGGCATGCCTCGCCGATACGCAACCTACGTCCCGGAATACCAAATCTTCCACCAACTCTCGACCATCGGAGCGATTGTGCTCGGTCTCGGAATGGTGGGTGCCGTTACCGTGTTGATTGTCTCCCTGTTCAAAGGCCGCAAGGCACCTGCCAATCCTTGGGGTGCGGCAACACTGGAATGGACTTGCACGAGTCCTCCGCCCTACTACAACTTTGAACATGCTCCGGCTGTCGGTTCGCCTTACGATTTCAGCGACCTGAAGTACGATCCTCAGGTGGGCGGCTTTGTGAAGGATCCCGAAGCAGCGAATAAGCCAAAAACTGATTCGCATCACTAACAGTCAGTACTCATTCATTCCCTAGCGTGACGACGTTTAGAAACGAATTTGCCCTATGAGCGCCGCCGTCGAAACCCACGATAACGCCCATCATGCGGAGGATGACCATCACGGTCACTCACCGTTCCAGGCTCACCACTTCGAGACGATGCAACAGCAGTTCGACTCGGGCAAGCTGGGCATTTGGCTCTTTTTGATCACAGAAATCCTGTTCTTTAGCGGGCTGTTCTGTGCGTACATTATCTACCGGTACAACCATCCGGAAGTCTTTCTGTACGCTCATAAAGAACTCAATACGTTACTGGGTGCCGTCAATACGGTGGTACTGATCGTTAGTAGCTTGTCGATGGCTTGGGCCGTTCGCGCTGCTCAGTTGAGCCAAAAGAAACTCCTGATTGGCCTGCTTGTCACTACGTTTTTGCTGGCTGGCGTTTTCCTTGTGATTAAGTACTTCGAGTACACTCACAAGTTCGAGAAGGGGCTTTTGACGGGCGAAGCGAACGTCATCTACCAGGTGCAGCACCCGATCCAATTCCCGGAGGTTGCCGAGGAAGTCGCAGAAGCGGAAAAGAAAGAACATACTGCCGCTGAAGAACACGCTCACGGCGAAGGCGAAGCGGCCCATGGTGAAGAAGAGCACGCCACTGCACATGACTCCGGCGAGCATGCCTCCGCTGAGCATGGCGACGCTCACGGTCACGGTGGCCCTGAAGAGTTTGTGAACGCACCGCGTAATGCTCAAATCTTCTTCGGCATCTACTATATGATGACTGGTCTGCACGGGATTCATATTGTTGGTGGGATGATTGCCATCGCTTGGTTGATTCGTCGCTCGATTCGGGGTGACTTCAGTAGTGAGTACTTTGGGCCTGTCGACTACGTCGGTCTTTACTGGCACTTGGTCGACTTGATCTGGATTTACCTGTTCCCGCTTCTGTACCTCATTCGTTCCTAATTCCAACCCGGAATCCTGATATGTCTGACCATTCGAATTCTGCCGACAATCACGATCACGGCCTATCGCACGTGATGTCGATTCCGATGTTGCTGGGAACGTTCGCAGCTCTGATCGCTCTGACCTTTTTCACGGTCTCAGTGGCAGAGTGGGAACTGGGCGGCATCGATATTTGGGTTGCTTTGGCAATTGCTACCGTAAAGGCCTTGTTGGTTGCTGCATTCTTCATGCACCTTTATTTCGACAAGTTTTTCAACGTGCTCCTGCTGGTGTTCAGCTTGATTTTCGTGGCATTGTTCATCGGGTTCTCGTTACTCGACTCGGAACAGTATCAGCCACAGATCGAGCAGTATTACAACGCTACGGCGACGGTGGAGTAACCATCCGTTAACGTGAGTTGAACAGGTGGCCCAGCAGGATAATGGGTCCACCTGTCGAGGTCTCAAGTCGCAATGCTCCGAAACTCTTTCTCGACGATGTCGATGCGACGCGAGGAATACCAAGCCAGGATTGGTTTCGCCCTCTTCATTGCCTCGTTGACCATGTTCTTCCTGGCGGGCTTGGTCGGCTTCATCGCGATTGGATTCTTCCCCAAAGTCCTGGCCATCCCGTTCAGCGGCATTCCTTGGCCATTAACCGTTGGCACGCTTTTCATGCTGGGCGTCAGCTTTACCCTGCATCAAGCGGTTGTCAGCGTCCGTCGCGAGCGGCAGATTCAATTGCGGAACTGGCTTTGGGCGTCGGTCGCTGTGTCGATCGTATTCATCTTGTGCCAAACCGTTGGACTGAGCGTTTTGCTAGAAAGCATTCAGACGGTAAATCGCCAAGATCAGCTACAACCTCAGTTCGGCGTCGCGTTTTTTCTGGTCTTCGTCCACGGTCTGCACGTTGTTGGCGGAATGATCTTTCTGGGTTGGATCATCTACCACGCGTATCACCATCGCTACGATCACGAAAGCCACTGGGGCGTCGATCTATGTGCGATCTACTGGCACTTTCTGGATGTCGTTTGGATCTTGATGCTGGGCACGTTTATCGCGACTTCCCAATTTTAGCGTTAGCTCCCTTCTTGGATTGTCGCTAGTTCTTCCCAGCGTTCTAGCGCCATCAATAATTCGTCGCCGATTTCTTCAACTCGCTGGGAAACCTTTTTGATTTCATCCTGCGATTGCTGATAGAACCCTGGATCGGCGATCTTGGCCTGAAGCTTTTCCTGCTCCGCTTCCAGTTCCGCGATACGGTCTGGCAAGTTGTCGAGTTCGCGTTGCTCTTTGTAGCTCAGCTTCCGACCGCGGCCACCTTCCGCATTGCTCTTCTTGGGTGCGGAAGGCTTCGTTTCGGCAACCGGTTTGGGCTCGACCTTGGCTGGTTCAAACTGCGGAGTCTCTTCCTTGTTCTTCTGAATCAAATAGTCATCGTATCCACCTGCATATTCACGAACGATGCCATCTCCCTCAAAAGCAATCGTGCTAGTGACCACATTGTTCAGAAACTCGCGGTCGTGGCTGACCACAAGAATCGTTCCAGGATAATTCACTACCAGGTCTTCCAGTAGTTCCATCGTGTCGGCATCGAGGTCGTTCGTTGGTTCATCAAGTACCAACACATTCGACGGCTTGGCAAACAATTGAGCCAACAACAAGCGATTGCGTTCGCCACCGCTTAAGTATTTGATCGCCCGGTTCGCTTGTTCGGGTGTGAACAAAAACTCCTGCAGGTAGCCGACCACATGCTTCGACTTGCCGTTAACTTGAATGAACTCGTTCCCTTCGCCAATATTGGCCCGCAGAGTTTGCTCTGGATCGAGACGAGCTTGAAGTTGATCGAAGTAGGCGATCTGAACATTGGTCCCTACTTTGACTTGACCTTTGTCAGGCTTGAGTTGACCTAATAAGATCCGCAGCAAAGTCGACTTACCGATGCCGTTCCGGCCAATAATGCCAACCTTATCACCACGCATCACGACCGTTGAAAAGTCATCGACGATTCGTAAGTCGCCGAATCGGTGCGAGAGGTCATCCGCCTTGAAGACCAGTTGCCCCGACCGATCCGCCGCATGAGCTTCCATTTTCACGCTGCCGACGTGCTTCCGTCGATCACGAAACTCTTCTCGCAGCTTCTTCAGCGCGCGCACCCGACCTTCGTTGCGTGTTCGCCGAGCCTTGATACCTTGGCGAATCCAAGCTTCTTCCTGGGCTAATTTTTTGTCGAACAAAGCCTGCTGTTTCTCTTCCGCTTCGAGAGACTCGGCTTTTCGTTTTAAGAAATCGTCGTAGCCACACGACCAACTGGTAACACGCCCGCGATCGACATCGACCACACGGGTGGCCAGCTTTCTTGCGAAAGCGCGGTCGTGTGTAACAAAGACAATCGAACTAGAAGTATTAAGCAGTAACTTTTCCAGCCACAGAATCGAATCGATATCCAAATGGTTCGTCGGTTCGTCCATCAACAGCAAATCAGGCTCGTTGACTAGCGCGCGAGCAAGCAGCACACGGCGTTTCATCCCCGCCGAGAGCTTCTGAAAAACCAATTCCCCATCGAGGCCGGTTCGCGTTAACGTTTGTTCGATTTGATTCTGCAGATTCCAACCGTCGTTCGTATCGATTTCGTGTTGCAGTTCATCCAAACGTTTGGCGATCTCGTCCGTTGCATTCTCTGCAAATTGATGGGTAAGCGTATGGTACTCACGTAGGATCGCCGCCAGATCCCCGACGCCGTCGGCGACGACGTCGAAAACCGTACCTCGATCGTCAGTCGGAACGGTTTGTGCCATCTGAGCACGCGTCAACCCAACAGCCGTAGCGACTTCGCCGTCGTCTGGGATGACTTCGCCTGCCAAAATCTTGAGAAGGGTAGATTTACCTGCTCCGTTCCTTCCCATCAAGCAAACACGCTGGCCCGGCTCGAGCACAAGATTCACGTCCGTGAATAAAGGTCGATCATGATAGGAATGGCGAACGTTCTTCAGCGTAATCAGCGGCATATTGTTCAAACGCAGGAGGTTATTTCACATCAGTCGCGCACCTCTCAAGAAGGGGTGCTGTAAGCGTATAATGAATATCGTCGCGGAAATTGGCTTTGGGCAAAAGCCCCACTTTGCCTGGTATTGCGATCGATCCCTAGAGAAAATCAGTCGTTAGATCGATTAAGCCGCAGCAACCGCGAAACTTAGAACGATTCGCAGGGTTTCATCGTAGTGGGTAGGTGTAGCGGCCACCGATCCCTTTCTAGTCCCTTGTCTCATTCAATTCGTTGGAGTTGACTCTATGTCATGTTCATCTCTGTTTGCATCCCGACGCCAAATTCTTCGTGGTGCCGCCGCTATGGGTGCAACGGCCTTGTTTACGCCAGGCGTGTTTGCGGAAATGCTTTCGCTGACCCCACGCTTGACAGAAGGTCCGTTTTATCCCGACAAGCTTCCGCTCGATCAAGACAATGATCTGCTGATCATTAACGATAGCACAACGCGCGCGATCGGCGAGATCACGCACCTTACCGGGAAGATTTTGTCACCTAGTGGTGCGCCGTTGAAGAATGCCACTATTGAGATTTGGCAGTGCGATGCCAATGCGGTTTATCTCCATACCCGCGATAGCAATGGCAAGAAGGACCAGCAGGACAAAAACTTCCAAGGTTATGGAAAGTTTGAAACCGATTCTTCCGGCGAATACCGATTCCGCACGATCAAGCCGGTCCCCTATCCGGGACGTCCTGCTGGGCATATCCACTTCAAGGTTTCCCAAGGGGACCGAGAACTTCTTACCTCGCAAATCTTTATTCGAGGATTCAAAGGAAATGATACCGACGGCGTTTTCCGCTCGACTGGAGACTTGGTTGATCGAGAACTCGTTCAAACAGACTTCAATCCAGTTAAGGGATCGATGATAGGAGAGTTGGCAGCGAATTTTGACATTGTCGTTGGCCGAACGCCCGATGAGCGTCAATTTGAATCCCGCCGCTAAGACTCTTCCAGTGACATAACACCATCGAGAAAGAAGTTTGCCATGAGAAAGATCCTTTGTTTCACTTCCGTGGTTGCTCTTCTGGCGATCACGAGCATTGCCTATTCGCAAGGACCTGGCCGCCCTGGCCGCGGCTCTAACCAGATGACCGTCGAAAGCTTCCTGGCTCGCCTGAAAGTGTTCGACGCCAATCAGGACGGCTCGATCTCCGCCGAAGAGATGACAGACTCACGGTTACTGCCGCTCGTAAAGCGTGCGGACAAGGACGGGGACGGCGTAGCAACGAAGGACGAGCTGGTTGCATTGTTTGAGCAAGAATCGTCCGGACATCGTGGCGGTTTCCGAGGAGGCCCTGGTGGTGGCGGACCGGGCGGCGGTGGCCCACTAGGTGGTCCTGGAATGGGAGGCTTTCCTCCTGGCGGCGGCCCTGGTGGTCCTCCGGCCATGCAGCCAGGTCAAGTTCTACCCGAATTCTTGGCTGCGGAGCTCGAGTTGACGCCTCCTCAGAAGAAACAGCTCGACGCCCTACAGAAGCTGGTCGACAAGCGTTTAAAGAGCATCCTGACCGACGATCAACTTGCCCGCTTGCAACAAATGAGTCAGCAAGGTCCTGGACTTGGCGGTCCTGGTCGCGGCGGCCCCGGCATGGGTTTCCCCGGTCGCGGCCCGGGCGGTCCACGACCACAAAACTAATCCCCGGCGAGCAGCGCCGCGTCATGCCCTTCGGCCGAACGTCGTTACGTTCGGCCGATTTTTTTTTTACGGTTCTGAGCGAACGCTTCTTTTGACTTCCTGTCTACCTCTGCATAGGACGTGGAAGCCAAGTGGTGCGGCGGCTGTCTGCAAAACAGTTTATCGTGGGTTCGATTCCCACCCGCGTCTCCTTGTAAGGAACGTCTGAGTTTGCTTTCCGGTGGCGCCAGGACTCATGCCTTTGGGCAGGTTAGTACCTTGCGTTCTACGAACGGTCTCTAAAAGGCAAACTTGGGTTTGTGGAAGCTCAAATGGTAGAGCATCAGTCTAGGGAACTGAAAGTTGCAGGTTCGACTCCTGCCCACTCGAAACGACAGATCGAGAGATCCGTCTCCACCGGGCCGAAAGGTCCACCAAGTGCCTGAGGCGAGCGGACGACGCTATATCAGCTCTGGGAGGGAACCTCGTCGACGGAAGCGGGCTGTTTGTTTCGGCAGACAGCGTGCCAAGTTGAACCAGGCTCACACCCGCAGCACCAGATGAAGAATGCCTTGCAGGATGGCTGATTGCAACCATCCGAATTTGGCCAACTGCGATCTAATTCGATTCGCTTTACCGTCGAGCTTGCTTTGCGGTAATCGTCTCGGCGACGATCGCCGACCGCCTAACGACGTAATTGCAATCGCCATGACTCCGCGTTTTTTTCTGGGACTACCGCGAACGTCCGTTTGCCAAGGGTGTCTTTTTTATCTTGCAAACAAATTGCTTCGAAAGAGTCCGCTGAGAGGACGTTTATTTTTGCGGACCGCACGTCGGGTCAAGTAACGTTGTGCCAAAAGGAGGTGCAACATGTTGTTCGAGAAGAAAATCAAGATCAAGAACTTTGAAGTCGGATTCCTGTTTCGTGAAGGTGATTTCGCGGGAATCTTGGAACCAGGAGCGCATAAGTTCTTCGATCCATGGAATAAGGTTCGAGTGTCGATTCATTCGCAGCGCGACGCATTTCTTGTTGACGAACAACTGGACGTGATTGTTAAGTCGGGCGAGCTTGCGGAACGAGCACAAGTTCTTGACTTGAAGCAGCACCAGCGCGCGCTGGTCTGGGTTGATGGTCGTTTCGATCGAGCATTCGGTCCAGGTTTGTACGCTTACTGGACGAAGTTCCACGACGTAGTTGTCGAGACCTTTGACGCGCGCGATATTCGCTTCGAACATGCTCAATTGAAGCCGATCTGGCAGAACACGTTCGCGCGGCAGCAACTTGAGTTCTACGACGTCAATCGCGAGTGCGCTGGCGTATTGTTCATTGATGGCCGCTACGTTGAAACGCTGACCCCAGGTACTTACGCGTTCTGGCGAGGAGTAGCCGATATCAAGCTAGTTGAAAATGACCTGCGAGAGACGATGCTCGACATCGGTGGTCAGGACATCATGACGGCAGATAAGGTCACGCTGCGGATTAACGCCGTGGCGACCTACAAGATTGTCGATGCCAAGTTGGCGGTGACCGCAAGTAACAGCTTGCAGCAGTCACTCTACCGCGAAGTGCAGTTGGCACTGCGGAGCGTGATCGGTTCGCAGGAACTTGATTCGTTCCTAAGTGCCAAGGAATCCGTTGCGGGAGAGCTGGAAACGATTGTCCGGCGGCGTGCTGGTGAATTAGGTCTAAGCATCGTCAGCGTTGGAATCCGAGATGTGATTCTACCTGGGGAAATGAAGAACCTGCTGAATCAGGTGATGGAAGCCAAGAAAGCGGCCGAAGCCAACCTGATTGTCCGGCGCGAGGAAGTCGCCGCGATGCGAAGTCAGGCCAACACGGCCAAAATGCTGTCCGACAACCCGACCTTGATGCGATTGCGCGAGCTGGAAGTTCTCGAAAAGATCGCCATGACTGGTAATTTGAACATCGTACTAGGCGAAAAGGGCCTGGCCGATCGTGTCACCAACATGTTGTAAACCAGAAAGCCCGGCCCATTGTAATGCCGGGCTTTTTTCCTGCCCATGCACCATTCGTTGCCTGCTTCATCCATGTCGAAGCGGCAGTCGAAACATCTAACGAGAGTAGGAAGATGAAAAACAAGATTTAGGCTAGTTGCAGCTATCCTTAGGAAACGTTCCCTGAATCCACACTTTGTCATTCTTGAATGGCCAGGAAATTGTTGCGCCGTAAATCGCCTAAACAGCCAATTCTTCTCTCTAGCGGGCGTCAACACTCAAACACACCGTAGCAAGCATTTAAACTGCGTAGTTTCGGTTAATAAGATGCGATGAACACGATAAGCACTTCTTTAAGACTTATTGATTTATTTAATCTATGGCCATTACGTACCACCCCAGACTAGGGACGATTGAATGCCAGCTGCTCGGCATCTGCCGAAACATTCAGCAGACAGCACGCGTAAACTGACAGCACTCCCTGAAATAACGATCTTTGGCAAAGTCTTCTTTTTCTGCTACGTGACAATAGCTACCACTATTTAACGCTTCGCCGCTTTTTCTCCGCATTCTGCGAAAGTGGCCACAAAAGATTCTTCCCTTACTGAAATCTTGGCACAGTCGTTGCCAATGGATCTGGCGGAACAACTGAGAACTTTTTCGGTTGGCGGCCACCTCTCAGGAGGCAGGCGGCGCGGACCTAATTTTATCCTTGAGAGGTTCAGTGATGAGTAAGGGATTTTTGATCGACATGGATGGCGTCATGTATCGGGGCAGTCAGTTGATCCCTGGCGCGGATCAATTTATTCGACAGCTTCGAAACGACGAGACCCCCTTCCTGTTTCTTACCAACAACAGTCAACGTACCCGTCGAGATGTAGTCACCAAGTTGTCACGCATGGGGATCGAGGTCGAAGAGAGGCATGTCTTCACGTGCGCGATGGCAACGGCTCGATTCCTGGCCAACCAGAAACCGAACGGCACGGCCTACGTCTTGGGTGAAGGCGGCCTTCTAAATGCCTTGCACCAGAATGGATATTCGGTGGTGGACCACGATCCTGACTTCGTCGTTGTGGGTGAAGGGCGTACGTTGAACTGGGATATGGTCGAGACGGCTACCCAAATGATCTTAGATGGTGCCAAGCTGATCGCCACGAACGATGATCCGAATTGCCCGACGTCGCGAGGTACGCGTCCTGGAGCGGGAGCAACAATTGCTTTCCTTGAGAAAGCCACTGGTCGCAAGGCCCTCAGCATCGGCAAGCCAAGTCCATTGATGATGCGCATGGCGCGTAAAGAGATTGGCCTGGAAACGTCGGAAACGGTCATGATTGGCGACACCATGGAAACCGATATCCTCGGCGGTGTTCAGATGGGTTATCAAACGATTTTGGTTCTCTCTGGTGGCACCAAGCGCGAAGATGTTCCAGGACATCCTTACCAGCCAGACTTGATCATCGATTCAGTCGCCGAGTTGGTACGTCCTCGTGAAGATCGCGTCAGTTTGAAAACACCCGTGAGCGTGCCAGATCATGAAGATTCCGCGGAAAGCTATATGGCGTCGCTACGACATTAGAATTCGGTCCGCGCTTCGATTCAATGGCTGCTAACAAGTCGGCGCTGATGGACGCGACAAACCGTCGCGCCGGCTTCTTCCCTCGCCCGATTTTAAGAACCATTTGGGCGTCTGGCATCTAACTGTGCTTGGCGCCCCCTCTCGTCTTTGTTGCGGTTGTGACCCCGTGAATTTTAGAATCTAGACGGGTGACTTCCCCAAGCAACACGGCAGGGGAATGCGTTGCTGATGCGTAAGAACTCTCAATTTGGCTGCAAAAACCGGCGAAAATCCGCAAGAATCGTGTTGGTTTTTCATTTCCAATCGCTTGCCACGATGGGATGTCTGCCTGGGTAATTTATACTCGGATAGTCCCTGTCCCTTCCCCATATCTTTGCACCCTGCGGAGTTTCTCTCATGTCGCGTTGGTTTTGTTTTGCATCCATGTTCCTGGCCCTTTTTGTTTTGACTGCGAATATCGCAGTGGCTGGCCCCTATCGTTTGGTCATGCAAGGGAATAACAAGCTGGCGATCGTCGATCAGGACGGCAAGATCGAATGGGAAATGCCGTGGGGCGGAATCCACGACATCCACGTATTGGACAACGGACACATCATGGTCCAACAAGGTGCCGCCAAGGTCGCTGAGATCGATCCGGAAACCAAGAAGGTGGTCTGGTCGTACGATTCCGCCAAAAGCAACGGCAACGAAGGGAAACGAATCGAAGTCCATGCGTTTCAGCCACTCGATAATGGCCACGTGATGATTGTCGAGTCAGGTGCTGGTCGTATCATCGAAATCAATCGTGATGGCAAACTTCTAAAAGAAATTCCCCTGAAGCGAAATCATCCCGACGCTCACTCCGATACCCGCTTAGTTCGTAAGCTTAATAGTGGCAATTACTTGGTCGCTCAGGAAGCAGATGGGTTCATTCGCGAATATGATGGCAAGAGCGGTGAAATCGTTTGGGAATATGAAGTCCCGATGTTTGGTCAAGAGCCACGTGGTGGTCATGGACCAGAAGCATTCGGCAATAAAGCCTTTAGTGCAATGCGTCTTAAGAATGGCAACACGTTGATTGCAACGGGCAATGGGCACAGTGTGATCGAAGTAACGCCTGACAAGGAAATCGTTTGGAAGATTACTCAAAACGACCTACCCGGAATCACCTTGGCTTGGGTCACGACACTCGAAGTGCTTCCGAACGGCAACTACATGATTGGCAACTGCCACGCCGGTCCAGAAAATCCGTTGCTCGTTGAAATCGATCCGAAGACGAAGAAGGTAGTTTGGACGTTTGATATGTTCAACGTCTTCGGCAACTCGGCGCCGAATTCGCAGTTGCTCGATGTTGAAGGGGAAGTGATTCGCTAAGCATTCGCAATCGGCAATAAGAAATCAACGAAAAGGGCGATCATTAGATCGCCCTTTCTTAATGGACAAGCCACTACTTCGCTTTACTTACAATGACAAGCCAATCTTGATCCGCTTCGCTGGGCGCTTTGCCAAGATCGACATTTTGGCCGCCGATGACTTCCAGGACGGAACCATCTTGTAAGTCACCTCCAGTGCGTGGATTGAACCACTGGACTTGATACTTTCCTTTAGCGTCTTGAAGATCGAGCGAAACATCGCCTCCCTGTGGTAGAAACACAAGGTAAAGCTCATCCGGTTTTGCAAAACCGTACGTCTTACTTGAATGCTCCGAAGTTAGAAGTCGGTCAACGTTGGTCATTTCCCAAAAGGGAATCTGATTCTTCTGGAAGAACGAAATGGCAATTCGGCAATCATCCCAGCTTTGATCGCGACTTCGGAAGTCTTCGCAAACTAAGTCATTCTGTGGAAGCTTGTAGCCGAAGTAATATTCGACACCGGCGCCCCCAGCCATAAGGGTGCCCCACAACGTTTGTTTACGGATGTCGTGGCGATCGTATGAATTCTTTCCTTCCTTCGCGATACCACTGTGCCCCTCGTATTCGGCATCGGGTGGCACGCCTAGCGATGCCGGGCCTTGTTCATCATTCGCCACGACCCAAGGTTTGCCCGCCTCTGCCGATGCAGTTACCCACTTCAGCGTTCGAGCGTGGGCAACATCCCAATCGTTTTGCAACGACGCTCCCGTGAGTACCGATTGATCACCGAGCAGCTTCGGATAAACCTTATCCTGCTGATTTGGAAACGTATGTACGACGATTAAATGATCGTACGGATCGACGTCATGAATGTACCGGGCCATATCACGCTGCTGCTGGGGAGTCTGAGTATTCTCTTCTCCCAAGTTCCAGTTTAGGGCCAACTCATATCCAAACCGGGCAATTAGCTCACGACAGTACAGCTTTCTTTCCGGTCCCAGGTCGCCATCATCGAGGGAGGTCGGTACTTCGGCTTTTCCATTTCGGATGTTGTCGTCGTTCTCGGTCTCTTGCAGCTTGAAATGGAGGAAGATTCCTTTGGCTTGTGCGTGATCGAAAACGATCTGCCACTGGTCAAGTTTCGAGCAATCGTAATGAAATTTGTCATCCCGCGAGACGAAAGGCCAGACGTTGTCGCCATCGCCACCTGCATTGTAAGGAAGGAATGACATCGAATTGCATCCTTTGGCAGCCAAGTAATTCACGGCACCAATCAGGCCTTTTCCCTGCCCTTCTTTCCACGTCGGATCGCCTTCGCCCCAATCACGAACGTGCGGCTGCCAGGTCTTTAACGGCACGTTCTTTTTCTTCGCCTCGGTTCCGTCGAAGTCGACATACGCAAGCAAGGTCTCTGGTGCATCCGGGCCAGCCTTAAGAAAGTACTTTCCACTTCCAGCAAAGCGGAGGTAATGTTGGCCGACATAGTTCAAGCGTCCCTCTGCTCGAAAGTCTCTTCCCGATTTGTCGCTTGCTGTGACCTCGAAGCTGCCCTTCAATCCATTCGTAGGCGGAATTGCGGAACCGGTTGCGAAAGGCTCCAAGGCAACCCCCTTCCCTCGCACGAACGCAACTTCGTAATCCCACTTACCGGGTCGATCCGGGGAAACATGGGCGCGCCATTTGTTTCCCGCGGTCGCCGAACTATTCGCGGCATTGCCATCCGCGGCGAAGTAGCCGGGGACCTGATAAGTTGGCTCGCCACTTTCGTGCGTAAACGTGACCGTCATCCGGTAGTCGATAAACGGATTTGGATTGGTATCGGTCTCTTTGGCCTCAGGCCCATCGACGGTTAACGTGACCTTGTGCCACGTTTTCAAATCGCCTGAGATATCGGCTGCACACAGATCGTCGAAGCTGATCGCAAAAGCCAGTACCAGTGCAAACAAGGTTTTGAGCATGGGGGAATCACCTTGGGGTAGTTGAGGGGGCATGACGTCTCCAAGATAGAAACTTCGGCCGACCATTCCAATCAAAATCTTTGTCACAAGAGATTGCCGGTTCCAGGAAAAATAGCTTCGTCCATGGGGCGGAGTTCGCCAAAGCTGTGTAGGATGGGACATTCCACCGAACCCCACACATCACGAATATGCCCTTGGCGATATGGATACCTCGGTCAGTTTTCTTGACTCCTTGCAGCAAACCTCCGACGAAGAGGCTTGGTCTCGCCTGGTTGAACTCTACTCTCCGTTGATTCGTGGTTGGCTCAAGCGGCATGGAGCGGCAGTGACGGATCTAGATGACATTTGTCAGGACGTGCTCGCCGTGGTATTTCGCCGCTTTCCGGAGTTTCGTCGCGAACCCCGAACCGGGGCATTTCGCGCTTGGCTGCGGACGATTACCGTCAATTGTGTCCGCGATCACTGGCGAAAGAAGAACAAACACGCCGCAGGAATGGGTGGAAGTGCTTTTGGCGAAGTGATCAATCAGTTGGAAGATCCCAATAGCGGGCTAAGTGCCCAGTGGAATCTTGACCATGATCGGCACGTGCTACAATACTTGCTTGACGAAGTACGCCCTTCTTTTACCGACAAGACCTGGCAGGCATTTCAGCGGTTCGCCCTGGATGGCTTAAGTGCGGACGATGTCAGCCAAGAGTTAGGGATTTCGGTGAATGCTGTTTTCGTAGCTAAATCACGGATCTTGTCCCGATTACGTCAACGCGGGCTGGGCCTGATCGAATAGATTTCTCTTCGCTTTTCAACCGGTGCTCTGACCTATGAGTGAGACAACCGTCTCCCATCCTTCGCGAACCGAGCTCGAGTCGTTTTTTCACGGCACTCTCGAGGAATCGCGACGTCAGGTTATCGAAGACCACATTGCCAAGTGTGACTCGTGTTGTGATGTGTTGCGCACCATTCCTCACGATCCGCTCGTTGAACGAATTCATGCCGCGACTAGTTCGGTCGATGATGGAACAACCCCATTCAGCAGCCCTTCATCGACTGACATTGCCGATGAGACAGGCACAATTCCAGCCGCACTTCTTGATCATCCCCGTTATCGTATCGTAAGGATGCTCGGTCAGGGTGGAATGGGCGTGGTCTATCAGGCCGAGCATAAGCTGATGGAAAGACCTGTCGCGCTGAAAGTGATTACGTCTCGTCTGGTTAGCAGCGACCTGGCCGTCGAGCGATTTCGGCAAGAGGTAAAAGCTGCGGCGAAGCTTTCACATCGAAATATCGTGACCGCTTTCGATGCCGAGCAAGCTGGCGACATGCATTTTCTCGTGATGGAGTACATCGACGGGATCAGTCTCTCGGGACTTGTTTCGAGACGGAAACAGTTACCGGTGTTACATGCTTGCAACTATGTTATGCAAGCCGCGCAAGGTTTGCAGCATGCGTTTCAAAAAGGAATGGTGCATCGCGATATCAAGCCGCATAACCTTATGAGGACGAAGAGGGGCACGATCAAAATCCTTGACTTTGGCCTCGCACGGTTTGCCACCGAAGCGGATGGCGCGTCGGATGATCCTGGCCTGACCGCAGACTTCACGGCGCTCGGAACACCTGATTACATGGCCCCAGAGCAAGCTCGCGATTCCAAACGGGCAGATATCCGCGCCGATCTCTATAGCCTCGGTTGTACTCTCTATTATCTGTTAGTCGGCCAACCACCGTTCCCAGGCGGATCGTCCTTCGAGAAGGTTCTTGGCCATTGCGAACGCCAGCCAAAACCTATTTCCGAATTACGAATCGACATCCCCGCAGAAGTCATAGCGATTGTGGATCGCTTGATGGCCAAAAAACCAGACGATCGTTTTCAAACGCCAGCAGAACTTGTCGAAGCGCTGAAACCATACGGTCGACCTGACTCGACTTATACTGCCGATACTCAGCCAAGTGCTGCTAATACGGTACTTGCGATGCCTTCTGTTGAGAGGCAGGCACCGCCAAAGTTGACGGTGCAAAAAGAAAAAGCGTCGGCTAAAGCTCGATCGCATCGCTTGGATGACCTCCGTCCAAGCTGGATTCGCGAAAACCGCTGGCTCGTTGGTGGATTGGCAGCCCTTAGCGGTGCTATCGCTGCTTGGTTCGTATTGGGGAAGCTAGGTGGAAACGATTCTCCGCCCATCCCACCAGTTATCCCCGAACAGGAAAACATTGCCGAAAATGGCTTGGTCACGCCGCCTCATTCTGCCACGCAGCAGCAAGAAATGGTCGACCTCATTCCACACGTCGACTTAGATGGCGATGTCGTTGCTGGGCAATGGGAGCGAACCGACGACGGGCAGCTTCATGTCGACGCGGCAGAGGATGCTCGCATCATGATCAATTATACGCCACCCCGTGAGTATGACTTCGAGGTAATGTTTACGCGTCACTCAGGTGATCAATCGATTGCTTTGCATTTCGTGGATGGAGATGGTGAAGCGACGTTCGATGTCGACGGCTGGCTAGAGAATCTCGCTGGGATTCAGAACATCGATGGACAAGATGCACGCGCTAATCCAACGCGTACGGACAATGTGAGCTTGGTTAACGGGCAGACGTATACGATCAGTCTTCGCGTTCGGCGTGATCGGGTCGAGGCATTTCTAGATGGCAAGCTGCTCACGACCTACCTCGGTGATGGCTCGGACTTGAGTTATCTGGGCTTGTGGGCGCTACCACGCCCCTCCCTGGGACTGGGAGCTTACGATAGCGAGACGACGTTTCATAGCGTCCGCTTGCGGCCAATTTCTAACTGAAAACAACGGTACAATTTATTCTCTCGAAATTGTTTTCTAAAAAACCTGGTTTCTGCTGAAAGGTCCTTCTTTCTCAGCCCATTTCTCTCTTGTGCCAGCAACACAGCAGTCACCCCAAGAGAAAATGAGAAGGAGAGAGACATGGCTTTAAAACGACTTCTTGCCGCCAACAAACGCACTAGAAAGGCTTCACCGCAGCGTCGATCACGTCGGTTAGGCACCCAACTACAATGCCTGGAAGATCGCCGCATGATGGCAGGCGACGTTGCGATGTTGCCATTGGAATCGGAGTTTGTCGATACTTCGACGTTGGCTACCCCAACTTCTGATTGGAGCATGAATCCGATTGGAGATCTCGAATTCGCCGGAGGTGGCGAAGCATTTGAGGTCGAATTGACGGCAAGTGGCAATATCGAATCGGAAGATTTAATCTTCTCGGCGTCGATCGTGCCTTCCCTCGCTCAGGAACTCGATTCGCAATACGATTTGACCGAGTCCGACGATTATCACACCAACTGTTTGGGACAAAACAATCGCTGGATTCGCTCGGATAGTGCGGGATGGTTCTACCTAACGCCAGAAGGTGAGTTTTTCCGCTGGCGGGGGTCGTTCGATCGGAGCTTGCACCTCGGCTCGTTTGATACCAGTTATTACGACAATCCAGATTTGCTGACCGATCCGGAATCGCCCGATGTCGATGTTGTTGTGGAAGGAGATATCCTCCGCATTATGCCTAGTGCCGAATTCACAGGAAGTTTTCAGATTGAGGTCGGTGCTACGGATGGTGTCCAGCGTGGGCCAACTGATTTGGTGTTGGTCACGGTGACCGAACCGATCGATGATTTCAAGACGCCGCCAGCCGATGAAGATGATCCGGTGGAAGACGAAACACCACCACCAGTGTTGATGGTGATAGCCAACCAAGACTTTTACTACCA
Source organism: Blastopirellula marina (assembly GCF_002967765.1). Taxonomy (NCBI): domain Bacteria; kingdom Pseudomonadati; phylum Planctomycetota; class Planctomycetia; order Pirellulales; family Pirellulaceae; genus Blastopirellula; species Blastopirellula marina. Next base: position 238,826 of record NZ_PUHY01000015.1, on the reverse strand, counting down.
GGAGTATGCCGATACCCGTGCATCACTGGAAGCCGCAGGTCTGGAAGTTGTTGTCGCGGCTACGACCACTGAAACGGCCACGCCGCATGCCAATTCAGGTCAAGGCGACGGGAGCGGTCATGTCACACCTGACTTGGCGTTATCTGACGCGAATGCGGACGACTACTCGGCGATCGTTTTTGTGGGTGGCTGGGGAGCAGCGAGCTACCAGTACGCCTTCGAGGGAACCTACAGCAATGGGTCCTACAATAGTACGGAAGAACTCAAATCGACCGTTAACGACTTGATCAATGATTTTGTCGATCAAGACAAGTACGTCTCCGCGATTTGCCACGGTGTATCCGTATTAGCCTGGGCTCGAGTCGATGGCGTGAGTCCGATTAGCGGAAAGACAGTTTCTGCATGGGCGAATACTTCGCCAGGTTCCGATACCGCTTTTCACACGACTCGCCAAGAGATCGAATACAACGGAGGCTCTATGGTCCAATCTGGCTCGATCGGCGATCCGACGACAGCCACGGACGATGTGATCGTCGATGGGCGAATTATCACCGCAGAAAACTACGACTCCGCTGCAATGTTCGGACAAGTTCTCGGAGATGCGATCAACGACCCAGCGTATATCGATGAAGTATTCGCCGAATGGGAATAGCCTTTCGCAAGATGTTGTCGGCTTACTGGAAAGCGTACTGCTTTCCAGTACGTCCGGCAGTATCTACATTTAATCGGGATTCGCGTTCGAGCCATGTTGATGCATATGCTGGAGATGCTCAGGGAGTTCATACCCCCCAGCTTCAACAAACGCGTGTAGATCGTAGATTTCCTCTTTGGTAAGCGTATCAAGCAAACCCGTTGGCATCGGCGACATCTTCGAAGCACCCATCTCCTCGACATCTTCTTTCAGGATCTTCGTCAACGAGTTCGGTGTTAACAGATTGGTCGCAACGTGATAAGCCTCGTCATCTTGCTTAACGACAACGCCCGTCGTTACTCGCCCATCAATCGTCAGGAATTGGACGTTCCGGAACTTTTCGTGAATCTGACTGGAAGGATCGACCATTTGCTTGAGCAATTCTTTACCTTTCAACTTCTTTACCGACTCGGCCAAGTCTGGCCCGAGATTGGTCCCATGCCCAGCAACGACGTGACATTGATTGCAGCGTGCCTTGACAAATGCGGTCATTCCGCGGGTCAGCGTTTGTTCATCCTTCGGACGAATCACACTTGGGAAGTCGGCGAAATCTTCCATATTCCATTCTTTGATAACCTGGGGGACGCTGGCGGTCATCAGAGCTTGGGCACTCGCGTCATCTTCGGCGACCACCATCACACCGTTCATGACGACCCAGTGACCTGGAAAAGTACAAACATATGGATAAATCCCTGGCTTGGTTGGAGCCTCGAAGCGAAGCACCGCGATCTGTGCGGCACGCGTTGGACCAATCATTGGCGTATGTTCAATAATCAAATCCGACTTGTCGTACGGGATGAAGTCGGAATCGGCGTTCGTGGGATCTTTCGCCATCTCGTTGGCCGCCATTCCAACCTCTGCCAGCGAATCCGGCTGAACTAGGACGAAGTTATGATCTGTTGCATCTGGATTGGTGAATACAATCTTGAGTGGTTGTCCCGGCTTGACCATGAAGTGTTTCACGTCGAACAACATTCGCTCTGGAATGCAGGTAACTTTTACCACTTTTAAGTCTGACTGGGCGTCGAAGTTGGCCTGAGCTTTGGTGGGTTTCGGTTCTTTAATCTCGGCGTCCTTTGCAGCCTGCTTCAAAATACGAGCAATTCCGTACCGCGAGTTGCCTTCCCAGTGCGTTCGCATCGACTTCGACATCAGCGAGCAGGTGATCGCATAGGCTAAGTGCCCGTCCCGCGGATGCCGTAAGACATCGAGCATCGCAGTAAATGCTGGCTTCGTCCCGATGTAGGTCGCGGCAATCGCGGCCTGCATGCGGACGATTCCATTCTCGTCGTTCGCCGAATCTCGCAAGAGTTGCGGCCAATCTGTTAGCAGCGGGTACCAGTAGCGTAGCTGCTTCGTGGCGGCGGCCCGAGCATGAGAATCTTCGCATGATAAGAGATCGCGAAGCACACTGGTGGCAACATTCAAGTCAGCAGTAGGCATCGAAGTCTCGGCATGAACCATGTCGACTTGGTCGATCCAGCGATAGGTCCAAATGCCTTCCACTTGATGATGGCGAAACCGTGGATCGGCGTCATCAAGCTTGGTAATCCATTGGTCGAGGTGGCGTTTCACCTGATCCACATCGCGTTGCCCCAGTTCCTGCTTCACTCGATAACGGACGGCATACTCAGGACGCTTGAGCAGATCCAATAGCTCGTCGATCGATGCATCTGCGATGTTGGGTGCCTCTTGCAGCGGGATACCTTTGGCAGTAATTCGCCAGATTCTTCCAGAATGGCGGTCACGACGATCGTCTCGCAGCGAGTACTGCATGTGTCCTTTGATCGGGTTGTACCAATCGCAGACGTACAAGTCACCACGCGGTCCAAACTGTAGATCGACAGGAATAAAGCTTAGGTTGGTTGAGAAAAGAAGATCGCCAACGTATTCTTCGCTGTATCCGAAAGGACCTTCCTTCCATCTCAAAATCTCAACTCGATTGGTTGGCTTATAGCGAACCTTGATGAAGTCTCCTTGCATATCCTTCGGAAAAGAGGCCGTGTCGACAAATTGATGTCCGCAAACCCCGGAGTAAGCCTGAAGACCTTTCGGTGGGGCGTTCTGCAGCGGATAAGGCGGGTCAAGAGCTTGATGAGCTTCCGCGTAGACTGGATGGCTCGCCATGTGTTGCCCCCAATCGTCGAACGTGACTCCCCACGGGTTGGTACTGGGATAGGTACCAAAGCTGAGCAGTCGCTGCGTTTTTGGATCGAAGCGAAACCAACCACTATTCTGTTGACGTACCGGACCGTAAGGAGTTTCGACCTGGGAATGATGGAAGACCGATTCACGGAAGATCAAATCACCATCAGGTGTCCAGGTAAAGTCATGCAGCGAGTGATGAGAATCTTCGGTACCGAAACCGCGAAGTACAGTTTGATGGACGTCGGCCTTATCGTCGCCATCCGTGTCTTTCAAGAACGACAGACAAGGTTGCTCCGAAACATAAACGCCTCCATCGCCAAATTCAAACGATAATGGAATACTTAGGTTATCCGCAAAAACCGTCGATTTATCCGCTTTGCCGTCTCCATCGGTGTCTTCCAAGATGACGAGTTTGTCGTTGGGCTCGTTACCAGGATAAACGTGCGGGTACGTTGTCGAGCAACTGACCCACAACCTTCCCTTAGCATCCCACCGCATTTGAATCGGATTCACCATGTCGGGAAATTCCTCCTCGCCAGCGAATAGATTTACCTCGAAACGAGGATCCACCTGAAACGCCTTCTGCTCTTCTGCGGCCGACATCCACTCGTTCGCGCCTCGACTTTGGATTGTTGTCGGGAGTGGTGGAACATTCGAGTCGTCAACTTTGTCGGGAACCGTCTTACCCTGCACCATGTCCCAAATACGTTGATCCCGATTGGCGACCATCAGATCGAAATTTCGCATCGCGGGTAAGAAATCGAGGTAGCCGTAATCTTTATTTCGCCCACCCGTGTAATAGAACGTGTTCAACGGACGAAAGCGGCGGAAGAACTGCTGGTTTTTATCCACGATCGTGGACAACAACGTGTTGCTGATTTCCGGAGGCTTGGCTTGAAACAGTTGTTCAAATAAAGCCTCAGAAAACAAGCGATCTCCCTCTCGATTCAGATGAACACCGTTAATCGTGAGGTCAGAACCAGGACTGGCCATGGCATCGGCGGTCACCTGAAAAACATCTGCGAACCCGACTTCCTGTTCCCCTGCCACTTCCCGCATCACCTCGACGTACGAGGCAATCCGCTGATTGTTGAGATCGGCCGCGGGAACGTTTTCGAGATTCTCGTTGCCAACTGGCGAAATGAGTACAATCTTTGCCGCCGACTCGCCGTTGAAGGCCTTCGATTTGAGATCGACAAGGTAGTCGGTTAGCTTTTTTCGAAACTCGGCTAAGCCTGATTCGCCGGCGAACGATTCATTGAATCCAAATGCGGCCAGCACCACGTCAGCCTCTTCGTGAACGAGATGCTGCTGCGTATCAGCGAAATTGTCAGGGCGTGGCTGATTGTCGATCGCGTCGGCCGACCAAGCCAGGTGCCGGACCCTCAATTGATGTTGCGGAAACTGCTGCTGAAGCATGGCCTCAAAGTGACCAAAGTCTTGTGAATGCTCAAGCAGCGTATTCCCGGTCAAGGCGATGCGGTCTCCTTTTTCCAATGTCAAAGGAAGTGACGTGACCACCGGCTTGGCAGCTTTGGGCCTGGGAGCCGTTTTTTCGTAGATTGCGAAGGCCGAGTAATTTTCATCCGTCGTTTTCGGTGGATTCTTTGCGGTGCGATTCCTGGCATCCATCTTGTTTTGAACGCGTGGATCTCGTCCGGCCGGACGTTTAGTCGTCTTCTTATTGGGCTGCGAGTGATCTGGCAAGATCGGCGAAGTCCACTCTTCCAAGTCGGACGGCTTTACTCCCTTTCGGTGCCCACCAAAACTGAAGGTAACTGGTTGATAGGGGCCCACAAAATCGATTGTCAGATCGGGTTTGATTTGCTCCTCCATACTGGCTGCCCAAAGACAACCGTTGATCATCATGCGACGGAAGTCATCGTCAAGCAAATCCTCTGAGGCACCATAGGTGGTTGTAAAAACTCGTCCCTTCTTGCCCGATTTCGATTCGTACTCGCGCGTCCAGACACCGGGACAAGGTTTCTTTCCTTCGGCGACCGGTGAATCTGGTTTCATTCCGTCGAGTGGTTGCGCCATCGCCAGCACTTCGCTATCGGGCATCGGCTCCGTCCAATAGCCGCCTGCTTGCACCCATGGATTCTTCACGCCGCGCAGAATGGGATGTTCTTTCTCCGACGGCACGATATCTAGCCGCGTGCTCATCTTGTGATTGGCACCATAATGCCCAGCCCATGTTTCCCCTAAAACTTGGCGGCCGAATCCCAGTTTGAAGTCGTCCCCCTGATAGTTGTAACTAAAGCGAGCGAACTCGGAATTTCCAGGAATCTTAAAAGCGTGGGTCGAAGTACGCATCCCAACAACCGGGCCGCCACGCTGTAAGTAGTCCACGATCGGTTGCATCTGTTCTCTCGGGAAATCCTGAAACCGCAGAAAGATCACCATCAGATCGGCCGATGCTAAAGCCTCAGTCCCTGGCATGTAGCTCGAACCAGGCGAGATCTCGCCAGATTTCTGATCGATCGAAAACAGAACTGTACATTTGAAGCCGTGATGTTTAGCAAGGATCCGGGCCATCGCCGGAAGCGATTCTTCGGAACGGTATTCGTGATCACCCGCTAGGAAGACTATATGCTTCCCTTTCCCTATTCCTGAATCTCCCTCATAGACCAATGGATTAGCTCGGGCAGAAACAGTAAGCAGGAGCGAAAAGGTCAACACCCAGAGACTAGTGCGAATCATGAGAGAACCGTAACGTTAGCAGGGTCTATTTATGAGGCGGGGGATCAGACAAAGATCGTCCGCTGAGAGGTTAGCGACGATCCAAACATTGTAACCGTAAGCTGGAAACAATGCGCTCAGGCAATGCGCAACGGCTTTCTAGCGAAGAAAAATCAACCTAAACCGCGTCCAGTCCGGTTAGCGTGCCACTGCCGGACGCGAATTGTTCGACTTCCAAACCTAAATGCTGTAAATAGCTGACCAGCAGATTACATAGAGGGGGTGCTTTGCCTTCGGCATATGCCAAGTGCTGTCCATGTCGAAAACGACCGCCTGCCGCTAATATCGGAAGATTGGTATTGTTATGACTCGAAGCATTTCCAAGATTTGAACCAAACAAAATCGCGGTCTGATCGAGAAGGGAGTTGCCACCCTCCTTAGCGTTTTCCAGCCGCTGAAATAGTTCAGCCACTAATCGCATCTCTTCCAATTCGATGATGGAGAGCATTTCGATTTTGTCAGGGTCGCGACCGTGATGACTGAGATTATGCCAACCGTCGTCGACGCCCTCTAAATCGACGACTTCATTTCCGCCTGGACCAACCAACGTGATCAATCTTGTCGAGTCGGTTTGGATGGCGAGGAAAATCATCTCGTACATCAGACGCAAGCGTTCCGTCAATTGAGCGCGATCCGCGATATCTTCCGGAGTCTTTCGATCGACCTGCGGCTTGGGTCGCTTCGCCCATGCTTCCGCCTGAACCAATCGCTGCTCCAACTCTCGCACACTGGTAAAGTATTGATCGAGCGTCTGATTGTCTTCTCGTCCAACGTTCTTGGTCACCTTACGAGTCTGATCCTGCACCAGATCCATGATGCTCTGCCCATCTTCAATTCGCCGCATTTGCTGTTCTTTTTCCTGTTTGGTCCCTTCCAGGAAAAGCTTCGCGAATAGTTTAGCGGGACTACGCTCGGCCGGGATTTGCACACCACTTCTCGTATACGACAAGCTGTTGAAATCAACGGCCAGGGTTAATGAGCCAAAACGCGTTTTGTAACCGATTTGCTCCGCGGCAAGCTGGTCGACCGATATCGTGTTTTGAAAGCTTGGCTGTCCAGGATGAGCTGCCCCGGTTAGAAAGCTCTTCTCCGCTGCATGTCCCCCATCGACGTTGGGATGCATGATTCCCGAGATAACCGTGAACTTTTCTTTCAGGTCTCGCATTGGTTCAAGATAGGGCGTCAATTCATAGTCCCGGCCAGCTTCGGTCGGAAACAGGTTGGGGGTATGAATTCCCAGCGGAGCGCATACGGCCAGCATTCGTCGCACATCGGTCGACTCGGCAGCCTGCTTTTCAGCGAACAAACGAGAAGCCCCCATGCTGCTCAAAAGTGGCAAACCCATTGCGATGCCGGATGCTCGTAAAAAGGTTCGACGATTCAAACTGGAATCCATAGCACGTCCTTTGAGGAGGTTTCAGTGCAATTTACTAAGGAGCGAGGAATAAATCACTTTCGACGACGGCGTGAATCATTGATTTCAGTCCGTTGTCTTGCTTGGCCGAATCGGCAACTACCTTTTCGACCGTATTACGCTGCCCTAATCCGATGCGCCGTCCCGTGGCGTAGATCAAAAGCTTCTCCGCGATCGCTCGTTTAACAAACGTCTTGTCGCTGACAACAGTCTGACGAAACTCCGTGAAATTCGAACACGCTCGTCCATCAGGCAGTTCACAGTTTGATTCCACATCAAAGCCTTGGCGATAGGTCTTGATGTTCTCAACTTTCTTCCCTTCACCGATTGAGCGATACCAAGCCCGATGCCCACCGATCGCATCGAATTCTTCCAAAGCGAAGCCAACAGGATCGATTCGCTTGTGACAGCTCGCACAGTCCCCGTTGCTCGAATGCTTAGCGAGTTGCTCACGAATCGTCGTGGCTCCACGAATATCTGGCTCCACAGCCGGAACCCCGGGAGGCGGAGGAGGCACTGGACGCCCCAATAACTTATCAGCAACCCAAACACCTCGAATGACCGGCGAGGTAGTCGTGCCGTTGGCAGTGACCTTCATGACGCTGGCTTGTGAAAGGACACCTCCTCGCAAACTGTTTTCTGGCAGCATCACCTTCTGAAAATGTTCGTGCCCTTCTACTTTGGGCAGCCCATAGTGAGCGGCCAAGCGTTGATTGAGAAAGGTCCAATTGGCATCAATAAAACTGGTAACGCTCAGATCTTCTTCCAGTACATGTCGAAAGAAGTGCTGCGATTCGCCAAGCATGGCAGCCAACAGCAGTGGATCGTATTCCGGATAAAGTTTTTTGTCAGGCGTCGTGAATTCGAGATCGTAAAGATCCAGCCACTGGCCCGTAAAATCGCTGACAAATGCTTCACTCTTCGAGTCTTTGATCATCCGCTCGACCTGAGCGTATCGAACGTTGGGATCGCTCAGTTTTCCATCTGCTGCCAGATCGAGAAGTTCCTGATCGGGCATGGTCGACCACAGAAAGTAGGACATACGCGAAGCGAGCACGTAATCGTCCACCACAGGTTCGCTATTGAGAAGCAAAAACCTCGGCGAGCAAAGTACGGCCGTGACTCCTGTCCGAACAGCCTGTTCAAAGGTTCGTCCTGCGGCAAATCGCCCCAAGGCCAATTCCACGAAGGGACGCATCTCTTCGTCCGTAACAGGGCGACGGAAAGCACGCGGAATAAACTCGCGCATGATCCGCTCGATATCCGCTTCCGGCTGGGTCGATTCGACAACGTGATTCTTGACTCCTTTGCGATGTCGCATCCAGATCGACCATTCTTCCTTCATCTGAATGGAATCATGCTCACCGAATAGTTTCTTGGTCGCTTCGGAGGGGAAACTCTGATCGAGAGGTCCGTACGTTTCTACCCAGGCAATCCCCACACCAGGACGTGGTTCGTGTTTATCGCGCCAAGTAATGTGCTCAGGCCAAACTCGCGGTACGACATGAATCGTATCCCCTTCTTTCATCCGGCGTGTAAACTCGATGACGCGGGGCTCTTGGGAGGTTCCGGTTGCGTCAAAGATTCCAACAAAGTCTTGAGTATCTGGACCAAACAAGGAACCAACGTACAGAGCGACCGCCACCGTTCGATCGCTGGGGTCGTGCGGCCAAACCGCGACGCGGCATCGGTAGATTCCATCCTCAATCGGATGAGCGGCATCAATTCTCGCTGGAGGCCAGCCTGGGGTAAACTTGACGAAGGAATCGTCGACCTCAATGACGCCTCCCTTCTTCTTTTTGACTGAGTCGATGTTCTCTTTGAGCGTCATCAACTCTGCGCGGCGTGCCTCAGGGGGCAAAGGTGCAAAGCGTCGAATCGCAGCATCAAAAGCAACGTTGGCAGCGGTCAGATACTCCTCTACCAACACAGAGGAAAAACTGAGGCCTTCCGCGCCCTTATCAAATCCTTGCACACTGCCATCCTCGGGAAGCAAATCAGCCAGGGGGATGTCAATACCGAGCAGGTCATGAACGGTGTTCTCATATTCGAGGCGGTTGAGCCGACGCAGGGCCGTGGGCCGCGTTGTCGATCGAGACAGCGTTTGAATGATCTGACGAAGAACGGATTGCTTTTCCAGATCCTTGGGCTGCGTCTGGTAGTCAGGCGGCATTTCGCCCCGTTCGATCGCGTCGAACACACGAGTCCAGATATGGGTCGTATCGTGTTTGCGACTCGGGAATTCAAGCGAATCGAGCCGGATCTTTGCTTCCTGGGTATCAACGCCATGGCATTCGACGCAATGCGTCGTCAAAAATGCCTGAATGTCACCAGGTTCGGCAGACCGAGCGACATTGATAAGCAGGAAAGCAGCAATTAAGCTCCCAAAATAAGAGAGCGCAAGATGCGAGATTTTCATAGGTCCAGTATATCCACGAGCCCTCGACGTCAGCAAAGAATTGCGTGAACCGACGGACGGTCTTCCTACCTATGCCTAAGTTAGGCATAAGGTTACGGGAAAAGCAGATACACCCCATGGTGACGGCGAATTCGGGCTAAAATGGCGAACGGCTGCTCACTAACACTCACTGATGTTGACCGCCAATCCACCTCTCGAGGTCTCTTTATACCGGGAAGACATGTCTGCCCCGGTTCGTTTCATGACCCGAATCACGCGGTCCAGAGAGACGAAATGAGATCCGTCACCGCGCAAGGCTAAACGGCAAGCGTTGATCGCTTTGACCGCCCCCATCGCATTGCGTTCAATGCAAGGAACCTGCACAAGCCCTTTGATCGGATCGCAGGTCAGACCGAGATTGTGTTCCATGCCGATCTCGGCTGCTTCTTCGACCTGGCGTGGATTACCTCCCCTAACTTCGGTCAGGGCTCCCGCGGCCATGCTGCAAGCGACGCCAACTTCACCCTGGCAACCAACTTCCGCACCGGAGATCGACGCATTCTTCTTATACAGTGCTCCGATTGCCGCCGCCGTCAGAAGGAACTGATGGATCTTCTCAGGCGTTGACTCGGGACAGAAACGATCGAAGTAGCACAATACGGCTGGGATAATTCCCGCCGCCCCATTGGTCGGTGCCGTCACCACACGCCCGCCCGCAGCGTTTTCTTCGTTGACCGCAATTGCGTAAAGATCGACCCAGTCGAGAATATTCAGCGGATCACGCATGTTTGCTTCGGGTCGGCCAGTCAACGTCTGAAACAAACTTGGTGCCCGACGACGCACGTTCAAGCCGCCAGGCAAGATACCTTCGTTGCGGCAACCTCGTTCAACGCATGCTTGCATTGTCTCCCAGATTTTTTGCAAGCCATCATGGATCTCCGTCTCCGAGCGAAATGCCTTTTCGTTTTCCCAGGCAATTTGACTGATACCACAGCCATTCTGTTCAGCCAGTCTTAATAGCTCGGCTGCAGAGCTGAAGGGAAACGGCACAGCAGAAAGTGGGTGTTGAATCGCTTGACTTTCGCAGCCCTCTTGAATCACGAACCCGCCACCAATCGAAAAGTACGTCTCATTCGCAAGCGGTTCGCTTGAGTCTCGCGAAGAAAATGCACGAAATCGGAGTGCGTTCGGATGCCCTTCGAGGAAGGTCTTTCGATGGAAGAGCAGGTCCTCTTTCTCCACAAACGAGATCACGCGCTGGCCAGCAAAATGCAGTTGATTCTGTCGGCGGATGACCGCTAATTTTTCGGCGACAGATTCGGGATCGATTTGATCGGGGACTTCCCCTTGGAGCCCCATCAATACCGCGATGTCAGTTGCGTGACCGATCCCCGTTAAGGCCAACGAACCGTACAGATCGACTTCCACGCGTTGGACGGCATCGAGTTGACCTCGCTCGCTCAGCTTAGCCAGAAACATCTCGGCGGCCCGCATTGGGCCCACACTGTGGGAACTGGAAGGACCGATGCCGATTTTGAACAAATCGAACACCCCAACGTAGGGCTGTTCAATAGAGTTTTCTGGGGAAGTGATCGTTTCAACAGACTTCGACGGCACAACTAATTCCTACAAAACGAAAGACGACTGGCATCTAGGAATTGTTGCTTATCGCGCAGAACTCGTGAAGGGGAAATCACGCGGATCGAGCATGATTCACCTAACATTCGTGCGGCCTGATCATTCTTTGGCCAGCGGACCGCCGGACGGAGCGGGTCAGCTTAGAAGTTCGTGCATGACCTTCCCATGGACATCCGTCAAACGGAAGTAACGACCTTGAAAGCGGTAGGTCAATCGCTCGTGATCGATTCCCAACAGATGCAGCATGGTGGCATGCAAATCATGTACATGCATCGGGTTCTCGACCACGTTGTAGCAGACGTCGTCGGTCTTGCCATAGGTCATGCCACGCTTAACGCCGGCTCCGGTCATCCAGATCGAGAAGCATCGTGGGTGGTGATCGCGCCCGTAGGTTTCGGCGTTGAGTGTTCCTTGGCAGTACGACGTTCGACCGAATTCACCACCCCAAACCACCAGTGTATCTTCCAACATGCCGCGCTGCTTCAGATCGTTGACCAAGGCCCTGGTGGGCTGATCGGTATCTTGGCACTGGCCGGGCAACTGCTTGGGCAGCGTGAAGTGCTGATCCCAGCCCATATGAAATAACTGCACAAAGCGAACGTCTCGTTCTGCCAACCGGCGCGCCAATAGGCAGTTGTAAGCGTAAGTGCCGCGTTTGGTCACGTTCGGTCCGTAAGCATCCAATACATGCTGTGGCTCGTCCGAGAAGTCGGTGAGCTCTGGCACCGAGGTCTGCATGCGGTAAGCCAGTTCGTACTGTTGAATGCGAGTATGAATCTCAGGATCGCCGTATTCATCCAATTTTTGTTGATTCATCCGAGCCAAATCGTCCAGCATCCGTCGCCGAGCAACCGGATCAAGCCCGGCTGGATTACTGAGGTAAAGCACTGGGTCTCCGACACTCATCAGCTTCACCCCGGCGTAGGTCGACGGAAGAAAGCCACTTCCCCAGAGTCGATCGTAAAGGGGCTGACAGTTGGGTCGGCCGGTACCCCGTGAGACCATGGTAATGAAGGTCGGCAAGTTGTCGTTGCTCGTTCCCAGACCATAGTGGAGCCAGGCACCGAAGCTCGGACGACCTGGTAATTGATTGCCTGACTGAAAAAACGTCATCGCCGGGTCATGATTGATCGCCTCGGTCTGCATCGAGCGAATCAGGCACATATCGTCAGCTAAGGTCGAGATGTGGGGTAAGAGCTCACTCCCTAGTTCAATACCCGACTTGCCACATCGCGTGAATTTGTAGCGTGATCCGGCCAAAGGAAATGACTTCTGGCCCGCTGTCATGCCCGTGACGCGCTGCGTCATTTCGACAAAGTCACCCAGCTCTTTCCCTTCGTTTTCTCGCAGCACTGGCTTAGGATCGAATAGCTCTTGTTGTGACGGTGCGCCACTCTGAAACAGGTAGATAACACGTTTCGCTTTCGGGGGAACGTGATACTGTGTCAGCGCCCCGCCACGGAGCGAGCTCTCCACCTCGTTTGTGTCCGCGTTTGCCTCCCGCCCCATCAACGAAGCGAGTGCCGCCATGCCGACCCCAGAAGCCGTTCGCCCGAAAAAGTGGCGACGGGTTAACATCATCCGGCTTTCGCTGGCATCATCGAATGGTTTCACAGGTATTTCCTTAGATCTGGACGACTGGCACTGGACTACTCGACGGTAACAAACTCGTCCAAGTTCAAGATCAAATGTGCTACAACAGTCATGGCCGCGTGATCTATTGAATCGAGCGACATGTCGCGTGGCGACTTCCCCGTGGAAAGAAGCTTTTCCGCGTCGTCTGGTTGCTGGGCAAAATGTTGGCGGAAGAAGTTCAGATTCTCGGCCAAGATCGTCAGCGATGACTCATCCGAATCATGAGCAGTTGCCAGTTGCATCATTTGTTGAAGCTGCTCGCGATCCGACTTGGCTCCCGACTTCAATACTCTCTGAGCTAAATTGCGGGCGCACTCAACGAACGTCTGATCGTTCATCAAAACCAACGCCTGAAGCGGCGTGTTCGTTCTAGGTGCTCGCACATTGCAAACTTCGCGTCCGCCAGCGTCGAAAATAGTCTGACGAGGAGGATTCACAGCACGCTTCCAGTAGGTATACATGCTCTTGCGATAAAGATCGCTTCCCTTCCCTTCCACGTAGCGTTGATTGGCACTGGCCGCTACAACAGTCCATAAGCCGTCTGGCTGATAAGGCTTGACCGAAGGGCCTCCAACCTCGTCACTCAGTAGTCCACTGGCTTGCAACGCGATATCGCGAATCGTGAAACCATCAGCACGGAAGCGAGGCCCGCGAGCAAGCAGGCGATTTTCCGGATCCAACTCGTTCAGCTTCGCCGAGTGCACCGACGACTGACGGTAGGTTGCACTGGTCACGATCAATCGATGCATCGCTTGGACATCCCAGCCTGATTCGATGAACTCGACCGCTAACCAATCCAACAGATCGGGATGGCTAGGCATTTCTCCCTGTAGACCGAAGTCGTCGACCGTCTTTACCAATCCTCGGCCAAAATGTTCTTGCCAAATACGATTCACAATTACCCGAGCGGTCAACGGGTTCTCGCGCGAAACGAACCACTGGGCCAGTTCCAAGCGATTGGATGGGGGGGGCATGTCTTTACTGTTCAGCAGTTCCCGCGGGACTCCCCGGCTCAGCGGATCGTCCTTCACCGGTTCGTTGTATTGCCCTCGATCCAGCAGATAAATCGGAGTCGCATCTCCTTCTCGCTCGCGCATTACCATGACACCGACTTCGGGACCTGCTTGCTTGCGATAGGCTGCCTCTGCCTTGGCCAGCGACTGCTTCGCTTCTCGAAGTGGTGGATCGAACGTCTCGTAATACGCGCCGATTGCTTTTAGATCTTGCTCACTACGCTTCTCAGCCGGTTTCGACAAAGCTGCAATTGCTGTCGCATGTTTGTTCTCTGCTTCCACCTTGCCGGCTTCCGGATGGTCTGACAACTCGATTTGAAGCTTACCAATTACATGGTTGGCATATTGGCTGTCATAACGGAGCTCTAGGACAAACGGCTTGCCAGGTTTGACCTGAATTGGTTTCGCCAAACGAACCATCGCCGCAACAGGCTCGGCCTTAACATTGTTGCCAAAGACAGCCCAACCGGAACTTGGGTTTTGGTCAATCACGTTGGCAACAGGAAAGCCCTCTTGCTCGAACGTTGCCGAAATCGAATCGAGCGGAACCGGCACACCTTCATACATTAACGAAAGATTCGTAAGCACGAAGTTGCCGTTCACGCTTGGGGCAAGCTGACGAGGGCGAGCGAAGGCTGGATCGACCAAGGCGGTTAACTTCACCGCAGTCAGCCGTTCGATTGTCGGAGTGATAATCAACTCGTGCGTGATGTTTGCCCCTTTCTTACCAGGGGAAAACTGTACGGTCTGGTCTTCGTTGACAATCAAGCCGCCATCGCCAGTTAACTTGGCATCGCCGATCGAGGCTCGCTGCCAGGCAACTTGCTCCTCCCCACTCGGCGGACGATAAGCACTTACCCAGGCCTCTTGCCGTTTCGGCAGTCCAGCTTTCGCGTCAGCCAATTTTGCTTGAGCATGGTGCAATTCCTTCTGAACTTCTGGATCGATCTTAGCCAGCGGAGAAGTTGTTTTGAAAATCGGATTGGCCTGGGTACCACGCCCAATCCCCGATTCGCCGATGTTATTGAAGTAGCCATAAAATTGGTAAAACTCGCGTTGGCTGATCGGATCGTATTTGTGATCATGACACCGACAACACCCCATCGTCAGCCCTAACCACACCGTCGAGGTTGTCTCAACCCGATCGATAACATTCTCGACGCCAAACTCAGCAGCCAGCGCACCCGCTTCGCCATTCTGGCGATGATTGCGATTGAATGCAGTGGCCAGTCGTTGCTCTGGTGTGGCGTTGGGCAGCATGTCGCCAGCAATCTGCTGAATCGTGAACTGATCAAACGGCATGTTCTCATGCATGGCCTTGATCACCCAATCACGCCAGGGCCAATTGGTTCGCTCGTTGTCGTTCTGGTATCCGTCGGTATCCGCATACCGAGCCGCATCGAGCCAGCGGAGGGTTTGTCTCTCGGCATAGTTCATCGAACCCAGCAGGTCGTCGACTGCGTTGCGATAACCCTTCTCCGTCGGATCAGCGGCGAATCGAGATTGCAATTCTGCTGATGGAAGCAAACCGGTTAGTGTGAGGGCCGCGCGGCGTAATTGCCACTGTGGGTCGGCGGCCGGCGACGGAGAAATATTTTTTTCGATTAGTCGTTTCGCAACAAACGCATCAATCGGATTCTGCGACCAGCGCTGTTTAACTTCGTTCGGCCAATCCGAACGAGCAATCTCATCGAGAGGCACGTCTGCCCTTTGGGGAATATCAAATGCCCAATGACCTTGGTACGGCGCCCCTTGTTCGATCCAACGATCAAGGATGCGTTTCTCTTCCTCCGATAACGACCGGTTGCTATCTGGGGGTGGCATAACGCTCGATTCATCGTCGCTATGAATTCGCGCGTGGAATTCGCTGGCAGCGAGATCGCCAGGCACAATGGCGAAATAACCGCCGAGATCGGCCCGAAGATTCTCCTCGGTATCCATCCGAAACTCGGAGTCCTGGTTGCCCGAATCGGGGCCATGGCAGTGGAAGCAGCGATCCGACAATATCGGACGCACTTGGCTCCGAAAGTCAACCAGATCTTCTGCATGGGCACCACTTGCGATGCACAATACGAGGCCGATCGCACCAATGGGAAACAATGCCATGATAGGAGGTCGACGTAGGTTCAAGGTACGCAGCCCCTTCTTTTGGGAAGTTGTTTTCGAAGACAAACCGAATACATCTGTACCGATGCCAGGTTTAAACTACGGGGATCCGAAACAGAAACGTCTTCGGTAAGGTTTTTAGGGTGGGAAGTTAGTAGCAAACAGCCGATTTCTCGCGAATGGAATCATGTGCTCTTGCCACAGTAAACTTAGTCTACCATAGTTGGGCTCTGCGCAAAATCGTTTCTTTTTGATTCCCGCTCAGCTCTGGTCGTCAGCATCAACACGGGTTAGTATTGAGCTTGTCCCACCTGAATGCGGTCCCTACTGCTCCTACTTCTCACCCTCCCCAGAACCAAGGTACCCATGAGAACTCTCATTCTTGCTCTGCTGGTCTCGGCTAACCTTTTCGTGGCGCCCGATACTCATGCTCAAGCGTTGAAGCTCAATAAGGGAGATCACATCTCAATCATCGGCAATACCACTGCCGATCGAATGCAACATCATGCTTGGCTCGAGACGTACGTCCACGCATTGCACCCTGAATTGAATCTGACGTTTCGCAATCTGGCATTTCCTGGTGATGAACTCAAAGTTCGCCCCCGCGAAGATAACTTTGGCAGCCCAGACCAATGGCTGGCCAAGAATGAAACCGACGTAATTTTCGCTTTCTTTGGTTACAACGAAGCCCTCAAAGGGCCCCAAGCCGTCGCCAGCTTCAAGAAGGATTTGCGAGAAACAATTGATGGAATGCGTGCTCAGCAATACAACGGCGAGTCCGCACCGGAGATCGTAATGTTCTCCCCAATCGCTCACGAGAACCTTTACAACCGTCATCTGCCGGATGGATCGAAGAATAACCCCAACTTGAAGCTCTACACCGAAGCAATGAGAGAAGTGTGCGAACAGAAGGATGTACTGTTCGTCGATCTATTCACGCCCACACAAAAGCTCTACGCCGATGCGAAGACGCCGCTCACGATGAATGGCATCCATCTCCTCGATCATGGCAATCAAGCCGTGGCCGAAGTGATTGTTCCCGAGTTGTTCGGACAGCAAGCTCCCTCAGCTGACTCAGCAGAGGTCAAAAGGCTACGGGATGCCGTTCTCGAAAAGAACTATTATTGGTTCAGTCGATATCGCGTGGTCGACGGTTACAACGTCTTTGGTGGTCGCTCGAAGCTTGCTTGGTTCGGTCAATCAAACGCCGACGTCATGAAGCGCGAGATGGAAATCTTTGACGTCATGACCGCCAACCGCGATGCCCGAGTCTGGGCGGTCGCCAAAGGTGGCGACTTGGAAGTCAAAGACGATAACATCCCGGAAGAGTTGGTTGTCAAATCGAATCGCGACGGCGACAAGCCCGACGGTAGCTTCTCGTATCGATCCGCTGAAGAGGGGCTCGAGCAGTTGAAACTGCACGATGGGTTGGAAGCCAATATCTTTGCCTCGGAAGAGATGTTCCCTGAGTTGATCAACCCTGTCCAAATGGCGGTTGATCCGAACGGCAATTTATATGCCTCCGTTTGGCCAAGCTACCCTCACTGGAATCCGACTCAGCCCCGCACCGATCGCATTGTCTGCCTCCCCGATGAAAACCAAGATGGCGTAGCAGATCGCTGCGTTGTTTTCGCCGATGGCCTGAACAGCGTGACCGGGTTCGAGTTTTGGGGAGGTGGCATGCTGGTCGCCGCGCTTCCCGAACTGTGGTTCCTGAAAGATACCGATGGTGACCTGAAAGCAGACGTGAAGATTCGTGTGCTGCAAGGCCTTTCCAGTGCGGACTCGCATCACTCGGCCAATGCGATGGTGCTTGGCCCCGACGGATGGATCTATTGGTCGCGCGGTGTGTTCAACGTCGCCACGATGGAAACCCCCACGCAAACCTATCGCTCCACTCGAACAGGCGTTCACCGCTTTAACCCGCGAACCTTCGAGATGGAGTTCCACTATCCCATCGGCCCCAATCCACACGGTGACGTTTTTGACCGGTGGGGCTACCAGTTCGCCAACGATGGCACCTCAGGTACCGGTTCCTATGTGAACATCGGTAAGGGAATTGGCAACAAGCAGTGGTTCGAGAAGCGGGTTCGCCCGGTCGCTGCAACCGGCATTCTGTCTAGCAGCCACTTCCCGGAAGAATTGCAAAACAACTTTCTGATTTGCAATTGCATCGGTTTCCTGGGCGTGCTGAACCATGAAGTCCAGTACGACGGTGCCGACATCACGTGTAAGGAAGTCGAACCCATCCTGGTTTCAGCCGATCCCAACTTCCGTCCCAGTGATGTTGAAGTTGGCTCAGACGGAGCACTTTATGTCGCGGACTGGGCGAATGCCTTGATTGGGCACATGCAGCACAACATGCGTGACCCAAACCGTGACCATCAGCACGGTCGCATCATCCGTGTCACGGCTGCTGGTCGCCCGCTCTTGAAACCAGTTCGTTTGAAGGATAAGCCATTACCGGAGGTTCTCGCGGCGTTTTATGCCAAGGATAATGCGACGCGTTACCGGGCAAGAATCGAACTCAGTGGCCGCAATTCGGAAGAAGTCCAGTCGGCGATCTCTGAATTCGTGGCGGCTAAAGATGTGAACGACCCTGACGATGCTCAAGCGATGCTCGAATGCTTATGGGCTCTAGAAGAACACCGCATGCCGAACATCGACCTTGTGAAAACCGTCTTCCAAGCGTCTGAGCCACGTGTTCGTGCTGCTTCCATCCGCACGCTGGGACATTGGGCTGGATCGGTCGAAGATTGGGAAGAAACTCTTCTCGCTGCCGCATCCGACGAATCCCCGCTGGTCCGCGCGGAAGCGATTAAAGCTGCCGTTGAGTTCCCTGGTGCAGCGTCTGCCGAAGTTATCTTCGAAGCCGCCACACATCCGATGGATGCCGAATTGACGAACGTTTTGAAGTATGCTCGCAGCCGGATCAATGTCGATCAGATGATCGTCGAAGCGGTTCGTTCCGGTCGCAAGCTTTCCCCGGCGGCTACCAGCTACGCGCTGGAGAAGGCCAGCACTGACTTGCTCTTGAAGCTTGATCGGAGTGATGCTGTTTATCAGGCAATCCTCAGCCGTAGTGGCGTGCCAACGCAATATCGTCAGGAAGCCTTACGTGCTTTAGCTTCTCAGTCTGGCAGTAGTTCCATAGTTCCCGAACTTCTAACTTGGATTACCACGGCAGACAACCAAAACCTGGCTAGTCTGAATGACCTGGCTCAGATGCTACCAAAGTCGAATCCTACCGAACTGAAGACTTCTTCTTCAGAGTTGGCCAAACTCGCTGCGGCAACCAAGACTCCCTTGGTTCGTCGTGCCGTCTATCAGGCTTGGATTCTCGCAGGTGGTGCGGACGCGGCTTGGCAACAAGCTTCCCAATCCCATGCCCTGATGGCCGATCTGCTGCGAAGTGCCAAACAGGTGAGTAACTCGGATGCTGCCGCACCACTGCTCACTAAGATTCGTCCGTTAATGTTTGAGCTGCCGGAGAATCTGCGTCCAGAAAGTAAATCGGTTGCCCTGGATGGTCCAGCGGTTGCGTTTGATCATTACGCACCTCACCCGGCTCAAAACGTCGCCATTGAAACCCTCAACGCGGTTAAGCCGACGCTATCTGGGCGGATGGATAACTTCAAAAAGTACGTCCCCAAAGGAAAGCAAGACGAGTTCGCCACAAAGATGACGACCGCCGTGATGATTCCTGTGGCCGGGAACTATAAGTTCTACATCGCGTCAGACGATGGCTCGCGGCTCTATCTCAACGGTGCGGAACTGATCAACAACGACGGTCTGCACGGAATGGTCGAACGAAGTGGCGCTGCCAGTTTGTCGGCGGGCCCGCACGAGTTGATCGTCACTTACTTCGATAACGGAGGTGGTGACGGCCTGCGAGTGATGTGGGAAGGTCCTGGCATCAAGAAGCAGCCAATTCCAACTTCCGCTTTACGTCCTGCCGGTCAGGTCGACTTACGAGTTGCCGCAATTGAAGCGGTTACCACTTGGCCTGGCCAGGTGAAGCAGAAGGTTGAAGACTTTGCGATGCTCAGTACCTCGGGCGATCTATCCGACGAAGGTTTAAAAGCCCTTTCGACGCTGCCACCTGAAACGGTCGCCGAGACCCTCTCGGCAAGTGCTCGTGATGCGGTTTTGGCGTCACTTGTGACGCTGGCTCAAGATGCTAGTCCAGTTGAAAAGCAATCGGATGCGTACGCCGCATTGCTGACGCTGGGCGATACGTTGGTCGCCAAGACGACGACTAACCGAAATCAGCTTTCTAAGTCCCTGGTTGACTTGCGAAATAGTATTCCTGTGAAAGCTGATCCGAAAGTGATGGCCCTCGGTAAAGAAGTGTTCACCCGCGAAAGCCACTGTGCGACCTGTCATCAGGTGCACGGCCAGGGGATGCCGAACCTTTATCCGCCCATCGACGGAAGCCTCTGGGCGACCGGCTCCGAAGATCGCTTGATCGCACTGGCACTCGACGGTATGCATGGCACGATTGAGGTGAAAGGGAAGACGTATAGCTCCCCACCACTTCCACCAATGACCGGCTTCCGCCAACTGCTCAACGACGAAGAACTCGCCGCTGTGCTGACCTATGTCCGTAACTCGTGGACGAACCGCGCGAAACCGATTGAACCGAGTCAGGTCGCTAAGATTCGCTCGATCGATCGTGGCGACGCGACGTTCTGGCACGTTAACGATCTGATGGCCAAATACCCACTGGAAGATGGTCGTAAGCCAATCGAATCGCAAGGCGATCAGTGGGTGCCGAAGTTTGTCGAAGAATGGAAGCTGGCCGATGTCGACCCGAAGAAAGTTCAAGCCACACCACGTAACTTCGCCGTTGGTCAAATTTACTTCAACCGGCTCGGCTGTGCCCAGTGTCATTCGATGAACGACAAGGGAGGTAACTTTGGTCCCGACCTGTCGAAACTGACAGCCGAGAAGAAAACGGCCTCGCATGTACTCGAGTCGATCCTCGATCCATCGAAGGACATTGACGAAAAGTATCGCATGCAGACGATTCTAACGATCGACGGCAAGGTGGTATCTGGATTAGTCGTAGCCGATAACAAGGACGAGATTCGCCTGGTTACCGATCCGCTCAATCCCAACAAGCCAACGATCATCAAGAAGGAAGACATCGAAGACCAATCCGCCACGGCCACCACCATCATGCCCAGCGGCATGATGAACTGGTTGACCGAAGAAGAAATCTACGACCTGACTGCATTTGTGCTCTCTGGCGGAGATTCTAAGGATAAGATGTTCCAGGCGAAGTAAGACAATAGCCTGCGGAATAGTGAACCATGAAAGCCCCGGTCGAAGCCCGTTTGACCGGGGCTTTTTCGGTATTATCCAACCACCAGTCGCGCTCGCTGATCGGAAACCGTGATCGTGGCGATGTTACCACTGTTGAATTCAATAAAGTCATCTTCGACTCCGTCCGAGAAGATTATACCGTTGGTGGGCATCTGGGAACCGATCACCAGTTCTTCCTGATCGTTGATCATCCCCATCACATTATCTGCAGACGAATGGCGACTCATAAACGGTTCGCGTACGGTCCACATCAGCTTTCGATCATCGCGGGTCAAGGACAACCGCGGCACTTCTTTTCCGGTCACATACTGGCTGATCCCGGCTGCCATGTTGAAGACGGAAGACATCCAGCCGGTTGCACCAGAACCGGTCGATACTAAGACGCCACTGGACGATTGCGGTTCTCGGCTTCCGCCTGACTCTAACGTATAACGGGCCGATGCGTGCGTACGGCAACCAACGAAAAAGTCGTTAAACGCCAACATTCGCTGTCCCGAGATTGTATTAACCTCAGCCAACGTGACCTTCTCGATTCGTGCCTTCTGCTTGATGGTTCGTAGCACGGCCGCCCGAGCTTCCGACACGTGAAAGGGGAGCAAAACACCGTCATATCGCCTCGGTTCTGGATTCACCCCAATCACCGGCAGATCGCCCACATACTTGGCGACGTTCGCTACGAGTCCATCCTGACCAATCACCACCACGGCTAGGCAGCGATCAAAATCAAAGTTGGGGACATAACGCCGATCGACTTCCCGCACCGGAACATCGACATCCAACTCTTGCATCAGCTTTCGGAGCGATTGCTGGTATGTCTCGTCCTCCTCTTCATAAGCGGAGTGATCGGTTAATTCCTCGGCAGATGCTTCCATTAATAGGAAATCATCATCCGAGACATCGACTCCCTTCGCAGAATATGCTTTTCGCCGTCGCTCCACTTCATGATCGACGGCGGCTTCCATCAGAAAGTCGGCTTGGCTTGCTGTTCCCCAACGCTGCTTCAAACCGGCCAGCCGTGTCTCGCGCGTGATCACAGCGATCATCTTCGTCCCAGCGTACATAGCACATTCCTCCTCGATGGACTAGCGACGTCGATTCCCTTTGGCCGGCTTGCTTCCGTTACTTTGCTCTTGCTCACCCAATAGTGTCGACAAGAGATCAGGCGAGATATTCAAATTGCCCACCTTGTCGGCGTTGTCTGCCAAATCGCGGAATGCCATCGCGATCATCTGGTTGGCATCAAGTCCCCCTGGAGCAGCCGCCAACAACGTTCGCCAGTCGATCTCTTTCAACGGATCGAGCATGGCTTTCAATGCATCCGCTTTCGCACTGGCTTCCTTCCGTTCGTTCTCGATACGGTTGTCGACCAAGGTCGCTCGCTCTTGCTCGATCGCGATATCGGCTTGCAGTTTCGTTTCCCGCACTTGGCGTTGTTTCTGCTCGACGGCGATTTCAGTATTTAGCTCGTTTTCCTTGATCTGACGTTCGAGTTCGACAGCCGTATTACGTCGAGCGTAAATCGCTTCGTCTGCTTCCAAAAGCAATTTCTCTCGCGCCTCAGCCTGAAGTGCTTTCGCCATCTCAGGGGTCGCCTTGATTGACAATACCGCCAAGTTGATCACCTCTACCCCCAGCATGGCCACCGCCGGCGATTCGGCTAGTTGGGCAAAGACCTGCGCCACGAGCTCGTCGCTGCCGACCAGCAGTTCACGCAAAGTCTTACGAAGCGTGAACGCTCGCGCGAGAGTCTGGGTCGTATGAATAAGCCGATCACTCAGCTTCGACGGATCTTCCGAACGATACCGTCCTCGGCCATTGACGCTGAAATCGAGAAGCGAGGCCAACTTGCCTGGATTGTTGACGCGAAAGGTCAGCTCACCTTGGATGGTGGCGTCTTGAAAGTCGGACGTCACCTCGTTGAAGACAAAAGGAACGTCCGTACTGGCCAGCGGAATCTGTACCAGCGTGGCATTCGGTGCGAAATAGAAGAATGATAGCCCCGCCCCCTCACACACCGGCTTTCCTTTTCGGAAGAGCATTACGTATGTCGTCGGAGGCGATTGAACGTAGCCAATCCCCAACATGATTCGGGTTCCTTTCAAGATGAGATTTGCGGCTTCTCATTCTGCCGCTACAGTTAGTGTATAGTTTACACCACCAAGGTCAATTGTTTTGTTTAAGAAATCGAAGTAGAACGAACTTGCGAAGATTCTGCGCAAATGAATGTGAACCTTTCTTATTGTTGTGGCGTCCTTTTCAGCTACCTTCTGTTAAGAAAACTAACCGCTTCGTCAGAGAATCGCTGTTTCGCCCAGAGCGAGAGGAGCCCCTCATGGGCACATCATTTGGCAATTTCGTGAAGTATCCGCGGACGCCCCACCTTTTTGGTTCACGCGGTACGGACGACGACAAACACATGTCGGAAGCGGACTCTTTGCGCTTTCTGGCGGACGAATCGCTGATCGTAGAGGAGAAGCTGGACGGTACGAATGTCGGTATTCACTTTTGCTCAACCGGCGAGTTGGTCCTTCAATGTCGCGGGCATCTGATTACTGAAGGAATGCATCCTCAGTACGACCTGTTCAAGCAGTGGGCCGCCGTCAAGCGAAACACGCTGGAAGATCGCTTGATGGACCGGTACATTCTGTTCGGAGAGTGGGTATACGCTCGGCATTCGGTTGCGTATCGTTGCTTGTCGCATTACTTCTTTGAGTTCGATATTTACGACAAAACGAAGAGCGCGTTTATCGATCTCGAACAGCGATTAGGCATCCTGGCAGGAAGCGGAATCGAAACCGTCCCAGTGGTTCATCGTGGAGCCGTATCTCGCAAGACGCTGACCGAGTTGGTAGGACCATCGCAATTCGAGAGTGTCTTCGAGAATCCGGTGACTGGTCAGATCGACAATGTGATGGAAGGAGTTTACCTCCGCACCGAGGCAAGCGGTACGGTCACAGCTAGAGCAAAATGGGTTCGTCCTGAATTCACCGAAAAAGTCAAACAAAGTATCCATTGGCAACAACAGACGATGGTTCCCAATCAACTTGCGAATGGTGTCGATATTTGGTCATGAAATGGAGCCAGTTACAATCCGCTTCGATCAAGTCGATCATCGGCTGGGCATCCACCCAGCCTTGGTGCGCGGCCATGCAAGAATGCGCGCAAGATGCCAAGTGGCATAGCGAAGGGGATGTCTGGACACATACCCAGATGGTCATGCACGAACTCCCGCAGCTGGAATCATGGAGCGATCTTTCGTCCCACGATCAAACGGTGCTCATCTTCACAGCGCTCTTTCACGATGTCGCCAAGCCGCTCACGACACAGGTCGATCCTCTAACCGGTAACATCATTTCGCCGAAGCATGCCGTCAAAGGCGAGCATCTTGCTCGGACGATTTTACGAGAATGCGGCTGTGACTTGACGACACGGGAAGAGATTGCCCGAATGGTACGGTATCACGGCCGGCCGGTATTTCTGATGCATAAATCAGATCCGACGCGTGAGGTCGTTCGTCATTCGTGGTTGGTAAACAACCGTCTGCTTTACCTCTTCGCGCTCGCCGACTTCCGTGGTCGCTGCGCGAAGAAGAAAACTCGTTCGGAGGAAGACCTTCATTTCTGGAAGATTGCTTCCGAAGAAGCTAGTTGTTATGAGCGCCCGTATCCGTTTGCCAGTGATCATGCTCGGTTTCTGTTTTTCCATCAGGATAAACCGAATCTGCATTACGTACCGCATGAGGATTTCTCCTGTCGCGTCACCGTGATGGCGGGGCTCCCAGGCAGCGGCAAAGACCGATGGTTGGCGATTCATCGTAGCGAGCTGCCGGTTGTTTCGCTTGACGAAATCCGAGGCGACCTCATGATCGATCCGACCGACAATCAGGGCAAAGTCATTCAGCGAGCTCGGGAAGCGTGCCGCGAGCACCTGCGTGCTGGTACGTCGTTCGCGTACAACGCCACCAACACCATGCACCTGACGCGAGGTCGTTGGCTCGATTTGTTTGCGGACTACGCTGCTTGGATCGAGATCGTTTACGTCGAGCCTCCACTTGATGTCCTTTTCCGCCAAAACAAGTCGCGCGAGACGGTTGTGCCAGAGGCGATCATTCGCCGCCTGGCCGACCGGCTGGAACCGCCAACCTGGGCCGAAGCGCATCAATTGACCTTAGTGGACGGCTGACCACCCATATGTTGGTCAGCCTCTTTTTGATCTTTCGCCGATCAAAATTCACCAGGCCGATTTCAAACGGTTCACGGTCAACTTGCGAATCTTGACGTTCTGTTCGGAACTTAGTCCAAGACTTCGATTCAGCGGTTCGAGAATCGCGTAATGGGTCGAAACCGCGGCTCCTTGATTCACAAAGAGTTCGACCGATGCCCGATCGACCAGAACTCGCAAAGAAACGATTCCATCGACCGGTTTGGCAGGCACAACCGTGTTTCCATAGTGGAATGCTGCTTCTCGGTACGTGATCTTCTCACCACGCAAGTAGAGCAGCAGTTCCGTGGAGTCGTTTGCTTCAAAGTCCAAGCTAAGATCGACCAGTTCCGCGGGATAGCTCTGCAGCTTATTTGCGGCCGATTTTAGATCAGCCGCTTCAATGGTCAGCGTGTCGCCGTAGAGGTCTTCTATTTCCTTCACAGGCCAGCGATAAAGCTTCAATCCGTCCGCCGTCGATTTCAGCTCCATCGTCGTAGGAAAGCTCATTTGCTGGTTGAACGGCATGTCTTCTTTCAGGAACGGATGGTTATCGCCTCGCATCCAGCCAATCGACACACAACGATCGTCCGGCATGTTGTTAAAGCTTTGGGCGGCGTAATAGTTGGGGCCGTAGTCGCCGCGGTGAACTTTTCTGTCGGTCGTGAACGTTTTGCCATCGAACTCACCAATTTCGTACTCAAAACTGGCATCGTACAACAGCCACTTCTTCTGGTTAGGGTCACCATCCACGGTTAGTTCGACCAGGTCCATACACTCAAACACCCAGTCGCGATCAAATTGGCTAACTTCCGTCCATTTTTGCAGATCGTCGGAATTGAAGAACAACACACGACCTGGCTTCGCTTGCTTCACCCACAAGACCATCACCCACTTCTTGCTCGGCTCGTGCCAGAAGATTTTTGGGTCACGTTCGCCGGAATCATAACCTTGGTTCGCAACGATCGCCTTCCCTTCGTTCCACAGCTCGAACGTTCGCCCCTGATCGGTACTGTAGGCCATCGCTTGATAGAAGGGGGACTTGGCAAACGTAAATGCAGCAACCAAAGTCTTCACATCTCCCTTTTGCACGCCTAATGTGTTGTTCACATCGACGGCTGCTGTGCCCGAGAAGATGGTTCCTCCTTCGTACGGCAAGATCGCATGCGGTAATTGCTTCCAGCGAACCATGTCCCTGCTGACAGCATGTCCCCATGTCATGTTGCCCCACACGGTGGCAACCGGATTGTGCTGAAAGAAGAGATGGTATTCCCCGTCGAGATAAACCATTCCGTTCGGGTCGTTCAACCAATTCCGCAGCGAGCTGAAATGGAACTGCGGCCGATACGGCTGGTCGTAGCCTACTTCTTCGTAGGTGGCAAACGTTCGCAGATCGGGGCCTTTGGTGATATCTGCGGCCGGGATCCCAGCTTCTTGATCGCTACCTCGGATGTCGTCAACATTGACATGTCCCCAGCCGCCTTGATGCCGATCGACGACTTGAAAAACAACCTGCTTGCCAACGAGACTTTTCACGTCCCAATAAGCACGAAGCAGACGTTCGCTTCCGCCTGAGGTCTTATTGGGGCCGGTCGCAGTACGAACGACTTCGCCGTTGACCAATAGGTTCAAACAAGTCTCACCTTCGTGAGCACCACCACCTATCAGAAACGTAACGTAAGGGCGCTCGACTGCAATTGGCGGCGAAGTTAGCGTGCCGGTGCTCCGATCGCCACCTCGGAACGAATTGACGAGCGACTTCCCCTCGAATCCGCTCACGTCCATCTGCCCCTCGAGCGTGCCAGCGGCCGGCTGCTCACCGAAAGCATCGCCGGTCGCCTTCCAATCGCCGTACGAGTCTCCTTCGAAGTCAGCGATCACAATATCTTGCCGGGCACTCTCTTGGGCGAAGAGATTCGACGACGCGAGAAGGACAACCAGCGTGACGCAGCTCAGGCCATGCAGCCTGACAAAAGAAGAGATTTTCATGGGGCGTTTTTTGAAGATCGTTGAGGTGAATCGATGGGTTTGGCGTTCCTTCCATCCTATTCGGTCGCAACGCGGCTCGCCAACGGTCCTCCCCTCTTCAGGTGCGCAAAGTCTCAATTGGCAAGAAAAAAAGAAACGCCGCGACGATTATCAGTGCGGCGTTTCTCAATTCAACTTTGAATGGTTTCAGAAACCTACACTTTGGTCGAATCAGGAATCTGGAAGCCCTTACGGTTCTCATCCTTTAGCAACGCATTGGCTGCCTCGGCATGATCGCCAACGTGACGTTCGGTTTCTGGATCGAAGGTCAGGGTGGGGCCGACCGTGTATTTGGCACCGTCACTTACACCAACTCCCTTGGCCATGACATCGTGCAGCTTCTCGAAATGCTCGGCGGCATCCTTATTGTCGCCAAACTTGCCCGCCTTCTTGCTGAACGGAACTTTTTCGCCCAGGCGATACGAATTGTTCATCAAGTGCCCCAACACGCACGCGTAATGAGCATCGTTGACGTTTCCGTTGGCCATGCTCGGATCGTTCGCCCGAACTGCCGAGATGAAGCTTCCCCAGTTGCCCCCTGGCGTGACGTCTCCACTCTTAATGTCGAGACTCTCAGGCTTATCGCTTCCCTTGGCGTAATACTTGCCGCGGATGATTCGTCCCCCATCCTCGAAGTAATACTCGTTCTCGACTTGGTGCTCGTAGCCCTTGTAGTTCACGTTTCTTACGTTGAAGAAGACTTGTTGACCGTTGGGATACTCGGCCATGGCGAACATCGTATTGGGAGTTTCGCCTTGATCGTCCCACTCAAACCGACCACCAATCGCCATCGCTTTCACCGGATGGGTTTGGTCTTTATCGATGGCCCAGCGTGCCACATCCAATTGATGCGTTCCCTGGTTATTCAGGTCACCATTGCCCGTCTTCCAGAACCAGTGCCAATCGTAAGGGTGATAGTTGGCGTGGTACTCTTCAACTTCGGCCGGTCCGCGCCACAAGTTCCAATCGAGATTCGACGGAGGCTGGCTGATCGGTTCGTTGCCAATCCCATTACGTGGCTTGCAGCAATATCCGTACGAGATCTTTAGCTTGCCCCACTTGCCGGCCTGAATCGCTTCGTGCAGGCCAGCTATCTTGGCGTCGCTGCGGCGTTGTGTACCGTGCTGAATGACGACTCCATACTTTTTCTGGGCTTCGACCGCCACACGCCCTTCGACGACGTCGTGACTCATTGGCTTTTCAACATAAACGTGCTTGCCGGCCTGGGCCCCCCAAATAGTGATGAGCGAGTGCCAGTGATTCGGTGTCGCTACGGAAATGGCATCCAAGCTTTTGTCATCCAACGCTTCTCGCACATCACGGACGCCTTTGACCGTGTATTTGCCATTCACCTTCTCTTGCAACGCTTTTTGCGTTCGTGCAAGCACCTTCTCATCCGGGTCGATCACGTAAGCAATCTCGACGTTGTCTTGGCCGAGCCAGCCGTTGATATGGCTTTTACCGCGGCCATTCAAACCGGCGACGGCAATCCGAACGCGGTCATTCGCGCCCAAAACCGCACCGGACGCCGATGTTCCGGCAAGAATCAGCCCAGTACCGGCAGCGGTAGTTTGAAGAAACGTACGACGATTGATACGCGACATGGCAGGCTCCCAACAGGGTGAGAAGATACTTTGGCAGGACACTCCGCGAGAACTCGCGAAAGGAAAGTTACTGCATTCTGCCCGGATCCGCCCCGTACGTCAAATTTCGCAGCGTTTGCGATGTCTTGCAGCATCAAGACCGCACGCGAAAAAGGCCAAAAGAATTGCTTGCCAGGTTTACACAATCTCAAGAGAATGCGACCACACGTTCATCGATTGAGTTCTCTGGTAGGAACAACGCATGCTTCGGGCCACTCTCCGATTTCAACTTTCACTAGCGATACTCGCGTTCTTTTCGTGTGCTACGGTACCGATCTGCCAAGGGGAAGATGTCACCGCGGAACAAGACCCATGTGTGAGCTCTAGCAAGGACTATCGCCCTACCGACGAAGAGATTGGCGATGATGAAGACCGATACTTCGCCCTGCGGGATCCTCGCTTCGACTATCACGGCGAAGAGCGATGGATCGAAGAACTCGGCGACGATGCGAAGAGCTACGTCCTGGCACACGTCGATCACTCGGACGCCAGAACGCGCAACAATGCGATCTACCTGCTGAGAGCCGCCGACGTCGATACCGATCAGGCAAAACAAATCTATCGAGCGCACCTGAGCGATCCCTGCCGGAAAGTCCAAGCGGTCGCCGCGATGCGGCTAGTTGAGGACGGCGTCTATGCTCCAGAAGTGATCTCAGCCTTAGTGCGAAATGTCGACCACCAGTGGTATGATGTGCGACGTACTGTCCAGGGACTCGGCAACATTGCCATTAGGCCCTGCGCCACGTTCATGGCCGATCCATCGCAACCGCTCGAATTGCGAAAGAAGGTCAGCGAGGAATTTCCCATTTGGGTCGACGCAGACGATCCTTCCTTGCAGCCGCTGTACGACGCTCTCGAGTCAGACGACCGTGACACTCGCGCCCTGGCGGCCTTCCAGCTTCTTAAATATAAGCCGCATGACAATCATCAAATTGCCAAGGTACTGGCGGAACTAAGCGAGCAAGAGTCCCCTGTCGCGGACGATGCCTTCGTCGCCCTGCGGAATATGTGGCCCAAACCGCCGGCAGCGATAGTGAACCCGGCGGTATTACGATGGATCTCGACTCCTGGACGTCCCGATATTGACTACGCGTTCCACGCTCTGGCAATCGATTCCAGCAGTACCGAGCTGGTGGAAAAGCTTGTCGAATTGGCTGAAAATGGTGTTCACTCTGATGAGATCTTCGTATACCTCGCGCGACATCCCGAGTTAAAACCTCCCCGAATCGATCTGCTGCAATTCTTGAAAGACAAGATCATTCACGAGCCCCGCTCGTTCTCCCTTGCGTCCAACCTGTTTGGTATGGGTATCCCTGGCCAAAAGACGCTGCTCGAAATTAGCCTCGACTCAAACATGACAGCAGAAACCAGGATGAACAGTATCTTCGCCTTGCGAGCATTTGAAAACGAGCAAGAAGGCCAGCAAGTTTTCAGCGAACAGGAGTGGAACGCCCTCGTCTCACTTCTCGAAGATAAAGAACCAAGCGTCGCCCAGGCCACGGCGATCATGCTTACGAATCTCGGGCAAACGTCTCGCGATCTCACGCCACTGCTGGTCTCGGCCTGGTTGCCAAATGCGAACAACGACATTCGTTTCGCGGCCGAGGAAGCGATTCCAGCCAATCCGGCGCGTGCGACCGAGTTGATATCTAAATTGGCAAAGTTGTGTCTTGAACTGCCGGAGGATAGCGATCGTGAACCATTGGTCCGATTCTTATCCGACTACGGAGCCACTTCAATCGAATCCCAAGACGCGATCGTGGATGCGATCGTGAATCACGTGGACGTTGATGCCCCGTATCTCTTCGATTACGAGCGGATGAACATGCAATTATTCCGAAGACTGGAACGGGAAATCCCCCAAAACACCGGATCCAAACAGCAAAAAATCCTACAGGTGCTACGCAACGTTTTCGACGAAGCTGAGTGGTACGATGGCGATCTGACTAGGATACTCGCCCAAACGCCGCCCGATGGACTTGACGAGTTGCTCGACTCGCAAGATGACAAGATTCGTCATTCGGCGCTGATCCTTTATTCCTACTATTCCCCGAAAGATCCCAAAATCGTGCGACGCCTGTTGGACGTCGTCAAGGCAGAATCCGAGTTTGGATCTGGCGTGGACTGGGAAACAGCCATGGAAGCAGAGAAGCGTCTGAACAAAGCGGGCGAAGCATTGGAACCCTTATTGCCGGAACTGATTGAAATGCTTGATTCGCCGGACGAATACCCCAGTGCCGCGACCACGTTGCTGGAAACTCTCGGTCCGAAGGCCTCACCAGCCGTCGGCAAGTTGACCGAACTTCTCGCCAACGACGAACCCTTTAACTTCAAGTTTACATGTAGCACGCTGGCCGCGATCGGCCCCGCGGCGATTTCAGCTGCCCCCACGATTTTGGAATATGGCCAGGAGCCACATCGCTTGGAAACCGTGGCGAGAACACTTCGAGCGATTGAAGCCGATACATCGGTTTTGATCGAACCATTCGATCGCAAACTGGCCGATCCGTTCCATCAATACGATGCCCTACGCGAACTTTCGGAACTTGCTCCTGCGCCGATTGTGGCGGAACGGTATGCGGCTGCCCTCGAAGGGGACAATTGGAACATGCGACTTGTGGCGCTCCGGGAATTGAGTCTAACGGACGTGAAAGCCCCACGGCGGATCGTGCCCCTGCTGATCGCAGGGACAAATTCCAAGAGCATCAGCTATCGGCGGGGCGCCGTTCAGGCACTGGGAACGCAATCGGGGCTGGCCAGTCAGTCGGTGCCCGCTCTTGTCGACGTGATGAAGAATGACCCGGAAATGACCTTCACGGCGATCTTAGCACTCGGCAACCTCGGCCCGGAAGCCGCCGCGGCGGTGCCGGACCTGAGAAGCTACCTGGAAGATGAGGACCACGCCGTCGCCGCGATCCGCACCCTCGGCAGAATCGGCGAACCAGCCGCAGCGGCGGTTCCAGTCATCATCGAGTATTTGGCAGGCAAACGGCAGAGCAAGAAGCCGTTGTACTTCCCGTCCCCCGTCGATGCGGCGATCGAGTCGCTTGGCAATTTCGGACCAGCGGCCAAGCCCGCATTGCCCTTGCTGCTCGAAATGTATCACGACTCCAACCACTGGGAAACCAAACAAAAGATCGCCCAATCGATCTACCAGATCTCCTCCGGCTTCGGCGCGGTCAACGGAATCCCCCAACCGCCTGAGCCGGAACCAGTCCGTATGCAGTGGAGTTGGTAGCCATCAACAAAAAAAGGGACCGCCATTTGGCCGTCCCCTTCGAGTTACGCTTTCAAACGCGTTTACTATTTTGTCAGTCGATCGATCAGATAATCGGTTGTCGTATTGTATTCTGGATCTTCTATGCCGGGATGATTCATGTCGACTTCGACACCGGTCTCTTCCAACTTCTCGGCCAGCTTAACGCCCATAATTCCGGAGTGGGTGGGATCCTTGGGGGACGAGCCAACGACTGGGACTTCGCCGCGATAGAACAGGTAGATTGGTGGATCGTCTTTCGTTACGTGGGCCATCGGCGAATACTCTTTGATCCACGGCAGAATTTCTTCTCGTTTCTCGATCACCGCTTCCAGGTTGGGCAAACCGAATGCGTGAGCACCGTAACGATAGTTGGGCATCCACTCGCGCAGTGGTTTGGGATCGAGCGTAACCTGGGCTCCATTGACCGCGGCACAGTAAAGACGCGTTGACTCACGGCTAATTGGATCTTCGCTCTTGGGATCAGCCATATCATCGTGGAATGCAAGCCACAACGAAGAACAGGCCCCGGCCGAACCGCCAGTCGCACCTATCTTTTCCTTATCAAGGTTCCACTCGCCCGCTTTCGATCGCACAAATTGCAAAGCGCGGGCCGCGTCTTCCAAAGGAGCTTTGACCGGCGGAGAGACTCCCTCCTTCGCGGCGTTCTTCACGTAGCGATAGTTAATCGCTACGACCGAGATCCCCTTATCGAGAAATGGCTTGGGATTGGTCTTCTTATCTCCCTTTTGCCAACCCCCACCATGGATATAGAAAACCACTGGCGTCGGAGTTTCGGACTCGGCGGGATAGAAGTCGAGCACTTGGCGCGGGTCGGTCCCGTACGGCACATCTTTCAGTGGCTTCAGATCGGCTGCGTGGAGTGCTTGCTGCAAGACCAGCAATGCTACAAACGAGAAGAGGATACGCTTCATCGGGCAGGGCTCCTGATGAGTAGTTGAGTAGGAAAGTAGCTGACATTGTGATCGATATTCATTCCGATTGCCAATCTAGAAAGGGGTCTTGTCGAAACCATTCCAAAGTCCGCATTTTTAAGTTCGCCGGTGGATTGTCTGATGCGGCCATGCGAGAATCGAGTTACCTCAACGGCTTCGCTCTCTTCCCCCATCCCACCTTTCCGATTGATCCACGTCATGAAAAGCACCTCGACACTTCTGATCGCAATTGTGCTGCTTCTGTTTTCCTTTCACTTCACGCACGCACAAGACGACAGCAAGTCTGTTAAGAAGTTGATTCTTCCTGGCGAGTCGTTCCTACTCGAGGGACACCCAGCATTTATTTTGTGGCCAGAGAAAGAGAAGCGGCGTGAGCCACAACCATGGGTACTCTACGCACCTACTTTGCCGGCTTATCCTGATCAGCACGAGAAGTGGATGCACCAGCAATTCCTTGATGCAGGCATCGCGGTTGCAGGCATCGACGTTGGCGAGGCCTACGGTAACCCTGAATCACAAACAGCGAATTCGGCGTTATACACCGAACTGACCGAGAAGCGAGGATTCGCGAAGAAGCCTTGCCTGCTGGGCCGCAGTCGAGGCGGCTTATGGGTGAGCAGCTGGGCGATTCGGAACACCGATAAAGTGGCTGGGATTGCCGGCATTTATCCCGTCTACGATCTGCGAACCTATCCCGGCCTAAAGCGAGCAGCGCCCGCCTACGGACTCACACCTGAACAGCTCGAAAAGAGCTTAAATGAAAACAATCCGATCTCCCAAGTCGACCGATTGGCGAAAGCGAGGATTCCGGTTTACATCATTCATGGCGACGAAGATAGCGTGGTTCCGTTGAAGCAGAATTCAGCGGCACTCGCCGATGCCTACCACACCGCCGGTTCAGACGAAGCATTGGATCTTGTGGTTCCCAAGGGACAAGGCCACAACTTTTGGCCGGGGTTCTTTCATTGTCAAAGCCTCGTCAACTTCACGATCGATCGCGCTCGTGCTGGTGCGGGAATGAAACCGGTGAACAGAAAGGGGCTTCCTTCGACAGAAAACGTTGTCGTTTACCGCGATCTGGAATATGGCCAAGCAGATGGTAAGCCTCTGCTGCTCGACATGTTCTATCCTACCAACCAATCGAAGCCGGTACCGGTGGTCGTTTGGGTGCATGGCGGTGGCTGGAAAGGTGGCACAAAAGACCGCTGTCCTGCGGCATGGCTGGCCGAACATGGTTACGCGGTAGCTAGTATTGACTACCGTTTGCTCGATCAGGCCCAGTGGCCTGCCCAGATCAACGACTGTCGAACTGCCATTCGTTGGCTGAGAGCGAATGCGAAAGAATTCCAACTCGATGCCGATCACATCGGCGCTTGGGGCGGCTCGGCCGGCGGGCACTTGGCCGCGTTATTAGGAACTCTCGATGCCCCAATCGATGAACAGCTTCCCTGTCGCGTTCAAGCAGTGTGCGATTGGTATGGCCCTTCCGACTTGCTGACGATGCCACCGAACGTGGTTGGCAATGGTCGAACCGCGGAGGATGTCGCCAAGTCGAACGGAGCTCGTCTGCTAGGCGGTCCGGTGCGCGACTTGCCAGATCTCGCGAAGCAGGCCAGTGCGTTCTACCAGGTCAGCGTGGACGATCCTCCCTTCCTAATCATGCACGGCAGTAAAGATCCCAGTGTTCCGCTGGAACAAAGCCGAAAACTTCACGAGAAGCTGACCGAAGCAGGCGTTTCCTCCACATTCCGAATCGTCGACGGCGCAGGTCACGGTGGAAAAGAATTTCAAACCCCTGAAATGCGGCAAATCATCCTCGACTTCTTTGACACGCACTTGAAGCCAGGGCAATAGTTCGCAGGCTTATCACCTTGTTCCGCACCATAGCGGTAGGCTACTTGGCAGATCGACGATCTGAGTAGCATAAAGTACTGTCCATAGTTACACTTAGTGGAGGTATTGGACGACACCAGAAGTCGGGGGCAAGTTTCCAGGGCATGGCGAAGCGGCGTAAGATTGACGATCAGATGCTGCGCGATTTCGTGCGCGGAACGCTTGATCCCCACTTGGCACGCAAAGTCGAGGATTACGCCGAAAAGCATCCCAAACTTCAATCGCGAATTGAAGCGATTCGTGCCCAGCAATCTGGCCCCGCTGATCGCCAGACCCAACTATCACGCGGGACCGACATCGCGGAGCAAGAACGCGAACCTGCCAAGGCATCTCGCGAAAAACGAGAACGTGCTTCGATTCTCGCCGACCTCCCGTCAGAACTTGCTGAGTCCTCAGAGTATGAAATCTTGAAGGAACTTGGTCGCGGCGGGATGGGCATTGTTTATCTCGCAAAGAACGTATCGATGGATCGCCTTGAAGTGATCAAGGTGCTCAACTCGAATCTCTACGCGAAAGATTCGGCCAAGCAACGCTTCATCAACGAGATCCAATCAGGCGGAAAGCTAAACCACCCAACGATCGTTACGTTCTACCGGGTAGTCCCGCTAGAGAATCACTTGGCATTCGCGATGGAATATGTAGACGGCTCTTGTCTGCATCAATACATCAAAGCAAATCATCCCGTCCCGGTAGCCGTTGCTTGTGCTCTCGGCCAACAAATTGCCGCCGCCTTGCAACATGCGTATGAAAACGGTTTGATTCATCGCGACTTGAAGCCAGCCAATGTGATGGTTTTTTCCCAAGATGCCGAACTCCGCGTGAAGGTCCTGGACTTCGGCTTGGCGAAAGCAATGAAGGAGGCGGCTTCGAGTGGTTTGACGCAAGACGGCGCGACCCTTGGTACTCCCGAGTACATGGCCCCCGAACAGATTATCAGCGCAGCCAACGCTGACATTCGAGCCGACATCTACAGTCTCGGCTGTACGCTTTATCACCTGCTGACTGGTCGCCAGCCGTTTGTCGGTACCTTGTATGAAGTAATGATGGCGCAAACGCAGAAGTCGGCGCCGACAGTGAATCTGGTTCGTCCTGATATCCCCGATGAGTTGGCCGACATTGTCGCTCGAATGATGGCGAAAGATCCCGCCGAGCGATTTCAAACCCCACGCGAAGTCCAGCAAGCACTCAAGGCTTTGGCCATAGGGTCGCCGCAATCGATGCCAGCCCCTGGTGGCGAAGTGTTCTTCGATACGCCAGGATCAAGCCTTACGAGCTCTGGCTTCCCAGCCTCTGGGCCTCCCATTCCCCCTCCACCTTTTCCGAGCGAAGTTGCCTCCCCTAGAGCAACTCCGCCACACCTGAGTACGTCACCACCACCTCCGCCAATCGAAACCCGCGAGCGTGAAACGACGCTCCCAAATGGATGGTCCAAGCGTCTTTCGAGAGCCCTGGCAAAGTATGCCATACCCATTTCATTGGTGGTGGTTTTACTTATGGGCTGGCTTGGGTGGAGCTTCTTCCAGTCGCGGACTCTCGCCCCTAAGTTCGATCCTTCGGCTGATCTAGGTTCCTTGTTAATTAGAAATGCGTCTCCAGAGGCGGAAGTCGTTGTCGATGGTGAGCCGATCACCAGCATCGATAAAACCGGTGGAAATCTACGTGCGGATCTCCCTTCTGGTAACCGAAACGTCAAGATTTATACCAACGGAGACTTAGTTCAATCCGCAACCGTTGAAGTGGTCGCAGGCCAACTGACGACGATCGATTACCAACCGCTGCCGCTTGAGGAAAAGCAAACTCCAACGGATGCCGACCCCGAAGTTAACCAAACCGTCGACGACCAAACACAGGAAACGCCAGACTCGCCTAAGCAACCATCGACGCCTTCCAACGTGGCTCAAGCCACTAAGGTCAGTTGGTTCTTTCCACCTTCTTATGTCAATATGACCGACACGACTGACTGGGAAACAATTCTTTCCAGCCAGCAAGTTGACCGTTCCCTCGGCTCCTTACAGAAGAATGAAGCCAGGAGCATCCGAAGCGATAATCTTGATTCGCTGCTGACAGCATCCGATCCGCATCGACGTCTACTACTTTCGAATCAATCCAAGTCTGATGGGCACCTTCGAATCGAATATCGCGTACTCCATTCGAAGGCCAACGCGTCAATATTGCTTAACTACTTGAAGACTGGGCAGAATCAAACGGTTGGTTACTTAATCCCAATCGCTGGACCCTCCTTCGGTGAAGTAGATCTGCAATTACCATTGACCCCCGAAGAAGTTTCGATCGGGCGATTTGCCAGCCAGCAAATTATTCCTAATCAGTGGCATACCGTCGACGTTATTTTTCAAGGAAACAAAATTCAGGTTTGGCTCGACGGAAGGGCGATGTTCGCATTTGTCGATCGTCGCTGTCCAACGGGACGAGTCGGCTTTTACCGTGAGCCAGGAGTCGAGGTCCGATCATTTCAGTACCGCCCTCTCAACCCAGCTAACATCGCGTTGAGTTCGCCCGATACGACCACAAAACCGGACGCTAATCCGTCAGCATCTGCGGTCAACAATAACGCTTCCTCGAAACTTTCGCTGGCCGATCTGATCGAGCAAGCGGATGCCAATCCATCGCCATCCACAAAACCAGCTCCACCCGCGTTGGAGACCTCTCCTCAAGCGATGGCGATCGGACAGCGATTGCGTTTCAGCATCTCGAACTATCATCGAGAACTAGTTGCCCACCTTAGTGCCTTGGAAGCTTACTTGCGAACGGAAGAGATGAAAGCAAACGCTGGCGGCGTAGGCTCGACGCGAAAGACTGCTGAAATCCTCGAGTTTCGTGACCAATTCGCTTCGACGATGCAAGTGAATCCGAACGTTCTGCAAAATATTTCCCAACCAGCCCCGAATGTCACCGCGTTGGTCTCGGCGTGTGAGGACGCGATCAATGCTTACAAGCTGATTGGCGCCGTCAATCGGGCGAACAAACTACGTCAAGACTTAGAGAACTTCAAGAGTTATTACCCCGTCGATTTACTTGACGACTACATTGGCCCCGAGCTCATAGAAAACGGTAGTTTCGAATCGGTAGATGTCAACGGAATTGCTATTCCCTGGAAGTCGGCCAGTGGTAACTGGGAAGTTGAACCGCACCAGCATACATCGGACCTGGGGGAGCAATACACGATTGCCACCGGCACGAAGGATGCTGAGTGCTATCAGATCGTGGACCTTTCTCGAAGTACCTCCCAGACCGATTACTTTTTGCTAAGCGGGATGTTGAAGAACGATGACCCAAAATACGTTCAAGCCAAACTTCGCATCGCGTACTCAGAGACTCGCGACGGCCCTCCTATCCTGGGATACGAAAGTAGTTTACCTAAAAGCGAAGCCTGGGCGCCGGTGGCACTGCTGGTACCGATCCCTCAAAACGCTCACTACGCTCGCGTGAGCCTGATTTCTGATCGGAAGCGAACTTCGAAGAACTACGCTCGCTTTGATAACATCTCTTTCCGACCGCTTTCCAAGTAATCGGATTGCGTCCATCGTTCCCTGGGCTTACTAAATCCCGTACACCTTAGACCAAGTGAACCGCATGAGTGAAACGCTGACTCGCCATACGTTGTTGGAATCGAGTGACGAAACGGCGCAAGCTCAAGCCGACATTCAAACCGTCACCCATGTAGCCAAGTCCGAGCCGACGCCGGACGCGGTATTATTTCGTCCGAGCCAGCGGCCTCCGATCGCAATCTTGACGGTTTGTGACGATGGAAAACGCACCGGCGAATCAATTCGGATTCGAAAGAACGCCTTTCAGATCGGACGTTCCGAGGGAGATCTCTGCCTCGCCCATGACGACTTGGTTTCAGCACGACATGTCGTCATTACGAAACAATTGAACGGACAGAGTCCACGTCTTGTTATCGAAGACCTGGAAAGTCGAAATGGGCTTTACTTCAAGGTCCGCAAAGCGCGCCTCGAAAATCAAGCTGAGTTTCTGATCGGGGGAGGAAAGTACCGTTTTGAACTTCCGCAGGAAGATTCCGTGGACGAACCACCCCATCGAAAACCGGTGGTAGAAACATTGCCGTTCGAGACCATGCCGGAAATCGCTGCCCCAGCGTTAGTTGAACTACTTGCCGGTGGCAAAACTTCCACCACGTTGCTGCTCGAACCGGAGTACTGGATCGGTCGAGGCGAAACGTGCCGCATTCGACGTAAGAGTGACATCTTCACCAGTAAGAAGCATGCATTGCTGCGCTGTAGTAAGAGCGGAAATTGGTCGATTAAAAATAACAAGTCGGTCAACGGCGTCTGGTTAAAAATGCCGAAGGCTACCCTTGAGCCGGGCCAGAATTGCGAGTTCCGAATCGGAGAACAGTTGTTTCATTTGAAGTTTGGAGTGTGAGCGTGCTATTGTCGTGAGCAACTTATTTGAATCAATTTCACGAACGAGGTAGGATCGAAGTACCTCATCTTGCCACTTTTCATCCTGCGAACTCTGCGATGCCGTCTTCCCCCAACCTGGTCGTCTTGGGACTATCGGTTCTGTTGACCAGTCTCCCTGCTGCTCGTCCGCTCTGCGCTGCAGACCCTATTCAAAAGGTCTGGGAAAGTACCCCGTTCAACGAAGTCGCCTACGGCTTGGCAGCTTCTCCCTCGGGAAAACAATTCGCCATCGCAGGTCGACTAGGAACAATCGTTGTTTTCGACACCGAGTCGCAAAAGGTAATCAAGCAAATCGAACCGGACAACCAGTTTATACTGGCCATGCGATATTCACCCGATTCCTCAGTTCTCGCTGCGGTCGGTCCGAAGCAGTTGGTACTCTACCGGACTGACAACTGGAAACAACTCCGTGCGATCAACTTACCGGCGCGATGTGGTTATCTTTCGTTTCACCCAACACGTCCCTGGATTGCCGTCGCTGGGCAGGGGACTTCGCTCGACATTTATGATGTCGTTGATCAAAAGATCGCCCGATCCTTCAAAGCCGATCTGTCAAATGCCCAGGGTGTTCAATTCAGCAAAGACGGTCGTTATTTGTACGCATCCGTGACCAATGCCGTCGTAGGCTCTCCCGCGTATGTCTTGCGTCGTTACGATCTGCAGACCGACGCAATGGACGGTTTCTCATACATCGGCGACACGCAAGCTCGACGCGTCATCTTGTCTCCTGATGGTGAGTCGCTGTTGGTGAACGTTCCGCAAGATGGAGCGAGCGTTCTATTTAAGGAAGTCTTGACCCACATTATGCATGTAAGGCATCAATGGCAGGCCAACACTGAAATCAAAATGGGAACCGCCTTCCTCCCCGATGGAAAGTCGATTCTTACGGCTCGGCAGGGGCAATTTGATATTTGGCAACCAGGGAAAAAAGAGCCGATCGCTTCAATTCCATCAGACGACGCAGGTTCCGCCTACGAGATCGTCCCAATCCCTGGCACGCGCGACTACCTAATGTGCCACGAACGTTCGTTTCGGCAGATCACCCGTTGGCGTACTTCGGAAGAGCCCCTATCCCCCTGACCTTCAACTCTGATTCGGAACGCCTCGATTATTGCTTCCACCAGGCATAAGGGCCGTCCGTCAGAATCTGATGTAGCTGCTTGGCGTTTGACACGATCGATACTTCTGGCCAAGGCGCATCGATTTGCTGCGCAACTTTGTCGCTCGTCGCGATCACCGCTGGTAACAACAGCAAGTCATGTTCGTTCATCGTTCTATAGACCCAGGCCGAGGCATCCTCAGTCAAATGATTGATAATCACCGTCAGCCCAAACCACTTATCTTCGCCATCAAGCTGTTTCGCACAAATGCTTAGCTGCCCTTCGTCAGGCAGCCTCAGGTCGTACCAGCCATCTTCGTCGGGCCCTATGACATCCGCCTGGGCGAAGAGGTCACGCAGATACTCTTGGAATGCCTTCTTCAGGGAAACAGGATCAAACCGATAGCCAGACTTCCAGCGATAGGTTATCAACTTTCCCAGCTGAATCGCCAAAGGCACGTTGGTCCCTGGCTGAGTCAAATCCCATTCTATTGGCTCCGAATATCCTTCTGAAAGCCGAACCGACGCGGGAGCTTTGCTCCACCACAGCAGCCCGCGCAGTAAATCGAGCGACGCGTTCAAATCCCCTTTCAATTGAAGGTAATTCATCGATTCGATTTCGGTGTAGGTACCATCTCCGTTGGGAGACGACATGCCACCTCCAGGCTCCGAATGTCCCCACTGAAGATCGCAGAGCATTCGGTCGACCGTGAGATTCAGAAGTCGCATGAAAGGGACCGGTACGGGTCGATCCTTGTCTTGATGGGGAATCGTGAGATGCAGCGAATGCTTCTTGCGCGGAAAGCAGCGCGGAGGAGGCAGCACTTCAGCGGCAACCTTCGGTACCTGCTCGGCCGCATCGATTAGATTTTCCCAGTCCGCGAAGGGAAACTCGTCGTTTTCAGCCGTTCGTAGTGAATAGAGTCCCCTCGACGCGGAATCGTCCTCTTGTTCGATGCACCATCCTTTGCCAGCTTCAAATCTCCACTGGAAATCAGCGTCCCGGGCGTCGAAGCGTTCGATGAATGTCGTGATCTCGGCCGAAGAAAACAAATCCAGTTTTCGCCAGGCCGTCTCGAGCAATGCGACGATCTGGTCGATATCATCCCCTACGCAAATCGGGGCAAAGCGATGCAGAAACAACAGCGGAATACCGGGGTGAGCCAAACTGGGATCGCGCGCCGCGACGCACTGGCAAAGCAGGTCCAATTCCGACCATCGCAACACGTGCGGATGCCAATGAGCTTGATCATCCCAAGCAATGTTCTGCGAGTCCTTTCCAGGCACAGCAAAATCGAGACTCGTGAAGCACAGTGCCTGATCCAGTGAAATCGAGACCTCAAATCCATCTGCCACCGAGAACCGGAATTGAAAATCCTTGAGAAGTGGGTAAGGATCTTGCCCTTGCGTATGCTCTGCATCTGTTATCCACAAGAAATCGGTCCAAAATCGGCGTGTCGTCACATAAGACTGCAAAGCAGATGGCAGGGACATCGTTATGCTCGGGGAATCGATAAAAGAAGATGAGGAACGCCATATTCTCGCATAGCCAATAGCGAGATGAAACCGATCGACATCACCGCTATCTTTCGGGAATCTAACAACTTTGATTGCCGTTGCGATACACATCGTGCCAAAATCGTTGAAGATGTAGAACGGCTTCGACGATGCATCCTGGGAAGTACATCTTTTTCGGTAGAGAGACAACCTTTCGGAGAAAGAGGCCGTGGGCTTGGTAGGCAAACAACTGGATCACCCGGTCCATCTGGCCACGCTGTTGGATGCCGGACTTCGCCTGAATGGCAGCGGTACTGCACTGGCATCCTTAGATCGCACGTGGACCTGGATCGAACTGGACGACGCCTCGACGAACTTGGCCCGGCAGTATCTGAACATGGGCTTGGCGACTGGGGATCGAATCGCATCGTTGTTACCCAACGACGGTTTGTTGCTGATTCACTATCTGGCGTGCTTTAAAGCAGGTCTCACCGCTACGCCACTTAACTATCGTTATCAAGCCGCGGAAGTCGATCATGCCCTGAAGGTCAGTGAGGCCTCACTCCTAATCGCCCATGCCGAACGAGATACGGTAATCTCGGAAAGCCAACTTGCCTCTCGGTTAACGCACGGCACACTTCGTTATCAGGGGGTTGATAAACATGGCTGCGAGTTTAACAACTTGCTCGCTCAAGAATCTCCGCCGATCGATTTACCGACACCAAGCCCTGAGACGGCAGCATTCATTTTCTTCACTTCCGGCAGCACAGGTAAGCCAAAGGGAGTCACCCATACGCACGAAACTTTTGGCTGGATCATTGCCAGTACGATCGCCGGGCTATCGTTATCCGCGAAGGATACATTCGTGCCTGCCA
Source organism: Blastopirellula marina (assembly GCF_002967765.1). NCBI lineage: Bacteria > Pseudomonadati > Planctomycetota > Planctomycetia > Pirellulales > Pirellulaceae > Blastopirellula > Blastopirellula marina. Next base: position 195,821 of record NZ_PUHY01000015.1, on the reverse strand, counting down.
CATCTGCATCCCACATTGCCGCCTCCTCGTTTTCGTTCGCTGGACTCGCTGCCGGGGCGCAAGTTGCCATTGCCAGGTCATTTGGCGGCGACGAAATCCTGCCACTCTTGCGCCGCGTTCGCCCTACGTTGCTCTGCATGTTGCCAGCCCCCTTGTTCGGCTTAGTTCGCGATCACAACGCCGCTCGCGACGATTTCCATTCAATTCGCCGCTGCATTTCTGGCGGAGACAAAATCTGCCTGGAGCTCGAACGCGAGTTCAGCGAGCTCACCGGTCTGGAGATCGAGGAAGTGTACGGCATGACCGAAACCGGCCTCTCAACGATCAGTCCAACGACACGAAATCGTATCGGTTCCATCGGCAAACTGGCCCCAGGGTACAAGGCCTCCATTCGATCCGAAGCAGGCAATGAAGTTCCCACGGGCGATGAGGGTCGCCTCTGGATTCGTTTCCGTGGCAATACGGTCGGTTATTGGAACCTGGCTGAGGCAACAGCGGAAACTATTGTCGACGGCTGGCTCGATACAGGCGACTTGGTATCGGCGGATGAAGAAGACTATCTGTGGTTTCGTGGTCGCAAGAAGCAAATTATTGTCCACGACGGATCGAACATTTGTCCTCAGGAAGTAGAAGAGTCCTTGCTAGAGCATCATGCCGTGGCCTTTGCCGGCGTTGTCGGCATCCATGATCTGATTCATGGAGAGATTGTCCGGGCCTACGTTACTTTCCAATCCGATGTCCCACGTCCGACCATCTCCGAACTCATTGCCTTCTCTCAGGCTCGCGTCGGTTATAAGGCACCGGAAGAAGTGGTCGTGTTGCCAGTGATGCCGATCAATGTCACCGGCAAAGTCGATCGCGCGGCGCTTCAAGCTTTGGCTCATGGAACCGTGAATCGACATATCGAACCGCCGACATCTCGTCCGCCGACTTAGTGCCAATCGCTTGCGAGGCGCACTTCGGTTCACAATCCCCCAAATGGGATGCTAGCGTGCGGGTTGGCATAAACCGCACGTTAACCAGGCTGCCAAAAATACGGGTACGGGGTAGAATTCGGTGATGGAAACTTGTTCACCCTCAACACTTCTAGTTCATGGCAGATAATCCGAACGGTCCGGCGGACTCCCCCCCGACGGCTGATGAAACTAATCAAGGCAAACCTGCGGAGCATGTCCCTTTCACGCTTACGGCGGATAAGGTCCGTAAATTCCCAACTACGTCCGGAGTTTACATCTTCAAGGATGACAAGGGACGCGTAATTTACGTCGGCAAAGCAAAGAACCTCCGCTCGCGGGCCGGGTCGTACTTCTTAGCGGAAGCAGCAATCGATCAGCGAACCGGTTATTGGGTAAATGAAATCGCCGATGCTGACTTTCTGGAAACGGAAAACGAGGTCGACGCCTTGTTAGCGGAATCGCGGCTGATCAAAGATGTCCAGCCGAAGTACAACAAGGAACAAAAAGACGACAAAACGTTTCCTTACCTGATGATCACTCAGCGGGAAGATTTCCCTCGGGTCGAATTCACACGCGAACCTCGCGACAAGAATGCCAAGCTTTACGGCCCTTTTGCCAGTGCGAGTGCCCTGCGTGGTGCGATTCAGGTATTGCAGCGGATTTTCAAGTTCCGCACTTGTGATCTTGATATCGACGAAACAGACGAACGCTGGAAATGGTTTCGTCCTTGTCTGCTCGCCAGTATCGATCAGTGCACTGCTCCGTGCAATTTGCGGATTAGCAAGGAAGAGTATCGTAAGGACATCCGTCGCCTGCAAATGTTCCTGGAAGGAAACGGAACACGTCTGGTAAAGCAGTTGCAAGAGGAGATGCTCGAAGCCTCGAAAAACTTGGAGTTTGAGAAAGCCGCGAAGCTGCGGGATGAGATCAACATGCTTGATCGTCTCGACGAACGAGGGGAACTCGAAACGCATGCTCAGCCCGAGGTATTCTACGTTGATCCCAAGAAGGGCTTAGCAGGCCTCCGCAAGGTGCTCGGCCTGGCAACCACGCCGCGGACCATTGAAGGGGTCGATATCGCACACCTCGGCGGCAGCGACACGGTGGCCAGTTTGGTACAGTTCCTTGACGGACTGCCGTTCAAGCCAGGATACCGCCGCTTCAAAATTCGCGGTGTCGATGGGGTCGACGACTTTCGGAGTATCCACGAGGTCGTCGCTCGGCGGTTCAAACGCCTAAGTGACAACTCGGAAGTCTTTCCGGATATTTTGTTGATCGACGGTGGCAAAGGGCAGCTTAACGCAGCGATGGCAGCATTTCGGGATCTGCGAATCGAGCCCCCAACGGTCATCTCGCTAGCCAAACGCGAGGAAGAAGTCTACCGCCCCGGCGAAAGCGAGCCGATTCGCCTGAGCCGCCATTCGTTCGCCCTGCGACTGCTGCAGTACGTGCGGGACGAGTCGCACCGCTTCGCTCAGCATTATCATCACTTGCTGCGAGAAAAACGGACGTTCGATCGATAGATTCGAGCGGTTTGGTCAGGTAAACTCGGAAACCTGAACTCATCCATTTCGGCACGGAGGCAATCGGCATGGCTCGCAACGAGCAACTCATCCGGCAGCATAAGATCTTGCAAATCCTCGAGCGTTATCGCTACGGCTGCCTGCTGGAAGAGATCCGTGACGCACTGGTCGAAGAGCTCGGACTCTCATCGCTGCATACGCGGACCGTTCGCCGTGATATTGAATCATTACAATCCGCCGGTCTCGATATCGATGTTCACGATTCAGGTCGGGGGCGGGTTTGGAAGCTAGGTTCCAGCGGTCGCGGCATGCACAAGATTACCGCTTCTGCGACGGAGTTGATCGCACTCTCGCTGGGACGCGATCTGCTGCTTCCTTTGTCGGGAACGCCCTTCTGGGTTGGGATTGAATCGTTCTGGACCAAGATCCAAGAACAGCTTCCTGAAACAACCTGGGATCACTATCGCAAATATCGCCAGGTGCTTTATGTGACCGGATTAGCAGCGAAGAATTATTCTTCACAGGAAGGGACGTTGAAAAACCTCAATCGCGCGATCCACCAGCACCGGATCGTGGAGGTCGCCTATCAAAAGCCGGGACAGCCTTCCCCCAGCCAGCGAAGACTCGAACCGTACGGAATCGTTTTCCACCAAGGAAGCATTTACATCGTGGCCGCCGCTAGTGAACTCCCAGTGGGTGATCCCAACCGAATCCGGCACTGGAAGCTCGATCGTTTCAAGAAGGCGGAAGTCACGGATGACTATTTCAAGCTTCCCAAAGACTTCGACTTGGAAAAACACTTAGGCGGTTCGATCGGAATCTTCGCGGCCCACAAGCCGATGGACTTTAAGATTAAGATCTCCGCAATCGCGGCCAACTGGGTCGTCGAAGATCCCTGGCATCCCGAACAATCCGTCGAACTACAAAACGATGGTTCGATTGTCTTAACTGTGAAAGCCGCACACGAACTCGAAATCATTCCGCGCGTGCTGGCATTGGGACCAGAAGCGGAGGTCCTCGCCCCGAAATCGACGCGTGAAGCCATTAAGGCTCGCGTGCAGAAGATGGCCGAGGTCTACGAGAAACGCTGACCCGATCCACGCCAAGTAACAAGGCCTTGTTCATCGGCTGGCACCTGAGCATGACTTGGCAATATCGGCGGATTGAAAAGGTAAACGGTGGCGGCGATTGGCTGGCCGTCGAGCGTTTCACAGTCGACCACTTCACGTGAGTAAAGCTCAGGGTATCCTTCCACTTCGTCGAGCACCGCCAAGATTCGCTCTTCTTGTTTCGCGGGAAATAACCAAATCTCGCCCGCTACCCGGGTTTCTCCTTCGATCTTCATACCAGGATAATCGGCGACTTCCCACAAGCTACCAGGCGTCGAACCACGCAGTACGGCGATCGGTCGGCAGGGCCAGTGCTTCTCGCGAACTTCCCCACGCTTCAACGTTCCGTAGGCAAAAAAAGCAACGACTTCGTCAGACATCTTAAAACAAGCTCGGTGTCGAGGATTTTGCGGAGGACTTCTTACGTGCTGACTTCGGCTTGGCGGTCTCTGCAACGACCGCTTGTCCGTCGAGTCGATGAATCGGGTTATCCCCTTTCAACGATTGTACCTTGGCCACGAGCGGTTGATGGCATGTCAACAGAATGATTTGAATTTCAGGATCGAAATCAGCAAGCACCTTCAGCGTAGCGACCTGACGATCGTCGTCGAAGTTCACCAGTATATCGTCCATCAACACGGGCAACGGTTCAGCGCCTTGGCAATAGTGGCGAATGTACGCCAGACGAATCGCCAAGTACAACTGCTCGCGTGTGCCGGTGCTCAGTTCGACAGGCTTCTTCCGAATATCCCCCTGCCCCACCAATAGCAGCCCGCCTTCTTTCTCCAAGTCGGGTTCGACCTTCACATAACGCCCTTCGGTCATCCGCTCCAAAAGTTCGCTGATCGAAGCTAACAGCTGCCCCGAGTTTTCTTCCCGGAACGCCTTCATCGCGCGGGCCAGCATTTCTTTGGCAATCAGCAGTGGCCCCAGACGATCAAGACAATCAGAGAGATCGGACTGAAGCGACTCGATCTTTCCTTGGGCAATCACGGCCCGACTAGAAAGATCGACTTCGCGCAGACGTGAATTGAGTTCACCCAGTTGTTGATTGGACTGGGCGAGATTTTCCTGAATACCAGCAAACTCACGTGTCACCTCGTTGAGATCGAGTTCAAGCTGATCACGATCGAGGCTCGCAAGTGCTTCCTGAAACGACGTGGGCTCTTCTGATTCACGCACCAAGGCTAGTTCATTTTCCTTGGCTGCGATTTCCTCTTCCATCTTGTGGCGAGCACGAACGGTTTGCGAAACGCTCTCCAGTTCTTCGTCGCTGTTGACAGCAACTTGCTTCCGCCACTTGGCCAATCGGGCCTCCAATTCCGCATGTTCCGCTTGACGGTTCTCGTGTGTTTGTGAGGTCACCTGCCGTTCGAATTGCAGTTCCTTCCGCCTCGAATGACGACGTTCGGCCTCCGTTAACAATGTCCCCAGGCGTTCGGCCGCATGTTCTGGCGGCATTTCTTCAAGCGATTCCGCGGTGGACTCCAAGACGGTTTGAACTTGCTGTTGAAAATCAATCAACCCCGCCTCCATGTCCGAGATTCGCTGCTCCAGCTTGGCCGCGCTAGTCAAATGCCCCTGAATCTCGTCGATCGCCGAGATCAATTCGCCCGCCAACTCAATGTCAACGTCACCGAGAGATTGAAAGATGGTCAAGATCTCGCTACCACGAGCTTCGATCTCGGCGAGTTGCTGTTGTCGCTTCTCTTGCTGTTGTTGTGACGATCGGCGTTCGTCCTGCTTCGATTCGATACGAATCCTCAGTTCCGTCTGCTTTTCTCGAAAACCCTCAGCTTCACGTAGATAAGCATCGATCCAGCTTAACATCTCCATGGTCGACACCTGCTCGGGCAACTGCTTCGTATCAGCCAGGAGCTTCGTCGTCGCTTCGATTCGTTTTTCGAGAGGCTGCAGTTCATGCCGCTTGCGATCGATCTCGGCATGAATCTGGACTAACTCCAAATACGCGAGACGCCAAGCGTTCATCTCACGAGGGGACTTTGGGTGGATGCCACACGTTCTCCATTCGGCTTCCCATTCGGCGAGCAAGCGTGTTTGCTTCTCATTCAGATTTGTAACGTGCGATTGACGTCCTTCAAAACGCTCTTCCAGAGTCGCGATTTGTCCGGCGACTGCTTGATGTTCGGCCAGCAACTGGGCATTGCGATAACGTTTATCGGCCATCACATCCGATTCTTTTATTTGGCCTTCAAACGCTTCCGTCTGTGGGTGAAGTTCGTCACGAGCCAGGCTGTCCGATTCGCCCAGCAAGATTTGCCGCAGAGACTTCCAATTCGCATCCCGTTTGCCGCGGCTTTCGTCCAATAAATCTTGCGAAACCAAATCAACGCCTTGTTCCATGCGGCGTAGTTCATCTCGTTTGGCAACGAGCTCTTCGTTCGTTTCGCGAACGGTACGTTCGGCACTGCGAATCTCTTCTGCAATGACTTGCAGCTGCTGATCGAACTTCGTAATTGTCGACTCCATCGGTACCGGCAGGGCGTTTTCCCAGTTCAATTCTTCCGTCAGAACCGACTCGATACTTGCACTTCTCTGGGAAACCTGCATTGTCAAATCGGAAATCGCCGCTTCCAACTCGCGTTTTTCTTTGATGGCCTCGGCCAACGGTTGGCGACTGGTGCGCAACTTATCGACCAACTCTTGCGATTTGACTGGGATGGCGTCCAAAGTCGCTTCCAGCTCGAGGATTTCGCGATCAAGTCGCTCCAGTTCCGGGGCTTGCGATTCCAATTCGGTTAGTACGCGTTGCCGTTTGCGAGCGAGCTGCTGGATGCTGTTTCGGTCGGCGAATGTCAATTCGAATTGGCCAACCTGATCGAGCTGTAATTTTGGATCGATTCGTCGCAGGATGCGTAGAGCTTCGTCGAGATCATGCTCCCGCTCTTGTTGACGAACCGGAATGTCGCGACGGTAATTGCGGACTTCCTTGATGCCAAAAACCAGCGAGCGGATTGCCTCGCCTGATTCAATCAACGCCTCGTTGAACTCGATATCGCCAACTTCTTTTTCGATACGAGCCAAATCGCGGACGAGGTCATCGATCTCACTAGCCAGCTTCTTGGCCTGATTACGTGTCTGCGCGAGTTCATCCAACGCATCGGCGGGAAAGGAACTTGGTGCATCGAGCTTGGCGAGCTGTTGCTGCTTGGACTGCAATTCGATCCATAGCGGATGAGCTCGCTTCAACCGATCGAGATGTTGTTGACGACGAAACACCTGATCCCGAACGGCTTGAAGTCGCGTCAGTTCTTCCTCACATCGATTGGCCTGACTGAGCCACTCTTCGTATTCGGCCGGACGAAGAGAGGATTCTTTCAGCTCGGACTTTAAGCTTTTGATTTCTGCCAGAATGCTATTGATCTGCTGTTTCTGACCTCGACTTTTGAACAGATTGTCGGCTTCCTCCTCAATGCTCTTGATCAGTTGCTTGTAATCATGCAATCGCCCGAGTCCACCACCGAACAGTGCTTCGTCGAGGTTCGCTTCCTTCAAGCTTTCCTCGCCGGTGGCGAGCTCCTGGAGCGAGAAACCGAAGACATGCTGATACATCTGCTGATCGGCACCACTAAGCAGTTGTTGCCAGCGCACTTCATCAACCGATTCTTCACTCGTTACATAGCCACCGCTAAGTGTGTTCTTGTTCCCCTGACGGCGAACAATCTCTAGTTCGCTTCCATCTTTGAGCGTGAGCTGGGCAGTCGCTCGCATCTTTTTCGTTTTGGAATCTGGTGCGAACGGATTACTCCCAGCATGCGCAAAGCCGAACAGGAGCTCACGTACCGATTGTAGCAGCGTTGATTTCCCTGCTTCATTCCGGCCGTAGATCAGCTGCAGCCCTTGTTCGGCGAAGGGAAATGTCTGTTCGGCATGAATGCCAAAGTTTTCGAGGTCGAGTCGGCGGAGTTTCACGAGTTCTGTGCCCCTAGTCGGCTACGGAGAAGTTGCTTGGCGGCTTCCATCCATTGCGGTAAGCGCTGATCAAGCGTGCCTTCTTCACTCAAGTTGATGTGGGCGGCTGTGATTTTATCAAGGACCGGTTTAACCAATTCCTGCAACTGCTGGTTCGCTTCCGGATCGTCTTGTGTTTGATCAAATTGTTGGGCAATTGCTTGCCACAGTTCGTGGGCATCACGCGTGATCGCGTCTTCCACAGGTCGTGTATCGAAACGAATCTTCTCGATCCACACTTCATCGTCGACCGATTCAGCGGCCGCAAAGATTTGCTGGTATATTTCGGCCCGTCGAATCAGGTCGGAGAGTTCCTCGTGTACCTTGGTCGCCCCGGAGAAGGTTAATCGAAATGCAGAACTCAATCCGCCGTGCCGTGTGTGTTGGGTTTGGATGGCCTGGCCAGCTTTGGCCAACACGCCATCGAGCGAAGTATCATTTGAAACGTCAACGATTAATTCCTGCCAGCGAAGCGTATCGGTGCTGTGGAACTTGACTTCCTTAAGCGACTCTCCTTCGATCTCGCCGATCAGGCAGCCTTTGTCGCCAGCTTCGCGAATGTGACGTCCTTGAGGATTCCCACTGTAAGTGACATACGGCTCGACACAAATCGGCTCGGCGTTTCGCAAATGAATATGCCCCAGCGCCCAGTAGTCGTACCCTTTGCTCTTCAGAACTTCCAATGAGGTCGGGGCATAGGTGTCGTGCTGTTCGCTACCGGTCAAGCTGGTATGCAGCATACCGACGTTGAACATTCCGTTGATCCTTTCGGGATAACGAGCCGCCAAGTCGATTTCGACTTTCTGATCGGCGAACCCTTGTCCGTGAATCGCTACGCCCAGGTCTTCCAACACGATTGTCGTCGGCTCGTCATGCGGGAGTTCAACGACATTCGAAGGCCAGCGAATCTTACGTTGAATCTGACTGACGGCATCGTGGTTACCACGAATGTAATAGACGCCGATACCCGCTTCTTCCAGTCGACGAAACTGCCCTGCCGCCCACTGCCCAGAGTGCATGTCCTTCCATTCGCCGTCGAACAGATCGCCCGCGATTAGGACGAAGGCAACTTGTTCCTTCAACGCCAGGTCGATGATCCGCTGGAGTGCGGTACGGGTAGCCCGCTGTACCGTGCGCATCATCGTCTCGTCACGCATCGCCAAGCCACGCAGAGGGCTATCGATGTGGAGATCGGCGGTGTGGATGAATTTCGTCATGTCGTCGGTTCTTCCAGCCAATTGATCACGCGTGGGCCGTGCACAAAGAACAACGTTCCGCGGATGGATGATAAGGGAAGTTGAAACATCTTGGCGACCGCACGGCGATAACAGTCGATTTGCGGGCGATAGTGCGTAACCTTTTCGTCAAGTCGCTCTTCACTATCGAACTGATCGGTCTTGAAGTCGATCACATCCGCCGCGATCAGTTTGTCATTTTGTCGCACCAATGCAAGACGATCGATCGAGCCCCGCAACACTCCCCCTTCATGTGTAATCGCAAAGGGAAATTCGCAGCGAATCGAGACTTCACATTCGGTAGTGGAATTCCACCAAGGAGTTGTCTGATATCCTGCGGAAGACAACAGTCCGATTGCTTCCGGCGATTTCAGTAGTGACTCGAACTTGCGGAATGCGTTCTCATACGGGAACTCGCCAAACAAAGTTCGCGCGGAAGCGATCATCTCGCTGCGTTCCACGCTAAAACCTTCCAGCCAATTTATCGACTCGAACCAATGATGCATGGCCGAGCCGTAATGCATGCCAGCGTTGTTCGTTTCGCTACGGAGGAGATCCTTGACGCGGCGGAGTCGTCCTCCTTCGAGCGAGGAAGGAGCAACAAACTCGCCCAAGGCGAAATTGTCGGCTTGTTTCAATGTAACTGGCAAGCGTGTTTCACTGGCGGAAGCCTGATCGTCAGACTCGGCGACTTCCTGTTCGACCTGTTTGTACCAGACGGGATCGCCGTCGTGATACAGAAGCCGCTGTTCAATTGGATACGGCGTATCGGCAAGGCCATTCAGCACGATCCCTGCGAACGATTTGGATGGCCCATCGCCCCCTGATTTCGGCTGGGGACGAGGCGCGACCACCATGTGCAATGCATGGACGGCCCGGGTCAATGCGACGTACAGCACGCACAAGGATTCGACCACATTCTTCTGCTGTGCTTGTTCGAACATCTCTTGAATGGGCTCTGGCAATAATTGACGCAGATTTTCAGAGATGTAATGGGTTACACCGCGGATCGGTCCGATCTGATCTTCTCGCTCCAGGACGAAGCTATCCGATTGAGATGGAATTCGGTTGTCGAGTTCTGGCAGAAAGACCGCATCAAACTCTAAGCCCTTCGATTGATGAACATTCATCACTCGGACAGCCGCACTCGAAGAATCCCCAACCCGCTGCGATTCGATGAACCGGACAAAATCTTGTGGGCGAAGCGTTGCTTTCGACTGATAGGCAAAGGCCAATCGTTGCAACTGTTCTAAACGACGTTCTTCCCGCGGCGAGCATTTCGGCTGAATCAATTTTGCCCAACGACCGATGGCTGCACCGTAGCCATCGACCAGCAATTCGTACCGAAGTTTGTTTGCCACCGACTCCCAGTTTGCCGGTTTACCTCCCTCAAATTCCAGCAATGTGGCCAGCGGAGATTCGAGTACATGAAACCGAGCCGCCGTGTTGCCTGGGTGATCGATCCACTCAAGCAGCGAAAGAATCAACTGAACGGCCGCCGAATCAGTGAGAGGGTTGCCCCCTTCTTCACTGGCCATGACATTGCGTTGGCGAAGCAGGTAGATCATTGAAGCGATTGTCGCGTTGCGACGCACCAAGACCCCGATCGTGACGTGCGGTGCCTTGTGAGCGAGTTCCGCAACCAGGTCCGCCGTTCGCCGCAAGACCATCTCTTCGCTTGGTTTACCTTCGATGTCGAGTGCCGCCGTTTCCAGCGTCACGTGTCCTGGCAACTCGGTACGAGCCGTCTCATGGTCGTGAAAAAAACGCAGCCAATGATCGATGCCTGCTCGTAATTTCCCGGCTGCGGGGAAGTCTTTCAAGCGGCCGAAGATCTTGTTGACCGTTTGCATGATGATAGGCGAAGATCGGTAACTACGATCCATGTCGACCGAATCGATGCCTGGCAGCGTGTTCTCGACGGCATCGAAGATCTCTGCCACACCACCACGCCAGGCATAAATGGCCTGCTTCATATCGCCGACGCAGAGCAGCGACCGGTCTTGAGGTTGCTGAGCGATCTTCTGAGCGACTGGACGAATCACTTCCCATTGTGTGGGCGAGGTATCTTGAAATTCATCCAGCAGCAAGTGCTCGATTTTACGATCGAGTCGAAACTGATTCTGAATTTCGGAATTCTTTTCCAAGGCATCGCTCAGTTTGCGCGTTACATCTTCGAAGCGATATCCGCGTCGTTGCCATTTCAGGCGTTCGTACTGCTCGTGAAATTGTGATAACAGCTGATATGCGCCACGATTTTGATCAACCGTACGACCAATCAAAATGCTTTGAACATAGCGAATCAACGTTTGATAAACGCGAATGATCTCTTTTGGAATCGGCTTGCGGCTGAAGACTTCTTCGCCTGCGACTACCTTCGGCGTGATTCCTGTGTCGAAGAACTTAGGCCAGTTCGAACTACGAAACCGCTCGACATCGGCATCGATTGCCTTCTTAAGCGACTTCGCATCGGTTTGGTAGCTCTCCAAAAAATGGATTGCATCCTCGACCTCTTTCTCCTTCGGCGCGGCCGAGGCGGTTAGAACCTGCCATGATGCTTCGGTGGATTCGAGGAAGATTCCGTACAGATCGTTTACCAGGTTCATCACCAATCGGGAAACGCTTCGCTCGGAACTTCCCTTGCTCAACAAGTGAAGTAATTGAACGACTTCGCTCGTCTCTGGATGCGAGAGTACCCGATTCACGGCGTCCATTCGCAGCCGCTGGTCGTCGACGTCGTCAAGAATATTCCAGTCGGGTGGCAAACCTAACTCGAAGCTAAAACACTGCGCCAAGCGTATGAAGTGACTATCAAGCGTCTTCACTTGCAGTCGATGCATTTGCTGCGGAATTTGGCGAAGGGCTTCCAAGCATTCGCTTTGCGTGAGCGGTTGCCCTTCAATGGAAGCGTTAAGCTCTGCCAATCTCTTCGGGCTGGCGGCTGCGTCCGCCAGACGCATCATGATACGATCGAGAATCTCACCGGCCGCTTTTCGCGTAAACGTCGTCGCCAAGATTTCATCCGGACGGCCACTGTGCGCAACGATGCCTAGGTATCGACTCGACAGGCGATAGGTCTTACCACTACCAGCCGAGGCGCGAATCAACGTATTCGGGAAGGGAGACGCCGCGTTCATTGGGTGACCTCCCATTTGCCGAGAACCGTGTCCTGACAGATTCGAGAGAACTCGTCGATGTACTGCATTTCGGCAGGCGGAAAGAAGTTTCCGGCTCTTATATTTCGGATGGCATCAACGATGGTTGCGTCTGCTTGATCGAGATCATCTTCAGTCCACTTTGCTACGCGGAAGCGAAACTCCTCGCCGAGTTTAGGAAGCGTGATATAGCCAAGCGATACCGGACCTTTGACGCCTACCGCTTTAACTAGGTGCCGATAAAACGGCAACTGCACACCGGTCCATACTTTCTCGTTGCGTGGACCTGATTGATGATCTTTCTCGGGGTCGCTTACGCTATCGCCCGTCTTGTAATCCCACACGGCCCATTCACCCGTTTCCGGATTGTGGTCAATCCGGTCAATTCGTCCTTCGAGTTCGATCTCCTTCTTATCAACTTTGATCGTAGGATAAGGACTTTCGATTTCAACCTCGGTTCGTTTGATCAGCCAGCCCTCTTGCCGGTGCAGCGACTGACCGCGTGCGAAAGCACGTAAACGTAGCCTTAGCTGTTCGATTTGTAATTTAATAGTTGCCTGTGGATCCTTGCCGTATCGTTTGAGGGCAACATCGCTGAGCGTATCAGACAGAAAGTCAAAGATCACCTTTTCATCCGTCGAATCTTTCACGTCTCCGGTACCGAAGGCTTGCAGCGTATCGTGAGCCAGGTTTCCAAACGCGCCCCCGTCAAGTTCTGTCGCCCAGTCATCATCTCCTTTGAGCCGTGCGACGTATTTCAGATAGAAGCGATAAGGGCACTTCAAATACTGATTGATGCGAGTGGCGGAAAAGCGATCCCACGACGGCATCTCATATTCACCCGGAGCAGGAATGACAATGCGTTGGCGATGATCACGCGTTTCTGAACTGGGTTGCTTCGCACTATTCAGTGGCGTCTGAGCCGAACCAAAGAACTTTTGCACGCGTTGCGGTAGGTCCGTTGTATCCCCCGTAAAGAGCAATCGACTAGGTGCCAGCGGGTCGCCATCCGCGTTTCGTTTGGGCACGATCCAAGCAGTTACTTTACGCGTGTGCTGAATCACCTGAACTTGATACGCATCGCGAGCATAGCGAAGTGAATCGTCTTCCAGGCCCAATAGTTTTCGTAACGTATTTGGCAAAAACAAATCGGCCGAATTGGAACTCGGAATCAACCCGTCGCTAAAGCTGGTTACAATGCAAACAGGGGCGTCCATTAACGGCAGTTCGAGCCAACCGAGTGCCTCGATCGACTCGGGATCATGTTCGGCCGGCACCATGAGCGAGGCAAGTTGGTTCCTTAGGACTCTCATCATGTCCGTCGAAACGCATGGCAATGAAAGCGATTCGGGAATCTCGCTCCAGGCAGCCAAAGCGTCATTGATGGAGGAAAGGGGACGAGCGATGCGTTGGTTATCACTTGAATCTAGGTCAATCATCCGCTCGCCATAGATGGCCTGGAGCAATTCACGAATGCGCTCGGCCCACTCGGGCAAAGTCAGCTTGTCGGTGGCGAATGGCGTGGTCAATTCGGACAGCGCCGTGACCGCTTCACCTAGTTTCTCGTCGATCAGCTTGCTACTCACTTCGTCTGGCAAGCGATCGTTAAACCAGGCATCTAACTGTTCGATGCCTGGATTAAAGAACTTCAGATAACCGAACAAGTCTGGGTGCCGCACCGCGGACGCCAGGGCTTGGTATCGGCGCGTTTGAGAAAGCTCGATCACACATTCCAACAAGCGAAACGGCAGCGAGGCCGTAACAGGCTCACCAGGACCGTAGCGACATTTGAGTCCATGCTGTTGGAAAATCCGGCGAATTTCACCCAGGAGCGACTCTTCTGGCAGACCAATAATAATGTCCTTGGCGGAATACTGCTCGGCAACCTGAGCGATGGTGCCTACAGCTTGATCGGCTTGCTGTGTCGGTCCATCGACAATGGCAATCGATTGCCAATCGAGGTCGATCGCCTCTTCTTCCCAAGCGTCGGCGATCAGACAACCATGTTCATCGAAATGATTACTCCAGGCTTCCGGAGCCCCGACCAAGGCCGTGATTTCCCCTTGTTTGGCAGCGACTTGATCGAGCATCTGACGCGTAACACGGTTCAAGTCGACCGTCCCCAATAGGACGATGTGTTCATCACAATGACACTCGTTATGTTTCACGGCATATAGGCGGGCCGATTGTTTGTCCCAGATTTTTAGAGCATCAAGACGCTCGAGATAGGCAGATTGGAGACGGGCAAGAACGTCCCAGCGGGCTTGTTCGGTGAATCCTTCCAGTGACTGCGCTTTTTCTGCCACCTCGGTGAAGTCGAACGCGTTGGAAATCAACTCGCGATAAACCTTCCGGACGGCATCGCCGAAGTCTCGCCAACTGGCGAAATCGGTCGTTTCTGGCGGCTGAGGAATAAGTGGCGCAAGTTCGGCAGGGGAAACACTACGAAGCGTCTCACCCCAGGCAAACTGCTGCGTCAATTCCGATGCGAAAGGAAATCGCGCGTCGTATAGATGCTCAGGCAACAAACCAACCGTAATCACCTGAGGGGGGATGAGCGAGCGACCATCCTTTTCGACGCGCTGAACGAGCAGTTCCTGCAGACGTCGACTCGCCAAACCGCCAGGTACGACCACCAAGCAGCGGGAAAGGTCAACCAGGGGTGGGTCGCTGGTCGTTACCCCCATGGTGCGGATCAGCCAATCGGCCGCCGACGGTAAAATGGGCTCGTCCCAGGATAGAAATTTACGCGATATTGGCATCAGGCCATCCCTGGAGAAAATCTTGTCCGTGTCCCTCGTAGGATACAGCCCCTCGGCATGGAGGAGAAGTCACCTAAAGAGTGGCATTACGGATCAAGTCTCTCGCAGGGACATGACACGTTAGGTCACACGGTCTCTAAAACCGCGGGAGTTCGCTGCAAAATCTCGTCGTAAACCGATGCGACACCACGGGCCATGGCCATGTCAGAGAACGATTCCGCATGACGCTCCATGGCGTTGCGACGCATCGCTCGCCAGTCCACGGTACCGATCAATATCGATTCGATTCGTTGCGCCAAGTTATTGGGATCGTTCGGAATCGCGATGATTCCACTTTCGCCATCAATGATTGCCTCGGTGACTCCTTCCACGTCGGTCGCGACGACCGGCACTCCGGTGGCCATTGCTTCGAGAACAACCATCGGCAGTCCCTCACCGAACAGGCTAGGCAGGACAAAGAGATCCATTTTTGCGAATTCGGAGACCACATCGTTCGTGAAACCGACCCAGTCGATCGCTTCGGCTAATCTCAACTGAGTGACCAACGACTTGATCTTTTGTTCGTAGTCAGGCGTTTCAAAACGACCGACAGCTCGTAGTCGAACCTGATGACCACGTTCGCGAAGCTGTGCCATCGCTTCCAATAACACCTCGAGGCCCTTGCGAGGTCGGAATAAGGCGACCGTTCCCAAAGTCCAGTCACCAACCGGGAGTTCGCGGTAAGGAACATCGAAAACCTGTGGTACCCCGTTATGGACCACAGCCAACCTGCTTTCAGGTACGCCGAGCGATTTCATGTGGGCCGCTAGACTGTTAGAAACGCACACAAGTTTCTCTGCCCGCGTAACTGAGACTTGTTCGATTCGCTGATTCACCCAGTTACGGAACTGATGCGTTGAATCTCGCGACGTGGGACTGTGAACATGATAGACGAAAGGAACATTCGCCAAATAGGCAGCTCCCATTCCGATCATCGCATTCCGAGGTGAATGGGCATGCACGATCTCAAAGTTTTCTTGCTTGATCAGGTCAGCAAGCGTCTTGGCTTTCCACAAGTCGAGACGGCTTCGCATCGGCAAATCGTAAATGGGGCCAACGCTTGCCGAGCGAGATTCTGCAAATTGCCCAGGCTTCAGACAAACGAAGCTTACATCGTAGCCGAAGCTTGGAAGACACTTGCCGAGTAGGTCTTGGACGCGTTCGGCTCCGGAATAAAATTCGCCGTTAATGACGTGTGCAACTTTGGCCAAAGGACGCAACTGCGGTTCTTCCGGCAAGGTTGCGATTTGTTGATCAGGCGGCGATAGAATGACATCAGACATGATGGGCTCGTCGTTTGAGTTGATTTTCTCAAACGTACGTTCCATCAAGCGTCACAGCTTGATCGATTTAGCCTTATGCGAACATTGCATGACGTCGTCGTTATCGTTTGTAACGATTGTGAGACGTTTCAATTACTCCCCGCTTAGCAATACCGCTAACTCGGGGAGTTTGGCGTAAAACAGATAACCTCCAGCGATCAACATCCCGAACGAAGACAGCCAAAGTCCGATATCCCAAAGCAGCCCTGGCGTAAGTCGCGCGTCAATTCGTCGGTATCGGTAATATAACGCTGCGAACGAAAGCATCGGAAGCATGATCGCTTGCATCACGCCGCTCAAAAGCACTAGTCGGGCGGGGGCTGGAATAAAGGCATATACAACGAAGCAAAGCAGCGGGAAGGCAATGTTGAAGACCGAAACGGTGTTGTGCAGTGCCTGGGGCGAAGGAGGGATGACTCCGAATAAGCGAATCCCGTCTGCATCGACGCGTGCATGCCCGGCGTTAGCGACAAAGAATGTGGAATACAGGACTGCGAACGCACCAAACAAGAATAGTGTAGGAGCGATCGCGCCGAAAACAGGTTCGTACATCACGCTTAACGTTCGGATCAATTCGGTGCTCTCTGGATTCATTCCGGCGCGTCCGAGAATTGCGGCCCCTAGCAAGTAGAACGCGATCGTGGCGAACGTATAGACGAACATCGATCCCCATGCGTCGAGTTGCATGACCTTCATCCAACCTGTGGCGCGCTTCGCCCAGCCCTCAGATGCTTCCCATGGGCCAGTGAATCGGGCATACCCTCGTTCGACGCACCAGTAGGGATAGGTGATCAACTCGGAAGCCCCGACACCAATGATGCCGAAGGTGGCGAGTGCCGTCACGACAGGCGTTGCTCCGGCGACGGTGGTTCCTGGCAAACTAAAGCTCAGCCCTTTTAGTACTTCACTGCCGGAGACAGCCCAGTCAGGAGAAAACTGCAATGCAAAGAGATTGCCGATGGTGACCAACGTAAAACTGGCAACCAAGATCGTCGAGAAGTTTTGGATGAAATGGTAACGCCCCATGTACAGCAATCCGGAGGTGATAACGGCAATGATCCCGGCCCACAGCTTGTCATCAATACTGACGATGGATTGCTTTAATTCCTCCATCGCTGAACGCGAGTTTTTTATTCGTTGATTTAGTTGTTTGATTTCTGCTTCGTCTGTTGTAGTGCTTAGTTGACTTTGAGTAGCTTGAATCGTTCGCCGTAGTTCTAAGTATTGCGTCGAAACATCGGACATATTGGCTTCTAAAGAATCTAGGCTTGCTTCTGCCAGAGCCAACGCAGGCTTGTCGTCGCGTTGCCGAGCAAGTCGCGCGAGTGTCTCCTGAATTTGAACCTCAGCTTGGGTCTTGGCGAATTCGTTGTACTGCTGTCCTCGTTCGGTCAGCGGGACACAGATTTGCATCGCCTGCCCCACCGCCCCGACGATACCACCTAGCTGCGCGAGACTGGCCAACGTCATCAACAGCCAATAAACCATCAACCAGTTGATGCTTCGGCGCTCTCCCCAGGCTCTGAAACGAACGGCAGGGCCTGGGATTTCATTCAATCCGTCAAGCGCGGTCTTACCGGAGGTAATCGTATAACGTCCGAACTCGACCTGAACAAATACTTTGATCACGCAGCCCAAGATGATGAGCCACAGAAGGGCGAACCCTGCCTCAGCACCCGTCTTAGTCGTAGCGATTAACTCGCCCGAGCCAACGATTGAGCCAGCTACGATTAGCCCAGGCCCGAGTCGCGTAAGCATGGAAGCGAAACGAGTAGGTGGATCCAGAGTGAGATCGATCTCGTCCGGTGTTTCTCCGGGAGGGGGCGCAGCTTCGCTCATGGGAGACAACGAGGTGAGGGGACATGCGTCCCGGGGGATGATGGAGGAGGTTGGCTACAGGCTAACCCATTTTGACAGGCTTGAAAAGAACTTGCCTGTGATAGAGAGAGAAGAGAGTGCGTGGCTGGAGCGCGGCGCGCTTCGACTACGGGTTGGCAGAATCGTAGTAAATGACTTCTTCTTCCATCGATTCGATTTCGCCATCAGCCTCGGTCGGACCAGCACCGTCAATCACCGTGTGAGTCGTTGAACTGTAGGGAGCAAAAGCGGACCCCGCGCGATGGCCGCTCATTTGCGCCTCGTCGAACGCCGCATACGAGTAGTCAAAAGGATGACTACACATCGAACAGCCCAAGCTGCTGGATAGCATAACAGTGGCGATCAGGTAGAGGGATGTTTTCATGGCATCGCAGCCTTGCAAAGGGAGCCGAATCGTCGAGGGATATCGTTTCCTTCCTTCTATCGACGTACCGAATCTGGCAAGTTGAGTCGAATTTAACGGTTACAACGGATTTACTGCCAACGAGTGCTAGCACTTAACAGCTCCCTCGCCCTGACTCTCTACGAAAAAAGCCAGCCTCGAAAACGAGGCCGGCCTTTCAATTTGAATTTGAATTTGCTGGGATTCACAAAACTAAGCGATCACACGATTTCGTTGCGCCATACGATCTCGCATCGTCGGCTGACCATCGATAACGCGGACCATGTCTTGCCATTCCAAGGTTTCAGTTCCCAGCACATCAACGATCGCCAGCAGTTCTTCCCAGTCATCTTCGTTGCCCACGGAGAAACGAAGATCATTCCGATCAAGCGATTTGGGGACCGGCAGCGTCTCTTGCTTAAATAGTTCGGGATAGTCGAGGAACGAGCTATTGATATGGTACGAATCGGCTACGGACTTCACTTCTCGGGCCGCTTTGGCTAGGGCCGAACTTCGAATCCACTCGGCAAAAAGCCCAATATTCGACCGACAAGCCGGCGAACCATCTTCCATTGAATATCCGATGTAGTCCTTTTTCTCGTGCTGCTGAGCGGTTGTCAGGAGACGATCAATCAGCACGGGATCGCAGAAGGGCGTTTCTAAAGGAACACGAACGACCGAACTGGATGGGTACTCAGCCGAAGCATCGGCCAGTCGGGCCAATGGAGTTGATTTCGTACTGAAATGGCAAGGGATATCGAGCGGAATCAAGTTCGCCAACTCGCGATACTGCGGTTCATCTGGCATAACGACCACGATACCGTCGATAAGTTCAGCCTCCGAAACGCGTCGAACCAGCCATTCGATCAGAGGTTTGGCGGCAAGCTTTCGACCGGCCAATTTACTGGGAGCCAATGCGTCGCTTCGCTGCTCTCCAGGTGCCAAATTGAGTTGGTCATCGATCTGAACGATGGCGAGGTGTTTCATCGCGGCAATCCTTTAGTGCGGGAGGGAGGTGCGGCCGCAGCACGCGGCCAGGGGTCTGCACTTGCAGTGTAGGGGGCGCAGGTGTTTTTCGTCAATCTTAAGAACGAAACTAGGTGATTGCTCGACTTATCACAAGGTACCGCTAGACCGGCCGAGAGAGTTTCAGCAGATCGTAGATACGTTGATCATGGAGCGTGTCGGCAATCAGCTGTGCCCCATCAAATGTGTGCTTTCTGCTATGATCTCCGGGTACAGCAATGGCATGTGTACCCGCATCAATTGCCGCCCTGCAGCCCGTTTCACTATCTTCGAACACGGCAATTTCTTGCGGGGAAACCGCAAGACGACTTGCCGCAGTCAAATAGATTTCAGGATGTGGCTTGCCGTGCTGTACCTCATCACCCCCGATTACAAAATCTAAATCGGGCGTGATGTTAAACCGACTCAGCAAATCGAGCGCAGTCGAGCGACTGGCGCTGGTACAAACAGCTAGTGGGTACCTGGAATCCTTCAACGATTTGAATAACTCAGTGAAGCCAGGCATCAACCCCAGGGAAACCTCCAAGATATCTGCGAAGATCTCTTCCGATTCTCGTTCCAGAATTTGGATCGTATCCGCCAAGTCGTGCCAATCGATCATCGCCTGAAATGCCACCGGAGCTGGTCGGCCCATCATGGCATCGGTCAAATCTTGCGTCAGGTTGAGACCACGCCGTCGTAAGATCTCGGCAGATACTTTGGGATAGAGCATCTCGGTATTCAGGATGGTTCCATCCATATCAAACACCACGGCGCGGATCGCAGACATCTCGTTTTCTACTTCTTACGGGGTAATTGAATGAGTAAGGCGAACCTGGTTTCTGGGAAAGCCTGTTTCGGTTGTCTCATTTTTTCCCAGATTGCCCAAGAGGGGCCGCGTTGCCAAGCGGGGGAAGTCCGTGATATATTGAGGAACTTAGTGACCGTCCCCGACGTCCACATAGGGGAGAACGGTAACCTGGGGATGTGGCGAAACTGGCAGACGCGCTAGATTTAGGATCTAGTTCCGCAAGGAGTGCAGGTTCGATTCCTGTCATCCCCACTTCTTTTTCTCATCGCCGCGTAATTTTCATTCGCGGATCGGATAGAACACACTCTGATATCCGGCATGTTTGCCGAATCACACTCACACTGGACCTAGCTTGTCCACGTTGCCGAGCATGACACGTTCCACCACCTTTTGGTGGAACGTGTCTCTCTATCTCAGCATCAATTACCACTTTCGGGGCAAAGGCAAGTCAATGTGCCGCTCAAGCCACGACGTGCGTTGACCAACCACAACAAGAAGAGCGTGAGAATCATCTCTCTCAATTAGACGTTTCTAGGCGGGCATGGCCGCCACGCGTTTGTAACTAGTCAATGCGTACTGCCGAAGTGTCATAGCAAGAACCTGCGAGTCGCTTTGCAATTAGCACCCTTGTAGCGCCAGACATACAACCTAATAGAACTACGACTCCCTGCCTTTGACGAACAGGCACGACTCTTTCGCGGGGAATCACATACCCCCACACGTAGACAATTGCAATCCACCCTGCAGTACAGTCCATGTTAACAGTTACATCATCTATCGATCCGCGTCGATGCGTTTCGGTGGGAACCTAAGTGGTGAAATATAAGATGTCGATGAGTCTACATGCTATGTTTCATATAACGCGAAGATGTCCTGCTTGCGGCTAACATCAAGCATGTTGCGAAAAATCCACGAGACATACTGACGTTCTCGGAGATTGCGGACATCGCGAAATCTCTCACCGTCTCATCGACGATTGACTAGTTTATGCTTACACTAGAATTCAACGTCGACACTGCATCTATCACATTTATCTGTTTAACACAAAAAAGTAATTACCATGGCCAAACGCCCAGCAAACAAACCTTCCAAAGCCGATGCTATCCGCAACTATCAGAAGGACAATCCAGGCGCGTCTCCTTCCGTTGTTGCCGATGCGCTTAAGAAGTCAGGTTACAAAGATGTAACGCCGCAATATGTCAGCACCATCAAGTCGATGGATAAACGCAAATCACAAGGACCTGGCAAGTCTGGCAAGATTACGGCCGATGACTTAATCACCGCGAAAGAGTTCGTCGAAACGCTGGGTGGCGTTTCTCGTGCTAAAGAAGCAGTCGATATGCTAAGTCGACTTTCTGTTTAAGGCCTTGCCCGAATACGGCCCAGGCAACCTATCTCTTGATCAAGGACTGGATGCGAGGACTGGGATCAGTCGTTAACTCGGCCTTCAGTTGCCTTAAGAGACGAGGATCGGATGAAGTTATGAGAGCGGCCGCAGCTGCATAGCGGACGCTCTCATCTGGGTCCTTCGTCATATAGTAAAGCCACGTCTTGCGATCATCACGCTGCATGAGTGGCAACTCGCGTACAACTTGAAGCCGCTGGGCTATTTCTGGGTGCGAAACACGTGCAGCAAGTTCTAGATCGGCTGATGTAAATCGCCTGGATGTCAATTCATTACGTGCGTGCTCTACTAATCGCGTGCTTTGAGCATGAAGCTTCCAGATAACTTCCAATGTCGTTAGGGATCCATAGTTAGGAAGTTCTTCCAGCGGCTTAGGCCCCGGATCGATATGCCTTGGTGACGAAGTCAGTGGTGGAAGCTTGAGGGGCTGGCCGATACTCAGTAGTTGATTGGCACGTAACGTCTCATTCACATCTGCACTCGTCGTAACAGATGGTTCTAATGGAATTTGGGAGGCCGTGCTTTTCACACGAGGAAGTGTCGGCAAATCAGCCTGATTCCATGGCAGGCCAGAGCTAAGTGGTACCTCGTTGACATGTTTGATCGGTTCGATTCTAGGATACGTTGCTTCTTTGGTATCGGCTTGATCGAGATACTCTGACAGCATCGCGTCACTTGCCGCCGGTTCAGATGCCGCCTTCGAAGCTGCCGAGCGATTCATCAACCGTTCGACCGCCACGAGAAAAGCTCCTTCCTGTTGAGTCGCTCCTCCCATGTCCCAACCAGCCATTCGCACGGCCATTTGATGGACGTCGTCCCGAACCTTGTCGGGATATTGGGCCATCTCCTTGTGTAATGCCTCGGCAAGTTGCGTTGCATCGTTGGCAATTTGAATGCCGGAGTACTGCTCCCATTGCTTGATCTGCTCGTGCAAGCGACGACTTGCCTCTAACGAAATCGCCGGCCGATCCGATGCCATCCACTTCGCAAGTTTCTGATAAGGCGTGGGCGAATGCTGTAATACCAGCGTCATTCGCTCGGGAATTTCGCCTTCGGATGCATTCATTAGGACGTCATCCATTCGACTGGGTAGCAGATACCATCGAGCCGCGATGCTGAAGCCGAGAAATGCCAACAGGATCACCGCGACCATGACTGCGGTCATGCGAACGGGATACTGTGTGAAACCGGCTTGCTGTTCCATCGGTCTGCTCGGGATAGGACTGCTGGCATCTGCATGAAGCACGCAGAATCGCTCTGCTAGCACACGGTTCGCCAGGGGAATCTCAGAATGATTGTGGCGATCATAGCGATTTGTCCGAATTAAGGGTAAGGCAATCTAGCCATCGCGAAGCCAAGGGGGAATGCTTGCATGCCGATTATTCGATCTCTATCCGCAATTACGCCGCTTCCCTCTCTTTACCGACGCGTTGCTTCCTTAGCTGCGCTGGTGATGTTGGCATGGCTTGCGTTACCGACGAGCTGCTATGTGCAGGCAGAAGAACCAGAAGCAACCTTAGTTAGCTTCAGCCGCGAAGAACGCCAAGATGCACTGCGTCAGATTCCATTCAATAACTTGCGTCCGCACGACCAGAACCGGGTTACCGATGTGGTCAAAGACCCTAGCATCTTCCGGCGACTGCCGGTTCAAGTGATCGATTGTGATCCTGAACTTTACGCGTTCCTGGTATCCTATCCCGAAGTCGTGGTCAGCATCTGGGAGTTGATGGGAATCACCACGGTCCAGGTTCAACGAATTGGCCCTGCCAAATTCCATGCCAATGATGGGGCAGGCACGGTAAGTAATGTTGACATAATCTACGCAGACAATGACACGAACGTCTTCTTTGCTGAAGGGTACTACGAAGGTCCTTTGGCCCCTAAGAAGATCACGGCGCAGTGCGTGTTGGTACTGAAATCAGGCTTCACCAAAGCGGCTAATGGCAAGGCATACATCTCGAATCGCTTGGATGTATTCGTGAAGTTCGAAAGCCGCGGAGCCGATTTCCTAGCTCGAACTTTGCATCCGCTGATCGGCAAGACCGCAGATTACAACTTTGCCGAGACCTCCTCGTTCATTGGCAAAATCTCGAAGAATGCCGAAAGCAACGTGGCTGGTATGCAGAATCTGATCGCGAAGTTGAACAAGGTCGAGCCGACCGTACGAGAACAATTCGGCGATGTGGTCGGTCGCGTTTACCAGCGAAAGGTAATCGCCGAGCGAAATCTTCAGCAACAAATGTCGCAGGAAGATACCAGCGAACCGGTACCGTTGGCATCAGCTCCTGCCCGAGAACCGGCGGTACTGGAACAGTTTGCACCAGGCGATGCCAAGCCGCTCGCGGTCAATCGAATAAAGCCCACATCCGAGGAAGGAACCCCTGTGGCAGCTTATGCCCCGGTTCCTCGCAAGCGTCACGCAGAACTGCGACGCTAGGAACTTCGAAAGTGCTCGCCCAGCGATAGTCTCAATGACGTAGCCGATCTGAGAAATTCAAAAGGCTGCTACGCCGTTGTTCCGTTCGGAGAGAAGTGCGACTTGGCCAATTCCTTGAGCTCCCTCAGATCGAGCTTTCCGGTACCGAGAATCGGGATCTTGTCGACCTGAACAAAGCTATCGACCGAAGGTATGAATAGGTTCGGCAATCCCGACTGTTTTAACCGTTGGCAGATTTCCTCTGGCGTCTGATCGAGTCGTGTGTGAAGGACGACAATGCGTTCTCCCTTCGTCGGGTGATCCACGGCAGTGACGGCCACAGTGAGACCTTCTTCTTCCTCATTATCTCGTGGGCCGATAATCGATTCGATGGCTTCCTCAATGCGTACGTGCGGGATCATCTCGCCGCCGATCTTCGAGAAGCGGCTCACGCGACCAGTGATTTTCAGGAAACCATCTTCGTCAATGAGTGCGACGTCGCCCGTCTTATACCAGCCATCCTGCAACACTTCGCTGGTCTCTTTCGGCATGTCAAAATAACCCTTCATCACATTCGGACCTGTGATGTAGAGCATGCCGGCTTCGTTGACTCCCTTCGGCTCTCCCGTGTCGAGATCTACGATTCGAGCGGCGACGTTGGGAATCGGCCGACCAACAGTTCCTTCCTTCCGATCGATTTGGAAATTATCAATCGATCGGGCTGGGGGAATATTCACGGCAACCAACGGAGACAATTCGGTCGTACCATAACCCTCCACGGGCCGGACGCCAAACTTCTCCTCGAAGGCATCGCTAAGATCGCCCGGTAACTTCTCGGCGCCAGCGACCACAATTTCGAGGGTCGCGAATGCTTCCTTGTCGACGCGTCGCAGATAGCTCCGTAGGAATGTAGGCGTCACCAGAATGGCGGTGCCTTTATGCTTCTTGGTTAGATTACCGATCACCTTCGGTTCAAGCGGGCTGAAGTGGTAGGCCAGCTTGACGTCGATTCCAAACAGCGTCCACAGCGTGACCGTGTATCCAAAGGAATGGAAGAACGGAAGAATGCCAATGATCACGTCGCTGCGATTGAGGTGAATCATCTGCTGGATAGCTTGCACATTGGACGACACGTTTGCGTGGGTCAGCTGAACCCCTTTCGGCACGCCGGTCGATCCTGACGTGAAGATAACGGTAAGCGTGTCGTTCGGGCCGATCTTATTCAGCCCATAGACGCGGTCTAAGATCCAACTTGGTGTCACGAAAGCGGTGAACAGGCAGCTGATCTTATCCCACGCGGTTGGCTTGCTGGCCAAATCTTCCAGGTATACGACTTCGCAATCGAGGTCCCAGTCGAACTTGTCCATAAACTTCCGGCTGGTCAGCACCGATTGAATACCACACTTTTTAATGCAGTAGTTCATCACCTCGTTGCTGGTGGTGTAATTCAAGTTAACGGCGACACGTCGATCGAGCGCCAATGCCCCGTTCACCGCGGCTCCAGCAACCGATGGAGGTAGCAGGACACCGACATATTGCTCCTCTTTTCGCCGCTTGAGGATGTGCCGATTCAACAGACGACGAAGCACCAGGATTCGTGTCAGGAAGATACCGCCAGACAAGTCGACCCCCGTCGAGTCCGCAACCTTTGAACTGAACAATCGGCTCTTACAGATGCGAAGCATGGTCTTCGCTGGTGGAATTACGCGGTCGACACGACGCTTGAACGCGATCGCCCCGAGCTCTTGAACGGCCTGACGAATCTGGTGAATGCCGTGGGGAGGATCGATCGGTTCGCCAAAGTGAATCGAAATCGGGATTTGCAAACTTCGCGGCATCTTCCAGAAGAACCGCCCATCACTGAACGTGAAGACACTACCCCAAAGTTCGTCAATAAACACCGGCACCACGGGAGCCGACGTACCTTCGACCATCTTAAGCAGGCCCGGTCGGAAACCTTGAATCTGTCCACTGCGTGTAATTCCGCCTTCGGCAAAGACGCAAACGAGCTCCCCATTCTCGATTGCCTCACGTCCCGCCTGAAGCGCCCGTTGAATGCCTTTCGGCCCTCGATCGATCAGGATCGCCCCATGGTATTCAACGAACCGGCGGAACCATTCGCTCTTGAAATTGCCACCCCAAACCAACATGCGGACCGGTCGGCTACTAGTCAGCATCAACAGCACACCGTCGAGCCACGAAACGTGATTCGACACGAGCAAAGCGCCCCCTTCGGCTGGCAGATTTTCGCGATCGTGAACACGAATGCGGTAGAAGGTTTCGCTCGCCAACCATACCAGAAACCGGAGCGAGTTCTGAGGCAGGAGATAAAGAATGTAAAATAGAATGGGAATCGTAACCGCGCTACACAGCAAAAAGATCTGACGCGAACTTAGGATCGGAAGTTTCGTCGCCTGCAGAAAGACCTGACCGACAAGGCGTTTATCGTCTGGATACCGATCGATCAGCTTGCTCTTTTCCGGCGGTTTTTCGTCGGCAAACGCGACTTGAAGTTGGGTCAGTAAAAGCGAAGCGAATGCATACTTCTGCTCTTCCTCGCTTGACGAAAGAGACTTCGCGATAGCATCCGGTTCGACGGTAGCTTCTGGATCCTTCTGTAAATCAGCTTTGAGCTGAGTTGCTTCCTTGTCGACCGTCGACTTGAACTCTGGACTGATCTCCAACTTGGCGATCTGCCCGATGTTTTCAACACTTCCTTCGTAAACACGCTCGGTCAATCCCCAGAAGACGACCGAGATGAATAGAATCCCACCGAACGTGAGGAAATTCGTCGCGGCGAGAATGGTCCCCCGTTTCTCGGCCGGAGCTCGATGCTGAAGGAATGCCGCTAAGGGAACCTCGAACAGACCAGCCGAGAGCCCCATAAGGAACAACAACAAGCTGGCAAAGAAGAAAACGAAATTCTGCTGGCCCGCCTCGTTGACGATGTTTTCAGGCGTGAGGAATAAGAAGAACGAACATATCGCCAAACCGGTCGCCCCGAGCGGGAGAATCCCCATTTCAACGTGACCTTGCGACCAGTACCCGGCAAGCACGCACCCTACCGCGGTTCCGACGACAAGCACAGCGAGAAGTGGCCCAACATCGGTTTGATTGGTCGCACCACTTTCCGAAGCGAACTGATCGATGTTCAACTGGGCCAATGCCGCCAATGTCCAGAAGAACGCACTTCCCACGGCTACGTAGAAAATTGCCTGATTGGCTCGTAAGACCTTCAAATCTTTCAGGACGTTCTTGAACGGATTCCAAGGGAACTTCATGTCAGGCTGATTCACCGGAAGTCGCTGAATCCACATGCTGGTCACGATACCGACCAGTGCGAAACCGACCATGATGAGGCCAGCTGCCCACAAATGGGTTGTGCCTTGATGGGTATAGTCGCTAAGAAGGTTACCGACGATCGTGCCCAGTGCCGTGGCGACCACGGTTGCTAGGCCGATGATTCCATTCGCGGACGAGATATGCTTGGTCTTGAGTATTTCGGGAATGGCCCCCAGCTTGGCGGGACCGTACATCGCACTTTGGGCCCCAAGCATGAAGACGACACTTAACATCCATTCAAGCTGTCCGGTCAACGCGAGGCCGAGCCCGATGATCATGATGACGACTTCGGCCACTTTGCACGATACGATCACCGATCGCTTGCTAAAACGGTCGGCAAAGTAAGCGGCATGCGGAGCGAAAATCAGATAAGGTGCCACCATGCAGGCGGTCCCTGCCATGAGAATAGCCCCAACATCTTCGGGATAACGTTCCTTACCGATCCCGATCACAAACCAACGGAAAATATTGTCGTTGGCGGCGCCGAAGAACTGCGTCAAAACAAGGCCAATGAAACTTAGCGACGAAAGGGTAGTCCGTTCGTCGTCTTGTTCTCGGATGGTGGGCTCGTGGACGCCAGGGGCCATACGTCTATTCCGCGCGCTGCTTGCCTTGGTTGCAATTCCGTAAGACTAGCCGATTTGGGGCGTTTAACCAACGCCACAAGATAGCTGATGGCATGATTTTGCCAACGCTTTTCTACGCGGAATTATCACGAATATGCGGCAGATCAGGGGGCAAGAATCCCGGAATTCGTGTCAGCAGGCGGATTCGACAGCTAGTGGCCACTAGTTATGCGGGAAGATTGGCATCAACCAAACGTCGCATGGTCTCTTGGAGATGTTCCGGCAAGAAAGGCTTCACGATGAAGTCTTGAGCCCCTTTTCGGACGGCTTCAGCAACTAAGGAAGTCTGATTTAATGCGCTGACGACGACAACTTTGGCCTCCGGATCATGCTCAATGATGTGCTCCAGGCCATAAATACCGTCATGTTCTGGCATGACAATGTCCATCGTCACGACATCAGGCGTCAGCGACTTGTACATTTCCACGGCTTCTTTACCGTTTTGCGCTTCACCGACGATCGTCCACCCATCTTCTGTGAGCGAATCAATCACCAGTTTGCGCATCAAGAGAGAATCATCGCAGACCAGGGCTCGACCACGGGAAGAATCAGATGTGTTCATGGCAAGACTTCTTTCGGTGAAAACCGTGTCAGGTAAGACGCGGGAGTTTGTGCTCCTTTTATAAGTAGGTCGCAGCAAACGCGTGGTAACGGTATCGAACGCGATTTCTCACAGCCCCACCAAAATCTGCTCCGATTGATCGTCTGATTCGATTTCATCCCCATTTCCGTTGCAATCGTCACCACAATTGCAGAGGTCGATCTTTTGAAAAGGCTCGTTCGCCCCCCTGCGACTTCACGAAATTAAACAGAGACGGATTGTTACATCCTGTGAGACAAGAACGTTAAGTTCAGCGGAGCGGACCCGTGGAAATCAATCGCAACCAGTACTTCATGATTGGAATTGTCCTGTTGGCGCTGGGGATCCAGTTTCGCCTTATCGACTCGGTGACGCTGACCAGTGAAGCCAGCCAGTTTCTTGCAAAGCGTTTCGCTGCAAAACCTGCGGAACCGAGCGATGTTCCAACAGCGTTTGTCGCCGCCGCGGCCGAGCAAACTCAGGTTGCCCAAAAGCGAACCATCAAACCGCCGCAATGGATGGGCTGGGCACTGATCTCAATGGGGGGCGTTTTGGTCCTTCACAGCCTGGCAATGCCGAAGCCTGGTTAGCCGATTCTATCTAAGTTCCTGGGTATGTTAGGCCCTGAATTTGCACCGGGAAAACGCCAGTTGAGCCTACTGCTTGACGATCCACATGTCGTGCAGTTTGCCAAATAAGTTCCCCTAACCAGAGTGTGGTTAAATGCCATTCTCCCTGGAAGGGGGCCCCACTAATGCCGCGGTCGAAGCAGGATTGGCCTCTTTCATTAATTTGTCGCCGCGACTTGTTCCGTAGCTCCATCAAGCAGAGTGAACTCAGCTCATCCCATGTCAGAAAATAACCATCCGGGGTGGTCGCTACTGATAGTAAGATCTGCTACAAACCCACTCTATTGAGTGTGTCTTCGCAAAAAACTTAGAGGATAAAACGCGCCCACCCCTGAATCGTAGCCAAAGCTAAATTCGTTAGATCATTGATTTTCTCACATTTTTGGGACAGAGAAAGTTGCCATGACTAATGCCAACAACAACCCAGCTTGGGGCAATTAAGTCACTTTTCCATGCGCTCGAACTCCATGATTTTTCGGATTCCGAAATCGTAGAACCGGGCGAAGCTTTTCTCATCGTTCAAGCCAGATTCCGTGCGCTGAAAGACCACACATGCGCCGTGCTGGAATCGTTACCCCATCTGCGAAACAAGTATCTGCGCGAATTTGAATTCGTAGATCTTGTCCTCGGACGAGTACGGACATTCCTAGCCATGGAACGTCCGCTTGCGATGCAAGATATGCTCTCGGCGACTAGCGCCATCCAGTTCCTTTCGCGAAAGCTCATCGAGCTTCACGACCTTCCTGATTCAGTTCTTGAATACCCCGTCGAAGAACTCTTTGAACGGGACCTTGAAGCCGTCAGCTGACGCAAACCCACCACGGAAGTTCCGAACTTCAGTGAGTCAACGCTCTGGCAGCCATAACAAGATTTAGCTGCCGTATCGTCGCCACTCACGTTCTTCCATTACTTCGCCTTGCAGTACCCCTCCAACGTAAAATCATGCCCATTTCAACGTGAAATAAGTCTATTTGACGAGTTGTCATCACGTCAGGATTACGGAGTTCATAACGATACGGAAACCCCGTTGCTGCGCGTATCTGTCCCACGTTCAGCTCGGGGCAACCGAGGGCCGGCCGCAACCAATTTGCGGTCGGCCCGTTTTTTTTGACACGCTAAGCTAGAAAGGCGATGACTGCCCTGCCCTTGCTCGGTAGAACTAGATGCACCGGAAAATCAACGGGCGTTGTACGGGCGATACCTCGGATTCTCATCCTGGATGAACCGAGGATTCCCTGTCAGTTGATTCGAATCACGAATCGCACTGTAAGGCCGCAAACGAACGTCATCCAGGCTTGCTGAGAAAGTCCCCTGTCCAGGGACAACAAGCCGTAGTAGCAAGATTCCGTACGGAGAGATCCCACCGTCGGTGGCAGGGGAGTTCCCTTGATACGGAAGCCGAGCGACACGAGAATCGTATCGAGCCGTCGTCTGGTTTAAGGAGATTCGCCAGGAACCAATCCGTTCGAACCGAGAACCCTGGCCTTGAGGAACCGCTGAGTAGCTTTCATTGTGAAACGCGTAGAGTTCCGCCTCCAGATAACCTCGCACGGAAGTTGGCATCCCTTCGGTATCCTCAGCCGTGAAGGTAACTTCCAAACCATCAACGCTTGGATCCCTGTCCCAATTCTTGTAAGTCGCCCAGGCCGCAAGCGAGGCAACTGGTGCCGACTTCAGGCTTGCCTCTTTCTGTTCGACCGACACTTCGTGTTCGTTACTAATCGATTGGGACGGGCCAATCTCGATCAAACCAGGGACTTGGCCATCTTGCGAGTTGGCTTCATGAACTCGATGAATGAGCGTTTTAAGATGCTCGAACGATGCAGGCTCTTCGTTGATGGTCAGTTCGCGAATCGCCTTCCACGCAATTGGGCGGGTCAATTCAATCGAACCGCGCGACGAAGTAATCCGCACGGTGTCGAAGTCGCTCTTCGGTGAGAGCCTTCCACGAAAGGTGCGTCCACTAGCAGTCGTCAACTCAACAATGGAGGTCGCCGACAGATCCTGCGCCAGAATCATGTTCGAGCCGATCGCCATCAGTCCGCTCAGGACGAACAGAATAGCCACAGCAAAGGGCGCAAAAGAGAAGGGAGTGAAAGCATCGTACATGGCAATTCTGATAGTAGAGGGGGATTGGTTTGCCTCCCTCCACCTGATGCAGTCGTAATGCCAATGCTTGAACGCCAGGCAGTCAAGGCGACTAACTCCTTTCCCAAAATTGATTTACGACAATGCAACGCGATCTTGCCATGTTTCGATTTCGCAACATGCGTGATTTTCCGCAACGTGATGAAGAAAGAAGGCAGCGCATTAGATCGCAACCTAGACTTTTACCGTGGATCCATGAACTCGATTTATGAGCAACCAAGACCATGAATAAGTGGCTGCCCAGTTTTGTAAGCCTGTTATGTGGTTTGGCCTTCCTATTGGCCGCCGTTTCGCCGTCAACACCGAATGTTTCTGCACAGGACACTGACACCGGGCAGACGGACATGGCACGCCAGGAGGAAGAACGGTTCCAAAAGAAGAACCGTCTGCGGGAGGGAGCCGAAATCGTCGATCAGATTGGCAGCTTTGAGTGGATCGGCGATCGACTCAGCTTCTCCCCCGAGGAAGGGGATCACGTCTTCAAGATCCTGGAGAATCGGATGATGGAACGCGTTGTCCAAACTCAAGAGACGTCGACGGGCAAACTCGTTTGGGTGGTGACCGGTACAATCACCGAATACCGTGGCAGCAACTACTTGTTGATGAAGCACGTGATTTTGGACGGAAAGCGAAACGACTAATCACAACACGCTTTCTTATTATTCTGACAAATACCAAATTCTCCGCGAATCGGCAGCCATTTGATCGCCAGCTAGCAGCCGCGTGCCACCTGGAAGCCGATAGGTCGTTGACAGCGCGTAAGTGAAAATTATCATAGGGTTTAGCGTTTGAGACGATTCTGGCGCTGCAGTGGCCTGTAAGATTCTCAGAATGCTTCGTTTTTCCTTTGTGTTCGTGAATCTCGCTACGTTAGAATTCTGCGAAGTCTTCAGGTAAAGGGAACAAAATCAATGTCGGACCAAAAACGCCTTAAGATCTCGGACGTGGATGGCGTCGCGGTGGTTGAATTCAAGGATCGGAAGATCCTCGATGACATCCAGATCCAAGAGATCGGACAAGAGTTTAGCGACCTAGTCGAGGTCGATGGCAAGCGTACAATTCTGTTGAACTTCTCGCATGTCGAATTCCTTTCCAGCTCGGCGCTCGGCAAGCTGATCAGTCTGGACAAGCACGTTAAACAGAAAGACGGCACGCTCAAGATGAGCAACATCCGTCCTGAAATCATGGAAGTGTTTGCAATCACGCGACTGAACAAGCTTTTTGATATTAAAGACGACGTTCCAGACGCTTTGGCAGCATTTCGCGGCTAATTGGGCGGCTGGCGTTTTCGTATATCACCTTTTATCGCTACACTATTGCTATCATCCGTCGTGTGGCGCGATGCCAGGTGGCCAGCAGTTCTTCAATCAGGTTCCAGGCAAACCTGATTGCCTTTTCCCGTAACACTCCTCCCATTTTGATTGCGCTTAGTTATGGGCGACGACAATAACTGGCTATGGTCCTACGTGGAGACAATCCCTAGCGACACGGCGGAAGGCCAGCGCCTGATCAAAGAGCTGCTAACCCAACTTGAAAAAGCGGAATGGGCCTCGCACGACTCCTTTGGAATCCATCTGGCTGCGGAGGAAGCGATCGTCAACGCGATCAAGCATGGCAACAAACAAGATCCGAACAAGTCGGTTCATGTCGATATACGGGTGGGCAAAGAAGAAGTTTTGATCCACATCACGGATGAGGGTCCTGGCTTCAATCCAGAAGCGGTGCCAGATCCGACGCTAGACGAAAACCTGGACATCCCCTCAGGCCGTGGGGTCATGCTTATCAAGGCCTACATGACCGATGTCCAATACAACGAGCAAGGCAACTCGGTACGAATGACCAAAACTCGGTCCAACTAGACGAAATTAAGTCTTTTCAGCGAACCAGTTTCCGCCGCGGCCTGTCCTGCTCGATACAACCGCACCTTGCAAGCAACCGACACCCTAAACTTTCGTTTGAGGTGCCCTTGTAAGGGCGAAGGAAAAAAGTAAACTTAGACACTTCTGATCCCCTGTAGCTCAGTTGGTAGAGCAGGCGGCTGTTAACCGCCCTGTCGCAGGTTCGAGTCCTGCCGGGGGAGCCTTTCTTTCACGCGGAATCTCCGCTGACAGACCAGTAAACGTGAAACGCCGAGAGTGCAAGTTCTCGGCTTTTTTCGTTTGTGCTCCTGTCCAACGTAGTCTCTGGTTTCACCGGTTCCGTGTGAGACAACGCCCTTTGAAGATGGAAGTGAATCCGATTGTCGCATTCGGATTTCAGCTGTAGACATTTCTGATTCAGTGCGCCGACTTGAATTGACGATTAGGCTGATTCTTCTGATTAAACCAAGGGAAAGTTCTTTGTCAGCCCAAGACCGCGTTACGGTCGGTTTGTGACGTAGGCATATGGGTAATGGGTATTGATGTGCTGGGAATTTCCGACAATTTAGGCTTGTCAGCCAAGTGATAAGCAACACTTGAGTCGATCGATTTGGAGGAATCAAAGTGCTGGAATCCTCCATAATGATTTCGAGACCACTTATTCGTGAGAAATCTAGTGACTTGCGCTTGCCGAACTGATGAACGTCGCATCCGTTTAAGATTTGAAACCAATGTAGATTGGGAAGGGCACCTTCTTCAGTTTGCAGAGCTGCGAAACTGGAAGCAATGCGACGACGGCAACGAATTCTCGGTGTTAGTTGGGGGAAACTCTCGCTACTTGATAGTGAATGACGTCGTTAATTTCCTCCGCGCAGTTCTCGAACCGGCCTTTATTGGATCGATCTCAGCACGCTGGGAAAATGCGGCCCCCACTTCTGGCTGTTGTTCCCAGAGTGCGACTTGTGAAATTCTTCCTAGCGAGCAATTCATTCCGCTAGAAGAGTTTGCACCGTTGAATGCGACTCCGCTCGTTGAGTTGCTACGAGCGCGACGTATCACGACTCATTTTCAGCCTGTCTTTCAAAGTGATGGAAAAACGGTGTGGGGTTACGAGTGCCTCATGCGTGGCGTGGGAAGTGACGGTCAACTCGTTTACCCTGCCGAGTTGATTGCCTGGGCAACCCAAGAGCGACTGACATTTATGCTCGATCGAGTTTGCCGAGAGACCCACATTCGGAATGCCAAAAAAGTATTACCCGATGAGGCTTCGATCCTTATCAACTTCTTGCCAACCGCGATTTATGAGCCTGCTTTTTGTTTGAAATCGACGATCGCCGCAGCCAAGTCGGCAGGAATTGAGCCCGACCGAATTGTTTTCGAGGTGGTGGAAACAGAAGCCGTGGATGACCGAGAGCATTTAACCAATGTGCTCCTCTACTATCGAGAAAAAGGATTTCGTGTCGCGTTGGATGATGTGGGCGAAGGGTTTGCAGGCTTGAATATGTTGGCCGATCTTAACCCAGACCTGATCAAAATCGACATGAGCCTTGTTCGCTCCGCCGTCAATTCTCCGATCCACAAAGCAATTTGTGGAGCCTTGGCAGCGATCGCGAAAGAGTGTGGAAGACTATGCCTGGCCGAAGGGATTGAAACGGAAGAGCAGTTCAAGCTGATGAAATCGCTGGGGGTCGATCTCTTCCAGGGATACCTGTTAGGTCGACCACAACCATCCCGTTTTGAAAACAAGGTGATTTCGAACACTGATAGCTCGAGCATGGAATTGGCTGGCGCAACGTCGAAGTGAATGGGTCTGCTCCTCGGTTAGCCATCCGCCCTTAGGACGCGTGACATTCGCAACCGAGTTCACTTGTTTAACGATTAGCCTAAGGAATCGATCATACGTTCCCGCGAATCGAGGGCTGCTCTTGTGGCAGCGACTAATTGCTGACTGGTCGCCCGACGGTTTTCGTTTCTTAGCCATCCCGTAAACTGGCCCGTCTGTAATCGGCTGAAAGAACCATGGATTTGAGTACATCCGGTCGCCAGCACAACGTCCACAGCATTCTCAGACGAAATCCCTGAGCCAGGAAGCAGTTCGATCTGTTTGCCAAAATGCTCATTCAGTTTGGCAATCTGCTCGCGCCCTTCCCATGCAGTATCGCGGCCACCAGACGTCAGCACACGAGTGGTATCTAGATCGATCAATGCCTTAAGGAGCGATCGCTGGTCGGACACAACATCAAACGCTCGGTGAAATATCAGTTCACGAGATTCGGATTTCCTCTTAAGCGAGCCCCAATATGTGTCCTCGATCGTTCCGTCCTCTTTCAACGCGCCCGAAACGATTCCGTCGGCACCAGCAGCCAGTAGCATCTCGGCGTCTCGCATCATCAATCGAAGATCGGCCGCCGAGTAGTGGAATCCTCCCGGCTTCGGCCGAACCATCGCGACCACTGGAATGCTTACGGCACGTTTGACTTCTTCAAGAAGCCCAACACTGGGCGTCAAGCCACCAAGCTCGATTGCGAAGTTAAGTTCAAGTCGATCGGCTCCTCCACGAAACGCGGCAACCGCATCGTCGACCGAGGCGACACAGACTTCCAGCAAGATTCTTGTATGATTGTTCAAGTAAGCAGCTAACAGGGGGTAAGGTTCCGCAACTATCGCGAAAGAGAAACTAACAATCACGTTAGCGGTTCAAATAGTAAGCCGCCCCCGACCATTGCCGAGTTAAGACTATTTTGCATTTGTGGGCATTGGGGCGAATAGCTTAAGGTATTCGCCATAACCAGCCTCTTCAAGTTCATCTTTGGGAATAAACTTCAGTGCCGCGGAGTTCATGCAAAACCGCATTCCTCCGGTCGCGACGGGACCGTCGTTGAATACGTGTCCCAGATGGCATTCGCCGTACTTTGACCGAAGTGCGAGGCGTGGATACCCTTTGTCATAGTCGACGTGGGATACAAAGTGCTCCGGTTCTAGCGGCTTTGTAAAGGAAGGCCAGCCTGTTCCAGAATCAAACTTATCGGTGGACGAGAACAGCGGTTCCCCCGAAACGATATCGACGTAGATTCCCTCTTCGTGATTGTCCCAGTAAGCATTTCGGAACTCGGGCTCGGTCTTATAGCTTTGAGTGACTGCGTACTGCATTCGTGTGAGCTTGGCGCGAAGTTCCTTCGGATCCGGTTTTTCGAATGATTCCCACGGCTTTTCTGGGGCTTGCGAGGCAGCAACACTCGTCGACTCATTCGTCGATAATTCCTCTGAGGAGGTCGCTGGAACGATGTCCGCTAGTTGCAGTTCGTCTGCCTTCTTTCCCCAGTGCTTCCGAATGAAGGAATCACGGCCAGAGCGGAAGCGGTAGCTCTTGTACGACGCAGGGTGATGTGCCGCGTAGTCCTGGTGATAGGCTTCTGCTGGCCAAAAATAGGCAGGAGGCAAAATAGCGACGGCTAGAGGATTCTCGTAGACCTTCATCTCGGAGATCTGAGACAATACAGCCTCAGCCGTCTGTTTCTCCCGATCCGTTTGTACAAAAATCGCGGGACTATACTGCACTCCACGATCGAGGAAGGAACCTTGGGCATCGGTAGGATCGATATGCTTGATCAGGTGCTCGATGAGCCCGGCGTAGGTAATCTTCTGAGGATCGTAGGTAATGAGAATGACTTCACGGTGGCCGCCAAACGCGTAAGTTTGATAGGTCGGATTATTCGACTGACCGCCAGCGTACCCCGTGATTACATCCAGAACCCCGGATACCTTTTCCATATCCGATTCGACCGACCAGAAACAACCACCAGCAAACATCGCTTTCGCGGTCATCGTGGTCGCAGGCAAAGCAGCATCGCTCGCTTCAAGATTCGTTTCGTCTGCCATAAGAGGACGGTAGCCGAACGAAGCGATCGTGAGCAGGAGTCCCGCTAGAGTAGCTGTGGTAAGGGAAAGGATCCTTCGCATGACGTTGCCCCCAAGATCAATTCAAAGAATTGCAACCGCTGCCGCGTCCGTCACCGCCACTGCGCGACATCTGATTATTTTAGCGGTAGGAAATCAAATGGAAAGTTCGATACCGCAGCGGTTGTTCTCCATCTCTTTCAACACTTCATCAGACAGCAAAGTATCGGCCTGACGCCTAAAGAGCGAACAGCACGCTCATCGGAAGTACCGGCAGGAACACTCAAACATTAACGAAACCACGCGAGTCAAGCACGTAATCACTGGCCACTGAAGAACTTACGCAAGATCTCAAATTATCTTGGAAGCATTCAAAATTCGCTTTGAGCTCTCGGTGAGTATTTCATCGACCTTGGGTGAACTGAACGCGACGCGCACTTCATAGCCTCCTTGAGGGTAAGACTCGGCGGTTGGAATGTACCAAGGGCCTCCGTCGCCGTAAGCAGCGGTGGCCACGAATCGGTCCGGAGCGAGTTCCTGGGCCTGCAGCTGGTACTCGATGAACGACTCTGCTGGCAAATGGAGCAGCGAGGTTTGATTCACATGCAGCGAACTGAGGACGATCGGGGTCCCTCGTTCGCAACGACGAAGCCATCCGATTTTCATGGCGGAACGATTTCGATCTGCGTTCGAGGCCTTTGGGTCGGCGACGATCGCGAGCAACTCCTCTTCGTTCAGCGACTCCGACGGAGGAATTTGAACCTCGGCGGTTTGCCACTGGGCACTCGAGATCGGTTCGATCTTCAATCGCGATTCGCTCTCGACAAGGGCGGCGTAGATGCGATCTGTTAAACGCACACGTGCTTCCGGAGAGGCATCATTATACTTTCCAGCGGCGACGTTACCTGAGCAACCAGTGAAGTAAATGTGGGTGCAACCTGGATCCTCGGCTTGTCGGCGTTTACGTGCCAGACCGACGAAATCGCTACTCACTTGCCCCTTTCCATAGTGGCTCATGGGGTGCGTTGCATAGTAATGGCATGACACCAGCTTCTTATCGCCTTGCATGAAGGCAACCGTTTTCATCCACGGGTCGATTAATCCCTCTGGAATCTCCCAGTGCCTGGGCGTTTTGCTGGAACTACCTCGCCAATCAACAAGCTCGCCAGCTGAATTGACAATGCGCCGATTGCTGGCGACTTTCTCAACCTTTGCCTGACCGGTGGCAAGGTGAGTTACTGGCTGTAAATTTTGCATTGCTTTGGTAACGGCTTCCGCAGCGTTCGTCAAACACTCCTGGAAGAAATCGAGTTGCACTAAATGAGGAAGTCCCGCGTGTTGACTGGCAACACGTTCTCCCTCTAGGCAAACAAACGGGGCATCGTGTTGATGAACGCATTGCACGGCGACGCGATCAGGAGTTGTCCCGGCAGCTTTCGCGATTGTTTCTCGCCACTGCAAATGGGCTTCATTGAGGAGGCCCGTCCAATCAACCGCACAGATGACGATTGGTTCTCCAGCTCCAGTCAGCACGAAACCGATGGCTTCCAGATCATCTTCAACGGCAACCACCGGCGTGATCCAACCGCCGCACAGCGGATGTCCTTCGGGAGGGGTCACTTGGAATCGAAACGGAGCGATCTTCAATGAGGGCGCCGATTCTCCTCGCGCCAAACAAGGGGCGAGTAGCCCGGCAATTCCTGCCGACAAAGTGGTTTCCAAGAAGTGCCGTCGATCGATAGCCATGCGATTGTCCATCAGCTTAAGAGAACGGAAGGAGTCAGCTGGAACGGTGTGGGGCGAAGTTCCAAGGTGGGGAGTTTGGAATCCCAATGTACAAGGTGAACAATTCCGCAATCAAGAACTCGCTGCATTTTCTGTCCAAATGAAGGTAGAAACGACTCCGATTTCATTTCATCGGCTTTCCACGGATCAGGATAGACGTCCACACTTCGCCCTACCGTGAAATGGCTCACCAAGAGAAGCGAACATGGAACTTCTTTGGCTTCAAGTCGCAGCAGTGTGATCTGCTTTACATCGAGCCTTTTTAATTCCTGCTAATCTCTCGGGAATAGTCGGTAGAGTTAGAGATGCGATCACCCTCTTCGTTAAAATATGGACATGGTCCGGTAGGCATCCCTCAATTCACGTGTGGCATTAAAAGCAGACTCTCATTCCTCAAGTCCTCGAGGCGAATCATGCGTCGCGCAATTCTGTTTTCTATCATCTGTCTTTCTTGGGCAGCACAAGTCGAGGTACGTGCTGCGGATACGGAACCATGGAACGACCCGTTCTGGATTCTTCTGCATCAGCCATCTGCCGTTGCCGAATTGGATTTAAGCCCGGCCCAGGAGCAGCAATTTCATGCTGTGAGAGACGACCTTGACCTTCGCTTTCTTCCGCTGAGAAACCGATCTCGTGAAGAAGCCCTTTCCACCGCAACAACGCTTGTCGCAGAAGCCCGTGAGAAGATGCAGAGTCTGCTCGAGCCGAAACAGCAAACCCGTTTCAAACAGCTCGTCTTACAGCGAATGGGGAATGACGCGTTGCTGCACGAAGAGGTCGCCAACCGACTCAACTACTCGGCGACTCAGAAGACGAAACTCGAGAAGATCGATGCCGACACGCAAGAGGCGGTTGTCGAACTTCGCAAAGAGATGAACGACGAAGGGAAAGACCGTCAAGCCGTCCAGCAAGAGTACGTCAAGCTTCTCGAAGACCAGCAAAAGAAGCTCGTCGCTGTCCTGACACCCGTGCAACGAACTGCGTTGCGGAATGTGATCGGCGAACCATTCCGTGGCCTGAAAGACAACCAGCCGCACATTCGAGCCCCTGACTTTGGTGCTGAAGGTGAGTGGATCAATTCCTCGCTACTCTCACTGAAGGAACTTCGCGGCAAGGTGGTTGTCGTCCATTTTTACGCTTTTGGCTGCATCAACTGCATTCGCAACTACCCCTGGTATCTTGAGTGGAGCGAGCGATTTAAAGACAAAGATGTTGTCATCGTTGGCATCCATACTCCCGAAACCAGCGCCGAGCGCAATAGCGATTCCGTACGCCGCAAAGCTGCCGAAGCGAAGTTCGACTTCCCAGTGCTTATTGATGACAAAAAGGTCAATTGGAATGCTTGGGGGAATTCAATGTGGCCCAGTGTCTATCTCATCGACAAGCAGGGCTACTTCCGAGAACACTGGGCGGGCGAACTAAAATGGAAGGGTAACGACGGCGAACTTCACATGCGGCAGAAGATTGAAGAGCTTCTCGCAGAATAGGCGGCAGCGATGCTAATGCGTTGAATCGGCTCACTTCATCTCAGATCGCTGTAATTTCAGCATGGCTCGCCCCATCGCCTCGCCAACGTCCATGTAAGTTTCGGCATTGCCTCCATAGTGGTTGTTCGATGCGCCGCCATGGCAAAGAGGCTGGGTGTAAACGGTTGCCACATTCCCTTTAAACTTCGGATATTTGCTACTTGTTCCATCGATGGCCAATTGCGCATCGAGGATTAAGCCTTCGTTGCCTTGCGATCCCTTGACGGTCTGTCCAAGCGTTGCGCATACAAACTTGGCATTTGGAGCGTCGAAGTCTTTACGTAGCTGATCGATGAAGTGAACGAGGTTCGCTTCGTAGTGACTGGCCAGTCCGGCGTCATAGCGATCCTTATCGCCTTGCCAGAAAAAGAAACCGGCAATCTCGTAGCTTTTCGCATTTGGGTAATACTTTGGAAGTCCGGCCAGAACCTGCTTTGCGTTAGCGATATCTCCGTCGTACTGCATACCGGCGTACCAGTTGATCGATTTCGGCTCGGTCCCCTTCTCCCAGCGCATGGGTGATTGCTTGTAACCTGCGTAGACCCAAGTCTTACCCTTGTCATAAAACTCATACCCTTCGCTTCCCGGAGGCAAGAGATCCCAACCCAAAGATCGATTGCCAATGCAACTTTTCAGGATCAGAACCGGAGCATCCGTGGCATGGCCGAGACAATGCCCGATGCCTAGCTCTGGTCCTATCGTTCGGCCTTTTACCGTCATCCATTCGTTGTGAAAGACCTTCATTGGTTTGGTGCCGCTTGCCATGACGCGAACATTTCGGACATCCCTACGTTCTGTCCAGTTTCCATTTTCATCGATCAAGTAGGGATATTTTTCCTTCGCTTGCACAGCATGTTCGAGCGTTCCTTCCTGACTGGCCGGTCCAATCTTACCGGCACCCAACATGTTGGATTGACCAAGCAAGATGTAGACCTGCACTGGTCGACTCATGTCGGCACCTTTGCCATCAGGATCTGGCAGTGTCTCCGATGTCTCAGCGGCCGGCGATATATCAGCTAACAGGAGACTCGGCAGCAGAAAAACCAGCAGACTGAACGTAAATCGATAGGCAATGTGCATGGGAATGCTCTGATTGGGGCATACAAGATTTGATGAGGCAATCCGGAGCGGAAAGCATAAGATGACTCGTTCCGTGATCATCTCTAGCTTAACTGATCAATAATCCGTTTTGACGACCAAGAGAACTATTCGAAGCGAATTCGAATCATTTGGCAATTCGTTCGCACGATTCGATTTGCATGCTTAGCTAAGTGTTTTTGCCGAACTGCGTACCAACGAATTGACACGATATTCCGATACGAACGGTCGAATATGAAAAACAATGCAACAGAAGAGCCGCCGTCGGCATCAACCAAAGCGTAGCAATTCATTAATGATGATTCCCAAAAACTTACCAGGTGCACCATGGGTGAGCGCGAAGAAAGAAACAAGCGAAATGTTCAAGCGTTTTATCACACCATGTTCAACCAATGCCGTCCCGCAGAGGCGGTCGAGAAGTACGTTGGGAATACCTACACTCAGCACAATCCGATGGTCGGAGATGGCAAACAGGCATTCATCGCATATTTCGAGAAGATGGCCCTCGAATATCCCGGTAAACATGTCCGTTTTGTGCGTGTGATCGCCGAAGGCGACTTTGTCGTCTTACACTGCCATCAAACTTGGCCTGGCGATTCCGATTGGGCAGGGATCGACATATTTCGCCTGGACGATAACGGGAAAGTCGTCGAGCACTGGGATGTTCTGCAAACCGTTCCGGACGAAGCCGCGCACCTCAATGGTATGTTCTAGCAGGCACGATTTAGCCGAAATAGGGTCGTGGGGATCGAATTTGCCATCCCCTAAGCTCTCGTCACGACAACAAATCCTCGTCAATTGGTTCGTCATGCGACTCCATCGCGCGTCTCTCCGTCGCCAGGATTCGCAATGCCTCGGAATCAGTAACCCTACTCGCAGGTGTAACCACACTTACCAATACTCCGGCCACGCCAGCGCAGACGACTGATAGGATTACCGGTCCGCCCCAAAATGCATCCAACCCGGGATTGAACTTAAAGACCACAGTACAGATTCCACCGCCAAGAATCGCTGCGATACCTCCTTGCCAAGTGGCACGACGCCAGTATTTGCCCATTAGCGTGCTGACGACTAAGCCACTCATGATGAAGGAGATCATATCTTTGATGTAGCGAATAATATTCTCAGCTGGCAAGGTAATCGCGAATGCTGCCACCATAATCGCAATTAGTCCCCAGCGTGAACTGCGAACCATTCGATCTCGATTGGGCATTTTGCCCGTAAACATGACATACACATCGCGAAACAGAATCGCCACCGCGGCGATGGCATCGGAACTCGCAGAAGACATCGTCGCGCTTAGCCCAGCGATCAGAAAAATCATGCCAATCGCCATGGGCATCAACTCGTTTGCCATATACAGAAACGCGTGATCTTGATTCTCAAGGTTTGGGTTTAGCTGATAAACGCAAATCCCAATTAAAGCCGGCAGCAAACAAAACACCAGATAAAGCATACCGCTCCAATAGAAACTCTTCTTGACTGTCGCGGGACTATCAGCGGAGTAAATCCTTTGTCGATAGGAAGGCGTTCCCAAGACGCCGATCAAAATGGCCACCGCCAGCGAAATCGATGGCAGTAACTGCGGACCTTGCAAAAATTCAAAACTGCTGTGATTCAAACTGCTAATCTTAGATGGACCGCCGATCTGCTGCACTGCGAATACGGTCATCAAAAGAAAACCGACAAACAAAACAATTGCCTGAATCGTGTCAGTCCAGACAACTGCCACGTAACCACCAATCACCACGTAAGTGCCAAAGCCGAATGCGAGAATGGCTTTGGCCGCAACGGGGTCAACCTTACCTACATATTCCAGATAATAACTGCCGCCGAGGATATGAGCCCCCAGCCAACCGATGGAGGCCAACAGCATCGAAATCGCGACAAGCCCTTTGATCCATCGATTCGCTCCGTAGTAAAACGAGATCTCCTCGGACATGGTCATGAAGTTGTGCGTGCGAACGTTGGCAAATAGTTTGCCCAATAGCAACATTCCTAGGCCCCCCCCGACGCCAAACATCGCTCCACGCCATCCGTGAGCATACCCCTGCCCTACGGCTCCGATGCTTGAGCCCGTTCCGACCATCGTGGCGATGGTCGTTCCTAGTACCAACAGGAGAGGAATCGAACGATTACCCAGCAGAAAATCTTCGCCCGACTTCTGCCAGCGTGAAATCCAGACGCTGAGGCCAATCATCGCTAAAATGTATAGCAGGAAAACTACCAGAAATAGTGTCGGACTCATGTCGGCTTCCGGTAGCAGATGCAGTCGATCTCAATCTTGCAGTCGACCATCATCATGGCCTGCACACAGGCGCGAGCTGGCGCATGCTCGCCACCGAAGTACTCCGCATACACTTTGTTGAACGACCAGAAGTCGCGTGGATCGTCGAGCCAGACACCGCAGCGGACGATGTCCTCTTTGCTGTAACCCGCTTCCGTGACGATGGCGAGCATATTCCCAAT
Source organism: Blastopirellula marina (assembly GCF_002967765.1). Taxonomy (NCBI): domain Bacteria; kingdom Pseudomonadati; phylum Planctomycetota; class Planctomycetia; order Pirellulales; family Pirellulaceae; genus Blastopirellula; species Blastopirellula marina. The sequence goes on along the minus strand of NZ_PUHY01000015.1, from coordinate 151,892 downwards.
GGCCTTATGGGCCTGTGGAATGATCCCACCATCGATGATCTCTCCGTTTTCCATCGCAACCTGCCCCGAAACGTGCAGCCAACCATCGGCTTGAACAGCTCGAGCAAAGGGAAGTGATTGGCCACCCGCACCCGACTTTTGGGTGCCGTAACGAATAATACTCATCAAGCGATCCTTCCTTAGCGATTCTATGCGGTGGGAACGAAGGGGAATGGGAAAAGACATCGGCGTTCGTGTCTCAACGATGTGATCATCGTTTGATCGCGAGCCGATAGGGCAGCCTATCAAGACCGTAATGACCAAGTTCGCGGCTGTGAGATATCTTTGATCACATAAATCCTAGCCGGACGCAAGCAGTGCGATAAAGAAGCTTGAGAAGTCGGCAGGAAACCTCAGTACCGCTCACGCGGCAACTGAAGCATGGCGAATGCCCCGTAACGAATTGCCCATCAGCTAAGAGAGCTCTCGATATTCTGCGGCATTCGTCCAATGTCGAACGGTTGTTAAGAGCAGCTTTCGATCGATTGGTTTCGTCAAGAATCCATCGCATCCAACACTTTTACACTTCTTCTCGTCGCTACTCATTGCATGCGCGGTCAAGGCGAGAATTGGAGCGTTATACCCGAGACGCCTCAACTCTCTCGTCGCCTCGTAACCATCCTTAATAGGCATTTGCATATCCATCAGTATGCAGTCGTATGGTGTCCCATGTCGCCACGCTTGCATGGCCCGCTCAGCCGCCAACTGGCCATTGTCAACAATATCAACTTCAGCCCCAGCCTTGCTCAGGATGTGCTTCAGCAAACGTTGATTATCGGGACCATCCTCTGCCAACAAGAGTCGAACGCCATGCAGACGATGGGCACTTTTAGAATCGGGCGACTTCGTCTTCATCAACGACCGCAAAGTGCTTGAATCGTGGTATTCGATATCTTCGATTGCTCCCGCATCGATCGTCAGCCGAAAGGCACTACCTTCTCCCATGCGAGAGTAGGTAATCGTCAGATCACCACCTAACATATTGGCCAAACGTTTACTGATGGTTAAACCAAGTCCCGTTCCACCGAACCTTCTCGTTGTGGAAGAATCGGCCTGAGTGAAAGGCTGGAATAAATTTGAAATCTGGTGATCCGACATCCCAATTCCGGTGTCGATCACGTCAAACTGCATCATGGCGCGATCGCCCTCTTGGACGAATTCCGATCGCAATGTTACGCCACCGACCTCGGTAAACTTGATCGCGTTCCCAAGCACATTGATTAGAATCTGACGCAGACGTGTCGGATCGGTCGAAATCTCTTTGGGAATCTTACCGATGAAGTTCGACGTTATTTGTAGCCCGGCCCCGTCCGCTTTAACCTTGACTAACGAAATGACATCCGTGATCAACGTGTAGGGACACGTTGAAATGGATTCAACCGTCATCTTGCCAGATTCAACTTTCGACAGATCTAAGATGTCGTTGATAATCGAAAGTAGATGATGCCCGTTGCGTTGGATCGTTTCAATCGCTTGTTTCGTCTCTTCGTCCTTCGTATCATCAGCGACCGTCTCCGCAAATCCCAAAATGGCAGTCATCGGGGTGCGAATCTCGTGGCTCATGTTTGCCAGGAATTCGCTCTTGGCAGCGGTGGCTGCCGTTGCGTCCTCGGCCATCCGTCGTGCCAATTCGCTCTGCTTAGCCAACTCATCGTTTACGAAGTTGAGCTCTTCCCGAGCGTTTTCGGCGACATCGAGCAAACGCTCCGTTTCAGCGGCTTTGTTTCTGAACACTTGGGCGGCCATGGCCAGTCTCCCTAGCTCGTCATGTCGATCGAGCGCAGGAATGGCATTAATCTTCTCCCCACTTGTAAGGCGATCAAATGTCGACGCAATCGCATTCAACGGGGGCACTACGTTCCTTCCAATCAGCCACGCCGCCACGATTCCTAGAACGATCGTAATGATCGAGAATACATTGCTTGCATATTGAAAGTGTCGATTGTCATTCATCATGGTTTCGGCGAGTACACGAACGTGTTCTATCTGATTACTCCTAATCTCTCGCGCCAGACGCCGAAATTCGACCGATTCGCCAGCCAAAACGACATTCACCAGATGTAAGTAGCCACGAGTCGCCTGAACCATCTGAATAGCGGCATTCTCGTATAAGTTGATCGCGACGATTGTTTGCTCGACCGCCTTTTGTGAATCTAAGCCATCAAGCGTTTCAATTTGCTCCAAATGTGACTTTGTAAGTGAAAGCTGTGACTTGGCTTCTCGAAAGTAAGTCGAGTCTGGCGTGTTCACGTATTTAAGCAGGTTGAGTTGCGCCGTCGTGAAGGCCGCATCTGCTTCCTCGGCCATGATTCTAGTCGAAGGATTTTCAAGCAATGCCAGAATGCCGACTTGAAATTCATTAGCATGGCGTTGTAGCACATCATTCACGAGTTTGCGCCGCTTAGCTCGATCGACTTCAACCGCCGCAAGAATCTCTCGATGGGTACTAAGATGTTGCTGCATCGCATAAATGTCATCGCGATTATCAAGGTACTTGAACGTTGTTGCCTCAGAAATGATTTGACCTAACTTATCCTGCAATTCTTGGGCACGGCGTTCCGGCCCTTCGTAGCCAGTAAACGCAAAGAGCATCACATTCTGTTGTAGCGATCCGACCGTTTGATCGATTTCATGCAGTTGTTCAACTTCTCGGAACAGTTCGCTGTAAGTTTTCAAATCGCTTTGTGACTTCGCCATGCCATAATGACTCAGCGCGGCGATCGAAACATGCAATAGCAACACAATGAGAAAACCGAGCGATATCTTAGCGCTAACACTAAGGCCCTTCGCTCGGTGAGTATTGCGCTGCGTGTTCATAGCTGGATTCCTTGGGCCTTCGATCAAGCTGTTAACAGCTCGTACCATCGAACGAGGCTATATTCGTAGGAATCCATAACCGTATTCCATACCGCGACATTCCCCAGACGTTCCCAATACGATCCGCCTGTTCGGTAGCTTCCTTCCTTGACCGCGATACTTCCATTGGCCCCCGGCAAATCGGTTCTTGCTTGTTTGCCCTCATACCAGTAATCCCATTCCCGCGACGTCAAATATTGCCGAGCCCGTTCGGGAACGGAAATATAATAGCCTTGACGTGCCATGTACGCTCCTGCCCACCCTTCCAGCCACCAATTCATATACGCGTAGGCTGCGTCTCGAGTATGCCCCGTTGTCTTGCTGGACAGACACAAGACTCCATGCCAACCTCGATAGCCTTCCTTCGGTGCGGCATAGGTAACAGGAATGCCCATTCCATTCAGTGTTGAAACGGCGGGAGAAAACATGCTTTCAATGACAACTCGCCCCGACCGCATGTACTCGACCGATTGAGGTACCGAGTTCCAAATACCGTTGAAATGATCTCTTCGTTTGAAGTCGATTAATACGGTAAACAGGTCATCAATTTCTGAACGCGTAAGATTGCCGAGATCGTTGAAGTCGACCAAACCGTTTGCGCGGGCTGCCAAGGCCGCATCGAAGATACCGATGGCCGGTTCATTCACAAGACCGACTTGGCCCCGATAGGCGTCGTCGAGTAGCCATCCCCAACTCTCCGTTTCGTAGGGGATACCTTGCGGAATGATCGAGGTGTTGTATCCAAACGAGTCGACATTATGGACGTAGGGAAGAAAGCTGAGTCCTTCCGTTGCTTCCTCGCCAAGGGTTCCATCGCCTTGGACGTGTAAGATTCGGTGAGGAGCATCTCCTGCCCCTATTTTCATCTTTGGAAACAGGCGTCCCGTCTTCGTCAGAGAATTGATCTCTTCCCAGCGGCGGATTCGCGACTTCTCGATTGGCTGAATCGCATTTGCTTGCCACAGGACGTTGATACTGTTCGACCACTGTTCGTAAACATCGAATGACTCGGGGCGTGTCGAAGCCTTTTGAAGTACACCAGCACTTCCGCGTGGTTCAAACACGATGCGAATGCCTAAGTCCTTTTCAGCCTTACGACGGATGTCTTCCTGGAGAGTGACGTCGGTTCCCAATACCCGTAGTGTTGTCTTCTGTTTGGCATGGACGGCTGGCGGCGAGTTGAGATAGGTCAAGCCGAGCGCAACAGCAGACGTTTGCCGTACGAATTGTCGTCGGCTAATTGCGTGCCTTGAAGGTGGCGGGCTGTCTTTTCGTACGTTCTCCACGAAGTGCCCCTGCATGATTGAAAATGTTTCGCCCGGTCGGCATGGGGTGCCATAAACTAATATGGGTTGCGGAACGCCAGGATTCCGATGGGCACTGCTCAAATCCACGAGATTAGCGCACACCTAGCGACTGGCTTTTAAGAATTCGCCGAGAAAAGAGGGATCACGCTCTGCTGCGGCTTTCCGAAGACCACGCCAAACCAAGAGGTACAGATCTTCAGAACGACCTTAAGGGATTCGGGAATGCCAAGCTCATTTTGGGCCGATAACGACTAGGCCTATTGCTGTTCTCGATTAACCCTTCGATGGGCCCCTGCGAAGAATTTCTTGTGCACTTCCAGAAGCCTGGCAAGTTCCTTCACGGGCTCGGCATGATCATCAACTCGAAGATCGATATACCGGTCGTTGCCGCCGTAGCCTGCGTTCGCGCGATAGATCATTAGTGCCGCCGATTGCTTTCCTCGCTTGTCCCCACCAGCATCGTCGCCGGCCATCAGTGCCGCCATTAGCCAGTCGGCTAATTCGCCCGTTTCGCTTTGACTCGCATCACGATATTTGGCGGCCATTTCCTGGACCACCTCTTCACCAGCCAATAGGTTACCTTGCACGGCAAAGTGCTCTCCGACAATGTGCCCGGCCCAATCGTGACATTTCTCCCCCGTAAAACTAGCCACATTGCCATTCGCGTCTACGATACCAACCTGTCGATTGGCTCGGTCTTCGTCCTGACTGGTTAGCAATTCCAAGACTTCTTCCGCCGATTTTTGTCTTAGCGAAGCTAATCCTTCAGGCCCGTAGGAAGTATTGGCTTGCGATTGGGTCGCGATCGCTCCAACGCCCGCTTGCCCCCAAGGCACAATGCAACCGACACCCAGAACTTTACTGGCGACTGCGATCCCAAGATCACCTGTTTCAGGATCGTAGGCGACAATCGAAAAAGTGTTCACCTCGGGCATGGATGAAGATTCGGCGTTCGCCGGGTGAAGCTCAATGCCACGATATCGGATCACGTACAGCACGAATACGAGAACGAATACGACCAACCCGGATATGACGAAGCGTGTTTTCACGGTGCGATATTCCCCGACGAGTGACGATGAATTGGTAAGCGATAAGCAAATACGTGCTGCGAGAGCTACATACCAGGGGCTATTTGCCATGATAGCCATCGCCTTTACCACCGACAAATGCACGACTCAACCGACTCAGCTGTCCTCAAAGGTGTCGCTGGCGACAAAGCGAACCACGTTCATCTTGCCAGCGTAAAGTTTTCGGTTTCTCATTTTGCCGTAATGGCGTCCAAAAAATGGCGCACTTATTTTCGCTGAGTTATTGGCCTCAAGGGAGATGATGCAGCCATCAGAAAGGCTGTTTTTATCGGTAAGTAGGGTCCCGCAGGCGCGCTTATAGATAAATTCTATGAGGGCCTTTCATCTTTTCTATTTTCCAAAATTACCGTTGAGGTCGACAATTAACGATTAGCGAGACGTACGGTTTAAGCAATGTTATCGCGAACATCAATTCCAGCATCCATAACGCAAAACGACAATGACCTTAGGCACCGTCGGTAATACTGGCAACACTTCGCTCGACGGAGCGGTCTGTGTCTTGGCACAGTTTGCCGCGTCTGCTCGCGTTTCGTTCGATCGCGGTCAGGCCCGTCGATTACTTCACGAATCGGAACATGCCATTCCGGGAGAGGGGTGTACTGCCTGGGGGCGTCGGTTGGTTGAAGTTGGGGAAAGCATCAACCTCAAGGTACGAACGCTCGACTCCAATATCGATCCAATACTATCCTTCGTACGCGAAGGAACGCCGGTCGCACTCGGAGCAGACGATGACACTGGCGAGACGCAATGGTCGATCCTTGTCGCTGCGAAGGGCAGCAAGGTCGAAGTACTTGAACCGCTTTCAGATAAGAAGCGTTGGATCTCACTTTCGGGTCTGCGAAAAGAGCTTCTCCTTGGCGGACCAGACGCGAAGTGTCGCTGGATCATCGGGCAACCGGCATTAGGCTGCCAAGCATCAGGTCGACCTGCGAACGTCCCCTCATCGCAAGGAGGCCAAAAGCCATTCAATCGCCTGATTTCGTTGTTTCTTCCCGAGCGACGCGATCTTTGGATCCTGCTGATTTTCTCGGCCATTGTCGGATTGCTCGCGTTGGCGACGCCGGTGGCTGTCGAGGTGCTGGTTAATACGGTCGCTTTCGGCCGTTACCTACAACCGGTAATCGTGCTGGCCCTTCTACTTTTCACCTTCCTCGTATTTGCTGCTGCGATGCGAGCGCTGATTGTGTTCGTCGCGGAAGTATTACAACGTCGAATCTTCATTCGTGTGGTAGAAGACTTGGCGTTCCGTTTACCGCGCGTGCAACACGACGAATTTAACAATCAACATGGGCCGGAACTGACCAATCGGTTCTTCGATGTCGTTACTGTTCAGAAATCAACTTCGACCTTACTTCTTGATGGTGTTGCAATTGTATTGCAAACGATCATCGGGATGGCAGTTATCGCGTTCTACCATCCCTTCTTTCTTGGATTCGACGTCGTCTTGTTGATGTTGATCGCTTTGGCGGTATTCGGGCTCGGTCGGAACGCGGTCAAGACAGCAATCAAAGAATCGAAAGCAAAATACGCCGTAGCCGCTTGGCTCCAGGAACTTGCCCGGCATACGACTGCGTTCAAATTGAACGGCGGTCAGACATTTGCTCTCGAACGTGCCGACGACTTGGCGGTTCACTGGCTGGAGGCACGCCGATCCCACTTTAAAGTCGTGCTGCGACAAATTCTTTTTGTGCTCGGCTTACAGGCCGTCGCAGCCACGGCTTTGCTTGGTCTCGGAGGTTGGCTGGTCGTTTCCGGCGAAATGACGCTTGGCCAGTTGGTCGCCGCAGAACTGATCGTCATGATGATTCTTGGCTCATTCGCCAAGTTAGGAAAACATCTGGAAAGCTTTTACGATCTCTTAGCATCCATCGATAAGCTTGGTCAGCTTTTCGATCTGGGAACCGAGCAGCATGATCGTCTGTTTCATCTCCGCGAAGGTACACCAGCTGGGATGCGAGTCCGCGGTGTTACTCTCTCGCAAAATGATCGGCCGCTCTTTTCCGACTTTTCACTCGAGATTGACCCTGGTGTCTCAACGGCGATTTGCGGAGGCTCCGGCTCTGGCAAATCGACCTTATTAAGTCTCCTATGTGGCCTTCGCAGTCCATCGCGAGGTGGAATTGAATTAGACGATATCGATATTCGCGAGCTTCGTCCCGATTCGCTCCGCGAGCATATTGCCCTGGCCGGCGAAGTTGCGATCTTCCATGGAACGATCCTGGAAAACATTCACCTCAATCGCCCCCACATCAACGCCACCGATGTCCGCGATGCCTTGGTAGCCGTCGAACTACTGGATGAACTGCAGGATTTGCCAGATGGCCTGAATACGATCGTCCAGACACATGGCCATCGTTTGTCGCGTAGCCAAGCCAAACGATTGATGCTTGCCAGAGCAATCGTTGGCCGCCCAAGAATGCTTCTAATCGACGGCATTCTCGATGGATTATCCGACCCGATGACCAAGCGATTGCTCAATCAGCTTCAAGCAGAAAAGAACTGGACCTTAGTCGTCGCCACCACAAAAGATCACATCAGCGAATTGTGTGAACGTCAAGTCACACTTTACCCCAAGAATCAGCAAACAATCACTCCGGATGCCTAAACGTTCTAACGGCGTTTGCGGAGGAATTCCGATGAACAAAACGGGTTTAATGAATACTCAGGTCAGAGCGAAATTACGGGATGATAGCTTGCCAGCACTCAAGCTGGTGCAATCTTCACGTTGGGTATGGCGATTAGCAAACATGCTCCTCGTCCTGCTACTACTGAGCATTGTTGCGATGATATTCGTTCCCTGGCAGCAGTCGGCACGAGGAGCAGGCCAAGTGGTCGCTTACGCTCCCCAGGAACGCCAGCAGACGGTGACAGCACCGACCAAAGGAGTTGTCTCAATGATCTCTCCCGAATTGCGGGAAGGATCGCAAGTGAAGAGAGGGGATCTGATTCTAGAAATGGAACCAGGTGCCGCCGACTTAGTTAGCCAATTGGAAGCATCAATCCGGGACTTAGACGCCAAGGTTGCCACGGCTGAAGTAAAGGCAGAAGTGTATGGACGGAACGTGGTTGATTTTACGGAAGCAAAATCGGCTGCTGTTTCTGGCGCAGATCAATTGATCGAGGCGGCCGAAGCGAAATGGGATGCCAAGCGAAAACTGGTCCAAGGATACGAGGCCAAGAAATTACAAGCGCAGCTTAATCTCGAACGGCAAAAGAAGCTGTTTGAGAACGGGCTGCAATCGGAAAAGGAATTGGAGAAGCTGCAGAAGGACCTCAACGTAGCGGACTCCGACTTACTGTCGGCCCAGTTAGAAGTAGAAGCAGCACTAGGCGAATTGGAAGCAAAGCGTAAAGAACGTATCCAAAAGGAACGTGAGGCGCAAACCAAGGTCGACTATGCGAAAGCAATGCAACAAGAAGCGCTGGGGCAAGTCGCCACCGCGAATAAAGAACGTCGAGACATTCAAATCAAGCTCTCGGAGTTACAGCGTTTGAAAATTAGAGCTCCAAGGGACGGAACCTTGTATCGAGTGACCGTTTTTGAACGTGGGCAGATGCTAAAGGAAGGAGATCCCTTGTTCACCATTGTCCCTGAGACCACTCAGCGGGCCGTTGAACTTTGGGTCTCCGGTAATGATGTTCCGTTAGTTCACACCGCAGATCATGTGCGGCTACAGTTCGAGGGATGGCCCGCAGTTCAATTTGCTGGCTGGCCTTCTGTAGCCGTGGGCACGTTTGGTGGCCAGGTCGCAAGTGTCGACGCAACAGACGACGGAAAAGGAAACTTCCGGGTATTGGTTTTACCAGATGCCGATTCATCATGGCCCTCGGACCGTTATCTGAGGCAGGGTGTACAAGCGAACGGCTGGGTAATGTTGAATCAGGTTCCTCTAGGCTACGAGATATGGCGACAATTGAACGGATTCCCCCCAACGGCCGCTGGCAGCGAGAAGGCCAACAGCAAGGATGCTACGAAGCCGAAGATCAAGTTGCCAAAGTAGGTCGGTTAGGCATCGTCCCTTTATTGACGATGCTCGTTTCCGCCCACTTCTTGTTTGGCTGCCAGTCGTCTTCCCGGACGACTCCGGAATACATCGAGCATGTCCCCAAGCAAGTTGCGGCTCAGCAACACTCGGATGCCACGGCTCCAGCAATGCTGGAAACCGTAGCCTACGATGAAGAATTGCAGCCGCCGACCGAAGCCGCGCCGATGCTGCAGACGGTTCCTTTGGAGGAAATCCAACCTCAACCACTTAGCATGCTCGATGTTCAGCGGGCTGTTCAAGCATCGTACCCGTTGCTTTCCAGTGCCTATCTCAGCCGCGATGTGGCTGCTGGACAAAATATATCTGCGTGGGGCGACTTCGACCTCAAATTAAAGGGCTCGACGATCTCGAGGCCCGAAGGATTCTACCAAACTTATCGACAAGCTGTTTCCATGGAGCAGCCATTGTTCTCTGGCGGATATTTGTATGGTGGATACCGACTCGGCGACGGCAACTTTCCCGTCTGGTATGGAGAGAGAAAGACCAACGGTGGTGGTGAATTCGCGGCTGGTGTGGGGATTCCTCTGCTCAAGGATCGCGCCATCGACCAGCGTCGGGCCATGCTGTTCAAGTCGCAATTGGAACAGCAGCGGGTTGAACCTGAGATTCGCGCTCAGCTGATCGAATTCTCGCAGATCGCTGCCGTCTACTACTGGGATTGGGTCGCTGCTGGTCAGGCACGCGAAGCTGAAAGAGGCCTACTGTCGCTCGCACTCGAACGTGTTCAGAACATTCAGAAACGGATCGAACTGGGCGACTTGAAATCGATTACGCGAATCAACAACGAGCAGCTCATCGCTTCCCGAGAGACGAAACTGATCGAGGCGGAACGGAAACTGCAAAGTGCTGCGATCAAGCTCTCGCTCTTTTTCCGCGACGAAGCTGGTGAACCGCTATTGCCACACGATTCGTTATTGCCACACGATTTTCCTCCACAAGATCTCCCCTCGGAGGAAGACTTAGCCGATGCCACAGACGCTGCAATTGCCGCATCGCCTTTATTAGCTGATCTTCAATGGCAAATCCGTCAACTCCGTATCGACCTACAGCAAGCAGAAAACTCTGTCTTGCCCAAACTCGACGCACAACTCTACGCCTCGAAGGATATTGGCGACCCGACCAGTTCCACTGGGGATAAGACACCGTTTGAGCTAGAGGTCGGACTATTCGGTGAAGTCCCTCTGCAACGACGTGCCGCTTTCGGTAAGATCACCTCGACCCAGGCCAAACTACAACAAGTTTCTTTGAAGCGGCAATACACGGCTGAGAAAACCGTGGCGGCGGTACAAGATTCGATCTCGGCCTTGTTGAACTCAAAGGAGCGAATCAAGCGCGCAGAGCAAACGGTTGCGTTAGCAGACGAGGCCATGAAGTTAGCCCGCATTCAATTTAATGCCGGAGACATCGACTTGGTCGAACTCAATATTTACGAGCAAGCGACCACTAATGCCCGACTGATTGAAATCTCTGCCAAAGCGGACTTCTTCAAAGCGGTAGCCGACTACCGAGCAGCATTGAGCATCACCCCGTAAGAAAGTTTTCCGAATACCAAAAACTTCCTGTCGTCAGCTTGGCCATAATGGTGGCATCTGCGGTATCTAGATTTCCGCAGCCAAATTCAGCTCCAAACATCGCTCGCCAGGCGGGGACAGCACCCCGCCTAAATCAAAATCGCGTGAGCGGATGGATGCAATCTTGATTAGAATAAGTCCACCGCGGGAACTGCTTCCTCGACTTGCTCGCTCTTGGAATACTCTCGCTTTCCCCTGTTTATTCTTCCCGCCAAACTCTTCAACGATAGGTAGCTACTACGAATGTTTCGATCGTCCATCGTAATCCTCGCGTTACTCTGCTGTGCCACGGCGCGTGCGGAAGATTCGGCAAAACGCCCCAACATCCTGTTTCTTTTCTCAGACGATCACGCCATCAATGCGATCTCAGCATACGGTAGCAATCTTGCCGATGTCGCACCGACACCGAACATTGACCGACTTGCCCAGGAAGGAATGTTGTTTCGCAATTCATTCTGCGCGAATTCCATCTGCGGCCCCTCGCGAGCCACAATTCTGACTGGCAAACATAGCCACAAGAACGGATTCATGCGAAACACGGGCAAGGGTTTCGATCAGTCTCAGTGGACATTGTCGAAAGCTCTTCACGCGGCAGGATATAACACGGCAATCATCGGCAAATGGCACTTGATGACCGATCCACAAGGATTCGATCACTGGGAAGTCTTGCCTGGCCAGGGAAACTATTACAATCCGGCGTTCATCCAGCAAGACGGTACCACCAAACGCTTCGATGGTTACGTAACTGACCTGATTACTGACAAGTCGATCGATTGGCTTGACGGGCGAGATAAGTCAAAACCATTCTTCCTGATGTGCCAACATAAAGCGCCGCATCGAACCTTCGCGCCGCCACTGCGGCATCTCGATGCGTTCGACAGCGTTGAGATCCCAGAGCCTGACACTCTGTTTGACGACTACGCGAACCGCAGCAAGACACTCGCAACCAACGAAATGGAAATCGATCGCTACATGGATTGGGCGTACGATCTGAAGGTTCGTAAGGATGAACGAGGTGATGTTGTGCTACCAGCCCCTGATCGATACGGCACTCCAGAATACAACCGAATGAATGCCGAGCAAAAGGCAGCCTGGGACGCTCACTTCGGTCCACAGAATCAGGCGTTCCTCAAGGAGTTCCAGGAGGGAAAACTTACCCACAAAGATCTCGTTCGCTGGAAGTACCGTCGTTACATGCGGGACTACTTGGGTGCCGTGAAAGCGGTAGATGAAAGTGTCGGGCGGATGCTCAAATATCTTGACGATAATGACTTGGCCGAAAACACCATCGTGATCTACTCTTCCGACCAAGGCTTCTACCTCGGCGAACATGGCTGGTATGACAAACGCTGGATGTTTGAGGAGTCTTTCCAAATGCCACTGATTGTCCGCTGGCCGGGTGTGACCAAGCCGAATTCGGAACCAGAACAAATGGTGCAGAACATCGATTACGCCCCGACACTCTTGGAAGCAGCCGGCGAAGATATTCCCGCGGAGATTCAAGGACGTTCGCTTGTTCCAATCCTAAAAGGAGAAGACGTCGATTGGCGTGATTCGCTTTATTACGCCTACTACGAACTAGGCGAACATGCGGTACCACAACACTTCGGCGTTCGAACCGACCGCTACAAGCTCATCCACTTTCCCGTAAGCAACGAGTGGAATATGTTCGATCTCGAAAAAGATCCCCAAGAGATGGTCAGTATCTACGAAGATCCTGCCGCAAAAGAGATTCGGGATTCGCTTACCAAAGAATATTTTCGCCTTCGCGAATTCTACGATGCTCCTCCGCTGCCAAAAGCAGCCGGTACGAATTAGGATGCGATCGAAGCGAAAAGAACGTTCGAATAACAAAAAGCCCCTTCCTCGGACTTCGAGGAAGGGGCTTTCTCGATTAAATCGGAGAATGCTAAGCATCAAACGTTAAATGCTATCCGCGAAGGCGACCAGATCCTTCTCGAAGGCATCAAGTCGGGCTTCCATCTCTTCCTGGGCCGCCTCTAAAAGCGAAAGCTGCTCGGCCGGCACGTAGCTGAACATGTAGAATTTGACTTTCGGCTCGGTACCGGAGGGACGAACGGCCACGTAGTTGTCGTCTTCCAGGTCGAGGATCACCATGTTCCCCTTTGGTCCGTTGAGTGGCGAGCTCTTTCCGTCAGGCGTCTTAATCACGTCGTTCTGGTAATCACGAACGGCCGTCAACTTCAAACCACCGACCGATTCCGGTGGAGTTTCACGGAACTTGGCCATCAACTTCTGCATGTTGGCCATCCCTTCACTGCCAGGCATTTTCTGGTTGAGAAGACGTTCGGCGTGGTAGCCATGTTGCCACCACAGCGATTCTAGTTTCTCATGCAGCGACTTGCCTTCCTTCTTGCAGTTGGCAGCGAGTTCTGCGAGTAACATCGCAGCAACCGCAGCATCCTTGTCACGAGCATACTGCCCGACCAGGTAGCCGTGCGACTCTTCGCAACCAAACAGGAACTTATCGGGGCCTTCAGCATCCATCGTGCCACCGATCCACTTGAAGCCAACCTGAAGATTGCCGCAAGTACGGACGTTGTAGCTGTCGGCAATACGGCGAACCATTTCGGTGGTAACCAACGTCTTCACGACGTAATGTTCCGGCGTTAGTCCACCACCTTTCTTTCGTTCGGAAAGAACGTGATCGGCCAGAAGTACGCCAATTTGGTTACCGGTAAACGTGCCCCACTCGCCAGTGACGTCCATTGTCTTGGGGGCGGCACAACCAACGCGATCGCAGTCCGGGTCGGTTGCTAGAATCAGTTCGCTGCCGTCGGTCTTGGCTTGCTCGATGATGGCATCAAATACGGCAGGATTTTCTGGATTCGAAACATGTCCAGGAACGTTCGGGAAATCGCCACTTGGTTCCTTGTGTGGACCAAAGATCGAGACATCCGTGAAGTTGTCCGCGGCCAAAGCAGGCATCACAGCCGAAGCCCCTACCCCGTGAAGTGGCGAGTATAGAATCTTCAAATCGCGAGGCCCATCAAACTTCTGCTGTTTCACGGCGTTGATGAACGCATCATCCGTTTCCGCGGTGCAGATCACGACTTTACCGTCCGCTACGGCCGAATCGAATTCAACGCCCAACGGGATCTCTTGCACGTTCATCACGCGGTCGATGATCTGTTTGTCGTGAGGTGGCATCACTTGACCACCGGTCGACCAGTAAACCTTGACGGCGTTATCGCTCGGTGGGTTGTGGCTGGCCGTCACCATGATGCCGCACGAGCACTTCTTGTAGCGGACCAGGAACGAAAGCTCAGGCGTGCTGCGATAGTCGTCCAGGAAGTAAACGGTGAAGCCGTTGGAAACCAAAATACGAGCACACAGTTCTGCGAACTCGCGCGATCGGTGGCGGGTGTCGTAGGCAATCGCACATGAAAGATCACCACTAACAGTTTCCTTGACGTATTCCGCCAAGCCTTGGGCACTTTCGCCGATCGTTCGTTCGTTGATCGCGTTCGACCCGATAGGATACATCTTGCCACGACGCCCCCCCGTACCGAAGGGGATAATCGTCCAGAAGGCGTCGTCCAGTTCTTTCCACTTACCAGAGGTAATGTGCTCGGCGACCTGCTCGGCATAGCGGGCATAGCGATCTTCGGTGAGCCAGATCTCGATGTTCTCTGCGGCGGTGGCCGTGATCTTACCGTCCGCGGTGGCTTGCTGGACCTGCTCCAGAAGTGATTTCGTATCGATATTACTGCCGCTCATAGTTGTCCCCATAGGAAAGACTGCCGGAATTGCCCGATTTTAAGGCAACACCCCGGCGATCATCAATTAGGCCAACGACCGTGTTGTGATTTCTTTACTTTCGCGAAGTACCGATCAAAACGATCACGGCAGAACGGCACAATTTGTTTTATAGTATTGAAGCTCGATTGATACTGGATCCCAGCAACCTAAGCCGAACCCACAAGACAACGATGCAAGACCCGATCATCAGCGTTTCCGGATTGCGCGGAATTTTAGGATTAAGCCTCTCACCCGATACCATCAGCCGCTACGTTGCCGCGTTTGTGGAGCAATTGCCGGAAGGAAGCATTCTGCTGTCGCGTGACGGCCGTCCCAGTGGAACTGCCCTGGGAGACATCGTTAAAGGAACAATCAATCTGCTAGGACGCGATGTAATCGACGCCGGAATCGCCGCGACCCCGACGGTTGGTGTGTTGTTGCGACAACATCGTAGTATGGGCGCGATTCAGATCTCGGCCAGCCACAATCCCCCGGAATACAATGGCCTGAAGCTGATGGGTGCGGACGGACGGGTTGTCTCCGCTGAAAAGGGAGCTCAAATCAAAGCTGCTTACGAAGAGCAGCCCACGACCTGGGCTCCCTGGGACGAAATCGGCTCAACAACAACTTGCGAGGATACCACCAGCGAGCACATCAAGAAGGTGCTCGAGACGATCACACCTGGCCCGATTCAGAAAAAGAAGTACCGAGTTCTGCTCGACTCGAATGGTGGTTCCGGCAGCATTGTTGGTGTCAAGCTATTGGAGGCTTTGGGCTGCGAGGTGGAAGTTCTCGGAGGTGATCCTAACGGCGAATTCCTCCACGCACCCGAACCAACCGCAGAGAATCTGCAGACGATTGCCGATCGCGTTCGCGATACGCGTGTTCAAATCGCCTTCTGTCAAGATCCAGATGCGGATCGCCTAGCGGTGATCGATGAGAACGGCCGCTACATTGGCGAAGAGTACACGGTGGCACTCTGCCTGCAAAACGTTCTTTCCAAGCGGAAAGGGGCCGTCGTCATCAACGGCGCTACGAGCCGAATGAACGAAGACGTCGCCGCGGAATTCAAATGTCCTGTTTATCGCTCAGCAGTGGGCGAAGCGAACGTGACGCAGGAAATGATGTTTCGTGATGCGGTCTTCGGCGGCGAAGGAAATGGAGGTCCGATTGATCCTCAAGTTGGCTACATCCGTGATAGCTTCGTTGGAATGGCCAACATCCTGGAGTTGATGACGAAGAAGAAAAAGTCAATCAGCAAGCTAGCCGACGCCCTGCCCCGCTATGAGATCGTAAAGCACAAAGTCGAAATGGACGCGGAACAACTTCCGGAAGGATTTGATCGCCTGAAATACCAATACAAAGACGCCGAAGTGCAAGAAGGCGACGGGCTTCGCTTTAAATGGAAAGATCGCTGGCTGATTGCCCGCGCCAGCAACACCGAACCCATTGTTCGGGTGATTGCCGAATCGAAATCGCAGGAAGAAAGCGAAGACATGTGCATCGCCGCGACGCGGACACTACGTGGGATCTAGCTTCACAGCCTTTTCGCAGCGGAGTACGACCAAATTGCGAATCCGCTGCCTAGAAACACGTTCGTTCGCTGAGTAGGCCTACCGCGGGCCGATTTTGTCTATTCCCATGTAGGGACGAAGAACTTCCGGCACTTCGATCGTGCCGTCGGCTTGTTGGTAGTTTTCGATCACAGCGATCAAGCCTCGGCTCAGGGCGATGGCCGTTCCGTTAAGTGTGTGGGCGAAATGGGTTCCCTTTTCTCCCTTCACCTTGTAGCGAATGTTTAGACGACGGGCCTGATAATCGGTGCAGTTTGAAGTGCTGGTCACTTCGCCGAATTCGCCTGCTTCGCCGCGGCCTGGCATCCAGGCTTCCAGGTCGAACTTGCGATAAGCGGGACCACCGAGATCGCCGGTGGCCGTGTCGACCACACGATAAGGAATCTTCAGGCCGTCGAAGATGCGGCATTCCAAATCACAGAACTTGTTGAGCGTCGCTTCACTGTCTTCCGGCAGCGTGAATGCGAACATCTCGACCTTGGTGAATTGATGCACACGATACAAGCCACGCGACGCACGACCGGCAGCGCCGGCTTCGGTCCGGTAACAGTGGCTGATCCCGCAGAATAGTTGCGGCAAGTCTTCCGCTTCGAGGACCTTGCCCGCATACATCCCGCCTAACGTGATTTCGGCGGTCGCGACCAGGTTAAGGTCGGTGTTTTCGATGCTGTAGATCTGCGTTTCTGGTCCGCGCGGAATGAAGCCAACCCCGTGAAGAATTTCAGTCCGAGCCATGTCAGGCGTGATCGTTGGAACAAAACCTTCCTTGATCAACACGCTTAGCACGTACTGTTGCAGGGCCAATTCCAAGAGGACCGCTTCGTTCTTCAAATAATAGAAGCCCGCGCCCGCAACTTGCGCTCCCGCTTCGAAGTCGATCAAGTCAAGCTTCTCGCCTAGCTCCACATGATCGAGCACAGGAAATTCAAACTTGCGGGGCTCGGTAGTGCCCCGTTTGAGTTCCAGGTTGCTTTTGTCATCCTCGCCAATCGGTGCATCAGGATGCGTCAGGTTCGGAATCAGCCGAAGAATGTCGGAGATCTGCTCTTCCAATTGGTCAACTTCGGTCGAAGCGGCATCCTTAAGCTCGCGGAGCCGCTTTCCTTCCGCGATGATTTTTGGACGTTCTTCTGCCGAGGCCTTGCCGATGCTCTTGTTGATCTCGTTAGCCTGGCGATTGAACTCCTCGGCTTCCTGAAGCTTTGCCTTTCGGGCGGTTTCTAGCGTCACGACCTGCTCAACATCCGCAGTAACACCGCGGTCGATGCAGTTCTTTTTGACGAGTTCTACGTTATCAACAACAAACTTCCGGTCGAGCATGGGTGAGGTCTTTTAGGTTGAATCCTACTTGGTGATTTTGGCGAGTTCTGCCCACAACTGGGCGCTGGCTTCAATGCCGCGTTGGAAATCCCCGAGATTGAACTTCTCGTTAGGACTGTGGGTGTTATCGTCATCCAGACCCCATCCCAACAGCAACACATCGCAATCGAGCTCTTTCGCGAACTCGGCACAGATTGGGATTGAGCCCCCTTCTCGAATCAAAACGGGAGCGTTGCCGAAGCCCTTTTCAATCGCCGCCTTTGCTGCGTGAATGTAAGGGCTATCGGTCGAAACCACAAACCCAGGGGATCCATGATGGGCTTTTAGCTCCATCTTGATACCAGGAGGACAAATCTTGGTGAGATGTTCACGCAACGATTCGGCGATCTTGTGAGGATCTTGATCGGGAACCAAGCGGCAACTGAACTTAGCCGAGGCGACGCCTGGCAGAACCGTCTTGGCTCCTTCTCCTTGGTACCCGCTGGTTAAACCATTGATATCCAAGGTCGGGCGAGCCCAGCGACGTTCGAGCGTGGTGTAGCCTTCTTCGCCATGAACTTGATCAATGCCAAGCTGCTCCTTGAATTTCTCTTCATCGAATGGCAACTCAGCAAAATTTTCCCGTTCGTCGCCGGTCATTGGTAGCACGTCATCATAGAATCCAGGGATATGAATCCATCCGTGCTGATCGACGAGGGAACCGAGCATCGCGCAGAGCGTGTTCGCCGGGTTCCGCACACTGCCGCCAAACGTCCCGCTGTGCAGATCGCGATTTGGACCGGTCAACTTCAACTCGAAGTAGGCAATGCCTTTAAGACCATAGGTAATCGCCGGCTGACCCGGGGCGAATTGTGAGCAATCGCTGATCACCACCACATCGTTAGCGAGCAACTCTTTGTTCTCTTGAATGAATGGAGGCAGACTGGCACTGCCAATTTCCTCTTCCCCTTCAATCAGGAACTTAACTTGGATCGGCAACTCGCCAACCGACTTCATCCACGCCATTGCCCCGAGAACGTGGGTTAGCATCTGCCCTTTGTCATCCGTTGCCCCCCGAGCAACAATGTTTCCGTCTCGTTCGGTCGGCTCGAAAGGAGGCGTCTTCCATAGCTCGAGCGGCTCTGGCGGTTGGACGTCGTAATGACCATAGACCAAAGCGACAGGTTTGCCGGGAACGGGGGGGCTTTGGGCAAATACGATCGGATGCCCTTCTGTTGGAACAACTTGCGTCTCGAATTCGAGTTCCCGAAAACGATCGGCCACCCAGTCGGCAGCTTGCTTCACGTCGTCTTTATGTCGGCTGTCGGTGCTAACACTAGGAATTCGGAGCAATTCTTTGAGCGATTCAATGAATGCTTGGCGATTGTCTTCTAGAAAAGTTTTCAGATCCGGCATGTTTTATCCAATTGGCATCTGGGGGCGGGTGGTTTGCCACCTGAAACGCCGAAATTACCTTCCGACCGGCAAAGCCGTACAATATAATACGACACGCAGGAATTGGACATTCCACCCAGCACTTGTCGGGGTCAATTCGGTCGATCTCGACAAGCAAATGAGTCACGTGGAACATTGAGAAAGTACCAGTGGGCGATTCAAATACGTCTGTAGCCGAACCTGGGGAAGCAACGGTTGTTTCGACCAAGTCAGCCCCCAAGAAGAAGCCAAAACCGAAGCGTCAACCGCGCTACCATGTCGTGCTGTGGAACGATGACGACCACACGTATGAGTACGTCATCTTGATGATGCACGAACTATTCGGGCACCCAGTGGAAAAGGGATTCCAAATCGCCAAGACGGTTGATGCCGATGGTCGCGCGATTTGCCTTACTACCACCAAAGAACATGCCGAACTCAAACGGGAGCAAATTCACGCCTACGGTAAGGACGAATTGATCGCTCGCTGCCGCGGTTCGATGTCTTCCACGATCGAGCCTGAGTGTTAAAATCGGGGATTGCTTTCCATTCCCCTCTCTTATTAAAGGGCTGCCCACCTTCACGCGGGCAGCCTCCAATAGTATCTGCCGATGAGCGATCTCAAGCTGAAGACCCTCACCCTGGGGTGCAAGGTCAATCAATACGAAACCGAACTCGTTCGTGAAGGCTTGGTGCGCGGCGGATATCGAGACGCGGACACTGCGGAATCAGCCGATGTTTGCGTGGTCAATACTTGCACGGTCACGAATGAAGGGGACTCGAAAAGCCGCCAAGCAATTCGGCGACTGGCGAAAGATAATCCTAACTCCCGCATCGTCGTGATGGGCTGTTATGCCACACGCGCGCCGGACGAATTGAAACAACTTCCCAACGTGTCCGAAGTGGTCACCGATAAACGGGAGATTCCTGATTTATTGGGGCGGATGGGTGTTATCGACATTCCCGATGGCATTTCTCGCTTCGGCGATCGGCATCGAGCCTACGTCAAAGTCCAAGATGGCTGCCTGCTACGATGCAGCTTCTGCATTATCCCGTATGTTCGTCCAGAAATGTACAGCCGCCCATCTGGCGAGATCGTGAATGAAGTTCGCCGACTCGCCGAGAACGGTTTTCGTGAGATCGTGCTAACCGGGATCCACTTAGGGCATTACGGCGTCGACCTGAACAAGGGGAAGCCGAAAGCCGATTGGGTCCGCTTAGCCCAGCTGATGGAGATGCTTTCGCAGATCGATGCTGATTTCCGAATTCGCCTTTCAAGTATCGAAGCAACCGAGGTCACCCGTGAGCTGATCGAAGTGATGGGAAGGTTTCCGGAAAAAATATGCCCTCACTTACATATCTCGATGCAAAGCGGATCGGATGCCGTCCTGCGCCGGATGCGACGTCGCTGGGGGAGTCAGCGGTTCATCGACCGCTGCAAACTGCTCCAAGATTCGCTAGATAAGCCTTCGATTTCGACCGACATCATTGTCGGATTTCCAGGCGAAACCGAGGAAGAGTTCCAGGAAACTTGCCAGGTCTCGGAGACGGTTGGGTTCTCGAAAATCCACATCTTCCCGTTCAGCCCGCGTCGAGGAACGCCAGCCGCCGAAATGCCGGAACAGATTCCCGGCGACTTGAAAGCCGATCGACGCGCTCGTCTGGCGGCCGTGGAAGATCGCACTCGCGAGATTTACTATCGCAGCCTGGTCGGGGATACTTTGGATGTCCTAATCGAAGCGGAAGATCGCGACAATCCACAGTTAGCCACTGGCACCTCTTGCCGATATGCCCAGGTCTTCTGTGACCGAAGTCAGGTCGAAATCGGCCAACGTTACCAAGTGAAGATTGATCGAGCGGAATCGGATCGCGTGTTCGGATCACTTGTTCCATCGATTTAATCACTTTATTCGTCATGCCTTGCCGCAGTGCAGAATTGTTGGCCTAGAGTTGCTAGCACACCGAAAAAAGGGTAGATGTTAGCCCCATTCCCTTAGGACAATCCCTCTAGCTCTGCAAGCGGTACGATCATGACGACACAGTCATCCAAACTGGGCATTAATACGGGCATCCTCCTGGAAGCAGGCACCAACGAGGCAGAGATCCTCGTCTTTGAGGTGGCAGGGCAAACGTTCGGCGTGAACGTTGCGAAGGTGAAGGAAGTTCTCGGAATCAGCAACGTCACTCGCCTACCGGAAGGACATGCTTCCATCGAAGGCGTCGTTCGAATTCGCCAGGACGTGGTCACGCTAATTGATTTGGCCCACTTCCTGTATGGTGACGTGGAAGAAGCTCAAGCCAAAGACAACGACTGCCTACTACTGCTCGAATTCAATCAGCGTCCTCTCGCATTCCGCGTTCATCGTGTCCATCGCATCTACCGCGTTAGCTGGAAAGCGACCCGTCCGTTACCAAACACTTTGGGCATGAATGCCCCAATTACCAGCGTAGTGTTAATCGATGGGAAGTTGGTCCAGATTCTCGACTTCGAGTCGATCGGCGCCGAAGTGGCGGGTATCACCGAACAGCAGGCCGCCGATGCAGCGCAGATTGTGAAAATTGAAGCTCCGGACGTTCCGATCGTGTTTGCTGAAGATTCTCGCATGATATCGGAAATGATCCGCGATCACCTCCAAGACGCCGGCTTCAGCAATATCCACGGATTCGTGGACGGTCTGGCAGCTTGGGAATACTTGGAAAAAGTCGCCGAGGCCCAAACAACCGAAGACATTCGTGACCGCGTTGGCATTGTCATCACTGACATCGAAATGCCACGCATGGATGGTTTCAGCTTGGCGAAGCATGTACGCATGCACCCAGTCTTGGGACAGTTGCCGATCCTGATCTTCTCTTCCCTGGTCTCTAAAGACAATCAGAAAAAGGGCGCCCAGGTTGGTGTCGATGCTCAGGTTTCTAAGCCTCGTTACGCGGAATTGGTCAGCACAGCTCGCCAACTCCTTGGAATGAACGAGTTGGTTGGTGTCTAAACGACGCTAGCACTGCGGCCACCATTCCGAGAAATTCCTGGGAATTCTCTCAAGATACGCCTTGTGTCGACCGAGGGGGACTTGCTACTGTTCCCCGACATTTCCCGATCCATCTGGCGGTCGGAGTCGATGCATTTATTGTCTTTTGAGGGGATCAAGCAAGGATGTTTGTCCGCACCAATCTACGACTTGCCGTGGCGTTTGGCCTGATTGCCGCCCTCGGTTCGACGACCGTGGCCGCTCCACCATGGGCCAGCCTGATTCCATTCCGGAAGGTCGAAGCTGACGTCAATAAGACGTACGAATTAGCAGAAGCCAATGGCCCCTGGATGATCATGGCCAGCAGTTTCTCCGGCCCAGGCGCCGCCAACGATGCTAAGAATCTGGTGATGGAGCTTCGCAAAGACTACGGCCTGGAAGCCTACGTTTTTGAGCAAAAGTACGACTTCTCCGATACCGTCGTCGGTAAGGGGTACGATCGCTACGGCGGTCCCAAGAAGATGCGATACATGAACGACACAAGCTTCACCAGCTATGCCGTCATGGTTGGCAATTACGACTCAGTCAATGCCAGCGGCGTGGAAAGCACATTGAACAAGCTGAAGACCGCTGAACCGAAAGTCTTCCAAACCGGTTATAGCGTGAAGTCGGATGTCATCAAAACGATGCGAGAAAAGATCAAGGAAGCGATTCTGACTGAGGAGAAGAAGGAAAAAGGCCCCATGGGCAACGCGTTTGTTACGCGTAATCCGCTTCTGCCGGAAGAGTTCTTTCGTCCTCAGGGGCCTGACAAGCTGGTGGTCGATATGAACAAAGACACGCCGTACAACCTACTGAACAACCCCGGGAAGTATACCGTCCGAGTGGCCACCTTCCGTGGTGCCGTTGAGCTCGATCAGAACAAGATCAAAGAAATCGAAGCCAAGAACATCGTCGGTGGTGGCCGCCTAGCCGTGGCTGCTGAAAAGGCGGAGAAGCTCGCCGCTGCACTTCGCAAGCAAGGCGTTGAATCGTACACCTTCCACGATCGCTCCGAAAGCATCGTGACCGTTGGGAGCTTCGATTCAGTGGGAACGCCACGTCGCGACGGGAAGATCGAAATCAATCCCCAAGTCAAGCGAATCATGGATGGCTACAAAGGAAGTGCCGGGGACCAACCAAGTGCCAACGGTCTGCCGACTTTCGAGCCAAAAGTCTTGGCTGGTATCACCTTCGACGTGCAGCCAGTTCCAGTTCAGGTACCCCGCGTCAGTGTTGCGGCCGATTACGCTCGCGGCAATACTCGCTAAACATTCTGACGACCATCAGAAAACAGCAACCACGAGGTTCCACGTTCGACGTGGAACCTTTTTTATGCGCGCAAATCTCGCTAGGATGACAAGCCGAACTTTCGACAGGCCTCCTCCAGCGATCGATCAGCGATGAACCACACGCGCCAAATTGTATTGGGTACCTACAACCAAAAGAAGCGGGACGAACTGCAACAGTTATTGTCCCCACTAGGTATTGAACTGCAAACACTGAAGCAATATCCCGAGGCTATCGAGGTGGTTGAGGACGGCGAGTCGTTTGCTGAGAACGCCGCAAAGAAGGCCTGCCAACAAGCGGTTCATTTGGGGCAATGGGTTTTGGCGGAAGACAGCGGTTTGTGCGTTGATGCACTGAAGGGAGCGCCGGGGATCTACTCGGCTAGATTCTCTGGCGATGAAGCGACCGATGAATCGAACAATGATCTACTTCTGGAAAAACTTGAGGGACTACCAGACGAAAAACGAGGAGCCCATTACGTGTGCCACATTACCTTGTCCGATCCGGCTGGTAACGTCGTCCTCGAGACCGAAGATCGATGCCAAGGGCGGATTACGACCGAGCGCCATGGAAACCACGGATTTGGCTACGATCCGTTATTTAAGATCCGGGAATACCATCTTACGTTTGGCGAGCTTGGGCCAGCGGTAAAGGGGCTCATCAGCCATCGGGCGAAGGCTTCGCGTGCATTTGTCGCCCAACTGAATGAACTGCTGGGAAAGAACCCCCAGCTTCTAGACAAGAAATAAATAAGCGGATGCCGTTGGATGAAGCGCAGACATCCGCTCGTATAAAATTAGAACGTGCTATAATCTACGCAGGATGATAACGTCTTTTCCGCCAGCTCTGCAAGTGGCAAATACTCCATTTCTCAGAGATTCAAAAATGAATAGGTTCGTTACCCAATGGGCCGTGCTCGTTGGGCTACCCATTGCCACTTTCCTTCTTAGTTCTCCTGTATTGGCTCAGAAGGCAACGGCCACAGATCAAGATGAATTGATTCAAGAGTGGGTAGCTGACTCGTCCAATTCTCTGATCGAAGTTTATCGATGGTTCCACTCTCATCCGGAGCTTTCTCACCACGAGAAGGAAACTGCCAAGCGGCTAGCCGACCTTCTAACGAAAGCAGGCTATGAGGTTTCCTCGAATATCGGTGGTCATGGAATCGTCGCCATTCTGAAAAATGGCCACGGACCGACCGTCATGTTTCGTACTGATTTGGATGCTCTTCCCGTGACGGAAGCGACCGAGTTGGTGTACGCCTCGCAAAAGAAAGTGACTCTTGAAGACGGAACCGCGTCCGGTGTGATGCACGCGTGCGGACATGATATTCATATGACAAACGTCGTCGGAGTGGCACGCTTCATGGCCGAGCATAAAGAGCTCTGGCACGGCACCCTGATGATTATTGGGCAGCCTGCGGAGGAAAAGGGAGAGGGCGCGAAGATGATGCTCGATGATAAACTCTTCGAGCGATTTCCTAAGCCTGACTATGCCCTGGCCCTGCACGTTGATCCCACCATGCCAACCGGCACAGTCGGTTATCGTAGCGGCTATGCGATGGCGAATGTTGATAGTGTCGACATCATCGTCAAAGGGAAAGGTGGTCATGGGGCGTACCCCCAGATGACAATCGATCCGATCGTTCAAGCCGCTCAACTGATTGTTGACCTCCAGACGATTGTCAGCCGGGAAGTCGCCCCCTCCGATCCAGCGGTGATTACCGTAGGAGCGATCCATGGTGGTACCAAACACAACGTCATCGGCGATACGTGTCATCTTCAGCTGAC
The DNA here is from genome assembly GCF_002967765.1 of Blastopirellula marina. Lineage (NCBI taxonomy): Bacteria > Pseudomonadati > Planctomycetota > Planctomycetia > Pirellulales > Pirellulaceae > Blastopirellula > Blastopirellula marina. The sequence goes on along the minus strand of NZ_PUHY01000015.1, from coordinate 126,831 downwards.
CGTCCGCAGTTATGGCGATAAGGTCCGTCAGCAACTACTGGACGCTATCAAACGTAAGGCTGACGCCACGGCTGAAAGCTTTCGTGCCGAGAAACCGGAGATCACGGTCAAGGAAGGAACTCCGAGCTTGTTCAACGACGAAAAATTGACTTGGTCAGTCGTGAAAACCTTAAACGAGTCGCTCGGCAAGGATAACGTCGTACCGGTGGATCCCTCGATGGGAGGCGAAGACTTCAGCCGATACGGACTCGCCGGTGTACCAATTTTTATGTTTCGCCTGGGCTCGGTCGATGCAAAACGTCTTGCCCGCTTCGAGCAACTGGGTCAGAAACCACCTTCGCTACACTCTCCTCTTTTCTATCCCGATGCTGAAAGATGCCTCGAGACCGGCGTCACCGCTTCAACGACGGCACTCCTGTATCTTTTTGATCGAAAGCCGGATCACGAATAATGCATCGGCGAACGCTGTTGGCTCTTTCCGCCATTTATGCGATCCTTGTCGGCTTAACGGTTTGGGGGCTCTTTCAGGCGAGGTTCTGGGTGGTAGCAACGTACGATACCCCCCAGGAAACCGAAAACTGGAACGAGTTACGTGAAGCACTTCACCAAAAGAAGAAGGCCGAAGACCCTTCGGAACCAAGCCCCCCTAAACGCAGCGCAGAACCTCCGATTAAGATCCTCTTTTCTGAGAACTTTCTGACAGTCGTGACCTGGGCGATCGTTTTTCTGAGTATCCTATACTGGAGCGTGGGAGTCATGGCTGCAGGCGCGATTCGAACCTCCAATCAGTTTCCTGCGTCACCCCCAGATGATGCACCCCATTGATTTTGACACCTAAGTTGGCCCTGCCTGGCAGGCGCCTTGGATCGGCGACGCATGTCCCCTTCGAGTCGGGAATTCGAGACCCAGTCGCCAGAACTGTCCCTGGTTCGGCTACCGATCCGGGACGATCATATCGCCCAGGTGGCGATCTTGATCCTTCTGTTGGTGCTCATCCTGCTGACTTACTCAGGAACGGTCAGCGTGTGGATTTCGCTTGGTGTGGTGATCATGTGCCTGATCGCGACATGGAAGCTGTTCATTCCCGTTCGAATCGATCTCGGGCCGCGCGGCATCATTCAAACGACATTTGCCGGGACACGAAAAACACCTTGGCGTGAAATCGCCCGTTACGAAACGCATTCGCATGGTGTCATTTTATATCTGACCCACGACGATTCACCGCTGGCCGGTTTCGCATCGATTGACCTGTCATGTCGCGGGATGAAAAGCGATTTGGAGACGATCGTCCATTTCTATATGGAATCACGGCGCCTTCGGACCGGTTCGTCGATTGTGCGAATGCAGGACGAATCTTCGCAACCAAAGCAGCCAGCCGACTCAAAGCACTCAGCTTAACGAATACCAGGTCACGGTCGCTTCCTAGCAAGAAGCAACCAGATCCTAAACGTTCGTTGTCCCGGTTTCTGCCATTTCTCCAGCATAGAAGCAAGCGGCCGGATGTGGTTCGCCCTCTAAAGGTGGCCGACTCGCGGTGCAGACTTCCGGATTGGCGATAGGACATCGATCCGCGAATGCGCAGCCAGGGTAGAACTTGTCGGGCGAAGGGACTTCCCCCTGAAGAACGATACGCTCTCGCTTACGTTCGATCTTTGGATCGGGAACTGGAATCGCCGACAACAAGGCCTGCGTGTACGGATGTAGCGGGTGCTTGAACAGTTCCTGAGACTCGGATAGTTCCACAATCCGGCCGAGGTACATCACGCCAATCCGGTGCGAGATATGGCGAACCACCGAAAGGTCGTGCGCGATGAAGACGTAGGCGACGCCCAGCTTCTGCTGCAGATCCATCAGCAGATTAATAACCTGGGCCTGAATCGAAACGTCGAGCGCAGAAATGGGCTCGTCGCAAATGATCACCTTCGGGCGAGCCGCCAAGGCGCGGGCGATACCGATACGCTGACGTTGACCACCAGAAAACTCATGAGGATAACGATTCACGTAGCGAGGGTTCAGCCCGACTACGTCCATCAATCGCATCACCTCTAGCTTCTTATCGATACCAGACTTCAGCCCGAAAATCGAAAGAGGTTCGCCGATGATATTTCCCACAGTCATACGTGGATTGAGCGACGCATAGGGGTCTTGGAAGATCATCTGCAGGTCGCTGCGATATCGCCTCATACTATCTGCAGAAAGATTATCGAGCCGGTTCCCGTCGAGATAAACCTCGCCGTCGGTCGGCTTAACCAAATGCATGATGGCCCTGGCCGTGGTCGACTTACCGCAACCACTTTCACCAACGAGCCCGAAGGTTTCGCCTGGTTTCACATCAAACGAGACCCCATCAACGGCGCGCACCAGTTCGGTCTGCGACGAAAACCAACCGCCACGGCGAACCGGGAAGTGGACTTTCAAATTGCGGACACTGAGAACGGGAGAATCTTGCTCGGATTGCGGCATCTTGCTGTCAGTTCGTTCGACGTTAAGAGGGAATTACCTGGGAAGTCGGCTTATCTATTTGCGTCACATCACGGATGCAGGCGTGCAATGTGCCGGAGTCAACTTGGACCAAAGGTGGATCCACTGCCAGACATTTATCGATGCGATATGGGCACCGCGGATAGAATGCACACCCAACAACCGGCTGACTCATGTCTGGTGGTTGGCCATGCACTGGCGTAAGCTGAGCCCCCACATGTTCGTCGATGCGTGGGATCGAATTCAAAAGCCCCAGCGTGTAGGGATGGCGTGGATCAGTGAATAGATCATGCACCTTAGCCTGTTCGACCTTACGTCCGGCGTACATCACCAGCACGTCGGTTGCCATATTCGCGATTACGCCAAGATCGTGCGTGATCATGACGATTGCGGTATTATGCTCCTCCTGCAACTGCTGCATCAGTTCCAAGATCTGCGCCTGTATCGTCACGTCGAGCGCCGTTGTCGGTTCGTCCGCGATCAAGATCTCCGGATCGCAAGACAATGCCATGGCGATGACCACGCGTTGTCGCATCCCACCTGAAAACTCGTGCGGGTAGTTAAACACGCGGCGAGTTGCCCCCGGGATACCGACTTTTTCCAACATCTCGATCGCGCGGTCGAGAGCATCTTTGTACGACAGCCCCAAGTGCTTCCGAGTCACTTCGGTCAACTGCTCGTCGATCGTCAGGAACGGATTCAGCGTTGTCATCGGATCTTGAAAGATCATCGCAATCCGATTGCCCCGAATACGAGACAACTCGCGATCCGACATCCGTAACAAGTCGTATCCGCCATACATTGCCGAGCCGGCAGTGATTCGTCCAGGCGGTTGCGGGATCAGCCCCAGCATTGCGAGGTTGGTGACCGATTTACCCGATCCCGATTCACCGACGATTCCAAGCGTTTCGCCAGCACGCAGGTCGAAGTTCACGCCGCGGACCGCCTTGACGTCCCCTTCCTCGGTACGGAATTCGACCGCCAAGTCGCGAACTTCCAGCAGCTTCCGCCCCTTGGCGGAAGCACTGTCTTGGGTGGTGGCACTCACTGTATCTGCAGCCATCAATTACCTCATCGGTTCTTCATGCGCGGGTCGAGGGCATCTCGCAAACCGTCACCGAGAAAGTTCAAGGAGTAGAGCGTCGATGCCAAGGCCAGTGCAGGGAACACAACCAGCCACCAGTAAATCTTCACAGGAGTAATAACGCGTTGCCCTTCTTCAGCGAGCACCCCCCAGCTGACCGCAGGTGCCTCAACGCCAAGCCCGAGGAACGACAGAAACGCCTCGAACAGCATCACCGCTGGAATGGTAAGCGTCAGATAAACGATCACGATACTCATCACATTGGGCACCAAGTGCAGGAAGACAATCCGTAAACCGCTCGCCCCAATCGTACGTGCCGCATCCACGAATTGCTCGTTCTTCAAACTGATGATTTGTCCGCGAACCACGCGTGCCATGGTCAGCCAGTAGACGGCACCGATAACGATATACAGAATCACGATCCGGCTGATTCCACGGGCTTCCAGCCATGTTTTTACATCATCTTCACTGAGGATCGTGATGAGGAATAGCACCAGAAAGATGAACGGTACCGAATACATGATATCGACGATTCGCATCATGAAGTCGTCGACCCAACCGCCGGCATAGCCGGCAATCGCACCGTAACTCACCCCGATAATTAACGAGACCAGTGTGGCTACCAGTCCGACGATCAAAGAGATCCGTGCTCCGTAGAACAAACGTGAAAGGAGATCGCGTCCCAAAAGGTCAGTACCACAGAGGCTGGGCAAACACCAATCGCCAAAAACTACCAAGCGCGTGTTTAGGAGCAGGAGGTCGAACGAGGTTGGCTCGGCCCAAAGCTGATCGACCTTTCGATCGAATTCTTCACCTGTTATGCCTGCTAGACCAAGCGTCACCGGAACCGTCGTTTTATCACCGGTCGTCTCGTCGACTTCCGTTGTGGTCGAATGAAACTCTGGCGGCAAAGCAAAGCGATTGGCGAGATCTTGGTGGATCGGTGATTGCAAGGGAATCAGCGGCGTGAAGATCGCCGCGAGAGCCAGCAACACGAGAAAGCTGAGCGCGGTCATCGAGACCCAGTCGCGTCGCAATCGGCGCCACGCATCTTGCCATAACGAAATACCACGAATGCTTTTTGCTTCGTAGTACATTTCCCGATACTTGTCGATGGGCGGCAATGCCGCAGCATAGGGATCGTTCTTATCTAAGGAATCCAAGGCTTTGGCCTTCGCGTGAGAATGTTACTTATCCAATTTGACCCGAGGATCAATCAGTCCGTAGGAAAGATCAACAAGCGTGTTCATCGAGAACAACAGAAACGTATAGATCATCACCACTGCCAGACTCACTGGGTGATCTTTCTGCTGCACGGCTTCGATGAAGTGACTTCCCAACCCAGGGATAAAGAAGATTCGTTCTAAAACGAGCGATCCCGTCAGAATGCCTGCCGTAGCCGGCCCCAAGTACGAGACCACCGGCAAGATCGCTCCACGGAACGCGTGCTTCATCACCACCGTGGCCGGCATCAATCCTTTCGCATAAGCGGTTCGAATGTAATCTTGCCCGAGTACTTCCAGCATGCCAGTCCGCGTAAGTCGCGAGATGTAGGCAGCGAATGGAGCGGCCAAACACAACGAAGGCAACACCAAGTCGATCGGGCGTCCCCATCCTGCGGCTGGAAACAAGTTCAAGCCGAACACGAGAATAATGATGGCGAAGCCTGCCAATACAAAATTTGGAATCGCGATCCCCAACGTTGCGATCATGCGGAACGTCACGTCGATCAAGGACTGACGCCGCAATGCTGAGACAATACCGGTCGAAAAGCCGATCAACATTGCAAAGCAAAGGCCCAAGAGCCCTAGCGAAATCGAAATCGGTAAACCTTCTTTCAGAATATCGAGCACCGACTTATCGATCAGCTTCATGCTCGGTCCGGGATCGAGCTGAGCATAATTCGTCATTGTCTTGACATAGCGGACGCCAAGCGGCTTATCAAGATCGTAGTACTCTTCGAGGTTCCGCTTAATCGCTTCGGGCAGTTGGCGTTCGCTGAGCAACGCCCCTTCTGGCGAAACGGTCCACATTAAAAAAAAGCTGACCGTGAAGACGACCCACATTGTGATGATCATCCACATTAGCCGCTTACCTAGAAAGCGGATCATTCCAAGCCCTCCCACTCACGAACTTTCTCGCGCAGTTCTTGATCGATTTCCAACACCTGCAACGGGTGAATGTCCTGCAGATTGGGATGGAAGTTTTTCACGTAAGGACGCACCATATTGATCGACACATAAAAGTAGATCGGTAGAATCGGCATTTCTTCGACGAGGATATCTTCCGCCTCGCGAAGAATTTGAAACCGCGTAACCGGATCGGCCTCGCTTCGCGCTTCTTCGATCAGCGAGTCATACTTTTTGTTACTCCACCCAGTCTCGTTGTTCTCACCACCGGTGACGAACATGTCGAGGAACGTATTCGGATCAGGATAGTCACCGATCCACCCCGCTCGGGCGACGTCGTAATCAAGCTCGCGCACGGTCGTCAGATAGACGCCCCATTCGACGTTACGAAGCTGAACGTTGATATGCAGATTGCGTTTCCATTGCTGCTGAATCACTTCGGCGATGCTCTTATGACCTTCCGAAGTGTTGTATAAGATCTGAATGGGCCGCATTCCTTTTCCATCGGGGAACCCGGCTTCTTCCAGTAGCTTGCGAGCCTTTTTCGGATTGTATTCCTCGGTCGGAGGCCCTTCGTAACCGGTAATTCCTGGCGGAACCAACGAGCCAGCTGGGACCTGGCCACCTCGTGTCACGAAGTCAACGATCTCTTGCTTATTGATCGCCAGGTTCAGTGCCTGACGCACTTTGGGATTGTCGAGGGGCGGTCGCGTTGTGTTTACGCGATAGAAGTACGTCGACAACATCGGAGCGATCAGCAGTTCATTCGTTTCTTCTTTTCGCTTGGGATTCTCCAGCTTCTCTTTGTCCCGCTCTTTGAGTTCATCGAGAACCGAGTTCGGCACGACCGTTGCCCAATCCATCTGACCGCTCATATACATATTCAGTTGCGTGGTATCGGACTGAACGGCCAACGCATCGATCGTTTCCAAGTGAACATCCTCGGCGTTCCAATAGGTCGGATTTTTGACCAATCGAATTCGGTCCCGAATCCGACGTTCCTTCATTTGATACGGTCCGCAAGTGACGATATTTTCAGGCTTCGTCCAATTCGGATATCCATATGTTTCGATGCAGGTCCGGTTCACCGCGTGCATCGGATAGAAGGAGACCAGTTCTAAGAAGTACGGGGTTGGTGATTCAAGTTCGACAACAAGTGTATTCTCATCCGGAGCCTTGACCCCCACTTCGCTGAAGTTCAGCAAGATATGCATCGCTTGTTCGGCTTTGGGATGCTTCTTAAGGAAGTGTGCGGGAATCCCAGATTGGTAGAAGACTCGTGTGGTAACCGGCCCGTCCCACTGCGGCACGCCATCTTTGGTGGGGACACAATCAACCGTGTAAACTTTGAATTCGAGGTCGGTCTCGACTTCATCCCCTTCAACTTCGAGCTTGCGTTCATCTTTATGGGTATCGATGTTTTTCAAAACACCTGCCAAGATCGTTCCTGTGGGATACATCTGAGCAGGATCGTCGCGATCGGCTAGTTCGACTTCGACACGATCACCGACTTCGATCTCGCCGGTGGTGTATTTCTTCGCATTCTTGATGTACCAGAGTTGGTACGCGTACTGTGTGCCCGATTCCGGATGCAGAAATCGCTGCCATGAGAACAGCCAATCGTAAGCCGTCACTGGCTCGCCGTTGGTCCACTCGGCACCTTCGCGCATGTGAAACGTGTAAGTTTTCAGATCATCGGAAACATCGCTCGACTTTGCCATCGCAGGCATCGGCACCAAATCGTTCGGATTGGTGGGATCGGGCATCTTGCGATAGAGCCCCTCGAAGATGGCATCAATGATCCGTCCTTCCGGGGCTCCAGTACTCTTTGCTGGATCGACGGTCTGCGGCTCGGTACCGTTGGAGAAGGTGAAATCAGCGGGGGGCAAAGACCCCATCTGCAAGGCAAAAAAGAGCGCAACGACGAAAAACAAGGGGAACAGGTAAGGGAATAGACCTCTTAATGTCAGTTTCATCCGATGCTTTCTCGCTCAATTGGGCGGGCCGCGGAACATTGGCAAAGTTCTATCATCGCTTGCAGGACTGATCGTATCAAATTCCGCAAGATGTGACGATATGCTGATCCGAATCAAGCCACACGCCCCAAGTGCGCAATTCGCACCCCTCTTCTCAGGGAAAACGTTGCAGTAGCGAACGAATTGTTCGATACTCCAAAAATGAGCGAACCGCTTCGCACCGGCAATCGTAGGTTGGGGCGAGGCTCAGTTTTGGAAGAGCCTTTAGCGCTTGGATCTCCTGAAACTGGGATTCGCTCGACGTCACTCGATGTAACTTAACGCGTCTTCGTTGGAACTTGCTTTTCTCCGTGTCGGCCTCTCTCGCCAACCTCGGGGGTATGCATTCGGCCGCGTAAGCTATCTCCGTAGTGTCGGACTTATCCTTTTTTGAGGGCCAGTTAGACTCAACTTTTCAGGTAGGGGCCCCAAGCATTACTATCACGGAGAAGAACTGCCATGATGTTCTTGGCTACTCCAGCCAATGGGCACACGCTGTCCAATGGGTACTATCGTGATAACGATAGTTCCGGCCACGTTTCCGAACCTGCTCTAGCAGGTAAGGAAGTTTCCCCTTACGAATCCCTGAACGAAGACGTTGCTCGTCAACTCGTTCAAATCTTCAAATTGTTGGCCGACGAAACTCGGCTGAAGATCCTCAGCTACTTGATGCAGGCAGGCGAACTGAATGTTCGCTCGCTGTGTGATCTTCTCGATCAAAGCCAGCCTGCAGTAAGCCACCACTTAGCATTGCTCAAGACGTGTGGTTTGATCGAATCGCGACGCGACGGAAAGAATAATTTCTATCGTGTTATGCCGGAACAGTTCGGTCGCTTCGCCGAAGTATTGTTCCGTCAGGTACCAGGCCTCGAAGAAGACAAAATCGATTTTGGCGAGGCCTCGATTCGCCTGGAAGTGGAACACGAATCGCCGGTTGTTGCGATCCACTAATCCGAATTCCTCCACCTCGATTACGAGGCTCGCATGAAGGCCGTCCATTCGTGTCCTGGGACGGCCTTCGTTTTTTTTTCTTGCTCAAGCCGAAGTTGCTAATTCTTCTGTTCAACCAACTTGGCAACTAAAGGCTTGATGTCTTCGTAGGTAAACGCGGTCTCTTCCGTCACCCCTTCTCCTTCGTTATCGAAGCGTTTCGCCAGTTTGCCATCGCGTCCGTAAACATAAACAGCCGGTGGAGCGAGCAACTCGAGCTTGTTGAGCATCGCTTCGGAGTCATCCGCCGCGATCACGTTATCGCACGTGACGCCGATACCGGTCAAAATCTTCATGAGCACGCCATCGGGATCTTGGTACTGCTCAGGCGTTTCGTCCGGGAGACCACCGTAATCGAGACTGACGGTGATACACTTCACATCCTTACCAGAATAAGCTTTGTCCAAAGCGACCAAGCCAGGCAGTTCTTTGATGCAAGGTGGGCACTGGGTCGACCAGATATCGACGACCACAACCTTTCCTCGGTATGACTCGATCAGCATCTGAATCCCCGAGTAATCCATCACTTTAGTCGTGACTTCCGTGGATTCCGTTTCCGGAGTCAGTTCAATTTCCGGAGCCGGCACTGCGGTATCGGTCTCCGAGCTATCGGTGCAGCCCCCAAAAAGAAGCAAGAGACCGACTGCTAACCAGCGCATATTCATCAGGGGACCGCCTTTTCCTATTGGAAGATCACGTATTACGATACGAGATTGCTATTTCTTTCCTATTTTGTATCGCAGTCAGGCAGGGCCGATCAAGTCGGTCAGCCGGAACGAACCACGCCCCATGGAATCTGATTTCGAACATCTGCGTCACAAGCCCCTATCGGCCTTGGACGAACCGCGTGAACTGATCGTGGCCTGTTGCCCCATGCGAAGCAACGTAAATCTGTCGCGCATCGTCCGAGCCGCATCGTGCTGTGCCGTCAGCAAAGTGGTGATGTGCGGCAATGTAAAGATTGATCCCAAGATCGCCCGTGATGGTGCCGAAAAGCTGCCGATCTCGCGTCACCGCAGCTTGCCGCCAGTGCTGAAAGACCTGAAGAGGGAAGGTTACACCCTGGTCGGATTGGAACAGACGACCAACTCGCAGAACCTGCACCATTTCAGCTTCGTAAAAAAAACGGTCCTGGTAATCGGCAACGAACGCCTCGGCATCACCGAAGATGTCTTATCGCTGCTGGATGCAGTTGTCGAGATTCCCGTGTATGGCATGCCATACAGCTATAACGTCGCCACAGCCACTTGTATGGCGCTCTACGAGTTTTGTCGACAGTTCCCTGAGGGTTAAGCTCAGTAAGGGATCAGTAATCGAGGCTTGCTCCGCCTTCGACTTCGATCCCCTGCCCTGTGACAAAGCTAGAGTCTTCGGTCGCGAGAAATAAGACGACACGGCCGATTTCTTCGATCGACGCCATTCGCCCAAAGACCTGAAGATCGGCAATTTGCTGCAAGGCCGAGTCTGGATCTTCCAGTGTGTTGGCCCACTCACGCATCAACGGCGTGTCGACATTGCTCGGCAGGACGGCGTTCACGCGGATCCCATCGGGGCCAAGTTCAATCGCCAATGCCTTAGTGAAGCTAAGCTGTGCTCCCTTACTGGCAGCATAGGCCGTCGAGTGCTTTTGTCCCAGCACAGCGGTCATCGAACTCATGTTAACGATTGTGCCGCGAGATTTCTTCAAGTGAGGGAGCGCGAACTGGCAAGCGAAGAACGTACTGTCGAAGTTCACCTGAAACACCTTGTGCAAGAGTTCTGGTGTGGTCGCTTCCAGGGTTGTCGCGGGCGGATGAATCCCGGCGTTGTTGACCAGGCAATCGAGGCGTCCCCATTGATTGGCAGCCTCATCGATGGCCCCCTTCAACTGCTCTCGGTTGGAAATATCACACGGGATAAAGAAGGCGCGTCCGCGACCTTGTTCGTTGATTTCGTGACATAGTTGCTCAGATGCTTGGGAGTCGATGTCGAGAATCGCGACGTTTCCTCCCTCCTTACTCAGAATTTTGACGCAACCAGCCCCAATCCCCTTGGCTCCACCAGTGACGATTGCCACCTTGTCTTGAAAACGCATATCCGCCACTTTCGCTGAATCATCGGCCAGAAACGAAGAGTCTTCGGCGTAGAACCAAACATGTTCTACGCACCGACAAGCAAGTTGGTTCGAGCGAATTGTTTTCTTGCCAACTCAGCCCTACTACCTCGCGTTTGCTAATTGTCGCATACCCTTTATCCGACTACCATGCGGGTTCCATCGAGCCATACTAATCCTTCTCGAGCGTCTTCCACGTGAGCCTCATGACTAGTCGCCAAACGCTAATTCTGCTTCTCTTCGGTTTGATCTTTACTGGCTGTAACAGCAAGCAGACCAACAAGTCAGATCGACCGAAGATCGAAACTCCCCCACTCTCGATTGCGGTTGTCGAAGACGAAGCCTTGGCGGAGCGAATTCGTCTCGAGCTCTCAGCACGCATAGAAGAGGCCATCACGGTTGAGACGGTTCCCCGCGCTACGTTTCTTGATCAGAAGCGACAAACGAAGGACATTCTGATCTATCCTCCGGCGATGATGGGAGAACTAATCGAGCGATCTTGGCTCACTCCCGTCCCATCCTCGATCTTGTCGTCAGAGGATCTCGATCTGGACGATGTCGTACAGGGAATTCGCCAAACTGAGATTCACTGGGGCGAAAAGACTTACGCGTTGCCGTTCGGTAGCCCCGTACTGATGCTGATGGCCCGCACCGATCTACTTAAGCAACTGAATCTTGAAGTTCCCAAGACCTGGACAGAATACGCGGCCGTCGTCGAGGCGATCGAAGCAAGCGAGTTGGTAACCAAGGATGAATCCCTGCAGACGGCGACACTCGAACCGATGGCCGATGCCTATCTCCCGAGTCTCTTTCTGGCTCGTAGTGCGGCGTACGTGAAGCATAGCGAGAACCTTTCAACTTATTTCGATTTCACCAGCGGCAAGTCGCGATTGACGTCACCAGGCTTTGTGCGTGCCGCCGACGAACTCGCTCAATCCGCCAAGACAATTCCTAGTGAACTTCAATCGCTCGATCCGCAAGCTACCGCCGAAGCGTTCCTCGCAGGCAAGTCGGTCATGGCGATCGGTTGGTTGAATGCTTCGTCCGAGATCCCAGAAACCGTTTCGGAGGCGATCGCATTTGGACCGCTGCCCGGTTCAACAGACATTTATCAAACCCAAGGCAATCAATGGGCTCCGCGAGACGGGAGCAAGCCGGTTAGTGTCCCGGTGCTTTCAACATCAGGCATGGTCGGTTCGGTTGCTTCCGCTTCTGGACAAACACTTCATGCGGCCGATGTGCTGGTGCTGCTTACTGGCAAAGAACTTTCCAGTTTGATTTCTCCTGCCTCGAAGCGAACCTCCCTGTATCGAGTTTCCTCCTTACCTATGGCACAAGCTTGGCTCCCCAAGGGGCTCCCAGGGGCCGCATTGCGGCAGTACGTGAAAGCAAGCATCGACCAATTGCAATCGCCTCAGTCACTTTCTAACATCCGAATCGCCAACTGTATCGAATATGAAGACACCCTCCGCAAGGCATTGCTGTCTCTGATCGGCCCCGATGCGTTGTCCGCCGACGACGCCCTGAAGATGGCATCTGACACCTGGGACGACATCTCCGAGAAGCATGGGAAAGAAGCCCACGTGAAAGCTTTCCGCAATAGCCAAGGAATTGGCCAGACGGCGTTTTAGTCAATCAAGCAACAATGATTTTCGCCGAAGTCAGATCTGGACGACCCAGAAAATCCAACCTAGAATTGAAAACCATATTGGGGCTGTAGCTCAGCTGGGAGAGCGCTGCGTTCGCAATGCAGAGGTCGTCGGTTCAATCCCGATCAGCTCCACTTTTTCAGGCAATTTGATTTTGCTCCGCTGTGATTTAGATCATTCACAGCCGCCTGGGAATCTATTCCCGACAAACGCATTGTGCCTCTTTATTCGCCATGTGTTTCCTTGCGGCGTCAGCCAAAACAGGTACTCTCGATAGCGGATACGATAGCTCGGGTTACCGAGTTGCGGGATAAGCTGCAGAAAAAGACAACTTGACGCATTCGTTATCTCTTACCACTTGATTCGCCTCTGCTTAAGCGGTCGTGAACATGGACGGAATAATCGATACACAGATTACTAGCTTCAATCTGCATCGAGATTGGTCCGATGTTTGACTACGGGTTTTCAGACAGGCTACTGCAAATACGTCAGAAGGAGTTTGACGTACACGGTTTTGCGGACACTAATTCGCGAATCATTTTTCGCCCCACCTTACGCAGTTGCCTCTTACATTGATTTCTCCATCAGAGGATCAAGACATGGCGAAAACTCATCAGCAGACACCCCAAGGAAGGACTCTTGAAAGAATGCGTTGCATTTCATCATGGACTCTGGCAGCAATCGCAATCGTCGGTTTGCCAGCAACGATTTCAGCTCACCCCATCGCCGACGACGCCAACGAAGAGCTATACGCTCCGATGGCGCCGTTCACTTCCCCTCATGGCGGCCATGATCATCATGATATCAAGGAAGGTCGACCTGATACGCACGCTCCAGCGGGACTGATGGGAGATCACGTTCACCACCAAGGTGAATGGATGGTCGAGTATAAGTTCCAAAAGATGTTCATGGATGGGAATCGCTACGGAACGCAACAAGTCAGCGACGTCGAAGCACTCGACGTAACCGGAATTCCATTCATGGCCACGCCCACACGGATGGACATGAACATGCACATGCTGCACATCATGTATGGTGCGACAGACAACGTTACGCTTTACTTCATGCCAATGTGGATGGAGTTAACGATGGATCACCTGCGTCGTAACGGAACGACGTTCAGCACCTACAACGATGGGTTTTCGGACTTACGATTCGGGGCTTTGGTCCTATTATACGATACAGAATGTTCGGACCTCATTTTCAACTTTGGGATGAGTGCCCCAACTGGGAACATTCACGGCACAACGACATCGGCCAGCCCAATGGGTGCCGAAACGCAAATGCCTTATCCCATGCAATTGGGTAGCGGTACCTTTAACTTCCGCCCTGGCATTACCTACAAGAAATATTGGGAAATGGCCAGCATGGGCTTGCAATTGCAAACCAATCTGCCAGTCGGAGAAAACTACCGCAATTACCATGTTGGGAACGAGTACCAACTCAACTGGTGGTTCGCCCGTCGCGTTGGTGAACGAGCTTCCCTTAGTTTTCGCACAGAAGGCCTGTGGCGCGATAACTATGGCGGAGCAGGCGATCCCCAGCTCAATCCGAACATGATCAGCACCGCAAGAACCGACATGCGAGGCGGCTTTTGGTTCAACCTGGGCTTCGGCGGTATCTACCAGTTCTGTGACGGAAGCCGTTTGAATGTTGAACTTGTCCGGCCCGTATATCAGGACCTGGATGGCGTACAGCTAGAGACTGACTTCCAACTATTCGCCAGTTGGTCGAAGGCTTGGTAACGGGCTAAACTCCGAAACCGACGAGATTGCCTCTATCAAAAGCCGGGGCAATCTTATCTTGTGATGATTCGTTTCGATGCCTAATCTTCGAGCGGATCATCCCAGATAGCTACGCCGCGACTTCCTTTCCAATCCGACCACCCGCGGGTGAGTGTTGCGGTGCTGGTCTGCATCACGATGTTTCCTTGCGAGTCGACGGCGATCAGCCCGCCATCGCCAGGATTGAGCACCTGAGAAAGGCAGAAATCTACGGCTTCCTTCAGCGATTGTTTGTTCTCGCGAACGCGGAAGTTGACCTGAAATCCAATGGAATGACGGATGTACTGCTCACCGATGCCCGTTCCACTGACGGCACATCCAGCGTTATCGGCATAGGTCCCGGCTCCGATGATTGGGGAATCCCCCACACGACCTACCATTTTACCGGTTAGCCCGCCTGTACTTGTTCCTGCGGCAAGATTGCCTTGTTTGTCTAGGGCCGCACAGCCCACGGTTCCCTTCGATAACCCGAAGTCGCGGAAATCGGATGTCTTCGCAGAGACCTTGGGACGACCGTACGGAGGCTCTGGCGGCACAGGCCGACCACTCTTCTCTAACGCTCGGGTAAGTTCCTTCCATCGTGCTTCATTGAAGAAGTAACTACGCGGAACCATCTCAAGCCCATTCGACTTGGCGAAAGCATCGGCATCCTTACCCGTGATTAATACGTGCCGCGTCTTATCCATCACGGCTCTGGCTGCCGTGATCGGATTACGGACTTGCTCGACAGCTGAAACACCGCCGCACGCCAAGTTGCTTCCATCCATGATCGAAGCGTCCAGTTGCTGGTAGCCTGCTTCGTTGAAGACACCACCACGTCCCGCGTTGAAACAGGTCGCATCCTCCATCACCGTGATGGTTTGCTGAACTGCATCGAGAGCGGTTCCCCCTTCCGACAAGATTTTCTCGCCGGTCGAAAGCGCCTTTTCAAGTGCCAGCTTGTATTCTTTCACCTGGTCGGCAGGCAGATCCTTCGGCACAAAGCCCGCGCCACCATGCAACACAATCGCCCAACGCCCTTCCTCGGCATGCAACGTTGCCGAGGAAATCACCAGGATCATGAATAACGACGAAACCAACCGAGCGGCAATCCGAGTCGACATGGATCTCTTCTCTCTTGGCAGGGCAAAACATGGTGTAAACAAGCGTCACAACGAAACGAAGGCTATTTCTTCGTTTCCGTCGTTTCGAGCTTCTTTTCCAAGTCATTCAGCTTTTCTTTGAGCGAGCTGTTCGACTTTTCGAGCTCTTGCATTTGCTTACGAAGCTCGATCAGTTCACGTGGCTGGGGAGACTTATCCTTGGTTAGCTCAGCCAAAGCATTCGAAGCGGCCTTCGACAGTTCCTCGTCGTTCGTCGCATCGGCGTAGGCCTGGAGAATTGGTCGAGCTTCTTCCAGCCCTAGTTCGCCCAGTGCAGCAATCGCTGCCTTTTGCACATCCGTCCGACCATCGTTAAGTGTCGGTGCAATTTGCTTCAACGATTGCAGCTTTTCTTCCTTTCCGTCACTTAACTTGGCCAAAGCACGGAGCACCTTACCCAAACCGCGGGCGGTATAATTACCAGAGTGCTGAGTGACCTGCTCGGCCAGATCAGGGACGTACTGCGACGAACCGCTTCGCTCCATCGCAGTAACCGCGGCTTCGGCAATTTGGTTGCGGAACGATTCTCGTTGCAGGGCAGCACGCAGATACTGACTGACCGATTCGTCCGAGTACTTTGCCAGACCGTTGATCCACGCTTCGATGATCGCTGGGTTCTTTTCTTCTTTGGCGGTGCCCAGAATGTCGTCCAAGCTTTCCGGTCGATAAAAACCAACGACCGCATCAGCGATTGCCAATCGGACGCGAGCGTCGTCTTGATCTGATGTTTTTACTAGCGCGGCAAGCGCTTCGTCGCTATTCATCTTACTTAGAGCTTTCGCCGCTTCGACCTTGACTCCGAAGAAGGAATCCGTTTCCAAAGCTTTTTGGATCGCGTCGATTCCCTTATTCGTCTTCTTCTTGGCCAATGCTTGAATTGCCAGAATTCGACCGATGCAATGCTCGGAATTCTCTAGTTCACTCAGCCACAATTCCTCCGGCTTATCGAAATCGATATTGGCCAGCAGTGTGTATTCCGGGTCAAACTGAACCATCTCTGGCTTGCTTGGTACCGAGATGTAAAAGTCTTGCTTCTTTTCGGTAATGTCTTCTGTGTGAACGACCATTTCGTCGCCACACTTCAGAGCGAAGGTCGCGGGGAAAGAAAACAACATCACATCGTCATCGACCTTTTGCGTTTGCTCAACGGTAAAGTGAGCCAACGACAATTTAGGATCGAAGCGATATCGGATTTTCACGTCAGGATGACGAGCATGGTAAACCCATTGATCGAAAAAGCGATCGAAGGTTCGTCCGCTCGTTTCTTCAAAAGCGGCTTGTAACTCGGGCGTGGTCACCGTCGTCAGACCGTGTTCCTTCAAATAGCTTTGGATCGCCTGACGATACATGTCCTCGCCCAATTGGCTTCGTAGCATGTGCAAAACCCAGCTTCCCTTCGGGTAAGCTCGGTAGTCGAACTGATCACCAGCATTGGTGTATCGCTTCCAGACGATGGGACGTTTGTCGTTGTTTCCACCCGGCAGAACGCGATTGGTTGCATCACGATACAAACCGTATAGCGTGGCATCACGGCCGAACTTCTCCCCTTCGTAAAGGTGCGTGTAGTAGGTCGCAAAGCCTTCGTTGAGCCAGAGATGGCTCCAGTCTTCACAAGTCACATAATCGCCAAACCACTGGTGCGCCAGTTCGTGAGCATCGAGCCCACGGGACGATTTGATGTTTTCTGTTTCCTTGCTGAAAATCGTGTTGTTCGTCAGCGTGGTGATCGTTGTGTTTTCCATTCCACCGGCGATGAAGTCCCAGATCGTGACCTGATCGTATTTGTGCCAAGGATACGCAACACCGATCTCCTTTTGATAGAACTTCATGATCGAAGCCGTATCCTGGAACGAGTTGGCGGCATGCTCCGAAATCGAAGGCTGGCTGTAATAGCCCAGCTGAATGTCTCCTGCCGAGTCTTCCAACTTGTCGAAATAGCCAGCGACGACGCAAATCAGGTAATTGACGTGCGGCTTGTCTTGCAGCCAATGCACCGTCTTGAGTTGCTTTTCAGGATCGATACTTTCGCCAAGCTTCCGGCCGTTCGAGATAACGGTCATATCGGTCGGAACATGACAAATCACTTCGGTCGTCGATTTCTCGTTCGGGTAATCGAAACAAGGGAACCAACGACGTGCATAGTGCGATTCGCCTTGGGTCCAGCAATGGGTATCTTCTTCGGGATAACCCATTTCGGCGGTGCGGAAATAAAAACCTCCCGTTGGTTCGCAGTTGTGCTCGACGGTTACCCAGCTCTCTTGCCCAACCGAGATTGGTTCTTTGAAAGCAATCGTAATTTCCTTGCCGGAATTCTCGAACTCCGCAATCGGGGTGGAACCTTTCACGTCGGTGATATTCAGTTCGACCGCATCAAGTTTAAGAACATCAATCGGCTGGCGAAGTGGAACGAAACGAATTGTCGTTGTTCCGCCGATCGTTCGTTTCTTGAAGTCAGGCGTGATGTCGAGCTTGATATGCTGCACATCGACCGTACGAACCGGAGCGTAGTGCGGACCATCATTTCCGAGATCGACGCCGAAGGCAGCCCTGGCCGCGGCGGTTTCACAATAGCGACATGTACAGAAGGCTTCTTCCGCAAACGAAACAGCGGAAAGTGTCATGGCGGCCAGCAGAGATCCGGCCAAGCAAACCAAAGCGATAATCGATTTCATGAAGGTACGACCCATGGATTAAGAACGCCCCATAGCGGGGAAGGATTTTCGACAGATGGGGTCTGTTGATAGTAACCCTAATCACGTCCCATTTCACGTGCTTCACGCAAAATAGTACGTTTCCACTCTACTCGTCCTGTTGCTCTGAGGAAAGCAGGCCGTACTGTTCGCACTTCTTTTTTACCGTAGTTCGGTGAATTCCCAAGATTCGCGAGATCGCCAAATACTGCCCGTCGCATTGCTCAAGCAGCTCTTGCAGCATCTCTTTTTCTGCCAATGCCTGAAATCTAGCCCACAAGTTCTCGGTTGTGCGGCTTGATGCCTCTTGTTTCGTCCAAGCCGCAATCGAGCGAATCAAGCTTTCGTCGATCGATTGATCTTCGTTCGACGATCGATAAAACCAATCTTTGGTCACGGGTTCCGGTAGATGCTCTTTCTCGATTAGCCCGTGGCGAGCCAAAATTTGCGCATGTTCGACGGCATTTCGTAATTCCCGAACATTGCCGTACCATGGCCGCTGCTGCATTTCTTGCATGGCCGAGGGGGAAATTCTCAAAGGTTTGCCATATTCCTTTTCGAGCTGTTCTAAAAAGTGATACACCAGCGGAGGAATATCGTCGCGTCGTTCACGAAGTGGCGGAAGCTCGATGCGAAACGTATTTAGGCGAAATAACAAGTCATGGCGGAACGTTCCTTGCTTTACACATGCCGACAAATCTTGGTGCGAAGCACATACGACCCGAAAATCAACTTTTTCTCCCGCAGAACCACCCACAGGAATCACTTCGCGTTGCTCTAAAGCCCTCAGTAGCTTGGCCTGGGTTGGTAAGGGAATCTCTGCGACCTCATCCAAGAACAAAGTGCCACCGTTGGCCTGTTGTAATAGGCCGCGTTTCTCTTGAACGGCATGCGTGAATGCGCCGCGGACGTGGCCAAACAATTCGCTCTCAATGAGCGAGGGCGCCAACGATGCGATATTTACCGCAACAAACGGATACGCATGACGCGGGCCATAACGATGAACAGCCTGGGCGACCAGTTCTTTACCGGTACCGCTTTCCCCTTGGATGACAATCGGCGCAACGCTACGAGAGGCCAATGCGATGCGTTTGAATACTTCCTGCATGGCAGGAGAAGTACCGACCATTTCCGCAGAAACCGATTCTGGACGGACTTCCTCTTCGCTCGACTTTTGAGCGAGCGCCCGTTCGATCACCGTTTGAATGTCTTCAATCGAAAATGGCTTAACGAGATAATCAAAGGTTCCCTGACGTACAGCCTCAACGGCCACTTCCAAATCGCCAAACGCAGTAATCAGTACCACTGGTGTCTCAGGGGCAATACTTTTCACCTTCGGCAACGCCTCGAGTCCAGACATACCTGGCAGGCGAACATCGAGAAACATTAAGTCGGGATGATTCTCCGCGAGAAGCTCGAGCCCATGCTCCGCGGTTGAAGCAACGCGGACCTCATGACCGAGTTTCGTGCCCAGCTTTTCGATCGCCCAACAGATACTTGATTCGTCGTCGACTACGTGAATGCTTGCCATAGCGATCTATTTAGATTCGGAACGGGGAAGGGTGATTTGAAAGCATGTCTTATCATCGACTCGGTACCACTTGATCGTCCCCCCATGCAGTTCCACAATTTCACGAACCACTGGCAACCCAAGCCCGGTCCCTTCCTTTTTGGTAGTGACCAAGGGTTCAAACAGTTGATCCGCGACGGACGCCGGAGGCCCCATTCCCTCATCGCATACCCGAATTGTAATCGATTTCCCGTCGGGATGCGGGGCCGCCTCGATCGCCAATTCACCGATTTCGGTACCGTTTTTCCTTTCCTCCGAGCCCGCAGCCTGGGCAGCGAGAGTCGCTTCGATGCCGTTTAACAGCAGATTCATCAAACAGGTTTGTAGTAGCACAAAATCGCCTGAAAGGCTCGCTTCTGGTGCGAGCGTGATTTTTTCCTGAATAGGAAGCGAGTGATGACTAGCCTGCGGTCTAACCATCGCTACGGTAGTTTCAATCAATTGCCAAACGTTTATGGCGGCGCGTTCAATGTCCTGTTTTCGCCCCAGCCGCAACATCGATTGCACCATGTGCTCGACCATTTTCATCTGCCGCTCAGCAACTTGCAGACTTTCGCAATCCGGGATGTTGCAATCCAACCGATGTAAGCCAATCGCCATTTGACCACCCGTCATGGCGTTTCGAATTTGATGCGAGAAGCCTGCGCCAATTTGGCCAAGAACTTGAGCTCGCTCCATCGTGCGGACCTTGACTTCGTACGACTCCAATTGATGTGACATGCGATTAATCGCATGAGCCAAGTCGTTCAACTCATCGTTCGTCTTACCAGGTGGAAGCTCTATGAAAACTCCCTCGGCGATTTGACCAACCTGCTTCTGCAGCCGAGTAATCGGCCGTGTAATTCGCGCTGCTAAGATCGATGCCACCACCAACATTGGCGCTACGGCCAGCAGTCCCAACAACATCAACGGCCAGAACGACTGGGCCACGCGACGATCGTAGTTAGCTTTTGGATACAACAAGTGGACCGTAACCATGTCCGATCCAGAGAATCGCGATTGAGTGGCACTGTGAAAATAATTCTCGCCATCAAATTCGATAACCTGCGAGAGATCAACACTTCCCACACCAGGCTCTCGCAACAATTCAGGAAGTTCTGCGGAAGTAACCGGCGTTGTCCCCCGAATCAAAATTCCCTGATCATCGGTGACGATTAACTCCGTGCCGGTTAGCCCTTGAATTTGCTGGAGCACCGGCAACGATAACGGAAAACGAACCTCGGCGACTTGCTTGGTAATGGCCGCCAGACGAGCCTCGACTTCCTCCCCGGTTTCGACTTGGGCATACCACAGATTGAACATCGATAGCGCAAAGACGGTTAGGAGCGTCCAAAACGCCAGTGGCAAGGTTACTTGATAGATCAATGGCCAGCGCATTGGCGGCTTTCAGCGAGAACGTTTATCATTTCACCCATCGTGGCAAATGCTGCCCAGACAGTTTCCATTTGGGGCCTATTCTATTGTAAACTGAGGTTATTCGTATTGCCTTCGGCAAACCCCATGGAGTCCCCCATTCGTGGCGATTGTCTTCATCCCCGCTCCCTGGCGCGACTTAACGAACCAGCAACCGCAGGTCGAAGTCGACGCGACGACGTTGCGTGAATTGATAGATGAGCTTGATCGTCGCTTCCCGGGAATCCATACTCGTTTGTGTGAGAATGACACGGTGCGGCCTTCGATCCAAATCTCGCTCGACGGTACCCTCATCTCGCGTAATCTCAGAACCTCCCTAGATCCGCAAACCGAAGTTCACTTCCTTCCCGCCCTGGGAGGCGGCTAATCAGGAAGCAAACTTCTCCTCACTCGCTATTCCCTCCTCAGGAAACCCAACCATGCGATCTCTTTTCAGTCTCGCAATCCTGGTAGCCACCGCGCAAACGCTTTTGGCTGCTCCCCCTGAAAACTTCACCGTGAAAGTCCTGGGTGTCGACGCCAACGAAGGATGCGATATTGCTGACTTCGATGGCGACGGCAAACTGGATGTCGTAGCTGGCCGCAACTGGTACCGCAACGGTGACTGGCTGCCACGACCTGTTCGTTTGATCGAAGATGCCAACGGGTATGTTCACTCAAATGGAGATTTTGCTCGTGATGTGAATGGCGATGGCCGCGTCGACGTAATCGCCGGTGACTTCTTTCAGGGTCAAGTTAATTGGTACGAGAACCCAGGCGAGCCAGCACTATCGCAGGGCATCCTCTGGAAACAACATACGCTGATCGATACCAAACTGGGCACGAACGAAGCGACCATCATGTTCGACCTCGATGGCGACGGTAAGGACGAGTGGATCACCAACCAGTGGAATCCGAAGAACCCACTGCTTGCTTGTCGGATGGCCAAGAACGATCAGGGGGAACCCTCCTTGGTATCCTTCAAGATTGGTAGCCAGAACGGCCATGGGATTGCTGTCGGCGATATCAACAACGACGGGCGAACCGACCTGCTTGTCGGTCAGGGTTGGTACGAAGGTCCTGCTGATGGGCCATTCAGCGGTGAATGGGCCTTCCATCAAGATTGGAATGAACAACTACCCTGCCCCATGTTAGTGACCGATGTCAACGGCGACGGCAAGAACGATGTAATCGCGAGTCAGGCACATGGCTTCGGACTCTATGCCTGGATCAGCAAGGGGCCGGATGCCGATGGTAAGCTGACCTTCGAGAAGAAGATGATCGACGAGACCTTCAGCCAGGCCCACTGCCTTCATCTGGCGGATCTAGACGGTGACGGCAAGGATGACTTGATCACCGGCAAACGGGTGCGTGCACACAACGGCAACGACCCAGGCGGCAAGGAACCGCCGATCGTCGCCTACTATACCTTCGATGATAAAGCGAACTTCACGAAGCACATCGTCAACCGCGATCAAGTCGGTATCGGACTGCAGATTCGAACTGCCGACATCGACGGAGACGGGGACATCGACATTGTCGTGGCCGGGAAAGACGGCACACAGGTCTTGTTCAATCCAATGAAGGATTAAAAATCTGCTTCAAAACCTTGAACCAACAAGTCGAGAGCGTCTCAGATGCTCTCGACTTTTCTTTTGTACGGTTGGCTAATTCTAAGCTTAAAGATACTTGGCAAGCGGGCCACCGCGAGCGGCCAAGGCATCGACCTTAGCCGTGACCGTGAGTTTTTCGATCAGTGGCGGAGCATTCCAGGGTTTCAATCGAGCATCGATCACCAATGATCCTTCGCAGCCCCAATGCTTTTGCCGGATAAAGCTGCCTATACCATGGACATCGGCAGCAGGATTACTGCGAGTAAAAGTAACCCACAATAGATTATTGAGCGTCTCCGCTGTGAATGAGCTATCGTCGACAACAATCACTAACGGAAAGGCATTGATCACGTCGCTTGTTCCAAACGAAGCGACAAATCGTTCGATTTCCGGCTCGTTCTCTCGATGAGCCGAGCTATATTTTGGCCCGCCTACAACAAGTACGCCTGGCTGAGCAACCCTGGGGAAATGAAATCCGCTAGGCAATTTCAAATCGCTCGGAATCTCGGTAGGCAACTCACGGATCGGCGCTCCGACCGCAGCAACGATCGCTTTCGAGCCGTGATTGAACTCACCACTGGAGTAGTCCAACGTATCGATCGTCGTTTCGGTTAGAAAATGAATGTCTCGACGCCAGTCTACGCGTCGCAGCATGTGCGAGAGGAATGGTCCAATTTCATGGAGATCGAGTTGCGGATCATCTTGTTCCGCAGCGATCCATAGATACTTGGCTAAGGACATCTGGCCTTGGCCTAGGATCGCCGAAGCTTGTGTCATCAATTCTTTAGGCCGACGACGTTCTTCATACGGAACGTAGCGTTCGCTGCCTATCGCTAACAAGAGCGGATGCACCCCGGCCGCATCAACCGCGTGCACTTCCTTGATACCAGGAAGGACGGTGGGAATCACCGGGCCGGTGATTTCATGAATCAGTTGCCCAAAGGTCGTATCCTCTTGTGGCGGCCGACCAACCACGGTGAAAGGCCAGATCGCTCCGTCGCGATGAAAAACTTTTTCCACTCGCATGGTTGGGAATAAGTGTTTCAGGCTGTAATACCCTAGGTGGTCTCCGAATGGACCCTCGGGCTTTTCTTCACCAGCTTGGATGGTGCCACTGATACAAAAATCAGCTTCCGCGTACACGGGAAGAGAAGTCTTGCTTGTCGCCATCGCAATCCGGTGTCCAGCTAAAGCCCCGGCGAAACCAAGTTCGGATAGACCTTCCGGAAGTGGCATCACAGCGGCCAATGTCATCGCCGGGTTTCCACCGACGAAGATATTTACTTTGAGAGGCTCGCCTCTGGCGATTGCTGCGGCATGATGAACCCCGATGCCACGGTGAATCTGATAATGCAGCCCTACTTCGCTAAGTGGGTTGAAGTCATTACCGGCCAGTTGAACACGATACATCCCCAAATTGGAATTCGAGAGTCCACCTTGACTGGGATGCTCGGTATAGACCTGGGGCAAGGTGACGTATGGCCCCCCATCGTCCGGCCAGGAGACCAACTTCGGTAAGTCGGTCAGATTGGCTTCGTTCGCGAAGATGGGACCATTGCTTACTCGCTTGGGCAACATTCGCAGCGCACCGAAGGGTGCCGAAGTATATCGAAACGGCGCCTTCAAGAGTTGATTCGGATCGATCTTCAGTTCGATCAATCGCCGAACGGTTTCCAGGGTATCGCGAAAGATGAAACGAGCACGTTCCAACGAACCGAACAGATTCCCCAACATGGGGAAACGACAGTCTTTAACACCGGTGAATAGAATTGCCGGACCACCGTTTGCGTAAACACGCCGCTGAATCTCAGCCATTTCGAGGTGTGCGTCGACCTCGTCTTCCCAAACGATCAGGTGACCGTTGCGTCGTAAATCGTCGACGCACGCTCGCAGGTTACGATACCCCATGATTGATCTCGCAGGTTCGCTCCGCGAACCAGAAGGTGACATGTGCAATAGAAATTGAAGGATGATCAGCGCAGACCATCCTCCTCAGGTTACCCGAAATCAATAGCGGAACGTAACCAGGCGCGAAAGCTGCTTGCGAGTCGATCAGCGGTTAGTCGTGGTCGTGTTCGTGAGCACCAGGACCGTGAGCATGACCATGCTCGATTTCTTCTGGCGTCGCCTCGCGGACATCAACTACCGAGATCTCGAAATAGAGTGTCTCGTCGGCCAATTCGTGATTGCCATCGACAATCACCACGTCGTCCTTGATTTCGGCGACGGTGACCAGGACTTGATCGTCTTCGGTTTCCAGAACAAATTGGGTTCCGATCTCGACGTCCCCCAGTTCACCGAACTGGTCCTTATCGAGCTCCCAAACCAAATCGTCGTCGAAGTTACCGTAGGCTTCTTCCGGGGGAATCACCACTTCAAACGATTCGCCCAGATCGCGATCGTCGAGAGCCTTTTCCATTCCAGCGATTAGATTGCCAAAGCCATGTAAATACGCCAGGGGCGCATCTGCATCGGCCGTATCCAACACGTTACCGTCAGCATCTTTCAAGGTGTAAGCAATCGAGACGACGGTGTTTTTGGCGACTTTCATGAATTCTTCCCAGGCAATTGCCGTAAGGACCCAATAAAACAGGGGGGAACGCTTTCCAGCATACCTTTAGTCGACACGACGCTCAATCTCGCCCTCCCCGAAAGAGGAGTACAACCGTAGATAATGGAAGAAGGAATCAGTTATGCGGATTATCATTCCTGACCGATTGTGGATTGCAAACGCACTTCAAGTCCGCGACATTCGAGCCGTCCTGAATACGGGTACCACTGCGATTGTCGACTTAGCCATGGAAGAAAAACCAATCGCGTATCCCAGGGACATCGTCTACCTCCGAATCCCTCTTATCGATGGAGAAGGTAACGATCCGGCAGTTCTCGAAACCGCAATCAACGCCCTGGCCAATCTAATCAAAGCCAAGCGTCCGGTAACGGTCGCATGTAGCGCCGGCATGAGTCGCTCACCAGGCATCGTCGCCGCAGCCCTTGCTTCGATCGAAGGACTTCTTCTGAAAGAAACGTTGCTTCGTGTCGCCGAAATGGGACCCTGCGATCTATCGCCTGGCCTCCTTTCGGATTTGTCTCAGTTGAGACCAGAGCTTGCCAATATCCACGCGGTGCCCAATCTCGTTGTCGTGCGAAGCCAAGATCTTGACCGATTGTGCCGATTTTATGAATTGCTGGGGCTTTCATTCATCCTCGAACGTCACGGAAAAGGGCCCGAACACTTCAGTACAACCATCGATGACTTCGTAATGGAGATTTATCCTGCGCGGTCGGCTGACCAGGTCAACTCGTCGACAGGTCTCGGCTTTCGTTGTCAGGATGTCGGAGGTCTTGTTGAACAGCTTCGTACACAAGATGCTCTCATTGTCCGGGAGCCCGAGTCGATGCCCTGGGGACTGCAGGCGATTGTCAGAGATCCGGATGGCCGAAGTATTATTCTGACTCAGTCGACCTAGGTAGCTGATACTTAGATAGGAAAGTCCAGATCGCTTCGTTGTTTCTTGTTGACCAAGCATGTCCCAAGCCTGGGACAGAGCGAAACTCGACATCGACGCCTGCGGCGTGATACTGGGTCGCTGCTTCTCGCATCGTGTCATGTCCCAGATCTTCGGTCCCCACGATCAACAAGATAGGTCGCTCGAATTTTGACTTGTCGACAACCTTTGGTGGCCCGCCAGAGTGGGCAACAACTGCCGCGATATCACGTGCCCTCTCAGTGGTTAACCACTGTGTGAACGTGGCACCTTCTGACATACCAACGACATAAATGCGATTCATGTTGATCGAAGCGTAACGCGGTAGGTCGTTTCGAATCGCGTCGAAGAAAGCCACATCAGCATCGCCGTTCGGATTCAGCATATCCGTTCGCGGGAATCGCCACCCAAATTTCTCCACCTCCGGATAGACGAGCAGGAAATGATAACGCTCCGCCAAACGATCTAGCTGTGAGTAATGTGCCATACTTTCCGCCGAATCGCCGAATCCGTGCCAGGCGATTACCACCGGAGCGTTCTCCGCCAGGTCATTGGGAATTACCAAGCGGTATGTTCGATCGACTTCGCCGACCTTTACTTGCTCGGTCCGAACTTCGACATCTGGCTCTAAGTAGCAACCGCCCGCGAAAAGCAGAAATGCGACGCAGCAGATTCTCGTTGGAATTATTCGGAAAAGCATGAGGGAGCGAGACCATTTCCGTATTAACGATTGACCAGAATGACCAACTTCTGACCGCGAAATAACCAGTTTCCCCAAGGATGGGTCATCTACCCCTGGAAGACCAGAGAAGCCTTGGCGATTGTTCCGATTGGCGCGATTGGCAAGTACCACACACAGGCTCGAAAGGGCGACTTTTCCCGCTAAGTAAAGAGTTTCTTTTGCTCTTAACATACCGTTCAGGCTGTGTCGGTTATTTGGGTGATTGGTGCAGGCCACCGGTAAACATTCGGGAATCGATTCGGGATGACTTTTCCGAGGAGGCAATGTCTCTCGATAACATAAATGCTCACGAGGAGCACGGACATTGCAATCAACACACGGAGGAGTTTCATATGCCTATCAATGATCGTTACCTGGACGATGCCGATTACGGTTGGGCTTCGCACAACCCGAGCATCATTGGCGGATTCTGTCTCGTGATGGGAATCGCCGTCGGCGTCGCTGTCTCGCAGTTCTGGCTGCAACAAGATCTTCGCGAACAATTGGCCGCTGTCGAACGAGACGTGAAAGCGACCCACCACCCTCTCAATCAGCTGACCGGATTCAAAGACGCCTCGAATCGTACGAACTCGCTTCTCGGGCGCCTCGAACTGCAAAGTGGCATGCTTTACAAAGCAGGCCAAACGATTCAGCAAACCGAACGGCTAAACGACGAAATCGCCCGCTTGGCTGGCAAGCTCGACTCGATCGATAAGGCTGCCGAAAAGATGGCCAAGATGGAATCGAACCTCACCTATGCTAACGCCAAACTGGCGGTCGCCGAGGGACGCGTTCGACAGTTGGAAGAGTTGGCCAATCGTTTGAAGAACAGCGGGCCACAGGTCTACATGGCCCAGGACGCCCTCGCTTCCATCGAATTGATTCAGCAGCAACTCATTAACCAGCAATGCGTTATGCCTGAATTGACCGAGACCGTTAACTCACAGTGGAAGCTGCAAGACGCCATCTGTGACTTGGCCGCTCAAGCGGATGCCACCGATCGAGCAATCGACTCGCTCGCTTCGCACCAAGATCGCGTCCAGGAACTGGCCATCGATACCGAATCGTCACAGCTAGTTTTGAGCAATGTACAGCACATGCTCAAGGATCAGCAGTCGATGGACCTGCAGGTCAAAAAGCTGGCCGATACCTTGGACGCCGCGACCGAACTATCTTACGAAGCAATTCGTCTAAACTCGCAGTTGAACAACGTTTACAAACAAACTTCGGCTGCTTCCAAGAACATGGACGAGATGGCTTGGTTGGTTGACTATATCAATTCACAGGAAACGAAGATCTCGGCCGCTCAGAAGAACCTGAAGAAGATCGACGACATCCAGCAGCAAGTCGTTCGCCTTGATGAGTGTGTGCCCAGCTTGGTCGAAAACGTCGACCTGGTGACTGGACTCAACAAGACGATGGGCGCTGTCCTAGGAAGCTCGGCCGACCTGCGGGCTCAATTGGCAGAGATTATCCTGATGCAACCGGCTGTCGAACAGTTGGCAACCCGATTCCAGAAGTTGACTGCACCGGAAACTAAGGGTGAGTTGGTCAGCGTCCGCGATCGTGCCAAGTCGATGGTCCAACCGGAACGCAGGTTCGAGATTCCGGTTTACATTAGCCGAGCCAAATAGTTCGGCGAGTGTATCGCCCCCTGAGTGCCTGAGCCGCCGACGAACCGTGGCTCAAACAATAGAAAACTTGCTGGCCACCCGTGGCAAACCGTGGCTCTCCTCTTCTGGCAAGCGAAGTTTTCTAAGAAAAATCGTCGGCGGCTTCGACCGAATTGAAATCTTCGGTCGAACGCACTACACGAGCAATTCTTTGACCGGACTTCGATCTTCTACACCGGTCAGTCGGACATCGAGCCCTTGGAACGGAACCGACAGCTTCCGATGATCAATCCCGAGACAATGCAGAATCGTGGCATTCAGATCGGAGATATGAACTGGATCTTTCACGATGTTGTAGCTGAAATCATCCGTCTCGCCATGAACTATCCCCGGCTTGATCCCGCCGCCGGCCATCCAAACCGAGAAGCAACGCGGATGGTGGTCGCGACCGTAATTCTCTTTCGAGAGTCCACCCTGGCTGTAGATGGTCCGGCCAAACTCACCACCAAAGACGACCAGCGTGTCGTCCAACATGCCACGCATCTTCAAATCTTGGATTAGAGCCCAAGCGGGTTGATCAACGTCTTTAGCCTGGGCAGGTAGATCATTCGCCACGTTGCCGTGCTGATCCCAACCGCGGTGGAAGATTTGAACAAAGCGAACATCTCTTTCAACCATTCGGCGTGCCAGCAGACAGCTCGCAGCGAAGGTGCCCGGCTTACCGACCTCCGGTCCGTACATGTCCAGCGTATGCTGTGTTTCCTGTTTCAAGTCAACCAGTTCCGGCACGGACGATTGCATGCGGAACGCCATTTCGTATTGGGAAATACGAGACTGAGTTTCGGGATCGCCTGAAAGCCGGTAAGTCTCTTGATTGATTTTCGAGACACTATCGAGCATTCGCCGACGGAGCGAGGAATCGATACCCTCCGGATTCGAGAGAAACAGAATAGGATCACCGCTCTTTCGCAGCGAGACCCCAGAATGCTTTGACGGCAGGAAGCCGGCTCCCCACAGGCGATTGTACAAGGCCTGAGCGTCGCGACGGGAACTCCAGTTCGGTGTCATGACGACGAAAGTCGGCAGATTCGAGTTCATCGAACCGAGACCGTAACTTAACCATGATCCAAGACTGGGGCGTCCTGGCAACTGGTTACCTGTGCAGATGTAAGTAATCGCCGGATCGTGATTGATGGCTTCGGTATGCACCGATTTGACCAGCGCGATGTCATCGATCATCTTCCCATGATAAGGAATCAATTCGCTAATCATGGTTCCGTTTTCGCCATACGGCGAGAATTTGAACTTTGATGGGGCAATCGGGAAGCGACTTTGACCTGATGTCATCGTGGTGAGTCGTTGACCCTGACGAACTGATTCAGGAAGATCTTTATCGTACCAATCGACCATCTTCGGCTTGTGATCAAACAAGTCCATTTGGCATGGTGCACCAGCGGCAAACAAGTAAATCGCTCGCTTGGCCTTCGGCGCGAAGTGGGGCAGATTCGGCAGACCACCAATACCGGAGCTGGGAAGCTTCGCCGCTTCCGCCGGCAGGTCGGTCATCGAAGCCAACGCTGCAGCCCCTAGGCCCAACGCTCCCTTTTGGAAGAAATGTCGGCGGGTAATGGCATCGATGTATTCGTTACGAGGATCCATGATTCGGTCCGTTCTGCAGACTTTATAAAATCGCTAGTTCACTTCGGGTGGTCAGAAAGTGAACTAACGTTGCGAGATAACTTCGTCCAAGTTCAGGATTGCGTTGCAAACCATTGCCCAGGCCGCCAATTCCGCTGGAACCTCGGATTGCCCAACCAGTTTGGCGGCAGCTTCCGGATGCTGCTGGAAGTAGGTCAAACTATCGAAGTAAAGCGATTCCAGTTCCTTCTTTTGAACCTCGTTGCCGGGGTTCATCAGGCAAAGCGATGTCAGGAAATCAACCTTAGAGATTGGATCGGCTCCTCCTTCATCCATCGCTCGACGAGCCATCGCGACGGCTGCTTCCATGTATTGCGGGTCGTTCAATAGAAGCAGTGCTTGAAGTGGCGTGTTGGTACGTTCGCGACGAACCGTGCACGACTCGCGATTCGGGGCGTCAAAGGTACTCATCTGCGGCGCGAGTGCCGTTCGCTTGATGAATGTGTACAACGTGCGTCGGTGAACTTTTTCGTCCCCTTCATCCGCCTTGAAGTTCACGGTATTGCTGCCGGAGTAACCGACCGCTTTCCACAAACCGTCCGGTTGAGGTGGTTTCACCGATGGACCGCCTTGCTTGTCGACCAATAACCCGCTGAGTGCGAGGGCTTGATCACGTAGCATCTCGGCATCCAACCGGTGACGAGGTCCACGGGCGAGCAGGCGATTCTCGGGATCCTTCTTCACAAGCTCTGGCGTAACCGCCGAGGACTGTTGATACGCGGTGGACATGACCATGCGTTTCATCAAATTCTTCATGTCCCAACCGTTCTCCCGAAATTCCACCGCAAGGTTATCCAGCAGTTTCGGATGCGAAGGGACACTTCCTTGAGAACCGAAATCTTCGGAGGTTTTCACCAATCCGACCCCGAAAACGTGCTGCCATAAGCGATTCACAGCGACACGCGCTGTTAGTGGGTGCGAGGCATCGGTCAGCCACATTGCGAGGCCTAGGCGATCCTTCGGCATCTCTTCGGTCATCGGTGGCAGGAAGCCAGGAACATCGCGAGCCACTTCCTCGCCCAATTGGTCGTATTCGCCTCGATTCAGAATATGCGAAGGAACTGGCTTATCCGCTTCAATGTAAACTAGAGTCGTCGGCGCCGAATTGCGGATCTCGTTTTGTTTGTCCGACATTCCCTTCAGTTCAGCCCGCAGTTTGTTGAAGGTTTCCTGCGTGTCTTGGCAGACGAACTCCAGGAAGTAGTTTTGAAGTTGTTTGAACTCCCCTTCCGATCGCTGATCGGCTGCCTTCTTCAAGATCTCTGTGATCTGCTTGTTTGCCGGATCGAGAGCCCCCGGCGACTTGGTGGCAAAATCGATCCAGTCCTTTAGCGACTTGAACTGCGGCTTTTTGCCATACTTGGTCACCATTCCGGCCTTGTCCCAGTGGACGGTGCCGTCGAACTGAGTGAATGCCCAACCATTTATCTTAGCACCTTCTCCCAGACCGACTTTCGCGATAGGCACTTCCAAGCGTGCCCACTTGCCTGCTTCTGGCAGGTCACCAATACGGTGCTTCGTTTTGCCATTCGTTCCGTAGGCGATCTTGTCTTCGCCCCAATAGGCCCGTTGATCCCAATCGCCGTCGTTCCACTGGAACATGATCTCTTTGGTCGGGTTTTTAGGATCGATGTAAACGTAGGCGAACAGCGTATCCCCTTTGAACACAGTAATGGGCTGATCCGAATTGACGAAGTAGCATTGCTGATTGCCGGTCACGGTTCGCTTAGCAGACTTTTCGCCGCTGAACACAGGCTCGGGTGCGGTCACCCACCCGTAGTCACCGCTGACTTCCGCTTTGCCAGGGACACCATCTTCGATCCACACAATTTCTTCGGGATCGATCTCAGGATTGTCCACGCCTGGGCCTGGATCTTGATAGTCGATTTTGGCCAACGTCGTTCGAATTTCGTCTTGCTTCTGGCGAATTTGTTGATCTAGGGCAGCGATCTGTTCTACGGCCTCTTTCGAGTAAATTGTCGGGGGATGGGCTTTGTTGTTCCCATCCATCGGATTCCCATTCATGCTGTTGAAGAATCCGTACATCGCGTAGAAGTCTTTTTGTTTCAGCGGATCGTATTTGTGATCGTGGCAACGCGTGCAATCCATGGTTAGTCCCATGAAAACGGTCCCAGTGGTCACAACGCGATCGTTCACATTCCGCATTTTCACTTCTGCTTTGATCGAACCACCTTCATTGGTTGTGACATTGCAGCGATTGAAGCCAGATGCAACCTGTTGCTCCCAAGATGGATTCGGCAGCAAGTCGCCGGCCAGTTGTTCGGTCAGAAAGACGTCGTACGGTTTGTTCTCATTGAACGCATCGATAACCCAATCGCGATACATCCACATCTCGCGGTAGTTGTCTAAGTGCAACCCGTGCGTGTCCGCGTATCGAGCGGCATCGAGCCAGTAGCGAGCCATGTGCTCGCCATAGTGAGGCGAAGCCAACAAGCGATCGACCAGCTTTTCGTAAGCGTCGGGAGATTCGTCCGCCAGGAAAGCGTCAACCTCTTCCTGGGTTGGCGGCAACCCTGTCAGGACGAACGTCACGCGACGAATGAGCGTTAGCTTGTCGGCTGGCGGACCAGGCTGAAGCTTTTCTTTTTCAATGCGAGCGCCAAGAAACTTATCGATCTCGGTTTCGTTCCAACCGGGCAAACTAACTTCTGGGGGCTCCGACTTTTGGGGAACATTGAAGGACCAATGCTTCTCGAACTTGGCACCTTGTTCGATCCATTTGCGAAGCTTCTCGGTCTCTTCCGCCGTGAGTGATTTGTTCGACTCGGGTGGCGGCATCTGAATCGATTCGTCTTTGGTTGAGATCCGTGCAATCAGTTCACTCTCGCCCGGCTTGCCAGGGACGATGGGGAATTCACCCGAGTCGGCCTCTGCGAGCGCACTTTCTGGGACGTCAAACCGGACACCCCCTTCACGATGGTTTTCGTCCGGTCCATGACATGAGTAGCAGCGATCGGATAGAAGCGGACGAATATCACGATTGAAGTCGATTTTGTCTGTATCATCCGCGAAAGTCGTTGGAGCGGAAATCAGCAAGCAAGCGAACGTGGCACCAGCGGCCACCCATTGGATGCCGTGCGTGAGCAACGATTTCATTGAAAAATCCCAATCGTGGGGCGGGAATGGTGAGATCAGGCAGGAGAGTGGCGTTGCGGGTCCTCCACAACGGTCTGTCAGCGAAATCAAGCAACAGCTTGCCCGATTTGCAATTTCACTCTACCCACATTCTACACCATCGATCAAGCCTTTCCGCTCGATAATGGGATGAAATCGAGACCACCGCGGGAAATCAGCGGATGAGAGAAAAGAAACCTAGCGACATAGAACATTATTTTGCCACCGAATTGGCGAGAGGCTCTTCCTTGGGGGGAAGGCGCTTAATCTCGATATCCTGCGAGCCTAACCCGACTTGCGAGACACCTTCGACCCACACCCGTACATGACAGGGACCTTGGCACGTCTCAGGGATTTGCAGCTCGGTACGGAACTCGCCGTCGATTGCCGTTAGGTCAACCACTTGCCAGGCTCGATC
The DNA here is from genome assembly GCF_002967765.1 of Blastopirellula marina. Lineage (NCBI taxonomy): Bacteria > Pseudomonadati > Planctomycetota > Planctomycetia > Pirellulales > Pirellulaceae > Blastopirellula > Blastopirellula marina. The sequence continues at coordinate 93,127 of NZ_PUHY01000015.1, read as the reverse complement.
GTTCGCAGCCCGAAAGGTTTCGTTGTAACCGGTCAGTTGGTCGTGCCGACCGTCGTATTCCAGACGTTTGGGCAAGGTAGCGACAAAGCCATCGCGGCGGCAAACCAGTTCCAAATGAACTTTGCCGGGCATTTCTGTTCGGCCAGCGATTTCGATGGTTTCGCCTGGCGCGGCTGTGTTGGGTGCGGTGATCTCGACAGGAGAAGCATGGGGCAATCGCAGCAGCGGATCACCCAGTAAGTTGAAGAGGGCTAAGTGCTCAATCCGCTCTTCTTTTAGGAGCTTCGGCTTCGGGCTTATTAACTGGGCCATGGTATCGAGCATTTTGCGATTGCCTGTCTTCCCGCCCTGACGTATCGATTCCCGCTTGGCCTGCAGAATCAATTGCCCCAGTGTGGGCTGCTTCTCCTTAAAGTACTGCTGCAACATTTCTGTTCCCATCACGCTCATCGCGTAAGGCATAGTAACGCGTGATCCTGCATAAACGGCAACCGGGCCACCTTCGCTGCGATGTAAAAGCTCTGCCAGGCAGGCACTTCGGGCGTCGATTGCTCCCGTATAACACGACAGAAAGATAGCGATCGGATGCGACGATTCATTTCGCAGGGCAGCCGCATCGTCGGTAGATAGTATCGGAAACGCGTCGTTCGGGACTCGCACATAATCGAGATGCTCGACGTGACCATGCCCCATGTAAACCCAGAAAAGTCCGCCGTCATTGAGTTGCCGCACAACCTCGTCGCGGAATTCTCGTGGATCGGGACAGTAAGGACTTTGCCAGCTTCCTTGCGCGACGACGGTCTCGAAATGGGCAGGAATCTCGTCGGTCAAAAACTTCTTGGTAGCCGACTCTAACATCGTATCGACCACGGTGCCGAAACCACCCAGTCCAGCCACGAAGTGCAACCGGCGCCGCCAATCGCCCGATTTGATGTTGGTTTCGTACTCTAGCGTCTTGGCAACGATCCCCTTCAACTCTTCTTCGTTACTGACCGAGAACCTGCCGATCGCAACATCGGGAATGTTATCGTCGTCGAGATCAGCGTAGTAATTGTCGGTGGGAATCTCCGGTTCGGAGCCAAAAAGCACGTTAACCACCGCTTTCTGGTAATGAACCGGCACACCCACTTCCTGAGAACCGTCAGCGATCACATCCCCCACCAGGAGCACTTGCTTAAGCTCGCCTTTTTCGGCGGCTTGGCGAATGGTCTCGCGGATTTTCTTCTTGGATGACGTATCCGTAACTACCCCAACTCTATGACCTTGCTTGGTTCGATACTCGAACCAGGGTCGCATCGCCTCGACGTAGGGCTGGGGACAGACCACAACCGTATCGTAAGCCTGGGGCGTGGGTGTATCGGGGGCGGCCATCATCATGGCCATCAGGAAAATGGTTGTCATCGCACAAACCAAGTAAGGCGGAAAGTCTTCAGGCAGCTTGCATTATTCGCGTAAGAACGCGAAAAGTCTCGGCTATTGCGGAGTGTATCGGTTTGTGGCGGGCCAATGAAGCCGAATTCCCCCAGAATGGACCTCCGCAACACTGCCGCCTCGTTGACCACTTCCCCCGCTTCGCGCTACACTAGGTGGGTTCGTCTGGAATTAATTGCTATCACTGGAGAGAGTTTGTGGCTGGTTCGTGTGTTATTGGTTTGCAGTGGGGTGACGAGGCCAAAGGGAAACTCGTCGATCTTTTGACGCAACACCACGACATCGTGGCCCGCTTTTTAGGCGGTGCAAACGCCGGCCACACCGTGGTTGACGGCGAAAACGTCTATAAGCTGCACCACATTCCCAGTGGGATTCTTCGCAGTGAAGTGCTCAACGTGATCACTGCCGGGGTAGTTATTAATCCGCCGATCCTACTAGGCGAAATGGATGGCCTCACCGATCGAGGGGTTCCGATTGATAACCTCCGCCTCAGTGATCGCTCGCACATCATCTTCCCTTGGCATATTGCTGAAGATCGCGCCATGAACCAAGGGACGGCCGACGGTGAGAACATTGGCACCACCTTACGTGGCATTGGCCCATGCTACCGCGATAAGGTCGGCCGATCGTATGCAATCCGCTTGGGGGATATGCTCCGCCCCAATTTCAAAGACAAAGTCTTTATGATTTGCGATAAGAAAAATCGCACAATCGCTAGTATGTATGAAGACGGCGCCTTCGAACCACTGGACGCCGCCAAGATTTACGACGAATTCGCGGCCTATGCCGAACGATTGCGTCCTTACGTTTGCGACTCGACTGACTTGCTTCTCAACGCCGTCGACGATCAAAAGACGATTCTTTTCGAGGGTGCCCAAGGCGCTCTGCTTGATGTGGACCATGGCACGTACCCGTTTGTTACCAGCAGCAACAGCTCCGGCGTTGGTGCCTCGGCTGGTGCCGGTGTTCCAGCCAAGCACATCGATCAAGTCATTGGCGTAGCGAAGGCGTACAGCACCCGCGTTGGTGGTGGCCCTTTCCCCACTGAGCTACATGACGAAACGGGCGAAAAAATCCGCCAGCGGGGTAACGAATTCGGCACCACCACGGGACGTCCACGCCGCACGGGCTGGTTCGATGCCGTTGCCGTTCGCTACACTGCCCGGGTGAGCGGGATCGATGTTCTTTCGCTGATGATGCTCGATGTGCTGTCGACCTTCGACGAACTGAAGATCTGTGTTGCGTACGAATTGAACGGCGAAAAAATCACACGCTTCCCGTCGCACGTCGACGATATCCGCAACGTCAAACCGGTTTACGAGACCCTTCCCGGTTGGAAGGACGAGATTACCGGTGCTCGATCGATGGAAGACCTTCCCGAAAATGCCCTGGCTTACGTTCGTCGAATCGAAGAATTGGTCGGCTTTCCGGTCGGCGTAGTTTCGGTTGGTCCCGATCGCAAGCAAACAATCTTCACATCGGATGTCCTGAAATTGGCCACGACGTAAGTTTGAGCATTTCGGCATCACCAGCCGGTGCGAACGTAGCATTAGCTTTTCCTGGGAATCGCTGACGCGGAAATTCCCGCGTTGAAATGCCCCCGGGAATAAGGCCATAATAGGGCGCTACACGTAAGTCCCGATTCAATCCGTCCCTTTGGCCCGATCCTTCGAAGTGACAAAAGCCGCAACCACAGAGCGACATCCGATCGAAGACCTGCCGCGCGAACGTTATCCGGAACACATCGCGGTGATCATGGATGGCAATGGACGGTGGGCACAGCGGCAAGGACTTCCACGTATCGAAGGCCACCGTCGGGGCGTCAGTTCCGTTCGTCGCACCGTCGAAGAGTGCGCGCGACGGAAAATCCGTCAGCTGACGCTTTACTGCTTGTCGAGCGAAAACTGGAAGCGCCCGCAGCACGAGCTCGACTTCCTCATGCACCTGCTCGAACAATACATGATCGAAGAACGCGCAACGATCATGAAGCAAAATGTTCGTGTCCAGATCATCGGTCGTCGAGATGGAATCCCGGAACAAGTCCAGCGCGAGATGGACAAGACCATCGAGATGAGTGCCGCCAACACCGGGACCACCCTCTGTTTAGCCATTAATTACGGCGGTCGAGCTGAAATGGTCGACGCCGTACGATGCATTGCGGAAGGGGTCAAAGAAGGTCGCCTCAAATCGGAAGACATTACCGAAGAGACAATTGCCGAGCATCTTTACACTCGCGGTATGCCAGATCCCGATCTAATGATTCGTACCGCTGGCGAAATGCGGATCAGCAACTTTCTGCTGTGGCAGATCAGCTACTCGGAACTGTGGGTAACGGATCTTTGCTGGCCGGAATTCCGCGAGGAAACCTTGCAAGACGCGATCTACAACTTTGCCTCTCGTGACCGAAGGTTTGGCGGCCTCAGCAAGAGTGGGCCCTCAGGAGGGGACGCGTGCTCAAGTGGCGACTGATTGGAGCGTTCGCCATCATTCTGCCTCTTTGCGGACTTAGCTGGCTCGACTTCTACTACAACTTCGGTCGCCCTGGAATCTGGCTCTTTCCGCTGGTGATGCTGTTAGCCGTCATGGCTGCGGAAGAAGTTCTCAACTTACTGCGAGCGAAACAGCTTCACCCGATTGGATGGTCGTGCCACATGGGGACATTTTTGGTCGTCATGGCAGCTGGCATCCCGATGTGGTGGCCGCTGTCAAACGTCCCTGATCAAACCGATCAAGCTCAGTGGACGCTGTTTGCACTCGCATTGGGCGCAATCTTGGCGATCGTTGGTGAAATGCGCCGGTACGAAAAACCGGGGCATTCAATGATTCACCTGGGGCTGACCATCTTCGCGATCTTTTACGTCGGCGGCTTGATCAGCTTTGTCACCCGCCTGCGCGTCGTGGTGCAAGATATCCCGGATGCGAACGCTTACGGCATGCTCGCTTTGTTGTCGATGATCGTGGTGGTGAAGATCTCGGATATCGGAGCTTACTTCATTGGTTCGAACTTCGGACGCACCAAACTTGTCCCTCGTCTAAGTCCCGGCAAGACGCTGGAAGGAACGCTCGGTGGTTTAGCCGCGTCCTGCCTGGGAAGCTACGTGATGTTTCAATGGGTCGGCCCCTGGATGTTGGGCAGCCCAGTTGAGTCGATTCCTTTGGGCTGGCTACTTTTCGCCCTTTTGGTCTCGCCTGCCGGCATGGTTGGCGATCTTGCCGAATCGATGTTCAAACGAGACATGGAGACAAAAGACTCCAGCACGTGGCTCATCGGCCTGGGTGGAATCCTGGATGTTCTCGACTCGATGCTACTTGGCGCCCCGGTCGCGCTGATGTGCTGGGAAATCGGAATCATTGGTCCAGGACGTTAAGGTAGGAAGATTGTAGGGAATCGACCGATCACGCGTCCGATTCCCCAAAACACCTAACTGCATACATGGCATAATGTTACAACTCTTCGCACCACATTGATGATTCCCCCACACAAAACATTGTCTATATTTTGACGTAGGAATTCTTCCTTACGGGGATTTTGCCCAATCAATGTACGAAGCGACGATCAAATTTTTGGACCATCCGTCGGTCCTGCAACTATTCGGCAGCCGTGACCAGCACTTGCGTCGTATCCGTGACTCGTTGAACGTCACGATTACCCATCGCGACGAGCGCGTCAGCATCTCTGGCGAAGAACGTGCCGTGGCGAAAGCGATCCGAGTGGTGGAAGACTTGCGCCATCGCATCGAACGCAACGGCGCCCTTCACAAGGAAGACCTGGACGAAGCGTTGGCAGAGGTCGCAGGCGAACCGGTCCCACGACGCACGATCCCGATCGCGACTTTCCAAAAGGGAAGTAGTGTCAAACCTCGAACGCCCGGCCAAGAGAAATATGTTGAGGCCATTCGCGATCACAACATGGTGTTTGCCTTGGGTCCGGCTGGTACGGGTAAGACCTACCTAGCCGTCGCGATGGCCGTCGAAGCACTATTGGAAAATCGAATCGGAAAGATCGTTTTGGTACGTCCCGCCGTCGAAGCTGGCGAACAGCTTGGCTTTTTGCCGGGAACGTTGTATGAAAAGATCAATCCTTACCTGCGACCGATGCTCGATTCGTTGACCGAAATGATGGAGCCGAATCTCATCACGCAGTATATGGCCACCGATGTGATTGAGGTGGTTCCGTTGGCTTTCATGCGCGGTCGTACGTTAAAGAATGCTTTCATCATTTTGGACGAAGCTCAGAACACGACCACTGCCCAGATGAAGATGTTCCTGACACGCATGGGCAAGGATTCGCGGATGGTCATTAGTGGTGACATCACCCAGAACGATCTTCCGCCCCGAGTGAAAAGCGGTTTGGCCGATGCGTTATACCGCCTACGAAACATTGATGGTATTTGCCGAGTCGAGTTAACCAACGCGGATATCCAGCGTCACCCGCTGGTCCAAAAGATTGTGGACGCCTACGAATCAGGCTCAGACAACGAGTCCAGTTCGGAAGCCCCCCTGTAAGCCATGGCCCCTCCCGGTAAACCAAGAAAACGCGGTAAGCGAGTTCAATCGTTAGAACTTCCTCCCGGAACCTTCCGACGATTCGTATCTGAGTTATCGCATCCCGATAAACTTCTTTATCTGGCTTGCGCCCTCTTTGCGGCAGTCGCTTTGTGGCTCGTCACTGGCGCGTGGAATCCGCCGATGCAATATCGGCAAGGCTACGTTCCGCCGGCCGAGATCCATCCACGTGTTCAATTTTCAGTCGACGACGATCTCGCCACTGCTAAGGCCCAACGTGACGCCGAAAACGCAGCGATGTCGGTTTACGTGAACGATCCGACTCGCTTAGAACAAATGCGAACGCGGTTGCAAACGATCATCAACCAGCTGACCCAAGCGAAACAGTTTGACGCTGAGGTAGAACGTCTGTGGAACGAGTTCTTTCCCATTGCGGATGAGAACGTGGCTCCGGCCGATCCGATGGAACGCCAACAACAGTTCACTCGCTTGAAAGAACTCTTTCAGCGCGAAGGCATGCTCAACGCATTTCAACAAAGCGTTGAAGAAGCATTACGCCCGTTCGCATCGCGAGGGATTATGTCCCCAGATCAAGTCGAACAAAAAGAAGGACAAGCTGCCAGTATCATCGTGATCACGGTCGGTCCCAATACGAATCAGCAGATCATCTCGCTGAACGATGTTCTTCGAGCTCAAGTCCTTGAGAAACTTCGCCGCCCACTGAAGAACGAACTGGAAAAGCTTGCCAAAGGCGAAGACATCACCTTCCTAGTCGAAGCTGTCGACTTCTGGGTCGAGAAGAACCTGCCTGGAACGCTTACTTTCGATCGCGCTGCGACGACAGTCGAACGTGAAAAAGCAGTTGCGGCTGTTGAGAAGGTGCAACACATCTACTCCACCAAAGATGCCGTGGTTCCGGCTGGGGCACCGTTAAACGGGCAGGAACTGGCCTTACTCCGTCGCGAACATCAGGCCTACTGCGATCAGCGGAGCTTCTTTTCCAAAACGATTTACTCGCTAGCGATCCTCGGAATGTATTACGCCCTGGGAGCGTTATGTGCGATTTACCTGGTCGTCAAATGTCCGCGAATCTTGAGGGACCTCAACGAGTATTTACTCTTTCTGGTTCCGACCTGCATGACGATCGCCTTTGGATACTGGTTTGACGATCGCTGGCAAGCGGAAGTGATGGTCGTCATGATCTTGGCGATGACAGTCTCGATTGTCTACCAACAAGAGTTCGCCCTCTTGGTGACGGCCTGCGTGAGCTTGGCAATCGTGCTCACGAGCGGTTCCAGCCTGGTTAGCTTTGTCACGGTTGCCGCCACCTGCAGTGCCGCGACCCTTTCGATGACTAGAATCCGCAGCCGAAATAAGTTGCTATTCGTTGGCCTTTGGGCTGGTGTGGTGGCGTTCGCAACAAATTACGGGGTAAGTATCGTCGCCGGCCAACCAGCGACGCTCACACTGCTTGAGTCAGCCGCCTGGCAAGGTGCTTACGCCGTGGCCGCTGGAATCCTGATGACTGTTCTATTGCCATTCGTCGAGAAAGCGTATGGAATTCTAACCGATATCAGCTTGCTCGAGCTCGGCGATGCCGCCCATCCGCTGCTACAGAAACTCGCTCAGCGCGCCCCTGGTACCTATAACCATTCGATCACCGTTGCCTCAATCGCAGAGTCGGCTGCGGATTCGATTCGCGCCAATGGATTGCTCGTCCGCGTGGGGGCTTATTTCCACGACATCGGCAAGATGCTCAAGCCAGAGTACTTCGTGGAGAATCAGAACGCTTCCGACAACCGGCACGACGGTTTAAATCCGGCAATCAGCACGCTGGTGATCATTGCCCACGTGAAAGATGGCGCCGATTTGGCACGTCAAAACCGATTGCCGCGGGCGATCATTGATTTCATCGAGCAGCATCACGGGACGACGCTGGTGGAATACTTCTACCGTGTGGCCAGTGCTAAGGTCGAAGCGAATCCAGACGAACGCGAGGTCGACGAAGCGATCTATCGCTATCCTGGGCCAAAACCACAAACCAAGGAAGCGGCCGTGTTGATGATTTGCGATGCGGTCGAAAGTGCCTGCCGTACCCTGGTTGAGCCAACCTCCGCCCGTATTGAGGCATTAGTGGAGGAGTTGTCAATGAAACGGCTTCTCGACGGCCAATTCGACGAATGTGGGCTCACGCTGCAAGAGCTCCGTCAAATTCAAACCAGCGTGACGAAAAGCCTGACGGCCGTGTATCATGGTCGTGTCAAATACCCAAGTTCGCAGCCAGCCTAAAGCGAGACGGATGTCCCCCCCGTACGAAATCGTAATCACCAACCGCCAAACGGAATTCAAAATCCCTGGCGAACTCTTCCAACAAGCCGTCCAGGCGGTGTTCTCTGGCGAAGGCTTCGCACGCGGCGAAGTAGGGATCGCTGTGGTCGACAATACGGAAATCCATGACTTCAACATACGTTTCTTGCAGCACGACTACCCGACCGATGTGATCACCTTTCCCATGGACCATGAAGGTGACTTCCTTTCCGGTGAGATCATGATCAGTGCGCAATACGCAGCCGAGGAAGCCCGGCAGCATGCCTGGACCGTCGACGAAGAAATGACGTTGTACGTCGTGCATGGCTGCCTTCACTTGGCAGGTTACGACGATCACGAAGATAGCGATCGCCTAGAAATGCGACGTCTCGAACAACATTACCTTCAGCAGTTGGGCATCGAGTACGACGGCCAAGCCACTGCGTCAGGTACGCCCAACCAAGGAGCTTCATAACCGATGGGACCGACGCTATTCATCTGGTTGGCCACGTCTGGTTTGCTGGTCCTCATCCTCACTTCAATTGCCGCCACAATTCTGCCTGACATGCTATGGCATGATTTGGAAGAGTACTGTGAGAAGAAAGACCGCCCGCAGCTTTTTGGCACGATTCACGAACGCCATGAAATGGCGGCGCTGGCCGCTCAAGCGTTGCAAGTTTTAAGCCTCGCGATTTTCTTGATTTCCAGTCAGGCTTGGCTACTTGGCTCACGGGCCGAAACGATTCTCGACACGACGACCTTCATCGGTGACGTCGTGGGCGTGACTTTCGTCTTGATGGTCACCATGGTCTGGCTTCCCTGGGCGGTTGCCGAGCATTTTGGTCCTGCTTACATCTACTACACTTGGCCCCTTTGGTCGTCGGTCGCCACGATCTTTTACCCAGTGACCTTCGGTGTACATTTGATCGGGGGCGTGATGAAACGAGCCGCCGGTATCGAGGATGAACCGACCGACGAAGAAGAAGAATTCGAAGAAGAAATCCGTACGATCGTGACCGAAGCCATTCGTGAAGGTCACATTGAAGAAGACGCGCGGGAAATGATCGAAGGGGTAATGGACCTCGACGATACCGAAACGGTCAGCATCATGACGCCCCGTTCCGATATTGATTCGTTAGCCGCGACCACTTCCTGGTGGGAGACGGTCGAATTCATCTCGAAGACTGGTCGCACGCGTATTCCAATTTGGGATGGAACACGCGACAACTTCGCTGGTCTGTTGTATGTGAAAGACCTTCTTCCAGAACTGGCCCGTCCAGAGTCGACCCGCAAGACACTGATCGAACTCGCTCGTCCGGTAATCCACGTTCCTCAAAGCATGACCGTGAGCGAACTGCTGAAGTACTTTCTCCGCAAGCGAACCCACTTGGCTCTGGTTGTCGATGAATACCATGCGGTAACCGGCCTGGTCACGATCGAAGACGTTCTCGAAGAAATCGTGGGCGAAATCGTTGACGAACATGATCTCGACGAGACGGATAACGGCATCATCCAAATCTCCGATGAGGAAGCAGATGTCACTGGAAAGGCGCATGTCGAAGACATCAATGAAGTTCTCAGCATGGAACTTCCCGACGAAGATGACTACGACACCATTGGCGGGCTGGTCATCCATATGATGCGACGAATTCCGAAACCTGGCGAGTCTCTGCAAGTCGGCGAAGTGACGATTCAGGTGGTCGCTGCCGATCGTCGTCGCATTCATCAATTGCGTCTCACTCGCACGAAACAGAACAAGGCCCAAACGGCCTGATCTTTGAACGATCTTCCGCTCGCGGTATCATCGCCGAAGATGCATGCAGTGATATCGGCGGAATCTTTCATCTTAAAAGCTTTATTTCATGTCGGCGGAAAAGACGCTAGCAATCGTGATTCGCACCGTCGACTTCAGCGAGACCTCGTCGGTCGTCACGCTGTTTACCGAGGATTTTGGCAAAATCACTGCCTTGGCCAAAGGATGCAAGCGTCCGAAAAGCCCATTCGAGTCTGCTCTTGACGTTTTGACCGTAAGTCGAATAGTCTTCCTCCACAAAAAAAGCGACAGCCTCGACTTGCTGACCGAAGCAAAGGTCGAACGGCGATTTCGTGGTGGGCAAAAAAGCGTCGATCATCTATACGCTGGCTACTATGTGGCTGAGTTGTTAGCCGAGATGACCGATCGCTCGGACCCCTTCCCGGAGTTGTTTCGTTTAGCCAACCGGGTACTTTCCCAGCTGAATGATCTGCACGAGGTTGCTCCTTTGGTGTTGCGGTTCGAAATGATGCTGCTTCGCTACCTCGGCCAATTACCTGAGTTGACCCAATGTGTCGAAACAGGTGAACCAATCGCCGATAGCGGGCGTACTCCATTCGGACTACTCGCCGGTGGCGTACTTTCGAAGCGCGCACGTAGCGGTCATCGTCAAGTCATCGATGTGGCGGTCGACTCGTTGAAGTTGCTTTCGATTTATGCCGCAGAAGACGAGCGTTGGAAGACAACTGAAATTCCACCTCGCCTGGCCATGGAAGTCCGGGCACTCGTCAATCGATATTTGAGCCATACCCTGGGTAAGACGCCCAGATTACGAGAATTCCTGCGGATTCTCTCGATCTGAACTCAGGTTGGAAAACGCATAGGGCAAGGAAGTCCGCGATGATGAAAACAACTTCGATTCTCACCATCTGCATTCTCTCGGCTTTACCAGCTGTGGGCTGCATGAGCTTCGGCCAACAAGATCCAACGCCACCTCCAACCTCATTCAGTCCCGTCTCGCAAGTCAGCTACGAAGAGGAAGTCCAACGGGGACAATCTCCTGACGAAGCACCACCATCCTCAGATCGCTCGTGGTGGGATCCGACTGGGGTAGGACAGCGAGCCTTGGAAGTCACCGGTCATAACGGCCAAAACAAGTCGCTTGCCAAGCAGTTGTTCGCCAAGGGGGAAGCCCTTTACGAAGAAGGCTTGGAAGTCGAAGGAGCTGCTCGAGAAAAGAAAATGCTGGAAGCAGCCGGTTATTTCCAACGCGCTGCTCTTTATCAGCCGGGCACTGCGATCGAAGAAGACTCGCTTATGTACGCCGGGGAGTGTTTCTTCTTCATCGATCACTATGCCGATGCAACCCGACAATACGACAATCTGATCAAGAAGCATCCCAATACCAAGCACCTCGACGTGATCGACGTGCGTCGCTTCAAGTTAGCTCGGTATTGGTTGGATCGCTATACCAAAGATCGTCCCTGGGCAATGCAGCCAAACTTTACCGACGAACAGATGCCAACGTTCGATAGTTTTGGCAACGCGATCAAACTGTTTGACCTAATTCGCTTGGACGATCCAACCGGTGATCTGGCCGACGACGCCACGCTCGCTGCAGCAAACGCTCATTTCCGCGAAGCAAATTTTGAAACAGCCGATCGTTTCTATACCGACCTTCGTCAAAACTTCCCCACCAGCGAACATCAGTTCAACGCCCACTACCTGGGCGTGGTCACCAAGATGAAAGTCTATCAAGGGCCAGCTTACGACGGTAAACCACTGGAAGACGCCGAGAAACTACTAACACGTATGAAGCGACAGTTCCCGGATAAGACCCAAGAAAATATTGAAGTGGTCGAGAAGCTCGATTACGACATTCGGGCAGCCAAAGCTCAGCGTCTCTGGTACATGGCTTCGTTCTATGACCAGCGGAGCGATTACGCTGGTGCCCGACACTATTACAAGAAAATTGTTCAGCAGTTCCCTTCATCTAACATGGCCACGACTGCTAAGGATCGCCTGGCCGAACTCGAGGGGCGACCTGATTCGCCAACTCCGCCTGGAGAATTTCTTTACAGCTGGCTCGACCGCCGCAAGGATTTGCCTCAGGCTTCAGCCACGCCGATCGAAAACATCGCAACGCAGCCAGATCGCGAAACCGATCGTCGTTAATATTACTCCTACTGCCAATGCCTAATGTCTGACCAGCAAGTCAATCGTCGCTTCTTCTTGTTCGCTGCTGCCAGCTGTGTTGCGGCAAGCATGACCGGGTGCGTGCATTATCAGTTTGGCAATCGCAATCTTTATCGTCCGGACATTCATACTGTCCACGTCCCCATTTTTAAGTCGGAAAGTTTCCGACGCGATCTGGGAGAGCGATTGACAGAAAGCATTATTAGGGAGATTCAAGACACCACGCCCTATCGAATTGCCGATGCTCAGATGGCCGATAGTGTTTTGCGAGGTACTATTGTTCGGGATGATAAATTCGTTCAAGGAACGAACCCACTCGACGACCCGAGAATTTTGCGAGAAGATCTTCAGATCCAATACGAATGGATCGATCAGCGTGGCCAGCTAATTCGCCAACCGGCAACCTTGAGCTTGGCTTCCGTGCTGCGTACCGATACCCTAACCGCCCAGGGAGTGCTGTACCCAGAAGCTGGTCAATCTATGGTCACCGCCCAGCAAGAGGCAATCGATGCCTTCGCCAAGCAAGTTGTCCAGAATATGCAGGCTCCTTGGTGAATCTGGGATCAGCAAAATCCCTTACCTTGGTAGACTACATCCATGAAATCGATCCCGCATAGCACCACCTTGGCCGAACGCTACCCGTATCGTGCCATCGGTTGGAATCTACGAACCAGAAAGCTTCGGTTTGATCGACTTCCGAAACTGATGGGCATTCTGAACATAACCCCCGACAGCTTCTCAGATGGGGGAAAGTGGATGGATCAAAACGCGGCGATTGATCAAGCATTGCAGATGGAAGCCGATGGAGCTTCGATCATCGACATTGGCGGTGAAAGCACACGTCCTTACTCGCAGTCGGTTTCTACAGACGAAGAGCTGCGTCGCGTCTTGCCGATTGTCGAGGCAATTCAAAACGCGGTTCATGTCCCCCTTTCCATTGATACCACCAAGGCCGCCGTTGCGAAGGAAGCGATCGCTGCCGGGGTGGAAATCATCAATGACATTAGCGGTTTGGAAGCCGACCCGGAAATGGTCCCGCTCGCTGTGGAATCAGGAGCGGGCGTATGTGCGATGCACATGCAAGGCACTCCGCAAACAATGCAGGACGATCCGCAATATGACGACGTCGTGCTCGATATCTTCGACTACCTTCAAGCACGCTACCGCCAACTCCGTTATGCCGGAATCGATCGTACGAAGATATGCCTCGACCCAGGAATCGGTTTCGGCAAAAGTCACCAGCACAATTTCGATCTGATGGCTAAGTGTGACGAATTCCACACGCTAGGCTGTCCGATCTTAGTTGGGCATTCCCGAAAAGGCTTCTTAGCTAAGACACTCGGCGATAAAGACATGGACCGCACGTTAGCCACGGTGGGGGCAAGCCTAACTCTGGCTCGTCTTGGTGTGCAAATCATTCGGGTTCATGATGTTAGGGCGAATATGGAAGCCCTGGAAGCGTTTGTTTCCACAGGCGGAATCGACGGCGTCGCGATGGAGTTGCCTGACGATCCAATTCGCTAATAATGGTCAGTATGTCCGACCTACCTTCCAATCCGTTCGCCAGTCCCGAGATTGAGGAGGTTGCTGCTTACAGTGGTCCCTTGCATCAAACGAAAAGCATGGGGCGCTGGATCGGCCTGTCGACGGTGTCAGGTGTATTGCTCTTCGGTGCTTATTTCGTCGCCGTAATGGCAGTTTGCTTCTCGCTGACGGTTTTCATTATCGCACCTGATCGGATTTCTCCTCAGATGCTTACGCCACTTGGAATGTACTGCGCTGCTGCAGGTATTTACGGCATTGTGATTGGCTTCATCATCGGCATTACCTTTGGAACCATCACGTACTGGGCGCCGACGGGACGAGGCGTTTACACACTTTACGTATTTGGCTTGCCACTGAGCGTTCTATTATCGGTCATTACGCCGCTGATCTTTCTGTACAATCTCTACCTGGCCCAACCTAGCAACGATGTGTTTATCCCTCTCGGATGGACGGGATGCCTCGGCTTCTTCGCATTGGTCGCCGCTGGGCATCTGACTCACAACATTCGTCGCTTTCTGATCAAACCGCTTGAAACAACGGAAGCTTAAGCGGTTCACTTGATGCAAAACGTATCCAGCGGATCGACTTCTTATTGCTCTCTTATACTTGAAGCCATCCCGCCATGGGGCAGCAGCACACCATAAGTCATTGCTGCCACAGGCCTTACAAAATCCAACACTGTCGTCTGCAGCGAACCTTTCGCATTGACCCGATGTCCCATTCCAGGGATAATCCTTTGTTGGACGAACAGCTTCTCAGGGTTTGAAAATGGCGATTGCGGACGAACTAGATTTAACGACTTACTGTCATCAGACGGCCGAAAAGGCCCAAGCGGCCTCGCGTATACTGGCAACCGTTTCGGGTCAGGCGAAGAATGATTGGCTGAAAGCTTCCGCCGCGGCGTTGCGTGAAAGCATCGAAGCGATTGCTGAAGCGAATGCTAAGGACATAGCCAACGCCCCTGAATATGGCCTGACAGATGCTCAGATCGATCGATTACGTTTGACTGACGATCGTGTGGAAGGGATTGCGTCGGCCCTCGAACAAATCGCCATGTTCCCTGATCCAATTGGCGAAACAATCGATTCGACCGTACGTCCGAATGGACTATCAATCCAAAAAATTCGCGTACCACTTGGTGTTGTCTTCTTCATCTACGAGTCTCGTCCGAACGTTACGGCAGACGCAGCTGCGATCTGCGTGAAGAGTGGCAACGCGGTGATCTTGCGAGGCGGCAAGGAGGCGATTCACTCGTCGCAGGCGATCGTTCACATCTTGCAGGAAAAGGCGGCTGAATTTGGTATCCCCAGAGATGCGATGCAGTTGGTTTCAACTACCGATCGTGCCGCAGTCGGACATTTCCTGAAACTCAACCAGTTTATCGACGTCGCGATTCCTCGTGGAGGTGAAGGCCTCATCCGTCGCGTAAGTGCGGAAGCCACCATGCCGGTAATCAAGCACTTTGACGGAAACTGCCATGTGTACGTCGACCAGGCAGCCGACCTGGAAATGGCAGTTCAAATCACGGTCAACAGTAAATGCCATCGCTACGGTGTCTGCAACGCAGCTGAATCGCTGGTCGTTCATGCGGCAATCGCTGATAAGTTCCTTCCGATGATGGCGAAAGCCTTCGCAGCGAAGGAAGTCGAAATGCGCGGCGACGAGGCGACCTGCCAGATCGTGAAGTCAGCCGTACCAGCAACGGAACAAGACTTTGGCGAAGAATACCTGGGGCCGATTATTTCGGTGAAGGTTGTCCAAGACATCGACGAAGCAATCGCTCATATCAATCGTTACAGCTCGAAACACACCGAGTCGATCGTCACTGAAAACTTGACCGCCAGCCGCAAGTTCACGGCCCAGGTCGACAGCTCGGCTGTCATGGTCAATGCGAGTACTCGCTTCAATGACGGAGGAGAGTTCGGTCTCGGTGCCGAGATTGGTATCAGCACTGACAAATTCCATGCTCGCGGTCCTTGCGGGATCGAAGCATTGACCAGCTACAAATACATCGTCATGGGCGAAGGTCACGTTCGTAGCTAGAACGTAATCCGACATCATGCATCGAGGACGTGTGAATCAAGGGAGTGATTCATGGCTGACAACGTACTGAGCCAGGCTGAAGTCGAAAGCCTGCTGAACGCGATGGAGACGGGCAACGAACCGTCGAAGCCGGCCGCTGCCGTTTCGCCTGATCCGCAAGCCAGCCACGCTCCGCGCACTCGTGAGAAGATCACGCCCTACGACTTCAAACGTCCCGAGCGGGTCGGCAAAGACCAAATGCGGGCCTTGCAGTCGATGCACGAGGGATTCAGCCGAAACTTCGGAGCCGCTCTATCCGCGCTTCTGCGTTCGATTGTCGAAGTCAAACTAACAAGCGTCGATCAGCTCACGTACAGCGAATTCGTTTTCAGCCTTGAGAATCCCAGCTGCTTTAACCTCTTGGTTGCTGAGCCGCTAGAAGGCAATCTGATTCTCGACATCAATCCGTCGATCCTCTATCCAATCATCGATCGTCTGCTGGGCGGCGGCAAAGAGAGCACGCCCGCGTCGCGGCGTCCGCTGACAGAAATCGAACTAACGCTGGTCTCGCGAATTTCGGACCTGTTTTTGATCGAACTCAAAGAAGCCTGGGAAAACGTCCTTCCACTTGACTTAAAAGTTGTGCGTGTGGAAAGCAATCCACAACTAGTTCAAATCGTGCCGCCAAACGAAGTGGTTGTGCTCGTCAGTTTTGAACTGGCGATCGGTGACGTACGCGGCATGATCAACCTTTGCATTCCGTTCAACTCGATCGAACGAATCAGTCATAAGCTGACCGCTAACACGTGGTTTTCCTACGGAAGCACTGAGGCAACACCCCAGTCGCGGGCTGCGATTGGGGATCACATCGACAAAGCTCACGTCAATCTCGATGTAATTTTGGCCAACACCACAATCACGATGGAAGAGCTTCTCGACTTGCGTGTTGGCGATGTGATCACGACCGAGAAGGACTCACGCACGCCGCTTCAGGTTAATGTGAACGGCACTCCAGCATTTCAAGCATTCGCAGGAGCGTACAAGGGTCGGAAAGCTATTCAAATTGAACGAAGCTTCGAACGCAAAAAGCCGCCTCAACAAAAATAGGTCTTCACGAGCGTTGTCCCCTATGGCGATGTTCTTAAGATCAAGCTGAGGATTTCGAGGGCCATTGACGATCGACTATCCCCTGTCCCTTGTCGCTTGCGTGAGAGAGAAACAAAATGCTTCGCGCAATCTTCCCTTAGTGATTCCATCCGCGAGTCTTCCGGACAACCCCAAGCCGAGCTGAGACGCTCGAGCGCGGACACATCGCCATCGAGTGAACGTTCTACCAATCGCAAAAGTTCTTCGCGATCCGTATCACGCTCCAGGGCAACGGGCGGCAAGGAGACCGCGGGGGATGCATCTGCCTCCTTCCGCCGTTGACCCGATAATGTCACCCGAAGTCGGTTTCCAATTGACGGCAGATCTTCCAAACGCGTCGATAACGGCAATTCCCCAATCAGCTTTGCCGCAATATCGGGCTCACGTTGGCACAACGCAACTTGAACCCAAGTTGCCCATGGATGTCGCGATAGTTCTGGCGTGCGTGCAGGCGAGTCGAACGCAAAGACCGTGCACCCTTCCTGCCGCGCGGCCTTCTTCTGTTCCTCAGTATCGTTTGCCAGTCCAATCAAGCGAAATTCACGACGTGGCGAATAGCGCAGGCGCGTCGAAAACGGAAATAGCGGTCGAATCGAGACGGGCAGCAAGTTGAAAAATACCGAAAGGTAGCGGTCGTTATAGTTACCGGTAAACAACAGTTTCTTCGAGGTTAGCGCGAGGTGAAACCAAGTGACCATCGTTTGCTGTTGCGTTGGCGAATCGAAGAAGCGAATCAGCCCAGGTTCAACGGGCGGCCCCGACGGAAGCATCATCATCGTCGGCAAATCGGTCGGCAGCTCGGGGCCTGGACGCAAGTCGTGAATTGCTAGGGCCGCAGAAAGCACACGAAAGGGGTCGTTATGAAAGCGAGCGAAGCTTGCCTTATTCAGCACGAAGCAGTGCGTATAAACCTGGCGTCCACCTCGGCCACTATACTCAGCCGAGCCCAGCATCGTTCGGGAGATGCAAACTTTCCCATCCCGAAGTGGATGAAAGTTCAAGCTCACGTCGGAAGGATCGTCGGCAATCATCGAGTCATGTGCCGGACCCCATACAGCCAGGACACGTGCGTCCTCGGCGCTGATCCCCGGGCTCCAAGCCACGAGCTGGTATCCATCTTTGTTCATCGTCTGGGCCGACGTGAAAATCGCTTGCTCGACAGGAACGGTCCCTGCCGGCATGGATACTTGTGATTTCGATGCTTGCAGAGTCTTCGGAGTTAGAGGAGCCACAGGTATCACCGATTTATACTTTTCGGACAAGCCATTCAAACGGTTCTACGATGCCGCGCGGCTCGATCCGCAGTGGTACGGCCATCGGACCTTCGCCTCGTTCTTCGCGGAAGCCGACGGAGCCGGCGACCCCTGAAGCAAAGAACCCGTAGTTCACAAATCGCTGCTGAACTTGTTGCCAGAGATTGGGAGTCTTCTCTTTGGCATACAACTCTGGATTGTCGAAGCATGGTTCACACCGATCAGCCTTGGAGAACACAATCGCGACCGGACGTGTCGACTTCTTACCTTTATTGCGACGTCCATCCTGCTCACTGAGATACGTGATCAGCTTCATCAGGAAGTAATTTTGTTCCGCGCCGCCTCGCTCGATCCGATCGGTATCGGCCAGCAGAATTACTGCCGAGCATTTATCCAGGAAGGAGTGAATCGCCGGATAGGCATTGGGGTGATCAATCTCTTCTAAGATCGCCTCGCCCGCCATGTCAGGCATGATCAATTCCATCGGCTGCTTCTTGTTATTGATCTTGGCCTGGCAGTGTACCCAGTTCCAGCGATCAGGCTCGTTCGGAGTCTTTTCGGGGAACTGACACTGTGCGAGTGCCATCATCGTTCGCTGTTGAAGAGTGATCGAGAACGCTCCTCGTGCGAGAACCTGCACCCGACCATTCTGCCGAGTCAGCATGTCCAACAACATGCCAAGGTAAACCGTCTTGCCGGCAGCCGCGGTGCCCAGCACAGCCAACATCTGCGGACGAACGCCCTGGGTCCTGGCCTGGTGGGAAAGAGCCAGCGGGGCAGCACAGTGTCGACATAACTCGGTACTGTAGCTATTGTCGACACCACAGATATAGCACGACAATGGTACCGCAGCTTCGGCAAGACGGTACGATTCCATCGGGACGAGGACACGCTTGGTCATTGGGTCACCTCAGCAAATTCTTCATGAGTTTCGACCTGGGCCGGAGTCTCCTCGGCTTGCATCGATTCGTCTGGAATCAGATCACACAGCCCGATTGCACAGCGGAACCCGATGTTCCGCTTCCGGGCCACGGCTTTATCGCCGCTTTGAAAATCACAAGAAGCCTGGGCCTCGAAGTAGGTATCGAAAGCACCACCACGCACGCTTCGCATCGAAGCGTCGAGAACAAGAGGATTGGCCCCCGATTGCCAGGCACCGAATCGGCTTGAGGTCCATTCCCAAACGTTACCAATCAATTGATGGGCACCACCGACACTCATTCCATCGGTGAACTCGTCCACGGGTGCCGTACCTCCGCGGCCACTTCCCCATAGGTTCGTCTTATTCTGATCGAACGCTTCCCCCCAGGGGAACTTGCGCTGAATCGGTCGTGCGCCTGGCAGCGGTACTGGCCAACTGCCAGACTTGACCCACTCTGGATCAGTTGGCAGACGTTTACCGACCCAACGTGCGTACGCGGCCGCTTCGTACCAACAAACACCGACTACGGGATGGTTGGCTTGGCCGGAGAGATACGTTCCATTCTTCCAGTAACGAGGACCACTGATTCCGGTCGAGTCAACGAATTCGAGAATAGCCGGAACGATTTCAGGATCCCATAATGCTAGTTGTTCGTAACCACCAGCATCCACGAAACGTTGAAATTGATCGTTGGTGACCTGGTAACGATCGAGGTAGAAACCCTCGACATGGACAACGCGACCATCCAGATGCTCGGGCAGATCGGCGGAATCATTCATTCCCTTACCGACGATAGTTTCGCCGCTGGGAACCAATGTCATTTCGTCATCCAACATTTGCTGAGCACGGGTCAACACCTGCGATGGAATGCTTTCGGCGATCTGTGGACGAAGAAGAAGCGTGTAACGCCCCTGCTTCAGCATCAATTCGGCCAAGTCTTGCGAGTCATCGACGCCTGGGTCAACATCATCCGTAGCGTGGGATTCAACCGCAGGTTTTGTGGCAGTCGAATGAGAGGTAGTGTGGCTCGAAGATGTAGCAAATCTCTGGCGGAACTTGCGGTAGAACGCGGTTCCGGCAATGAGGGCGACCACGAAAAGCGTTGTGGCCCAGGCCAAGACAAGGCTGTTGAAAAGCCAGGCCAGCCCTCCTAGTACTACCAGGCCAGCTACGCCAACTCCCCCTACTACATAGCGTTTCATCGAATGAGTCCTGAATGATGACTTTGTGGAAAAGGGTCCTAGCTACGCTGCTGGTTGCGACGCTTGTTCACGTCGCGCTGTAGCTTGGCGAATTGCGCCATAACGGAATCAACTACGGTATTGTTGTTGTTCGCTCGAATCTCGAGTTCATCCCGTGTCACCGTCGCCGTATCACTGATCACCGAGGTATCTGCGAATGACTGGGTCTGCGTCGTAGCTGGCGTCATGCGGCGTTCCAGTAACGATCGCATGGCCTGCATTTCTTCTGTCCACGAGGACTTCTGCTGGTTCATTTCCTTGCGTTGTTGATCGATCGTTTCAGTCAAACGCATGGCATGCCCACGAACCTGATGGAGTTCCCCTTCGAGCACTTCATTACGCTGCTTGAGAGAATCAAAATCATCGTTGTCCGATTCTTCTGCCTCGGCTTGGTCCCGCTTGAGAAGTTCTAACTTGGTTGCTGCCAATTCGCGGCGAAGCTGCTCGACTTGGGTTAAAAGTTCGGCGTCGCCGCCGGAATCGGAACGGGCAGCACTCAATTGCTGCTCCAGTTCTGCAATCCGCTGCTGGTCCGCGGGGTCGTTTTGAATGGATGGTACGGCCGCTTTCGCTTCCGATACTTGCTGTTGAAGCTGCGCAATTTCAGCATTTGCCTGTGCGATCGCTTCATTATGTTGCTCGATGAGTTGATTGAGACGCTGATTCTCTTCACTCAGGTGAAGTGAAGTCTGAGCCGTATGATCGAGTTGACGCCGCGCCTTCATCAATTCATTTGCGCGCGACTCGACGTCTTGGCCCAGGTTGGCAATCTCGTTGAGCAGCCCATCAATAAACTTCTCCAGTTCTCCGTTGTGATGACGGAGTTGGCTAAGCGCTTGATCGAGCGGCGTGTAGTCGGGGCTCATCACGGGAGCCATTGCGTGAGCATTCACGTCAACCCTGCCTTCCGCCTATCACCTGGAGGGAACTCGGCCATAGGTCACTCTGGAAAAAGTTGCCCGAAAACTGGGCCAAGTCGGAAAAGTTCCAAATGGGAAAACGCTCGTTTCCCGCTGTCTATGAGGAGGGTGGCAATGCTGGTTCAGCAACCACCATTGAAAACGTAGGTCGAAACCACCCCTCAGGCAAAAGAATCCGCCGAAAATGATGAAACTGCTACTAGTGCGGTAGATAAATGTGATTTCGCAATTTTCCTCTGACAAAGTCGATGCAGAGTCCCCAGTTGCTCAGGCAGCGAGAGATGTTAGGCTGGAAGATGATGTTCGCGTTCGCTTGAATACACGATCGCATCGCGTGCGGAAGGATTTCGCCATCTCGCCTAATTGCAATCAGGAGTTTGCCATCATGATGAAATTCACTAGGACGCTACCGGTCTTTTTCGCCGCTGTGGTCCTGTTGGCATCCGCCAGCTCTTCGCAAGCTGCGAAGTCGGTAGAGCCCACGTGCTGCGCTCCCGTACCACCAAAACCATGCTGCTACGAACCTTGTTTCCGGTACAAGACGCATCGCTTGTTCGTCAAAAAGGCATGCCCTTGCGCTTGCGGCCCGCCGACCGAAGCCATTCTGCAGGTGACCGATCCTCGCTGTAACTGTTATGTCGATGTGCCCGTTTGTCTTCCTTCCTGCTGCGAAGGCATTCCTTGCATCACCAGCCGATGCGGTTTGTTCAAGCGTGGTATCGTCGAATACGAATGGTGCTGTGGTTTCAAGATCAAAATGGTCTTCAAGGACTGCGGCAAGATTGACGTCCATTACTATGGACTTTAATAATCCGTCGCACCGACGATGAGTTGGCTCAGCTAATTGAACCCTGCCCTGCTGAGGGCAACTTGTTGACCAAATTAGCTGGCAGCGACATACTTGGGGAGAACTAATTCACCTCCCCATTTGTGCAGTTCGGAACTCATCGTGTCCAAAAAGCGGCGCAGTCAGAAAAAGCTGGCCCGCCCAGAGGCTCATGCACCTCCGGGCGAGTCGCAAGCGATTGAATCGTTGACAATCTTTTGGAGTCTCTGCATCTTTGCGACTCTGGTATTTGTCATCGGTGTATTGTTGATGTGGTTCTCGGTTGCCGCATGGCAATTGGCAGGCGGTCCCAGAGATACGCTTCTGGCATTCTCGGATCTTCTCCTCTTCACCGCGGTTGTCACAGGAAGCGTCGGCGGACTCCTGACGCCGATCGTTCAGTCTCGACGAAAACGTCGAGCACCAAAGTCGCTTCAAATAGCTGCGGTGGCGATCGCTATGATGCCGTGGGCCTTGCTTGTTTTCTTAATGTCGCGTCGGTGAGAGTCCGACGAAATCCTCTTTTCGCGCCGCCCCACCGTCGCACTCACATCTTTGTTATGACCTCGGAAAGGTAACGGTCTCAATGGATCCTCGCTACGAAAAGCTGGCCCAGGTTTTGGTGAAGTACTCTGGAAAAGTGAAGCCTGGCCAATTGGTGCGTATCACAGGACCGACCGTTTCGGAACCGTTAGTGATCGCCATCTACCGTGAAGTCATTCGGGCTGGAGCTCACGCCGAAGTCAGCGTCATTCCCGACGAATGCAAGCGAATCTTGCTCGAAGATGGCTCCGACGAACAGTTGCTGTTCGAGAACCCGCTCTTGTTGCATGCAGTCGATACGATTGACTGTTCCATCGGTCTTTGGGGGCAGAAGAACACAAAAGCCCTCTCCTCCATTCCGCCGCAACGAAGCTCGCTACTGAGTCAGTCGCGGAAGACCTATTTCAAGAAGTTCCTCGGCCGTGCCGCCGATGGCTCGTTGAATTGGGTCGGTACGCAATTCCCCTGTGAATCCTCTGCGCAAGACGCCGAAATGTCGCTGTCGGAGTACGAGGATTTCGTTTTCCGATCTGGATTTCTGCACGAGCCAGATCCAGTAGCAATTTGGAAGAAGCTAAGCATCAGCCAGCAGAAGTTAGCTGATTTCCTTATGACGAAGAAAGAATTGCGGTTCGTCACTCCGCAAGGTACTGACCTGACACTGGGCATCGAAGGACGCAAGTGGATCAACTGCGACGGGCACGAGAACTTCCCTGATGGTGAAGTCTTCACTGGGCCGATCGAAACGGCCACGCAGGGGATCGTTAAGTACAGCTTTCCGGCCGTTCATGGCGGTCGAGAGTCAGACGGCATTGAACTAACCTTTAAGGATGGTCGGGTCGTCGATGCGAAAGCGAATAAAGGGGAAGAGTTCCTCATCGCTATGCTCGATCAAGACGCCGGTGCCCGTATCCTCGGTGAAATTGCGATCGGCACAAACTACGCGATCCAGCAATACACGAAGAATACGCTGTTCGATGAAAAGATAGGCGGAACCTTCCATGCCGCCGTTGGTGCCGCATATCCCGAATCAGGCGGTACGAACGAATCTGGTCTGCATTGGGACATGGTGTGCGACTTGCGAAGTGGTGGTCAAATCTTGGCCGACGGCGAAGTGATCAGCGAGAATGGACGATTCTTGAATCCGGAATTCCCGCAACCACTGACGTAGTGGCAGTTGGTTGGCGACTACCCTAATCGCGTCAGAATACGGCCTCCCTAGCGAACAAAGGGAGGCCGTATGATTTCGTTTTCGCGAAGCGGATTGCAGTACAGGATTCGCTCTAACAATTCCGGACTGCCCTCTTCTTCGGCCGAGCGATCGTAATGCCACTCGCGATCGGTCGGGATATATCGCAAATCGTACGGCCAGGAATGAAACGGCTCGAAGCCAAGATGCTCGACTAACTTGGCCGAGTTCATCGATACATTCCCGGCCCGAGGCGGAATTGGGCCCGCCTCAATTCGCATGCATCCCATCAAAAGGTCTGGGTCATATCCGCCGACACGATTCACGATCTGGGCGATCTCGTAAAGGCTCAAACTGGTTGGTCCGCCGGCATGATAAATCCCTGGTAGCGGTCGAGACAGTATCTCTTCAAACGCCAGATTCATGCAGTCCGTATAGGTTGGGGTACGCACTTCGTCAAAGTAAAGCGTAGCCGGACGCTGCTTCTTAAAGCGAGATTGAATCCAGTCGATCGCCCCGGCATGTCCGTTGAAGCTGACACCCATTGGCAGCGAGATTCGCAAGATCGTTGCATCGGGACGCATCAACGAGACTAAGCTTTCCGCTGCGGCCATGGTCTTGCCGTAAACCGTGACCGGGTCGGTGCTGTCGGTCTCGAGCATGTCTCCTTCGCCGATGCCGCTGAAAACGAGGTCAATCGACAAATGAACTAGCCGTGTGTCAGTACCTTCAAGGATATGCAACAGATTCCGCGTACCTTCGAGATTGATTCGCCAGGCCATGGCAGGGTCAAGCTCGCACGACTTCAGGGCACAGCTTCCCGCACAATGAAGCACCGATCCAAATTGGTGTTCATCAAACAATCGCTTCAGAGAATCGACATCTTCCATGTCGCATGCAACAACATGATCCCCTTCTAGACGCCAGTTGTCGGTGGGACGCAAACCAACGACTTGTCCTGGGAATTTATGGCCGAAGTGGAACAAGGCGTTGTATCCAGGCACTCCGGGCACGCCCGTTATCAACAAAGGTAAACGTAAAGACATGGCCAAATGGGATTTTAATGCGCAAAAAAGGAAACAGCTTATTCAGGGGGATTCCTATTCGCGGGTTTCCGATACATGCATCGATACCCCCTGATATCGATTCTCTCACCCCCTCGCATGAACGAGTTCGCTCGGGATAGACATCCGCATATTAGGAGTTTTCGTAAAATCCGATAGCCCTGATATGGGGTTCCGTAAGAGAACGTCGATGTGACAGGCGCAATGCACAAGTACTCTCGAAACCGTAGCCGACAACTAGAGATAACGCTCATGCGTCGGCGAGGAGCCAAGCTCCTCAGAGTGACCTACATTTGAACGATGTCTTGCCAACATCCAACGTTTGTCCAGTTACGCTGTCAGGATTTGTTCGTATGTCGTTGCCACCCGCCTCAATGTCGCTTACCGGGAATGCCGTTGGTACGTTTGTGCCGGCTGTACGTCACCGCTTGAAGCAGTTGAGCACGGAATTGCGGAACTACTTTGGCGTCTCGTTTTGCCTGCGCGATGGCAACTCGGGCGAGCTCTTAATTTCCGCCGATGGTCATCATGATGGCGACGAGGATCTCTTAGCCAGCCTAAGCCCCGGAATCGTGCGGGAAGGTACCGCGACAATCGTTGCTGAAGAAAACGGCTGCGCACTACTTAGTTTACCGTTACGCGACGGTGCCCAAGATTTAATCGCCAGTGCACCTTTCCGCTTAGCGACATCTTCTAACGCTGCAGTCGACTTCTCACAGGTCGGCAAGTTGATTGGCAGCTCGCCAGAAGAAGCAAAGCACTGGTATAACAACCAAGCCGAATGGACGATCCCAGCCTTAGAACGCATGGCCGCAGTCGTAGTCGGCAAGATAGGTGCAGAGACAGAAATTGTCCGTCTGACTGAGGAGATTGATAAGGTCTCTGACAGCCTGTCCTCCACCTATGAAGAAATCAGCCTACTCTACGGCCTGACCCAAAACCTGCGAATCTCAAGCAGTGACTCACAGCTTGGCGACCTGGCTTTGAACTGGCTATTGGAAGTGATTCCATGCCGTGGTCTCTCGATTCTGTTCCAGCAACCGGGCGTCAAGAAAAACTCGAATGATCTTGCCAGCACGGCTTACGCTTCACCGCAACTGACCGCAGGCGAATGCCCAGCAGACACAACGATGCTGAGTCAATTGATTCAGTATTTGAATCTGAATCAAAAGCGATCGGCCTTTGTCGCCAATCAACGGATCACCGAACGTCCGGATTGGCCCTTTCCTGCGATACGACAAATTATCGCAGTGCCGCTCATCGAAGGCGAAAATGTCTTCGGTTGGCTATTCGCATTCAATCACAATGAAGACAAAGGTTTCGGTACCGTCGAGGCCAGTCTGCTGAGTAGCGTTGGAACAATCCTTGGCATTCACAGCGGCAATATTGAACTCTATCGTCGGCAATCCGAATTCGTCACTAGTGTGGTCCGAGCAATGACCTCTGCCATCGACGCGAAAGACCCGTATACCTGCGGTCATAGCGATCGAGTTGCTCGTTTGGGTGTTCGTTTGGCCAAAGAACTCGGCATGGACGAACGCGACTTGAACTTGATGTACATGGCCGGACTATTACACGATGTCGGCAAGATTGGCATCGACGACAGCGTCCTCCGCAAACCAGGGCGGCTGACCGATGAAGAGTACGAGCATATCAAGCTGCACCCAGAGTTGGGCTACAACATTCTGGCTGGTCTGAAACAACTGGAAGATGTTCTCCCAGTCGTGTTGCATCATCACGAGCAGTGGGACGGCAATGGCTACCCACACGGTCTTGCCGGCGAATCGATTCCATTGATGGCCCGCATCGCGGCCGTAGCCGACTCCTACGATGCCATGTCGAGCGATCGTCCCTATCGTAAGGGCATGCCCGCCGAGCGTGTCGACAAAATTTTCCAAGAGGGATCCGGCACCCAGTGGGACCCCGAAGTGGTGGCCGCATTCTTTGCAGCTCGAAAAGACATCGACTCCATCGTGCGTGAAGAACGGGCCGAACTCGGATTCGACCTCACAAACGCAACCTCCTAGTCAGGCTACAGGACCTCGACTGTTCCCAACTCGCACTCGATCTTCGTGCCCGCAGCATTGTGGCTTCGTCGGATCATTGCGAGTCCGCGTGTTTGTCCATCAAGCTCTGCAGCGGACACGACTTGGCCGACTTCTTTCTCCTCGACCTTGATTGCAAGCGGTAGTTCTTCCACCTGCTTGGGCAGTTGAACAGCGACCAACTTCTTGTTCACATGTCCGAGAGCGTCGATACGGGCAATCGTCTCCTGTCCCAAGTAACATCCCTTCTTGAAACTGATCGCCA
Source organism: Blastopirellula marina (assembly GCF_002967765.1). Taxonomy (NCBI): domain Bacteria; kingdom Pseudomonadati; phylum Planctomycetota; class Planctomycetia; order Pirellulales; family Pirellulaceae; genus Blastopirellula; species Blastopirellula marina. Next base: position 65,953 of record NZ_PUHY01000015.1, on the reverse strand, counting down.
AGTCATCTCGATTCGCTTCCTGGGCTAAGTGTTCCGCAGATATGTCGACGCCATGCCATGGAAAGCGATTCACAATTCGATCTCGCTGAAACACTTCGATGCCGACGCTGGTAGCGCCACATTCGGATAAGCGCGTGCCGAATGCTTCTGCTTGCTCGCCGCGGATTTCAACCGAAGGTTTGCCAACGACGGATATACGGAAGAGGCGGAGTGTTGCCCCTTCCCACGTGATCGTGCCGTGTTGCGAGGTTCCCAATGTAACTTCGCTTCCGAGGAGTTCTTGGAGGCAAGCCTCAAGTCCCTCGCCCCACACAAAGATCGCGTTTCCCTGAGTACTCCGATCGTTAACTTCGACGTCTTCGATCATCGAATACTTCTGCAAGTGAGGCAATAAACCTGGCGATTGATCGCCAAGACCTAGAAACTCAAGCCGATCGTCCGACTTATAAACAAACCCATGCGCAAGAATCTTCCCCTGAACCGTTGGGAAAAATGCTTCGCAGCCGCTCCCTGATTCCAGCACGACAACATCATTCGTGCACAGACCTTGAATGAATCGCAGATGACTTGGACCGCTGATTTCGATCCACGTTGAAAACGGCGAAGCGGTCCACGATAATTGGGCACAATGGTCAGACATCAATACTTGGCTGGGCAGAGGTTTACGAAGAGACCGTCGAATCCGCCACGCGGACCGACATGTTCTGGGCGTCATGCACAACGACGACGTCTTGATAGTGCTCGCAGATCTTACGGCACTCTTCGTCCGATTGAACTGGAATCATATCGAGATCGTCCATGACCGCTTCCGGCAATGAGGTGCGGATGTAGACCTTACACTGAGCTAACGTTCGCGCGAACTGGAGTGCGATCGCGGCGTCTTCGTGACGTGACTTCCGCATCTGCGACTCAAAGTCGGTGAATTCTAATGATTCTGCCATTTGCGACATCGCGACGCCCGGCCGTTGACGAATCTCGGTCGCTAGGATGATTGCCCCATCGGGGCGGACCAGATGTTCGACATTGGCCAGCGCTCGGGCAGCGTTTTCCCAAGTCTGTCCTGCTTGGCCGCCGGTGATCAAAGCGATGACGACCCCTGCCATGTTAGGCACGTGCGGCTGCCAATGTTGCTGGAGTTGCAGGTTTGCTTCCGTTTCGACATGCCCAGCTTCACCAAAGATGACCGCTGCAAATCCGCCACCCCGAGCCGGCACCAACAAACAGTTGTAAACAATCCCCAACAGTTGGCGAATCTCCTCTACCTCAGCAATCCGACGCTTCATGCGCTGCTTGCGGGTGACAAAGAGCGGTGAGTGCCATCGCTTTTGCGTATCGATATCCGAGTAGGTCGGAAACACGGAGGAGAACGGTCCGAAATAACCAAATCCTTCATGGCTTCGTGCCACATCGATCGGAACCACCAAGTCGGCATCGCACAGATGGCGATTCAGAATGATCGCGTGATTGTCCTGAGTTGAAGTCAAAAACGCATTGGCTTTTTGATCTTGCGGCTGATGCACAATAACTTCAGACGATTCTCCTAGCGGGGTGATGGCCTGTTTCAACTGCTCGACAACAGGACTTAAGGTCTCGTGTGGGAGCAGGAATTGAAACGTGCGATCGTTCATCTCTGCAAATTGGGCGTACGAAACGATCGCCGAGACGGTGGGCAGATAGTCGCCGACATCCTTTCCAAAGACGAATAAGACCACATCGCCGGGTACGGATGCATGGGCCAGGTCGGGGTATCCGACAGGATTCGTTAGCGCGTCAAGAATTGCCTGCTGAGGATCTTGAGCAGCAGGATAGTCCGCTTGGAGATTGGCGAGGACCATCTGCGGATCAATATCGCAGGTGGATCGAGCGTTGTCGCCGAAGGGGGTCGCAATGGACATCGATACCTAAGTCATTCGAGAAACGTTGTTTCGATTCCCGAATGATAGGTATTCATGGGACGGCCGGTCAACGGGACGCGATAGCAGCGATCCGCCTAGTCAGGCGTGCCAGCCCGCATCCGCAAGCACATGGTCACCAATTCCTGTAGGGCTCGCTGAATCGTTTCCGCCGAGGCATTGTTACGGCAAGCATGCTCGAGAACGGCAGCAACGTTCGTCACTTCGCCGTATCCATAGCTTCCTGCGGCACCCTTCATTTGGTGGGCGATCCGGCCAAGCTGTTCCCAGTCCGAGGCTTCCGCTGCATCTAACATGGATTGAACGCGATCGGGAATCTCGTCCACAAACATCTCAACCAGTTCTGCCAAGTCCTCGTCGTCTCCGAAGTCAGAGTAAATCAGTGCTTGGCGATCAGTAATCGTCATCGAACGTGCCCCTAAACAAAGGCTGAGCTTTCTCTTAGCTCATTTGACTCTTTCAACCAGCGGTCACGGGGGAATCATCCCCCCTGACATGCAAATTCCTACTTAACAATGGGTTTCGAATGGTACGCACGACGTGGCTAACGCTCCGTATTTGCCGCACTGTATGACGGCAGTGGTAGCAGATCCGGTCGATCCGATACGACCGGAACTGGAAAGATACTCCGACTAGACAATTTAGGCATTTTGCTAGAGGGTTCCGATTTGGGTAGTCGATAGCGAGTGATAGTTCCTTACCAAGGAAAGTCACTCGCCCAACCAAGAGCGCGAAATCCAGGATTTGTTCCCCTGGGCATCGTAATCGAGGTCGTGGTGAGAGTTTGTTTTTTTTCTGGTGGTTAATGTTAAGTCAAGTTGGAGTCCTCTCGATGAATGCCCGTTTTGCTTTCCCTGCGATGTTGGTTGTCGGTCTGATCTTCGCCGCTGCCTCCACCGCTGAAGCCGGTATGTTCGGCTTCTCGCACGGCTGTGGCTGTGCACCTGAACCTTCCTGTTGTGCTCCTGAGCCGACCTGCTGTGCTCCTGAGCCATCGTGCTGCGATCCTTGTGCCAAGAAGTGTGGTTTGTTCCACCACCTGAAGCACAAGCTGCGTAGCTGCTGCAAGCCTTCGTGCTGTGCACCAGAACCGACCTGCTGTGCTCCTGAGCCAACTTGCTGCGCTCCGGAACCGACTTGCTGTGCTCCTGAGCCAACCTGCTGTGCTCCAGAGCCATCGTGCTGCGATCCTTGTGCCAAGAAGTGTGGCTTGTTCCACCACCTGAAGCACAAGCTGCGTAGCTGCTGCAAGCCTTCGTGCTGCATGCCAGAACCGACCTGCTGTGCTCCAGAACCGACCTGCTGCGGCTAGTCGAAACTGGTGCGGCCTCGGTCGCTAGTTCGGTAAAATACCGAAAACAGCCAGAGAATTTCCTAACCGGACTCTGGCTGTTTTTATTTCTTGATCGCTCCGAAATGAGAAATTTTAGGGCGATTTTCCCCTAGTGATCACTAATTGCTTGACCTTATCTCGGCAAGAAGAGAACCTAATAGTCTACTCACGGAACTAGAGATCTCGATCACTTGGAGACCCCTCCCATGCTCACCCTTATCCGGGCAGGGATTGTGGCGAACGTCGTGTTCGCTTTGCTTTTCACCTCGATCCATCCAGCAACCGCCCTGGGCGAAGATCCGTCTCCGCAGCAAGATCCGATCGGAAAAATCAATTCATTCAGCCTCCACGGCGAATTTACACGGGCGTTCGACGAGATCAAGCATCTCGAAACCAACGCGCAGCGTGACGATGCCCACGCAACGATCGCACGGGCTCAATTACGGTACGGACTCGTACGCTCCTCGGTCGAAACCGCTTCCTACATCGAGGACGACAACACCCGTTCGCAACTGCTAACCGAAGCTTCAGCGGCCCGGTCGGAACCGATATCCCCGCGTGGGGGTGGTGTGCAGCCCGACTTCGATTCGCTGATTGAGTTGATCACCACGACGGTTGAACCTGATAGCTGGGAAGACCTGGGCGGTCCTGGCTCAATCGCTCCCTTTGCCACCGGTGTTTATGTCGACTCGCAAGGAACGCTGCAACGCGTCACGAAGCTATCGAACAACTCGCTTTTATCGAGCGTCCACGATGCCTCGAAGATCGCATCGCTAAATCGTGATGTATCGGCGACGTCCTCGCTCAGAAAAGTTTCGCTTACTCGACTCGAGAAAGAAGCACAGCTTCGTTGGGCACTGGGGAAACCGCCAACCGACGAGATGCTGAACATGGCCGGGATCTACGAGATCAAATACGTTCTCGTTTATCCCGAAGAAGGCGAGATCGTTATCGCAGGTCCCGCGGGTCCTTGGCAGCAAAACCCTGAAGGCCGTGTCGTCAATCAAGTTACTACACATCCAGTACTGCAGCTTGATGACTTTGTCGTCCTGCTACGAAACGCCATCACGGATAAAGGACGCTTTGGTTGTGCGATCGTGCCAAGACAAGACGGTCTGAAAAACGCACAAGAGTATCTTAACGCGACTTCGGCCAAACCCCTGCATCCACGACAACGGGATGCTTGGCTGGAAGGACTTCGCGATGCCGTTGGCAAGCAAGATATCGACGTTCACGGAATCGATCCCGATACCCACGTGGGCCAAATCATCGTGGAAGCCGACTACCACATGAAGCGGATCGGCATGGGTCTCGAAGATGGCACGGCCGGTGTTCCCAGCTATTTGGAAATGGTAACCATTCCGCCAGGTGGCAGCGCTCCACCGATGGACGTTCTACGGTGGTGGTTTACGCAAAACTACCAAGCGATCAATGCGACGCAGGAAAAGAATGCATTCGAGTTGCAGGGACCTGGAGTTCAGGTGCTTTGCGAGAACGAAATGCTGGACGCTCAAGGTGGACGAATCCACACCAACACCGCCAGTACGCTAAACGCCACGTTCGCTCGGAATTTCACGCAGCACTATGATGCACTTTCCACAAAGTACCCGATCTATGCCGAGATGAAAAACATCTTTGATCTAGCGATCGTCTGTTCGCTAATCGAGAAAGAGCGTCTCGCCGATCAAGCGAATTGGAGCATCACGCACTTTTCTCCCAAGGGTGGATACACGGTTGAGACCTCCCCTGCCCCGAAAGATGTCGAGTCGATCATGAACATGCGAGTCATCGATCGTAAGCACATCATTGCCGGCGTGAGTGGCGGCGTGAGCTTCGATGCCTCGAAGTTTGTGAAGGATGAGAACATCGTTGTCGATAGCTACGGACTTATGTCCGCCAATCGCGTTGAAAGCCGTGTACCGCAGACCATCGAACATCACGGCTGGTGGTGGGACTAAACGCGGAGCAAACGTTCGGACATGCCACCAAGCATGATCGTTTCGACCGAACCACGCCGTTTACCTTCTACCACTAACAGCACCGACACATTGGGGTAGCTTTCTAAGAACGCCTCGGTTTCTTCCGGTCCCATGACATAACACGCAGTCGCGAGCGCATCCGCTAATGCGGCAGTCGGCGAAATGACTGTCGACGAGAGGACTTTGGTCGACGGGCGGCCACTGCGTGGATCGAGCACATGACCGTATTTCTTCCCTTGATGAAAGAAAGCCTGGAACGCCGCTCCTGAAGTTCCTAGAGACTCGTTTTTCAGATAAACGGTTCCGATCCGGCGATCGGGTCGAAGTGGATCTGGCACACCGACTTCCCATCCATCTTGGCGAGCGCCATCACGACGCTCTCCGTGAGCCAACACGCTGCTCGTTCCTCCATGAATCAAGAAGTCCTCCACATCCCAGTCGAGGAGCACTTCCTGACATCGATCGAGCGCGTACCCTTTGCCGATGCTTCCCAGGTTCAGCTCGACACCTTCTTTCGCCAATCGAAGGGTTCGCTTATCCGAATCCAATTCGATCTGGTTACTTCCAACGAGTCGCATTGCTTCGACCAAGTCGTCCTCTTGGGGCACTTTCCCCTCGCGATCGAAGAAGCCCCACACTTTCGTTAACGGGCCGGCGGTTATATCGAACGCGCCATGGGTATCGCGATGCAGTTGAAGCGACAACTCGAGCAACTGAAAGAGTCTCGGCTCAACCACGACCGGTCCCAAGTAAGCCGTTCTCGCCAGTTGGCAAATCTCGCTCTCGGGACGATAGGCGGAAAGCTGTTGTTCCAGGTCGTTCACAAGGTCGAGAGCCGCGACGGCCCCTTCCGCCTCTGTCCCTGGGCCAGCGGCGTTCAAATACACTTCAAACTGACAGGCCATCGCTTGCCGAGCCAGCTGGACCAGGTAAGCCCCATCTGGTCGAGTCTCAGCCGAAGTTGCTTCGTTTGAAGCCCCTTCCACTGCTTCGGTATCGGGTGGCGAAGCCAGCTTTCCTCGTAGAAAATTTCGGCGGCTGGTCCGTTTTTCCTCTTCAGACGTCACGACTAAATCCTAGCGCTCGGGGGTTTGGCAGTGCGAGTGCGAAATTCTGTCCCTGAAACAACTTGAGGGTTATACTAATTGTGAACCGTTCACGTCAGGAGACAACATCAATGCGACAAATGGGTCTGGTAATCGCTTTTAGTATTCTTGGTATTTGCATGGCCAGTTCCGCCGCACGAGCCCAAGATGCTCAGCCACGCGCCAAACATCGCACCTTCGACGAAGCGACCACCAGTATCATTTTCTTTAAAGACGTGTTTGCGGAAGCCTTACAAGGCGAACGCCCGGCAGCACTCAGCGAAAATACCCAAGCCCCTACCGGTGGAAGCCCTGGTTCCATGGGTGGTGGAGGAACACCTGCCCCGAATAATGCCGGTGGTTCGTCTGAATGGGCCAAAATCATCTCCCCAACGACAATTCAAGACGAAGTGAAGCGATTAAATTCGCAGTTGCTGGACACCGTCCAGAATGTTCGCAAGTTTAATGGCGGTGGCTTCGAAGATGCTCGTCGTGATTACACCGAGCTGGCTATGCTGTTCGCGATTATCTCAAAGTACAACGGCGATGTCCGCTGGAAAGAAGACGCCTTGGTAGCTCGCGACCTGTTCGCACGAGCGGGTTTTAATTCGAAAGTCGGAACGGACAATTCCTTCAAGGAAGCCAAGAGCCGTTCGCGTGATCTGGAGGAATTAGTCCGCGGCACATCAATTCCGGTGCCAGATGGTCCCGAGGCCGATCCGCAGGCGACCTGGGACGCGATCGCCGATCGTCCGCCTCTTATGCAGCGTCTGGAAATCGCTTTCGATCAGCGCGTAAAAAAGATGACCGCAAACGAAAGTGAATTTCAATCCAACATCGAAGACATTCTTCACGAGGCTGAAATCATCGCAGCAATCGGTCATGCAATGCAGAAGGAAGGCTTCGAATACTACGACGACGAAGACTATGTGGGTTACTGCCAGCAAATGCAAGATGCGGCTCTCGCCGTCGTGCAAGCGGTAAAAGATAATAACGCGGACGCGGCCCGTAAAGCGGCCGGTGATGTCGGTCAGGCCTGCAGTGCCTGTCACGAAAGCTACCGTTAATTCTCGGTAAGTTTAGGAACGACAAGGTCAGGGATCTCGCCAGGGGCGCCGGCAAAACTGGCCACCACTTGTGTCGGTTCTTCGCGAACCTCGATCGGCTTGCCTGAGAACTCGCTGAGCGGCATCTTTTCTGGTGCGTGCCCATTGGCGATCTGAATTGCGGTAAGCCAAGTGGTCAACCGAAGCTTATCTTTCGCTAAATCTGCCTGTTGGGCGTGCATCCCACTAAGCAGGAAGTCACCAGAAACAATCGGGTAGCCACCCGAGTTCCGCGCTTGATTCAACGCGTCGGAAATGGAATTCAGCATTTCGACTCGCGCGTAGTACGGCTCTTTTCCAGCATCGACGATCTTCTTCATCGATTCCAGGTAGAATGCCTGATCCGTTGCCAGGCCTTTGGCAATCTGCACGGAGAGCTTCGCTAATTCACCACTCGCCATCATCGCATCGTACTCTTCGCGGGTTAACAGGGAAGCAAGATGACCGGCGCGAATCATTTCTAAAAAGTGCAGCCCGCAAGCGCGATCTGCCCTCCAAAGCTCTGTGTCATCCGGCCAAGCACGCAACGATTGCTCAAGCACCGTTTCCAATGTCCGCAGGTTTCCCTTTTCAAACTTGGGATGCAAAAGCAACGCTCGAAGCGTGACGAAAGATTCCTCTCGGATCTCCGCGGCTGTGTTCCGTGCTGCCAACAGCGGAACTTGATTCAATTGATCGCCGTAGGCAATCGCATAAGCAACAGCCGTTACCGCTTCGTCTACGTTGTTGTCTTTCGCCTGTCGGGCTGCCTCAAGCAATTCGGCTCGAGCCAGGCAATGCATCATTCCCGTCCAAGTCGGATCGGCGAGATAACCCTGTTCGATGTGGTACGGATAGCGAACATCTGGCTGGATCAACGATTTTCGACCTTCGACACGCTGGGCGTCCCACTTCCGCAGATAATCTTCACCTTGCGTGTTGATCAGTAGCTCTCGCCCAGGGGCTTTTGGATTCCACCAATGTCCGCTCTTAGCGAGTTGTTCATCAATGTAGTCGGGATCGGTCCCGTCGAAGAAGCGTGCCGTCAAAGCGGTGGAAACATCATCGGTTCGCTGTCGATATTCAGCGGCGAGTTGCTTTGGAAGTCCGCCGTTCGCTTTCAATCGATCGAGTTCGTTTTTGATTCTCGGATCGTTGACCGTTTCAGAGAGTTTCAACTCACCGAAGTCAGCCGGCGTAACGTTCAATCCGTAGGGATCAGAAACCGACTTCTCTTCGCAGCCCGCAATCGCCAGCAACAAACAGACAATGTTTAACAGAAAGACAACACGGGCCATGGGCATTACGTCCAGGTAGGTAGTCCGATAGGTATGGTCGTATCGTAATACGTTAACCGCCGATCAGAAAAGCTCGATTAACTCGGCCAGACCAGTCGCGGCTAGTTCGGCACCGGTCACAAATCGGCCAGGATGCGTCCACTGAGCGATGATTTCTGACTGGGTTTGAAAAAGGCTCGCCAACATTGAATCCATTTCGGAGTTCAAATGATGGTAGTGCCGAACCCATTCGGCCGCCTCGGTAACGGGAATGTTTTCGTCGCTTTGCCATCGCATGGGATGAAACAGCATCACGCTCCAGGGGGTAACGTATCGCTTCTTACACGCAGCAAACGGCCAGATTGCCGCAGAAGAACATTCCCCGATCACGATTCCGGTTGCCTGAATCTTGCGGAGCCGAATCAGACTTACCAAGCCGATCGCTGCGTAGGAACTTCCGCCAGGTGAATCGAAATAAAGCGTACACTCCCCTTCCGGTGGCACTTCCAACAGCTTCTCGTAGATCTCGGTGCACGACTCACCAAATTCGCCCGAAATAACAATCTCTAACGGCGATTCCTCGTCTTGCTCGCCTGAGGACGATTTCGCCGGTGACGATTTCTTCGTCATAGATGTTCTCGCGTTATTCTCAAAAAAGATGCCGTTGAGTCGGTCCACTTCGGTTTCATGATACCCCATTCACCAACCCCAGTAAGGGATCTACAACATCCGATAACCTTCCCAGCTTAACCCTCCTGGCCAATTTGATTTGCGCGATTTCTCACAAGTTGGTACCCGAGCCGGTCCAGTATGGGTGAATTGCCCGTTTTTTGGGGTATCATGAAGCAGAACGACCTACCTCATTTCGCCCATAAAGCAGGAGCTTTCTATGTTGAAACAATTCGCGCCGCTCTGTCTTGGCTTGGTTCTTTTGACCTCGTTTTCTGTCTTCGCTGCTGAAGAGAAGGAACCAACAACCATTTCGTTTGGCGAAGGCCACTTCGAGATGACCGTGCCCGAAGGCTGGAAGACCGTGCAGCCGAAGGTTCGCATCATTGATCACGAATTCTCGGCTCCGGCCAAAGAAGAAGGTGCTACAGCAGGTCGAGCCACTTTGATGGGCGCCGGCGGTGGCGTCGATGCGAACGTTGCTCGCTGGAAAGGTCAATTCACCAAGTTGACCGCCGATGACGTTAAGGAAGAGAAAGTAGCCGGCATGAAGGTCCACATCGTGGAATTAAAAGGCGATTTCAAAGATCAACGTGGTCCATTCGCTCCTGCCGAGATCAAGAAAGATTACACCGTTTTAGGTGCCATCATCACCACCGATAAGCTGGGCGACTACTTCCTGAAGTTCTACGGACCGTCCGACACAATCAATGAAAACAAGGAAAAGTTCACCAAGATGGTGAACAGCCTGAAGGTGAAGTAACCACCAACAAGCTACCAGTAAATGCAAAACAAGGGAGGCGATTCCCTGATTTCGCCTCCCTTTTTGCTGCGCGGTAATTGACCAGTTTGCTTCTTGGCAATGGAAATGATTACCCTGATCGTCCTGTCCTAACCCCAGGGCTATATTAAAGAAGCGTGGACGGCGGAAACTCGATCGATTATCGGGACGTCGCCGATAATTCCGATTTTGACGATTCTTCCCCGACGCAAGCACCTATGAAGATTCATCAGTTTCTCGAGCACTATGGCATCCAATCGAACCCCTTCGCCGTGGAGGATGCCCAGACCGATACCGTCTTCAAAAGTGGCTGCATCGACACGACCTATCACCCTGCCTGGCAAAAGGTTTTCGGCGACCCTCAAGAGCCCTCTACGTCAATCGTATTTGGTGAAAAAGGGGCCGGTAAAACGGCGATGCGATTGCAAATCATCGAGCACATCGCCCGCTTCAATCAGCAAAATCCGACCCAACAGGTCTATGTGATCGAGTATGACGATTTCAATCCATACCTCGATCGATTCCGCGAACATCAAATGGGGCGTGCCCGTCGCCCAGACCGCACCCTGAAACGCTGGATGCTATGGGATCACATGGATTCCATTTTGATGATTGGTGTGACCAGTTTGATCGACCGCATCCTTGGCACGCGTAACAGCATGGCCACCCCTGGTTGCGACATCACCGATGCCAACCTTTCCAAGCTGGATGCCAACCAAGCACGCGACTTGCTGCTACTAGCCGCTTGTTACGACGAATCAACGACAGAAACCTTCAAGTCGCGCTGGGCTAACTTGCGAAAGAAGCTCGGAGTTTGGTCGTTCGCTCCTTATGGTGCATTTACGATCGGTGTCGGCGTTTCGGTCGCGTTGGTTGCGGTGATTATCTCGCTTTTGGCCAGTCGCGGATCACTAATCGGACCGTGGTGGCTTTATCTTCTGGCATTTATTGCCGGCTGGACGCCGTGGGTGGTGAAAGCGGCGCGAGCCTTGTGGAAAGCCCATCGGATCTACAAGAACGTGAAGGTAGGGAACCACGAGCGAATTCCACTGGCGAAGACGCTGATGGACTTCACCATCACGGATCTCTCTTCACAGCCGCTGCCGATGCATCCACGTACCGATGATCGTTACGCGATGTTGAATAAGTTCTCCGGTATCCTTCGCTCGATGGGCATTACTGGGATCATCGTGATCGTCGATCGCGTTGACGAACCGCACCTGATCAACGGTTCTCCCGAATTGATGCGTCTGCTCTTGTGGCCGATGCTGGACAATAAGTTCCTGAAACAGTCTGGAATTGGCGTCAAACTGCTGCTTCCGATCGAGTTACAGCAATTCGTCGAACGTGAGAATAAAGAATTCTATCAGCGTGCTCGCCTCGATAAACAAAACATGATTCCTTCGCTGCAATGGACTAGCGAGGCCCTTTACGACGTGGCCAGTGCCCGCATCCAAGCGGTCTCCAACGGCGAGGCTCCCTCGGTCCAAGACTTGTTCGACGAAGGGATCAGCAAGCAGCGTCTGTTCGACGCATTTCGATCACTACGTGTGCCGCGGCACCTCTTCAAGTTCCTGTATCGTCTGCTCGTTGCCCACTGCAACAACTACACCGATCAGGACCCAAGTTACAAAATCAGCAGCCAAACGTTTGAGTCGACGTTGGCCGTCTATTTGCGCGAGCAAGACGCGTTCGATCGCGGCCTTGGTGCTGGCTAAGAACACGTCTCTCAAAATCGATGTTGACAATATCTGGCCGTTTTGCGAGAGTTGCCCCGAGCTATTGGAATTCAGCCGGGGCAAAACGTTGCCATTCCGGCGTTTAATTTTGACTAAGGAATAGTGCGTCATGCAGGGAAGCAAGCACGCTTGGCTATTGCTGATCGCGATCGTTTTCTTCGGATGCAATCAGTCGAACGATCCAACATCCACCGCCAACAACGACTCGCCGGGGCAACCCGACGAAGAAACCATCGTCGTTGAAAAGATCGGCGACCACGTCCAACAGGCAGCCCAGAACCCTAAGACCGTTGTCGAGTTGTTCCTTACCTCGCTTCGCGAAGGGGACGAAACCACGACCAGTCGCCTGTTGACCAACAAAGCTCGCACAGAAACGGCGAAGCACGACATGGTCGTTCATCCACCTGGTAGCCGTACGGCCCAGTTCGTGGTTGGTCAGACCATCTACACCACCGATACCCGTGATATCGCTCACGTTGAATCGAATTGGACCGACGTCGACGATGCTGGGCGTCGCCAAACGTACGAAATCGTCTGGATCTTGCGGAAAGAGCCCCTTGGTTGGGCGGTTGCCGGCATGGCGACGGAATTATTTTCCGGAGAAACTCCCCTGGTAATGAATTTTGAAGACCCGCTGGACATGCTGGCTCAGCAGCAACGAGCCGAGCTTGAACTGACCCGGCGGGGTTCCGCGTCGGCAGGAAGCGCTCAAGTGATGCCCGCCTCGCATTCTTCACCGCTCAGCCGCTAATCTTACCATAACGGCACTAAAAAGCACGCAAAGCCCACCATCGGTGCGACGAACCGCATAAATGGTGGGCTTTTTTTGTGGTTCTGACCTCTTCTCGGCGGATAACCGAATCGCTTTTGACGTCAAGAGATCGGTGCGTAGCAAGAAATCCTGAAAACGGAAAATCTTCTCTAAACACTCTAAATACCCGCCTCACTGCTTGACTTAGCTTGGAAGACTGGTAATTTTACGGCCTATGCTATGCAACGCATAAATTCCGCGTAATCACTACAGTTTTACAACAGGGTAAGCTGAGGTAATTCGCGGGATTCCCGGTGATCCTAACAAGGCACTGGAAAAGTCCTCCGACGTTGTGCCGTCGTGGTCGGGGGATCACGTCGGACGGCGTCTTCGTGTTTTACTCCCTTGCACTTCAGATAGTGAAGTTTGGAGGATTCTCAAATGAATCGTGTTTTCACTCTCGGTATCGCGATCTTTTTCGCGGTCGTTGGTATGGCCCTGATCGGCGGCGAACGTCAAGCTGACGCCGGTTTCGGTTGCCATGGTTGTTTTGGTGGTAAGCACTGTGGCGGCCTGTTCGCTCGCAAGGCTTCCTGCTGTGCTCCAGAACCTGCTTGTTGTGCTCCAGAGCCAACCTGCTGTGCTCCAGAACCTTCCTGCTGTGGCCGGAAGAAGCATTGCGGTGGCCTGTTCGCTCGCTTGAAGGCTCGCCGTAGCTGCTGTGCTCCTGAACCAACTTGCTGTGCTCCAGAGCCGACCTGCTGCGCTCCGGAACCAACTTGCTGTGCTCCTGAGCCAACCTGTGCTGCTCCGGAACCAACCTGTGCCGCTCCTGAAGCAGCTGCACCAGAAGCTTCCCCTTCGGAAGAAGCCACTCCTCCGGCTCCTCCGGCTGAAGCCTAATTTCCGTACAGCTTCTCGATGCTGGCCCGGCCTGCGGTCGCATGAGGAGTTTGCCTGGAAGCTGCGGCGGGATTCGCCCTGTTGCCCGCCCCTTTCAGCGGAATCGCAAAAGACCCGGTTTTCCTCTTTCGGAATGCCGGGTCTTTTTTATTTTGCGAACCTAAAGTCGAAATCGCAATCGCCAAGCGAGAAAACATTCGATCCAAGACCTCGGCGAATTACAATCGAACGTTCAGCCTCAATCATCTCCCACCTGGAATTGCTCTCGGATGTCGTCCAAAAAAGACACACGCCCCGGCCCCTCGACCGACGCTGTCCTTAGTCCTACCTCGCGTGGGATTGTCTCGCTGGTTTTGTTCATCTACTTATTCGGCATGTGGGTCGTTGTCTCCAGTTCACTGGGTGGCCGCCACTCGTCGCCTGTCCAAGAGAAGCTACTGAGGTTCTTTGAGCTCTTCACCGAGCCCCTGAATCTCGGCGTACGGTCATCTCCATATGCCCTCTATACAGGTCAATCGTCTGACTACGAGCACTTCTTCCGCATCGAAGCAACAACGCCAGAGGGAGAAACCAAGACCTACCAAGTCCCGGGTCCGATGCTGGGATCGGGCCTCAGCGATCCGTATCGCTACCAGCGTCTGGCCAAGATCGTTGCCGTTCAAGCGGAAGTAAGTGACGACACAATTCCCGCCGAAATCACCAAAGGGATCGGGCAATATTTCATCCGCCTCACCGGGCAACGAAAAGTTGCGATCCAATGCATTCGTCGGCGTCCGCAGCCAATGGATCTGCACATCGAAGGACAACAGTTTTCCGATGATCCGCGCGACGCTTCGTACGAAGATGTCATCTATCGCGCTCAAGTGTGGGTAGATGAACTCGGCGCAATCGAGCACATCAAAGAGATGGCGACCGAGCATGTCGCCCCCGTTCAGTAACCACAGGAATCGCAAGCGTGCTTGGCACCTACTTCAATCGACTTTCGGAATCGATCGGCGGCGGCTGGAACAATTTCTGGTTTCAGAAGGACAGTCCACGAACGGTCAGCATGCTGCGCATCGTCGCTGGCGTTGTCGCCCTGATCTATGCGTTTTCGTTCACTTCGGAATTGGCGATTTGGTTCTCCGATGGTGGCGTCCTGCCGTATGGACGAACCATGCGTCTGACCGGTGCTGATGATCCTGCGAATCAAGTTCTGTATTGGTCTGTCTTTTACTTTGCCAACTCACAGCTGTCCCTTTACGTGCTTCACACGATTGGACTGATTTCGATTCTCCTTTTTACGGTCGGTTTTCAAACGCGCATCGCCGCGGTTGTCGCAACCGTCTTCGTTCTTTCCTATGCCGAACGCGCACCAATGCTGACGGGATTGGTCGAGCCCCTGCTCTGCCCAGTGATGCTGTATTTATGCCTGGCACCATGTGGGGCGTACTTCTCGGTCGACGCGTGGCTTCGTGATCGCAAGTCCGTAGCCGAAGTGCCTGATTCGTTCATGGCGCATTTGGCGGTGCGTTTGGTACAAATCCATGTGTCGATGTTCTACTTGATGATGGGCACCGCCAAGCTCGGCAACCCGGTCTGGTGGAACGGCGAAGCGATGTGGTGGTTGATTGCTCAACCCGATAGTCGGCTGATTGACTTAACTTTCCTTCGTAACAACGGCATGTCGACCATCGTGTTTGCCTGGACGCATTGGATCGTTCTATTCGAGCTCGTCTTCGGACTCTTGATTTGGGTCCGCATTCTGCGTCCGCTCTTGTCCATTCTGGCTGCCTTCCATTGGCTTGCACTGGGATTAGTTACCGGGCACTGGGTATTTGCTATCCTGATGATTGGCTTGAGCCTGGCGTTCGCGCCGCTGGAAGTGCTGAAATCGGATTCCGAAGTAGCTTCCGACGTCGATCGCGAATCCGATAAAGCCACTCAGCCAGCCGGAGTTGGCGTTTAGCCCCACCCACTATCCACACTCTCACTTTCTCGGAGATTCCTCCATGCCAACCAATGCGCATCTCAATCGTCGATCTTGGCTAGCCGCCACGTCAGGTCTGGCGGCCGGAAGTCTCCTTACCGGGTCAGCAGTCGCTTCCGAGCCGATCACCCATCGCACGGCCCCCAAATTCAAACTCAGCCTGGCCGCTTACAGCTACCGCAATTTACTAAAAGATTCTAAGTCAGGCGTCACGCTTGAAACGTTCATCGACGACTGTGCCAAGATGCAATTAGACGGCACGGAATTAACATCGTACTACTTTCCAGCCGATCCCACGGCGGAATACCTTTATGGCCTCAAAGCGCATGCGTTCCGCCAAGGGCTTAGCGTTTCAGGAACCGCAATCGGTAACGATTTCGGCCATCCGCCTGGGGAAGCTCGCGATCAACAAATCGCCTTAACCAAAGCTTGGATCGAGCATGCCGCGAAGCTGAATGCTCCCGTTATTCGCGTCTTTGCAGGCCATCAGAAGAAAGGATCGAGCGTGGAAGAAACGCATCGATTGATGGTCGAAGGTCTGAATGAAGTATGCCAATACGCTGGCCAGCATGGTGTCTTTCTCGCCTTGGAAAATCACGGCGGACCAACAGCTACGGCGGAAGGTCTACTGAAGATTGTTCACGACGTGGATAGCGAGTGGTTCGGCGTGAACCTCGACTCAGGAAACTTCCATAGCGACGACATCTATGGCGAATTGGCTCAGGTCGCTCCCTACGCCATCAATGCTCAGATAAAGGTCGTGGTCTCTGGGCCGGACAAGAAAAAAGTCCCGACCGACTTCAAGCGGGTGTTTAACATCCTGAAAGAAGCCAATTACCGTGGCTTCGTTGTTCTCGAGTACGAAGAAGCAGGCGATCCACGCGAAGAATGCCCCAAATTCGTCGAACAGCTTCGCGAAGCCATGGCTTAGGTGATGTTGGCTATCTTCCCAACATCTTCTGAATATCCTTCCAAGGCCGCGTATTAACAACGTCGGCCTTGGTCAGTCCGCCGCGACGTGCCTGCTTGATGCCATACTTCATCACGTTGAATCCCTCGATGTTATGGGCATCGCTATTAATGCCGATCGGGATACCCCGCTCTTTAGCCGCGTTGCACTGAATCTCGTTTAGATCGAGCCGCATCGGATTGGCATTCAGCTCGACGAACTTCTTATTCTCTTTAGCGCACTGAAAGACTGTTTCAAGATCGACTTCATAAGCTTCGCGGCGATTGATCAGCCTGCCGGTCGGGTGCGCAACGATGCAGATATTAGGGTTCTCCAGAGCACCTACAATTCGGTCGGTGATTTGCTGCTTAGGTTGGTTCTGACCGTAGTGAACGCTGGCAATGATCCAGTCCCCTTGTTCCAACACCTGATCCGGCAAATCCATGCCTCCCTTTTCGAGGATGTCGCATTCCAGTCCTTTCAGAATCAAGATCTGCCCATCGAGCTTCTTGTTCAGCTTATCGATTGCTTTCCACTGTTCGAGCAGTCGATCGGCATCCAGGCCGTTCGCCATGCTGACCCGCTTCGAGTGATCGGTAATCGCCACGTACTGATAACCTCGGGCGATCGCTGCTTCGACCATTTCTTCTAAGGTGTTTTTCCCGTCGGTCGCGTCGGTATGCATGTGCATATCCCCCACAATATCCTCGACGGTAATCAACTCTGGCAAGCCGCTCTCGGCGAGTTTTATCACATCACGGTTCTCACGGAGTTCTGGCGGAAACCATGGCAAGTCTAACGCTTTGTAGACGTCTTCTTCCGTCTTACCGGCAACGTAGGTTTCGGTTCCACCGTCTTCCATCCGGAAGACACCATATTCGTTGATCTTTAAGCCATGCTGCTTGGCGATGCCGCGAACTTTGACGTTGTGCTCCTTGGATCCCGTGAAGTACTGCAGCGCTGCGCCGTAACTCTTCGCTGGCACAACGCGAAGGTCGACCTGCATATTGTTTTCCAAACGGATCGACATTTTCGTGTCCCCACGAGCGATAACTTCATTTAGTTCGGAGAACTCGCCCAAGCGATCCATTGCGGCGGTTGGCGACTTGGCCGTTACGAGGATATCGATATCGCCGACCGTTTCTTTGCCGCGACGATAGCTTCCGGCGAACTCCAACTTCTCGACACCTTTCACATCTTTCAGGTGTTCTCGCAGTCGCTGAACCAACTTGTCGGCCGTGGCCCAGTAGGTTCGCTGCTCTGCGGTAGCAGCAAGATCAATTCCGTTGAGGATAGTCTGCTCGGTTTTTGCACCGAATCCTTTGAGTTCGCGCACACGTTCATCGAGACACGCTTGCTTCAATTCTTCCAGCGTGGCGATCTTCAACTCTTTGTAGATAACCGCTGCCTTCTTCGGACCAAGTCCGGGGATTCGTAGCATCGCGAGAACCGATTGCGGAATCTTCTTCTGCAACTCATCCAGTTGCGGCAGTTCCCCCTTCTCGACCAACACCTGGCACTTCTCCGCCAAGTCTTTACCGATTCCGTCCAGGTCGGTCAGTTTCTGACTTTCATCGTCCAAGATATCGCTAATTTGCTGCGACAACCCTTCGATCGTTCGCGCGGCGTTGCGATAAGCTCGCACGCGAAATGAGTTCGCTCCTTGAAATTCCAATAGATCCGCCAACAGTTCAAACTTAGCGGCGATTTGAGCATTGTTCATAGCGATAGTAACTTCCTTGACAAAGGGTGACGCCTTTAAGCGTAGCCGCTAGAAATCGCTTCCATCAACTCCCCTTGTCGCGCATAAAAAAAGGGACCGTATTCGGTCCCCTGATTGTTTGGATCATGGCGGTTGGTGTTTGGGCTATTTGCCCGGCGAATACCAGCCGTTGGCGTCGGTTTGAATTGAAGCGGTTGGCGGGCGATAGGTTCGCTGCGGTGGCTGAGTTTCCATTTGGTAGCCAACCGGCACGATCAAGCTACTCGAATCGAGGCCCGCGGTCTTGTCACGGGGATCAAGCAAACGTGGTGCTTCGCGGCTCGATTCCGTATTCGAGAACTGCGGATCAGGAATCGGGTTCACGGGAGCGCCCTGCCATGGATTCGTAACCGGAGTCGAATTCGACGAAGACGATGGAGTCACGGTCGTGGCTGCCGGACGTTGGCTGGTCACCGAAGGTGGCACGTATCGCGAGATCGGGGCACTTGGACTTGGACTAACTCGGGGAGCACTCATCGAGCCGTTCAACTGCACGCCTTGCTCTTCGTATCCTGGACGCAACGCCGGCTGAGTGTCGGCTGGCGACATCGGCTGTTCGGTCCCATAACGCGAACCTGGTTGTGGCCCCAACGACTGCTGTGTCGGAGGTTGTGTGTAACTCGATCCACCGCCATAGGTGCTTCCTGCCGGAGGAACCGAGGATGGTGGAGCTGGAACTTGAACGGGAGCTTGCTGTTGATAACCGCCTGCAGGAACCTGATCACGTGGAACCCATTCGCTCGGCTGACCTTGCTGAATGGTCGTTCCAGGCATCGTGGCGGACGGCACGTTATAGCCAGCGGAGGAGCAACCACAGCTTGACTGAGCAGTTGGGGCATATCCGCAAGCAGGAATACGTTGCACTTGGTAACGCGACGTTGTGCATCCCTGGTATCCAACCGCCGGAACACCGCCCGTTGTTGGTTGATAGACGGTCGTTGGGCGATAGACAGTAACCGGCACTTGCTGGTACTGCGATTCGTAATTCATCGGTGTGTAGCCAACGGTCGTGCCAGGGTAAGATCCCACCACCGAAGGTTGGCAGGCTCCTTGCGCCGGCGCGTAGCCAACCGTGGTTGGGTAAACCGGATAATTAGTCGTAATCACCGGCGGTTGAACGGGATACGCTTCGGTGTTGTTACCCCACAGCCAGTCGGTCAGCCAACAAGCCTGGGCAGCGCCAGGATTGTTGAGCACCATCAAGCTGCAAACAAGCAGGGTGAATACGGTTTTGATCGGCGAAGCAGTCATCCGGGAATGATCCTTCCGGTTGAAAACGCATCAGTCGTCGATCCATCGAACTATCAAAAACGGGCTTCCTGTGCCGCGCGTGTAATACTGGACGGTGAAGGATAGATCACAGCCTTGAGCCAGAACAGGAAAAATCATACTGATTTCCCCAACTTTGCCCCTCCCCAAGGGCACGAGTACGCATTGGCAAAAGAATCTCTGCTGCGAAAGGTTTACTGACTAGCGAATGTTTGTCAGACAGATAACGATTGCCAGGGAGAGTCGGCATGTTCCAATCGATACAACCCATGCGACTCGCACCAATGATACAACCGGAAAAAGAAGTCGCGGATGTTGCCAGGATCTTCCAGCCAAATCGCGTGTAGCTCGTTTTCGTAACTTGTTGCATCGCAGGCAAGAAGCTGACTTGCTAATTCCAACGCCAACGGCCAACTGGCTTCCGTTCGCAGCAAGACCGGGACGCCACAATTCACGTGGCAGGTCACCAGCAATCGCAAACCCATTCGCCAACAATAGAATCGAACCCAGCGCTGCTGGCCCCACGATAGCTGTTCAAAGCCATCAATGACCAGCAAGCTACCATCGCCCAGCATCTCCCAGGGAATATTTTCTCGTTTGCGAGATGCTGTCAGCCGGACACGTTGCTCGATTAAGCCAACTGATGACCAGCTAGACGACAACATCTCGAGAAGCGTCGACTTGCCGCTGCCATGCGGGCCAACGATCGCTCCTTGGGCCCTCGGCTTGGCCAATTGATGACAGAGCGACTCGACCGAGTTGCCTTCCGTAAATCGAAAAGAGATACTTCCTGGGCGTGTGAAGCAGGTTGAAAACGGGTTACGCTGCATCATCGGCCCGCTTCCTAGCAGACGACTTGGCCGCCATCGGCACAACGGGTTCCAGTTCACCTAATCGGAATGGAACCTCCTCCATGTATTCCTTACCTTGCTGCATGAACACGCGGACGCGAATCGCCCAACGGATCTTGACGATCAGTCCTTGGTACGAAAGCGGACTACGTGGCAGACGGGTTTGGAACCGACGACGCCTCGTCAGGTCAGCATCGTTGCGATCAATGGGAAGCAGGCGGCGGAAATCGTGCATCGCCAGATCTTCTTCGCCGGTCCCTTCGGTGTACCACAACACCGACGCTTCGATGGCCTGAACTTCGGAAGGCGAGATACCGCTGATCTCGAAGCTGGCAATCAACTCCTCGTCGGGCAGGTAAGCCCGACTAGGTCGATCGAGTGTAATTTGGATTTTGGGCGGAAGATTCATCGCACCAATTCTACCTCCGCCGGGTAGACGACGATAGGAAAGCTTCGGCTCAGTCGCGTCGAGTGATCCGCATTGATCTGCACCACCAGCTTCCAGTGAATCGCATTGTGATCCGATTTGAAGCTGTGCATCGATCCTTCAGGAACCTTCAATTGATAGTCCGCCTCGAACGGCATACCAGGCTTGATCTCAAAGCCTCGGGCGACCGCGACTTCCTCTTCAAAAACCCGCTTCGTCTCACTCCGGACATCAGTACCCTGCAGAAACGTCGCCGCCTCTTCGCAGATCAGTGTGATACGCAGCTGCTTGACTTTCATCTTCCCGGCCTGAGTTACGAAAACTCGGTACTCCTTCCCAGGATACAAGGGATGGTTCGAGATTTCCAAACCTGTCGGTCCCACACGCGTCTGGTTAGTTACTTCGCGCAAAAACTGATAGATCGCAGCCAGGGCTATCGCAGTGGTCGGCAACGCTACGATCGATAGGAGCCAATCTGGGTTGCCAGCCAAATGCTTGCCCAATGCAGCAATAAAGAACACCGCCGCCATACCGCTCCATAGGAGGCTGAAGATCAACGTTGCCAACAGCCACCAACCGGGCGAAACTTCAATCGGCAGCCGAAACGCCAATCGCACGCCAGGACTGTTCGTCAGATTGGCGTCGTTGGGAATCGAGGGAAAGGTGGCCGCAGGCATCGATTCGCGAAGAAGCTCTAGCGTTTTTGCTTTCTTCGCCATGGCCGCTCGACGTTCGACCGACGTCCCCATGAGCAGCAAGGTATAAATCAGCCCGATTCCGCCAATCACAATAAAGGAGATCAGCACTAGAAAGATCACCCACAGTCCGTAAGCAGGTGTGCGTTCCAAAACGATGCTTTGGGCAGGACGATCGGGATCGTGCCAAGCAGGATAAATCCAACCTGGTTTATAGCCATCCAATCGCTGCCAAGCCTCTTCTTCGGTAGCGAACGTGATCTCATTGCGACGAAGCGTCCAGCGCAGATAGTTCCTTTCAGGAAGTTCAATCAAAACCAATGCTTCTGGTTTGAAGCGGGGATAGTCATCCGATCCCACCTCCACCACGCGGATCTCTTGAATGATCCCCTCCCCTTTCACATAGGCGACTTCCGGGAACATCGAGCGAATCGGCCAGGTTTCCAACCAAGTGGAAGCCCCCGCCATCGCCGTGAAAATCACGCCAAAAAAGAAGAGCGCAGAGAAAAAGAAGGTCTCGCCAACCGTGGCTACGACACGCGAAACCGTACGGCGCGAACCCCGTTTTTTCTCCCAAATGCGAAACCAGCGTGGCATAAATGGTCTATTCTTCGGCCGAAATCTTCTCGTGTCGCCGCGTGGAGGGAGTCCTCCCAACCTCAAACCGCCCGATGCCTAGTCATTGGATCGAACCTAGTCTGCGCGATACCATGCTAAATATAACTTGATTCGCCCCCCTGCGGCACCGATACACGTCAGGATTCTCTCATGATTCACCGCCGATTCTTTTGGAAACCGTTGGCCGCGTTACTGGTTACCGTCACATGGGTCCACACCACCCAGGCTGGCGACTGGCCTCAAATCCTTGGCCCCAATCGTAACGGACATGCGGAAAACGAAAAGCTGATGGATAAGTGGCCAGAAGATGGCCCGAAGCAGGTTTGGCGGCGTGACCTTGGTTCTGGATATGCGGGTCCGGCCGTGGAAGATGGCGTGGTTTACCTTTTCCATCGCCAATCAAGCTCTGAATTGCTTGATGCCGTCGACCTCAAAACTGGTGAACGCAAGTGGACATGCGACATGGCTGCTTCCTATCGAGCTTCGGTCAATCCGGACGACGGCCCTCGCTGTACCCCGGTCGTCACCGATGACTCCGTGATCGTCTTCGGTGCGGCAGGCCAGTTGCGCAGCATCAACAAAGAAACGGGCAAGCTGCGGTGGGAAGTCGACTTGGCTCGGCAGTTTGGCGCTCAGGACGGCTATTTTGGATTCGGCAGCACGCCCATTGTTTACGACAAGCTTGTCCTGACGAACGTTGGCGGACGAGACAATGCTGCCGTCGTAGCGGTGACCTTGAAAGACGGCGAGTTCGCCTGGCGGGCGGGCAACGATGCCGCCAGCTATGCATCACCCACAATGGCTAAGATTGCCGACCGCCCGTATGCTGTGTTTGTTACGCGGTTCCAGACGATCTTGCTCGATCCTTTCACTGGACGAATCCTCTATGGTTTTCCTTTTGGTCAACGAGGGCCCACCGTGAATGCGGCGACACCACTTGTGTCCGGCAACAAACTGTTCGTCACCGCCAGCTACGGGGTTGGAGCCAAGCTTGTTGAATTGGAGAAAACACAATTCAAGCCGATTTGGGAAAACGATGACACACTATCCAGCCAATACAACACACCGGTGATTGTCGGCGATTACCTGTACGGGATTCACGGCCGAGAAGATTTAGGGCGGGCCGAACTTCGCTGTGTCGAACTGGCGACCGGCAAAGTGATGTGGTCTGAGGTGGGACCGGGGACATCCCACCTGATTTACGCCGATGGGAAACTGATCGCGGTCACTCACGATGGAGTCGCAATCTTGTTCAAACCAGATCCGAAGAAGTTTGAAGAGATCAGCCGCTTCCAGGCGGGCAAAGACATCGTGCGGGCCTTGCCCGCCCTGAGCGGTGGTATGCTGCTTGTCCGCGAGACCGGCCAGCGCGGTGGACCGGTTCGCTGTTATCAGGTTGGCGCCAAGTAGCCGATCGACCTGATCGAGGGAACCCGGGGCCTGCCAACATGCTAAACGGCGGCAGCCGTTGCACGGGCAAGTTGGCGGGTGTGACGATAGAACCCGACGCCTTCCAGCGCCGCGTAGACCTCGTCGAGGGTCTTTTCGCCGAAGTTGGAGATGCTCAACAAATCGGCTGGTGTGCAATTCAACAAATCGCGAACGGTGAAGATGCCCTTTTCCTCAAGGCAATTGGTAGTGCGAACGGTCAAACCGATTTCCGCAGTACTCATTTCCAACTTAGCCAACAGATCATCATGTTGTTGGTCAGCTGAATTCAGAGGAATTCGTGGCATGGGTTCCCTCCCTGTCGCAAGATAAAAAAATTGTGACGTGGCCCATCCCTAGAGCCACCTTGTTTTGCAACGGTCGTCACCTCAAATCTTACGAGTAGGAAACGGGTCAGTGAGGGTCTCGCGTTGCAGTGGGAATAACTATACTCATTTCTTTAGAATTGAATACCAGTTTCGGAAAAATTTACGGAAACTACCTACAATGGTGCTAGCAATGCTTTCACGAATGCTGCTAGCGTTCTCCTCCACAGGTTGATGGATGACCGATCCTTTGCTCGATGGCCTCACGCAAGCTCAGCAGCAAGCTGTTGCTCATGTCGATGGCCCGTTATTAGTTCTCGCGGGACCAGGAAGTGGTAAGACCCGTGTCGTGACACACCGCATCGCCAACATGCTTCGCAGTGGCGTCTACTCCTCGCAAATCGTGGCGTTAACGTTCACCAACAAGGCCGCGGAAGAGATGCGTTCCCGCGTCGAACGGTTGGCTCCGCAGAGCACTGTTTGGATTAGCACGTTCCACCGTTTCTGTGCGCGGCTGCTAAGAAACTACTCCAATCTAGTCGGACTCGAATCGAATTACACGATCTACGATACGTCCGACTCGTTGCAAATTTTGAAGCGAGCGTTGCAGACTGAAGAAATCTCGACGTCACATGCAACGCCCGAGAAAGTTGCCCGCGCGATTAGCTGGGCAAAGAACAACATGATCCTGCCCGATCGCTACGAAGCCAACTCGGCAAGTGCAATCAGCTCGATCGTGCAGGACGTCTACCCAGAGTATCAACGACAACTTCGCGCGGCGAACGCGGTCGACTTTGACGACATGCTGATGCTGGTCGCCCAGATGCTGCAGGAAAACGAGGAACTGCGTGCCGCCCTCGACGAACGTTTTCGTTACATCCTGGTCGACGAATACCAAGACACGAACCTCGTCCAATACTTGTTGGTTCGATCTCTTTCCCAGCAGTTCCCCAACTTAGGTGTGACAGGAGATCCTGATCAATCGATCTACGGCTGGCGTGGGGCCAACTTGAACAACATTCTCGACTTCGAGAAAGACTTCAAGCAAGTCAACGTTGTGCGGCTGGAACAAAACTTCCGTAGCACGCCCAACATCTTGGCAGTGGCAGATCATTTGATTGGTCACAACAAACGGCGAAAGAAGAAGTCGCTGTTCACCGAACTGCCAGCCGGCCAGCCAGTTCGCATGCTGACCTACGTTACGAGCCATGAAGAAGCCCAGGCGATTGCCTTGCGGATTGCTGCTCAAGTTGCTCAAGGAAAGCGGCGACCGCGTGATTTCGCCATCTTCTATCGAGTGAATGCCCTGTCTCGAGCTTACGAAGAGGCGTTGCGTCAGCAAGGACTTCCTTACATGATCGTCAGCGGTGTCGAGTTTTATCACCGCAAAGAGATCAAGGATGTCTTGGCGTATGCCATGTTGATGAACAACCCACGTGATGATGTGGCGTTCTCGCGAATCGTCAACACACCGACCCGCGGCATTGGCAAGTCGACACTGTTGAAGCTGCAAGTTCATGCGCTGGATAACGGTATCTCGATGATGGATGCCGCCCGGGAAGCTGGCATGATCGAATCGCTGAGTAAGCGAGCAGCAGTCGCCGTCGCCAAATTTGTTGCCCTGTTCGATCGAATCTCACTGAAGATCAATGAGCCAGTGGAAGAGATCCTGGGGGCCATCCTCAATGAAAGTGGTTACAGGGCCCAATACGAAGACTCCGACGACGAAGAGGATCAATCCCGCTTGGAAAACATCGAAGAGCTTCTCTCTTCGGCTCGTGAGTTCGACTTCCAACATCCGGAAGATGGCACGCTGGAACAGTACCTGGAAGACAAGGCCTTGGTCAACGAAACGGACGAGTTCGACACCGAGCTCGATCGTGTCACGTTAATGACCTTGCATGCCGCCAAAGGGCTGGAGTTTCCGTGGGTCTTTATCGTTGCCGTTGAACAGGGGCTCTTGCCGCACGAGCGATCCAAGGATTCGGAAGCCCAGTTGGAAGAAGAACGGCGACTGCTTTTCGTCGGAATTACGCGAGCTCAGGAAGAACTTGAGATCAGCACGGCCAATCAGCGAGATTTCCGCGGCCGACGGCAAATGACCGTGCCGAGCAACTTTCTGTTTGAACTCCCCCGCGAAGAGATGGACTTTCAAGCCCAGCTTAATCAGCCCGTCGTTTCACCTGGGCAAGACTGGGACGACGTCCACGAGATCCCCGAGGATGATTTCAGCCAAATTGGCGAATCGGGCGATTTTTCGGGTGAGTCGCCAAGCGAGAGTGGGTCGTCTTACACTAAAATGCTGATGACCGCCGCAGATATGGTGAAAGGGCCACAATCCTCGCGTCCCAAGTCTGATCCGGACCGTTTTCATCAATCAATGGCCGTGCTCCATCCGACTTACGGATTGGGCAAGATCATCGCAATGAGTGGTGAAGGCGCGAAACGAACGGCGACGGTCAAATTCCTGACCGGCGAGCAAGAGACCAAGAAGTTTGTGCTCGCCTTTTCCGAACTTCGTCCTGCTGCCACTAGTTAGAAACTCATGAGTAGTCGCTACATCAAAGTTGCCCAGCTGAAAACCGTCGACACGTTTCGAGAGCGACTCGCGGAACTTGGTCTTGAACTTCCGTGTGACGATTCGATTCTCACGCGCGAGCAAGGTTCGCCAATGGCTGAGCCGCTGACCGCTGGTGGCTTTACGATGGGCAACCGCTGGTGCATTCATCCCATGGAAGGATGGGATGCGAATCCCGATGGATCACCTAGCGAGTACACGATTCGCCGCTGGGAGAATTTCGGTCGCAGCGGCGCCAAGTGGATCTGGGGAGGCGAAGCAGCCGCCGTCCAAGAAGATGGTCGGGCAAATCCCAATCAAACACTCGGTACCGAAGCCAATCGCTTTGGACTAGAAAAGCTGTTCGATGCGCTGATCAACACGCATCGTGCCGAGATCAGCGATCCTTCCGACTTGATGGTCGGATTACAGCTGACGCACTCAGGGCGTTATTGCCGACCGAATCAGAAGCATGTCGCTGAGCCAAGAATTGCCTATCACCATCCGGTACTGGATGCACGTGTTGGAATCGATCCGGACGACGACTCGGCGGTTTGGACTGACGAACAGTTGGATGAGTTGATCGAGAAGTATGTCACCTCGTCCAAGATTGCCCAGCAACTCGGATTTCACTTTGTCGACATCAAGTGTTGTCACGGCTATCTTCTGCACGAGTTCCTTAGTGCTCGCCATCGCCCAGGTAAGTATGGCGGTGATTTCGAGGGGCGTACCCGCCTGCTGACAACGATCATTCGACGCGTGAAGCAGGAATGTCCCGGCCTGTTGATCGGCGTGCGGCTGAGCATCTTCGATTTGATTCCCTTTCACGCTGGCCTGGAAGCAGGGGAACCGATCGATTACCAAGGGATGCTTCCTTATGAGTTCGGTTTCGGCGTCGATCAAGATAATCCCGAGCGAATGGATTTAAGTGAGCCGATTCAATTGCTGCGTCTGCTGGAAGCGGCAGGGGTGTTCGCCGTAAATCTTTCAGCGGGAAGCCCCTATTACAACCCGCATATCCAGCGTCCTGCCATCTTCCCTCCAACCGATGGCTATCCACCGCCAGAAGATCCCTTGGTCGGTGTGGTCCGTCAAATCGAAGCGGTCCGAGACTGCAAGAAGGCTGTCCCCAACATGGCGATGATCGGCACTGGATATACTTATCTCCAAGAGTATGTTCCGCATGTTGCCCAAGCGGTCGTTCGCGAAGGCTGGGTCGATAGTGTCGGATTAGGACGCATGGTACTTTCATTGCCCGAACTTCCGCAGGCTACGCTGGAAGAAGGAGCAATGCCGCGGAAGAAGATTTGCCGGACCTTCAGCGATTGCACTTCTGGTCCGCGAAAAGGGCTTATCTCAGGTTGCTATCCGCTTGATCCCTTCTATAAAGTGCTACCCGAAGCACAACAGCTTAAAGAAGCGAAGGCGGCAACTCCCTAGACCGACACGCGAAAACAGAACCAATGTTTCGCGAGAACGCCTGACGCGCATGAAAAAATAACCTCGAATCTTGATCGGGAGGTGCCCTTCTTTTTTGGGGGCTGTATACTCAGGGCAGCAGGAGACTCTCCTCCTGACACTGACTCGATTTACAGGAACTTCGTACAAGCGATGCGTGCGCTTTTGACCGTTCAAGAAGGGCCTGCCAAGGGCGAGATTATCTCGGCGGAACAGGGCTCAATGTTTCGTGTAGGCCGACAAGCCAATGCCGACCTGACGATCGCCCATGATCACGCGATGTCAGGTCTTCATTTTGCAATTCTCTGCGACAAGAATCGCTGCCGGCTCCGTGACTTGAACAGCACGAACGGAACGTTCGTTAACGGGATTCGAGTCAACTTAGTCGAGCTATACGATCGTGATACGATTCGTGCAGGCAACTCCGAATTCGTCGTTCGATTCGAAGGGGAAATTCACACGACGGTGATTGATCCGCTGATGTATCCCGAGGTTCAACGTCTACGAGAAAAAGATGGCCAGAAAGTTGGTGTGAAGCCAGGATATGGCCCAACCGCAATTCCTGTTGATCCCGCCAATATGGAATCGACGAATGAACTCCCGCAAGAGTTTACCGACTTGGCAAATGCAATCTCATCCAGCATTGACAAGACGGGCTCTTCCAGTGACTTAGAATCGGTTTCGAGTTCGAAGGTTGGACGTCTGAGCGTTGCATTCGACGACGCTTCGGGAGCCCGACAGATTTGGCTCAACCCAGGTCAAACCGTGATTGTTGGTCGAAACCAGATGGCAGATGTCACCATCGTGGGTGATGCCTCCATCTCAGGCGTGCATTTCGCGCTCGATTGCGAGGAAACGCGTTGCCGTCTACGTGATCTTCAGAGCCAAAATGGGGTCCGCTTAAACGACGTGAGCATCCCTTACGCGACGATCTATTCTGGAGACAAGTTTTGCGCCGGCAAGACCGAGTTTCGAGTCACCATCGAAGGGGGACAAGACGCTCCAGATGCACCGCTGCGAACCTGGGCGTTTGAGGATCTGGTACGCCGCAAGTTTGCCACGTTTTACGCGAAGGAAGTCGGTCCAGAGTATCATCTAGTGGACGCAATTGGTATTGAACCGATGCCCGTCGAACTGTTGCGTCGATTAGCACGGCATCGTGATATCGGCGTCTTGGTGGATGGGACAGAAATTGCTTCCCAAGAATGGGAACAGGCCGCTCAAACCACCTATCCGTGCGATCCAGATGCCGTCAAAGTTCTGCGATTGGCAGACATCGAGAGGGTCGTGGAACCATTGCGTGTGGAATGGGGTAAAGATGCCTTGGCATTTCTGTTTCCGAGCGTCGGTCACGAAGAAGCGTTAGCTCATCTTGCCCCAATCGTTTCCCAATACATTCAGAACGGTCACTCTCGATCCGGGTTTGGCCATGTCGGTGATTGGGTCCGTTGGCTTTGCGAATCGCCAGACCAAGTTGCCCAACAGTTACCTCACATCGAAGCGGTTTTCATCCAGCACCCGGATGCCCGCCGTTGGCGAATGCTCTGCACAAGCGACTTTATCTCTGAGTTGAATCGCCTCGGCTATTTGCCGTCGCGTCCATCGCCCCTACTCGACCAGGATGAATTTCAAGCCGAGTAGTTTCGTTTGTTGACGGACGGCTATTTCTTACCTTCGGCCCTTCTTTGCTTAAAGAAGTCGGTCAGGATCTGACCGCAGCGTTCCTGCAGAATTCCGGGTACAACCTGACATCGATGGTTCAGGCGATTGTCATTTAGCATGTGATACAGCGAATCAACAGCTCCTGCCTTGGGATCGAGGGCACCATAGACGACGACCGGAATCCGAGCCTGAAGAATTGCCCCAGCACACATCGGACACGGTTCAAGCGTCACGTACAGCATGCAGTTTTCCAGTCGCCATCCGCCCACTGCCTCGGCGGCCTGGGTGATCGCGATCATCTCGGCGTGGGCAGTCGGATCACGGAGCATTTCGCGTTGATTGTAAGCGGCCGCGATGACACTCCCTTCCCGCACAATCACGGCACCAACCGGGACTTCATCCTCGCGGGCGGCTTGCTCGGCCTGCTGCAGCGCCATCTGCATGTACAATTGGTGCAAATCAGGGAGTTCAAATTGCTCGAATAATTCAGACTCGTTCACTAATTCGATTTTCCCACAGGCAAAAAGAAAAAGACATCCTTCCCAGTTGCGAGAAGGATGTCTTTGAATGTACCGAAAACTGAGCCGAAGGCGACCCTGGCTCTCACGCTTAAGGAATATCGTCGGCACTCAGGATCGCAGCTTGCCATCCGCCATTCGTGGTATTGCCATTGGCGAAGTAAGGCGTCGAACCACCACGCAGACGAGCCTTGAGTCCGCTGCTGGTAAGCAAACGACCGTAAACGTTTTGGGCGATCGAAGTGTCGATTTGCTTTACAGAACCATCCACGAATGCAACCACGATCGAGTTGCCATGGTAGCTGGATGGCAAGTAAACGCCACCGACCAGTGTGTTCAAACCACCGGCAGAAAGCGGAGCTGTCGAGACGAACGTGTCGTTCCACAACATTGCCGACTGGATTTCGTCCAGATGAGTACCGTCGATCGGTTCGACAACATTCCACTTTGTAACCGTAGCACCTGGTGCGAACGAGGGTTCGCGAACACGTTCAGTCATCAGAATCGTGTTGCTCGTCCCATCCTTGAACTTACCGAAGTTTACGGCGAGCTCATTTTGACCAGTCAGATTAGAAGCGTCGCTCCAAGCACCATTCGCGGCGAGATCGAGTGGAGAACCACCGGCGTCGCCGTTGAGGAAACCACCGTTAGGATTGTAACTAACCGGGTTTACTTCCGTCGGATCAAGCGGATCGCTTGGGCAAATCAAGACGTTGATCTTAACCCCATCCAGCACGGCAGGATTGTAGGGAGTACCCGCACCATCTTTGTACAAGTCGTTCAGGTCACCGCGTTCGATTTCGGCAAGCATGGGCACAACCCAGCCGACAACCCCGTAAGGAACGAACGACGCGTGACTGAGGCTTGGATTCTTACTCCAAGACATATGAGCTGGCATCTCGTTACGGGGATGATTGGTCGCTTTGCTCGTCACCGCCAAACCAATCTGCTTCAGATTGTTCGTACACTGCGTGCGTCGGGCGGACTCTCTCGCCATTTGTACGGCTGGCAAAAGTAGGCCGGCCAAGATTCCAATAATGGCGATCACAACCAGCAATTCCACCAGCGTGAAGCCAAGACGGCGGTTAGTCATATCCAGAAATCCTTAATTGCGGAGAAGTCTCAAGAAAAGCTTTTTGCGGTGCATGGCCAGTGTTGATTATCACCGATTTCGCGGTAATTGTCGAGCGTTTTGTATTCCAGCCCAGGCCGCAACCCCTCTATTCGTAACGGTTTTGCCTGTTTCGACAAGGGATTGGGATTCGCAGGCTAAGGGAACTTTGTTGGACTGCTAGTCGGTCTCACGCCGAATTTTGGAGATGCTGATACCCACCCCCTGGCATTCCTCATTCCAAGTTCATAAACGATGACAGACAGCACTGAGAAGAACCTCTGGCTCGACCTCCTTGAGCGATGGCCCAAGGATATGCCCCAAAAAGGGGTTATTATGACCGAGCTAAATGAGTCAATTCCTTTTGTGGGCTTTGTTTACGACGACAACCTGATGGTTGTTCAGCGACAAACGCCGGATGCAATTGGTGCCCGCCAGGCGATTATCCCATTTCGCTCGATCAGCTATATCAAGATAACGGCGATTGTCCTTCCCAAAGCCTACACAGAATTCGGCTTTAAAGGATCGCTTCCAAAGGTCTGATGAAGTCAATCTTCCTCGATTACAACGCGACAACTCCTATCGCACCTAGCGTTCAGGAGGCCATGCTCCCGTTTATGGCGGAGTTTTTCGCATGTCCTGACGGTATGTACGCCGCCAGCCGAGCGATTGACGAAGCTTTGGAGGACGCACGCGGTCAGGTCGCACATTTGTTAAATGTCACTTCCGACGAAGTCATCTTTTGCGCCACCGGCACCGAGAGCTGCAATCTAGGGATCAAGGGGGCCATGGCGGAGCATCTCGCACAGCGAACCCCTTGCCACATGGTGATCTCGGCGATCGAGCATCCAGCGGTGGTTGGCTCGGCAAGCTATTGCCAGAAGATGGGCTGCGACGTGACCGTTGTCCCGGTGGATCGCTACGGAATTGTTCATCCGGATGCCCTGCTCGATGCGATTCGCCCGACGACAAAGCTGGTTTCAATCATGTTGGCCAACGACGAGACAGGCGTACTCCAGCCCCTTCGGCAGCTTTCAAATCTCTGCCGCGAACGCGAGATTCTATTCCACACTGATGCTTGCCAAGCCGCCGGCAAAATTCATGTAAATCCACGACAGTTGGGTGTCGATCTGCTCAGTATCTCGGCTCATAAGTTTTATGGCCCCAAAGGGGGAGCGGCACTGTATCTTCGAGAAGGAACGCCTATTCAGCCAATCATTCATGGCGGAGGGGCTGAACATTCTTTGCGTGCCGGGGCTGAGAATGTCATGGCTTGGGTTGGCATGGGCAAAGCGGCCAATTTGGTCGGACGCAGCATTGATGCTGCCGATGAGAAACTGACAGGCCTGACGAAGTTGCTGACGCAGAAGCTGACCCATGCGATCCCGGATCGAGTCGTCGTCCACGGAGCAAAAGCAGAACGTTTGCCGAACACACTCTGCATCAACTTTCCTGGTGTTTCCGGACAAGAGATGCTGCGACGCGTACCCGAGCTATGTGCCGCGACGTCCGCCAGCGATACGGTGGCGGGAAAGAACTGTTCGCCCGTTCTCGCTGCGATGAACGTCCCAACCCAGGACCGACAAGGAACCATCCGCCTCAGCGTTGGCTGGTACACCTCGGAAGAAGAAGTGAATCGAGCTGCCGAGTTGCTGATTCATGCTTGGGAATCTTTGAAGCACTAATCCGCAATCTTCATCATGAACTCCTGATGAAGGCGTTGCCGTTCCTTTTATCGCTTACTCGCGAAATCACTCTTTGTGATTTTCAGGCGTACACCGATCTAGCTATACGCCGTAAACATTCGATCATCGCGAATGAATTACAGTCCCCTTGAATTGCCGGGGCAGGTGGTGTTGCGAATCCACCTCATTGGTGATTCGATCATAATCCATATTAACGAATTTTGATCTTTCCTGATTCATGTAAGACGTTAACTGGCAATGACTTCAATGACACCGTTCTGGTTTCGTTCCTGTTTTGGACCGGATCTTTCACGTACTCTATAGCGATATATCAAGATACCTTTTTCGATTTTGCGTCATAACCAGGTAACCCGCGCTTCAGCCTGGGCATGATATTCATTCTTTCCTAATTGCCAGTTATTCAAGTGAGGCCCAAGTCATGATCGTCATTCCCCACGACGGTTTCCTGGTGAACAGCAATTCGATTTGCTTCAAACGGATGTATCGTTGCGCTCACTGCGACAACGTAGTCCGAGGACTCGAACAAGATGACAACGCGACCATTTGCGAGAAGTGTGAATCCGAACTTCACACGGACGACGAGATCGCCTATCGCATGGAAAACGACGAATAAGCCACCGACGTCTTTCGTCAGGATCGATTTGATCTAAGCATTGGTCGCTTCGCCAACAAGAGATCCTTGGGTGAATTCGCTGCCGAACTTGTTCTAGCGGCGACCCTCCCAATGATTTTGCTAACGGCACCTTCGATACAGAGGGTGCCTTTTTTTAATTCGAAGCCTCCGGTTTAGGCTCTTGCGACTCGTCCCCTTCTCCGAAATAGAAATTCCGAAAGCTTTCGCTATCGAATCGGCCCGCCAGTAAGTCGGCGAGAGGCTTCGTCATTTTGAACTTCGCGAACAAGATCTTCATGATCGCGGTCATCGGTACGGCGAGAAACATGCCGACGATGCCCCAGATGAGCCCCCAGAACATTAACGCCAGCAGAATGGCGATAGGGTGAACATCGAACGAATCTCCCATCATTCGCGGCTCGACGACGTTGCCACTGACAATCTGAACGGCTGATGAGACCGTGATCGCCAAAACCATCTCAAAGACACTCAATTCAGGGTGGAAAATGATCAATGGCAGTGGCAACAAGCACGCCAAAATTGGTCCGATGTTCGGAATGAAGTTAAACAGAAAGGCCATCAGTCCAAACACGATGGCGAGTGGAATACCGAACAGCCAAAGTGAAAACGCGAACGCGATACCGGTAAAAAATGAGATGAGCGTTTTCGTGACAATGTATTCGCGGATTTTGGAGTCGATCTCCCGCCATGTTTCATTCCCTGGAATCGCCTGAGAACTCCCTAACAACAGGAAGAAGACGAAGATCACCACCATCGTTCCCGAAGTCACCACTTCAATTGTGGCATCTCGAATTCCAGCCAAGGCCCACTCAAACAACTTCGTGACCTGACTCCCCAACTGGCGACTAAGGGGATTGCCATTGGGCTGCGCATCGTTGGATTTGTCAGCCGTTTGATCTGAATTCGTAGAAGAGTTATCGTTGTCCGCTTCCACGATCTTTTCTGCTTCGACAGCATCCGGCTGAGCCGCTTCCGCGACGTTTGCTCCCTCTTCTTTGGTTTCGGAAGTTTTACTCGTCTCAGAACTATTAGCCGTCCCCAGCGCGTTCGTGATGCTGTCCGACATCTTCTGCATCGTATCTTGCACGTATGTGGCTGTCGCGCGAATTCGCTCCAGATACTTTGGGCTTTCGTCTGCTAGTTGGGCAACCGAAACCCACAAGATCGACCAAAGTAGAAAAACAAGAGCAAGCCCAACAACCGAAGCGATCACCACAGCAACCAACCGCGTCGTTGAAAATCGAGACTCGATCCCTGAGAGAACCGGCGTCAAGCCGCTGACAATGAAAATCGATAGCACGAACGGCAGCAGCACAGGTCGCAAAAGCGTAAGGGCGACAAGTGCAAAGCCACCCACCAAGATCGCCTGGCAAATGGTCTGTCCGCGAAGTTCCCGTTCCAGCTTGGCAATTCGACTCATAGAGGACCTAACTTTGACGTTCGTTCAAGACAGCAAGACGACAACTCGGATTGTCGGAGGGTTCTCGGATCGTTACTAGTCCAGATCTTCTTTGTCGACTAGCGGATCGAATAACAAGACAACACCTAGAAATAGCAACCATCCCAACAACAGCAAACTACCGCCAATTGGCACCAACATCGTCAGTTCTGCCATTCCGAAAGCGGATATCAGATAAAGCGTCCCACTGAATAGCTTCACACCGACCACCATCACAAGTGCGGCAATCAGCCCCAGGACTTGCCCGCGAGCCGAGATAGCCATGACCACACCCAGGCCGATCATCGCTAGTCCGTGATACATGTGATAACGAACGCCTGTCTCGTACTGGGCAAGCCGTTTGGCTGCCTCGGCGTTGGGGGCAGGATCGGAAAGTTCTTCGGAAGCTTTGGGCGCAGCTTCTCCTTCGGTCGTATCACGAATAATCATTCCGCGGACAGCGTGCTCCATCGCCCCTGCAGCCACCGCCGTCATGGCAAACAACACGCCGAGAAACAATACAAACTTGGCCACGTGGCATCCTTCAAACTGTGATTCATGAAGCAGGGAAGCGGCTTGGGCCGACGATCAGGCTGGCAATTTGCCAGACTACATCTTCCATTGTACGCGATAAGTGACCGACGCGCAAAAAAGTACCGCCGTGAAAGTCCGAAGACATTTCACGGCGGCAGGAGGTCATAATCGAGTTAACCGAAAGTTCGCTTACGGGGTGAAACCGAGGCGAGCTTCTTCTTCCTCTTGGATGATGATACGAGGCGTGACCATCATCATGAGGCTTTGGGTTTCGCGACCGATACCCACGTTGCGGAACAATCGGTTGATGTACGGCAGCTTGCTGAACACCGGAATACCTCGTTCGCGGCGTTCTTCGCTTAGACGCTTAATACCACCCAAGAGCACCGTACCACCGTCTGGCACACTCACAGTCGTGCTCACGGTGACGAAGGAGAACTGAGGCAACTGAATCGTCGTGCCGGTTTGAACGTCTTCGGTGTTGTCGGTCGTCGTACCACCGTCAGCGGAGTCTGGGTTTTCAACCGTCGAGTCCGATCGAGTCGTGGTCGATCCCTCGAAGGTGAACTCTTGGACATCGCCGATTCGGCTAAAAAACGGAACCAAGGTCAAGCGGACGAAGCGACGGTCAGGCGAGACAACCGCTTGGACGCTGAGCGACGTACCTTCGTTGAGCACCACGATGACCGGCTGTTGAGCAGCGGCAAAGTCCCCCACAACCGGAACCACACTCGTCACGAATGGCGTTTGCGTGGTATCCGAGACGAAGGCCGTTTGACCGTTGAACAAGGTCACCTTCGGAGCCTGCATCACGTTCGATCGCAAGTCACCTTGGGCAGCATTGACAAAGAAGTAAGTTTCGATGTCGGACAGCATCGCGAACCCGAAGGTTGCACCGGCCGAACCGGTCAGACCACCGATCGCAGGCAGCGTATTTCCGAAGGTTTGCTGCATGAACTGCAGGTCCAAGTCGGAAGTTGGCGCCGTGCCGTCCCAACCGATCGTCACGCTCGGGTCACCCGAAAGGTTACCGTCGGTGTTGTCGGCGATGTCGAAGTCGAAGTCGACACCGATACGTTCAAAGAAGTTGTCGTTCAAGGTAATGAAGCGAACTTCGATGGTCACCTGAAGATCTTGCAGACGACGCAGCTGAGCCAACAAGTCGGCCAAGCGATCATGCACTTCTTGAGTCTGGCTGACAACCAAGCTAAGGTTCGTAGCGAACGGAGCGACCGAGCCCGGACCGCCAAGTTCTTCCCACGAATCTGGTTCGACCGTGGTCGTGATCAGTTCGATCAGCGAGTCAAAGTCAGGCTGAACGCCACCACCGAAACCACCTGGTCCACCACCGATGCCGTTACCTGGACCGAAGCCCATGTTGCCTTGCGGCTGGCCGGAGACCGTCTGGCCGCTTCCACCCAAGCCAGGAATAAATCCTTGAGGAACCTGAGCGAGAACGTTCGGGTTGGTCATGTCCTGATTCTGAGCGAAAAGCGGAGCGGGGCTACCGCCACCTGGAATCGCGGAACCACCACCGGTGAGACCTTGGCTTTCGTAAGCCGCTTTGATCGCACCTGGCAGACCCATGTTGTAGCTAGGCACAAAGTTCGGAATTGGCAGAACCAAGTCCGCGACACTGTAAACCTTCTGGTAGACGTTGCGGCTGCGGAACGATTCGCTGGTGATGACCAACGCTTCGTCACGAATCACGTAGCTCAAACGCAGCGGTTCAAGGATATGATTCAACGCACTTTCCAGACGGACAGCTTGTTGCATGCTGATGGTGATTTCTGTGTCGTAGGTCACCCCTTCAGCCTGGAGGCCGCGAGGATCCAACTGCACGTTGATACCAGCCATGTTACCCAGGGTTTCCATCACGCTCTGAAGCGATTGACGCTCGAACTTGACATCGACCTTGGTCTTAAGAGCCTTACGAATCTCGACTTCGTCCTCGGACAGTTGCGACTGCTCCATGAGGGCCTTTTGTCGAGCGATCGTCATGTCTTCCCATCCCTTGGCGGTATGGCCAAATTGGTAGGGATTGTTGTCGTCGAACGGAATCGAAGCGAGGTCGCTATTGTGCATAGCTTGCCAGAAGCCTTGCTCCTTATCGTCCTTCATCGCGTTGATCTGGGCGAATCGGCGAGCAAACTTCGATTTCCATACCAAGGTTTCGACGACTGGATTCTGAGGATCCATTTCGCGAGCTTGGCGGGCAATGACTTCGGCTTCTTGCCAACGCTGCTGTTCCATCAGTTCGTTGAACTGCTCGACCATCTCGGCCAACTTGTTGTTGACTTCCAAGTGCAGGTCGCGTTCGTTCTTGATCTGAGCGTCGATCGCAGCGTTACGTTCGTCTAGTTCAATCTGCGACTTATTCATATCGATGTAGTTTTCGAGCGATTCGATACTACGATCAACACGAGCGAGCAGTTGCTTCTTGGCCACGGCATCGATCGACGATTGTTCGACCGTGACGCGAACGATCGTCAGCTTCTCCAAGCCTTCCTTCGGGCTGAACTCTCGTAGGGCATCTGCCTTGGACTGTTCGCGAGTGACCTCTGCGATCATCTGCTGAAGCAAGACTTGCTGACGAGCATCCACTTCGCCAAGTGGGGAAGGCCCGCTTGTCTGAGCAACACCGGAGGTAACCGGGTTAGTCTGACGTTGCAGGAAGTCTTGCAGACGTTGACGCGAATTCGGATCGAGTTGATTTTCGTACTTCCAAGCTTCCTCGAACAACTTGCGGGCTTTCACTTTGTCACCAGCAACGAGGGCTTGTTCCCCTTCGTGCAGGTAGCGAATACCAGCTTCACCGGTTGCTCCACCTTGAGCGGAAGCCGGCATGTTGCGAGTGTCGTCACTTTCTGGATTGTAGATCCCCTGAGCGACCGGGAAGCCAACACCACCCATGTCTTGTGTAGCACCAGCATGACGGATCGGGCTGGATGCTTTCGCACGGGCGATTTCTAGCAACAGCAAGTCTGGGCGAAGGTCGCCCGATTGGTAATTGCCGTTACCGATCGATGCAGCTTGCTTTGCGAAGGCTTCGGCAGTGCCAACATCACCACGATCGAGAGCGGTCTTCGCTTGAACCAAGATGGCTTGTTCTTTCGCGCGAGCGTCACCAGCAACTGCTTGAGGCACGCTTGGGCTGACCATCGGGTTAGCATTATCACCACTGCGACGTCGGCTAATCTCGGTCAGTAATCGCTGAGGGGAAACACGTGCGCGGGTGAAGTCGAGGTGCATCGAATCGACCTGGCGAGTCATCTGTTCGGCAATGTCATATTGGCCGTACAGCATCAGACCTTCTGCCTGGTGCAAGAGTGCTTCGCCGTACTGGAAGGCCGACTGAGGACCAACCGGGCTGGCAGCAATCTGATTCAGCTTGCGAATCAGGTAGTCGACATTGTCAGGCGAGTCTTGGTGAGCCGGGTAGACCAAACCAAGGGCTTTGACCTGACCAACCAACTTTTCTGCCAGGGCGACGTTGCCCTTGGCCAGTTCCATACGAGCCTGCAACAACATGCGTCGAGCCGTATCAGCATTCCCTTGCGGGTTGACGGCAGCCGAGTAAGGATTGTTGGTGGTGGCAGGTGCCGCCGGTTCGTTGACTTGTGGCAGACGAGCCATGGCTGGGTTAGCAGGACCATCGTTACCGATGGAAGTCTGCAAGCCCGCTTGTTCCAGATCGCGGCGGAATGCTGCGACAGAATACTGACTGCCCCGGAAGTCGGGACCGCCATGCTTCAAGGCCAGCTCATAGTAGTTCATCGCCGCCCCGCGTTGACCGCTGTCCAAAGCAGCCTTTCCGCGAGCCAGAGCTTCCGAAGCCATTTGCTGCGACATGTCAGGCGATTGCCCCATGAGCTTTTGGCCAAGGTAGTCCGGGTTCGACTTCACGGCCTTGAGTTCCATCAGGGCCTTGGTCGCCTTTTCCGGCGTGTCATCTTCGCTGTAAGCAGAAGAAGCTGGAACATTGAACGCTTTGGAACGTTCGATGAGTGCTTCAGCCTTTTCGAGTTCACCTAGCTGCATGGCAGCTCGAGCTTGCTGAAGCAATTCGCCTTGCTTCCGCTTCTCTAGCAGTGATCCCTGTTGTTGACCTGTCGCCGACATTGACGTGACGAGTTGGATCTCGGTCAACGGATTTGCGACGACCCCTTTCCCAGTGCCAATTAACACGACGGCGGCGAGACCGACGGTTAGCACACGCGTGGCCAAATTCAACGCGACTCTCCTTGTCTGAACTTGTGGCAGCCTGCGATCCGTGTACATCGGGATCGACCGAGAATGATTCATGGTGTTCCTATCCTTCCCCCCACGATGACACGTTACCGATTGGGATCTGTTTCTGACGAGGTAAAACTCCTCGCAGAAAGTCCCCACGCATCACGCGCATTGGTGAATCTGCATCCTTGCATTTCTAGGTGAGGCGGTTAAATACCGGTTGGCAAAAATTGGGTCAAGGCCGCTTTCGCGACAGGCGCAAGTTTTTTTGAATTTCCGTCCGGATACGCTGCTAGCACGTAATTCCATGTGCATGAGCGCAAAATCGCCGGGCGGTAAAGTACCGAGAAGGCCGTAGTGGCTCAATAGAGATTTGGGGGAACCTCACAAAAAAAAGACGCCCGCAATTTTGCGAGCGTCTTTCAGTGTTGGCACAGCGTAAATGATGAATCGATGCTTACGGGCCACCTCGACCACGGCCGCGACGTCCGCCGCCACCACCGTAATCTTCGTAGGAACCACCCATGTCGTATTCATTCATTTCATTGCTGCTCTTACGCTTCACCTCAGGCTTCTCGAAATTGAACTTGGCGAACTTCTTCTCCTCGTCCAGTTCTGACTTGATGTGAATGTGTCCCGAGTCATCCATCACGAGAATCTCGCCCGGGATTTTCAGTTTCTCGTTTTTCTCGTCGGTAAACCGTCCGGCGGTGTCTTGTCCACCACGAATATCGAGAACCGTGTAGCCCGTTTTTAAAACGTACTCAGGGTTCTTCTCTTCGGTATCCACCGGCCATGGCTTCTTAAACTGATAAGTTGCCGGGTCGAGGACCCACAAGTCTCCCTTGTACTCAACTGCAGAACCACGCGAGACGCTCTTGATTTCCTTCGTCACCATGGCTTTGACATCCTCTTTCGGATCCCACTTCATCGCCAA
Source organism: Blastopirellula marina (assembly GCF_002967765.1). Classification (NCBI taxonomy): domain Bacteria; kingdom Pseudomonadati; phylum Planctomycetota; class Planctomycetia; order Pirellulales; family Pirellulaceae; genus Blastopirellula; species Blastopirellula marina. The sequence goes on along the minus strand of NZ_PUHY01000015.1, from coordinate 25,356 downwards.
GATTTTCGCCGAAGGATCAGCGTTACGCAGGACCTTGTTGCGATCATCTCGGTGCGTGACCGTTCGGCCAGAGTCGATGCTGCCGGTCAGAACGTCCGCACTCGACGGCACGCGACAAGCCGGGCTCGGCTCGCTGAATTCTGTCTTTCGCCAGAATTCGTGAACAGGACGCTGGTTGGTGCTGTTCATCATGCCGCCTTCGTAACCACCAGCACCACCACGGTTCTGGTTCATGGCCTTCGAGATCTTGTCACGTTCTGGTTGAACACGAGCGATCACGCCACTTTCCAAAGCCCGCGCTGGCGGAATCTGTTGGATTTGTTCTGGCATGTTAGGATCTTCCAGCCACAACTGAATACGATACTGGTAGGTCTTATTCGGCTGGACCGTAGTATCAAAGAAGCGGAACATCTTATTCTCGGCGTCGAACATCGAGTTGCCACCGGTATATCCGCCCCCTTCATAACCACCGCCGCCACCACCTGGGTAGGAAGCGCCGCCGCCTTCATAACCACCGGCTCCACCGGTGCCACTGGGCTTTTGGATCATTCCTTCTGGAGGTGTGATCACCATACGGCCGTTGATCATCTGACCTTGGTAACCACCTGGGCCGCCGTACCCGCCGGTACCGTAGCCACCTGGGCCACCATATCCGCCGGTACCATAGCCTCCACCGTAATCACCGCCCATCATGTTACCGCCAGAGAATGGAATCTCGCCGGGGTTATCGCTGATTTCCTGTCCCATGAGCGGGTCAAACTCTTCACCCACCATGTCCTCTTCTGGACCGCCGTACATGCTCTTTGGTTCGTACTTGGGAATTTCGGAGTGGCGAGCCCATTCCGAGGGGTCAAAGAGCAGGATTGGAGGAATCGGGAAGGTCAGAACCGGATCCATGTATTCCGGCGGAATCACTTCATCCGGACGGAATGCCCAGCGAGTTTGAGCCATGAGCCGTTCGGCGTTCACGTTGACCGGTTTGGTCCATTCGCTCCACTGTCCATCGACCGCTTGTTCACGACGTTCAACGGCAAAGTAAACGTAGCGTGGATAGTCACGAGCTTCGATGTAGTTCGCTCGATCCTTGAAAGAGGCGTTGTAAAGATCCAACTGCTTCTTCAACGGCACCAGGGCCATGACCGAGATGAAGTACTTGCCTTCAATCTTGCTGCCAGCACCCGCTTTCGCTGGGCCCAGCTCTTTCTGCTGTTCTGGTGTGAGAACGGGAGGAGCATCTGGATCGGGCCCCATTCCCATTTCACCACCGTACATGTCGTAACCGCCGCCACCGTAGCCCATCGGATAACCACCGCCGCCGCCACCTGGGTAACCGCCGCCGGTTGGCATTGCTTCCGATTCATAACCACCGCCACCATAGCCGGTACCACCCATACGTTGATTGCTCATCATCGCGATCGGTGCGAAGCCTGGCTTCAACTGGATATTGGTGACCGTCAGCAAGGCTGGGTCGGAACGTTTTTCGACGCTTTCCTTGTGTCGCACCTTCAAGCTGGAAGGGGTTTCATAAGGATTCAGCGGAATCGGCTTGCTTGCGCGGGCCGCAGCCGTTTGGTATTCAGGAGCTTTCCAGCGTTCCCCTTCTACCTTTTCCCAAGTCGAAACCTTGATGTTTTCGTCCGCACGCTTAGCGGCTTGTTCAAGCTGTTGCGGCTCGGTTTGGATTGTGTCCTGTTGGGTACCAAAGTAGATGAATACCGCAACCAGGACGATCGCTAATCCGAAAACCAGCTTCTCGACGTGCAGAATCAATTTTGTTTTGATTCCGCGGTCTTGTAGATCCAGCTTTTTCATCGTGGATTGTCCTTATTTTCCGTTAAACGCCTTTGCGTTGAATGATGAGGGATTTGCTGCGACTATCGCCGATCCGCTGGTGGCATCAAGCTGGCCGATTCGGTCGCCGGCTCTTCCTCGTCGACCGGTTGGCTTCCATCCGGCCACAACAATGCCTTGTTGACTGGGTTATAGATGTAGATGATCCCGTAGATTTCGACAGGAACATCAAAGATCTTTTCGTTCTGCTGACTGTTCTGGCCGCCTGGTCCACCTTCGCCGCCGTAGCCGCCACCGTAACCACCGCCAGCCATGCCGCCGCCAAATTCATCTTCGTAACCGCCCCCGCCAGCATCCATGGCGCCGTATTCGCCGCCACCGCCACCGTAGCCACCTCCACCGCCATAACCGCCGGCGTTGGTGTCGGTCGCGTTCACGCGGACTTGGCGAACTTCGACCATGAGGTCCGCATTACCGCACTCGACCAACAACTTGTCGATCTCACGCTGGTCCATCACTACTTTCATTCGGACCGGCAAGCGTTTCGCCACGGTCAGGTAGTAGTTTTCCGAGGTTGGTGCCGTAGTCGCCGATTGAAGTTCCTCGATGGAAAGCTTTTTGTAGTCTTTGTCGACATAGCGGTACTCACCGGGGCTGAGCTGAACGGTACCACCTTCGCCCATACCCCCATCCATTCCGTAACCACCTTCACCCATCATCGACGGGTCGTCCATGCCGTAGCCACCTTCACCACCCATCATCATGGGATCGTCCATGTAGCCGCTCTCACCACCCATGCCGTATTCGCCACCTTCGCCCATTCCGGTCGCCAAGCGAGGAACGGTAACGCGGGAACGAATGGGCATCACATCTCGTCCGAATTCAATCGAAACGATCTGTTTAATCGTGGCCTGGTGAGGACTGGAGATTTCGCCGTTCGTCTTGGCGATGATCTTCATCAGGTTTTCCAAAACCCAGAGATTTTCCTGAGCGTAAAGAACTTCCTTGGTGGTCGGCGTGTTATTAGCCTGACCGGACCATTCAAAACTCTTGGCTTGAATGGCACCCTGATTAGCTGAACTCCAGCGAACGAGCGCGGGCTTCTTAGGGGCAGCGTTCGGATCGTTCGAAGCACCACCCATTGGACCGCCGTACTCGCCGCCACCACCTGCACCGGAAATCCCGAAATTCTCAGCACCACCGAAGCTGTCGCCTCCGATGCCGAATGAATCACCGCCGCCACCGTAGCCACCACCACCGTAGCCGCCCCCGCCCCCGTAACCACCGTTCGCGCTGGGCGTCCAATGGGCGCCGATAATCTCGGCCAACTTGGGCAGTTCTTCTTTAATGTAGTCACGATAGAGTTCACGAGATTGAACGCGTAACTCTTTCATTTCTTCATCGTTCAAGGCTTCGATCGGACGTCGTCCACCCGTGGCCGGATCCAAAAGGATCCCGTTGATCTCGTCTTCGAAGTTCTTTCCGCCAACGTTCAGCTCGGTGGGCCACTTCAACAGTTTGCGTTGGGCATCCCACTTTGCTTTCCAGGCTTGCTCAATATCTTCGCGATACTTCGTCAACCATTTGCCCATCCCAGTTTCGTACTGAGCGTTGGGATGATTCTGCGTGTTAGCAATCGTGGTCGCGTTATTCAGACCAGTCTTGATCTCATTTTCTTTCGCTTCGGTGATTTCGTCGATCCCAACAACCGACATGTACCAACCCCCGATCGCAACCAGCAGGATGATGCCAGTGCAAACCCAGAAGTAGTACTTCTTCAGTCCAGCAATAATGGGCCTTAACTGATCCATGGGTTAGTTCTCCGTTTCCGCGTCTTCGGTGAGAGGAGCATTGGCTTCCGCTTCTTCGGCGGCAGCTTGTTCTGCAGCTAGTCGTGCCTCTTCTCGTTTCGAGAGAGGTGTCTCTCGCCAGCAAAACTGAACCTTGAACACGTACATCTTCAGGGGAATCGTTGCCGGAACCGGAGGCTCGTCGTCAGTTCCCATTGGGTTTCGCATTCCAGCGCCTCCGCCAGAATACATGTCGTACCCTCCTTCGCCGCTGAGGCCACCTGCCGGTGGTTCATAGTCGGGATTCGGGAATTGAATCTCCTGTGGCACCTTGTCGACGGCGATGATCGGGTGGGAAATCCCCAATTCCTTCATCGAGACGAGCTCTGGCTCATTATTGTCGTTGATCAATTCGACAAAACCGCGATCGAGCTGGTCGATCAATGTGTTACGCACATATTGGGCACCAGCGTTATCACGGGCACTCTTACTGTTGTGGAAGTGACGTCCCGTCAACTCGATGATCCAGCCACTTTCTTCAGCAGTGGGGCCTGCGAGTTCATCTTCCGGGTCGACTTCTGACTCATCCAATTCAACGTTCGCTTCGGCTTCTGCGGCAGTCAGTTGTGCGTCAGCTGGATCCACCGCAGGCTCACCACCTTCGGCAACCTCGGATGGATCTGCAGCTTCGGCAGTCTTCGCCTCTTCGGCTTCCTCAGCCGCGATCTTCTCGTCGATCGGTGGAGAAGCTTCTTCTCCTTCGCTTTCACGGCGTTCAATCGCCTTACGATTTTCGAGTGTGGCCGCGTACTTCTGCTTCACCGCATCGGTGTACCACAGAGAAAGATCGGGATAGTACTGTGATTCGATCGTGAAGATTTCTAAGTCAGGACGCTGGTCCATCGGTTTCTTAGAAACCTGACCAGGCGGAACGTCCGGATCAACGGGAAGCGCCGTAGTAATGGCCTTCATTAGCTCAGGCCATAGACGGCGATTCTCTTCGTTGCCGACCACATAGCGGCCAATCATCTCGAGATTTTCTTTTTCCGAGAGCGCCGAGGTATCCGCCGAGGTAAAGCTTGAGCTCTTTGTCGAAACGGTACTGATGGCACTCAATCCCTTGTCAAATTCGGGATTGTGAGCGGCGTTGTAGGCACGCCAATGGAAGCCAAAGTTAAGGGCACAGGCGGCCAACAAGGCTGCGACAGCCGCCACAGCCCATGGCTTCTTTTGTCGCACCAGACGATCAACAAGAATCTCTTGCGGCAACAGGTTGGTTCGCAGAGCCGACTTTTGTAGTCCCTGCAGACATAGCCCGTAACAGGTTGCGAACGACAGCATATTCTCGCGGAAGGTCGGCGACGAGGTCACTTCGGTTCCGGTCAACTTCTGGTAGCCGTCGAGTTCAACCACGTCGTAGCCGAGGTTTTTACCCAGATAAGGGATCAAACCTGGCAGTTTCATACCGTTACCGATCGGAATGATTCGGGAAATCTTGGCCTTACGATCCAAAGTCTGGAAGAAACCGATCGAACGTTGGATTTCGGTTACCAGGTCGTTGAACACAGGACGCATCGCCTGGAATACGAGCTTCGCGTTTTCCGCTTCCGAGGCGTGTCGTTTGAGGTGCTCTGCCTTGGCGAAGGTCAGCTTCAATTCTTTGGTTAGCTGCTTGGTAAAGTGGTTACCGCCGATCGGCAAACTACGCTGCCAGACGCGGAATCCGTTCGTAATTACCAAGTCGGTCGTCTCGGTACCCATCGAGACAATCACGTACGATTCCGGCTGGTTGGCGGGATCGTACTCTTCCTTAAGCGGGTTGATCGTCAGCTGATCGTTGGAAACGAAGTTGTACAGACAGATCGGCGATAGCTGGACGAAGTCAACATCGATGCCGGTATCGAGATACGGCTGCAGCGAGCGGAAGATCTGATCCCGCTTCATTGCGAAGATACCGATTTCGGTCTCCAGCGAGATGCCTTCTTCTTCGTGCGAACCTGGCATCGGCTGGTAATCCCAGATCACGTCTTCCAACGGGAACGGGATTTGTTGTTTCGCTTCGTATTTCACAATGTCGGCGATTCGCTTCGCTTCAACCGGCGGGGCCTTGAAGAAACGAGCTAAACCAGCCTGACCAGGAACGGAAATACTGACGGTATCATTTCGAATGTCATTACGAGAGAGAAATTCCCGCAGCGCATCCTTCACCAGACCTTCAGAACCAGCACCGGCTTGGTTTAAAGGACTTGGGTATTCGATGTAATCGAACGCCTCGGCAACCATCCAGAATCCGTCTTCGTGCATCCGACATTTCAAGGCTTTGACAGCGCTTTGACCAATGTCGATGCCCCACACGGCTTTACCAACAGCCATCTCTGTTCCTCACAGCGATCGTACGCGATTCGTCTCGCACCACTTTATTCGACCGTAGACAGGACTCAATCCCGAATTCGGCACCTAGTAAAAGGTACGCTCCGCAGATCGCAGGTTAAGACAAGCAAATTTAGGAGAAGGGTGTATCGCCCAGAAGGTATTACGTATTCCTTTACCTTTTGGGCAACGATTTCATTCTAGTGCGAACTTCTCCGGAATGTCAACGAAAATGCAATTTCCAGCGTTTTATGTAAACCAGTATCTCGCAACAAGATAGAACCGGTCTTTCCGGAGTTTCACGGAACGTTTCAGACACGATCACTTTGGCTACGCACCCCTCGGCTGGGGTTTTTCCGCATGTGTCGCACATTTATTGAGGTCGACACTGGTCCTCGAACGCTTCTCTAGTATACCCTATAACCTTTTAATTAGTAATTACTTGCGTTCATTTCCCTCCCCATCTTTCCCAGGCTTTCCGGACGATGATTCAGGAAATCGCGATTCTGCTTCCCTGCCATAGCTTTGAAGATTTCCCCACGTACCATACCGGGGATGAGGCCCAAAGCCTGCTTGCTAACTGGACGGCCATGTGGCATCCCGCCTTTTTGGCCGCCGCTGGTAAGAAGCCGCAATGGCACCGCGTTGACACACCCCCCGAAAATCTGGAGGGACTAGCATTACTGATCCCCTCGATTTGCAAATCAGAGCTCCCGGCTGGATTTACTCAGCGGGCGAAGGAAGCAGGCGCGACGCTGGTTAAAAACCTGACTGATCGCGTCGAGATTACCACAAAGCTGCTAGCAGCCGTCTCGGACGTTAATCCGGTCGCAACGGAGATGGCAGCCGATTTCTACGCATTAGGTTACTGCTATCTACAAGTCGAGCTACTGACCCGGCAGATGCGTTACTCGAGTAGCTTGGACGAAATCTACTTCGAAAACAAAACGGTCGAGGCAGCTCAGGCCGCTATGGCAGGCAACCAAGAAGAGGCTCAAGCCGCGTTACAAGCTTGCTTCGACGTGTTGATGGAAGAGCGGAATCAGTACTATTCCGTCGATGCCAGCCTGCTCGATTTCACACTGGTGGCTGAGACGACGTTAGGCGATGAACTGCTAGCAGAAGTCCAATCCCAGATTCCGACCAATCTGTGGGTCTCGGGCACGCTCGCCCAAAAGATTGCCAGCGAGCACCCTTTGCTCGCGCAGGCCATCGTCGAAAAACGAGAAGCGAAGACCTTGGGACTTGTCGGGGGCGAACTGGTCGAGGGGCCGCTCAACCTCCTCGACCCCGAAGCATTACTACAAAACTTCCATGATGGACATGCCGCATACGAAGCCGCCTTTGGCGTCGCGCCACGCGTTTTCGGCCGCCGTCGTTTCGGTATGACCGCTTTCCTTCCGCAAGTTTTACGCGGGCTTGGCTACCTTGGTGCCATTCACGCAACACTCGACGAAGGCCGCTTGCCGGTCAGCAATCAAGGAAAGGCCCGCTGGGAGGGCGTCGACGGATCGACGATTGACACGCTGGCGAAGTTCCCGCTCGATGCAACCAAGCCAGAGACTTTTCTCTCTCTCTTTTCCAAACTGGGCGAGGCGATGGATGGCGAGCACGTCGCAACGCTCGCCTTTGCTCACTGGCCGCAGATCACCTCACCATGGTACGAAGACCTGAAGACGATCGCTCGCTACGGCAATTGCCTGGGCGAGTTCGTCACGGTCGAGCATTATTTCGAGGAAACGGACACCGCGACCTATCATGGCAATTTCAAGCCAGAAGACTATCGGACACCGTGGCTGAAGCAATCGATCGTTCGTCGTCAGGAAGGCCCTGTTTCGCAACACGTCGCGCGGGAACATCATAACGCCCAAGTCGAAGTTGCCAGCAAATTACATTCGCTGGCGGAACTGATCTCTGGTCAGGCCAATCCGGGTACGGAAGCCAACGCTTCTCGATCAATCCAAGATCCGGCGAATCCTGGACAAGACCATACGGAAGCTGACGAGAAAATGGTGCTCGCCACGCAGCACGAAGTTGTGAAGGCCTTACCTCGAAGTGATCAATCGCCAGAGCGAGCCTACCTTTCCTTTAACACGTTAAACTCCGTGCGAAATCGCGGTCTCACCCTTCCAGAACTCAAAGATCTTCCAGCCGGTGATAAGCCTCTGATTGTCGCAGCCCATGACAGTTCACGGAAACTGGCAGCCATCGAAGTCCCTGGGACTGGCTACGCTTGGATCGCTGGCTCACCACAAAGTGGCTCCACTCGGCAGAAGACGTTGCTTGACGGCAATGTACTGCGTAACGAGTTCATGGAAGTTCACATTCATCCAGAGACCGGTGGAATCAAGTCGGTTTACGATTACCGCACACGAGGCAACCGTCTCTCTCAACAGCTTTCGTTGCGGATGCCTGGCAAGAAGCCAGCGGCCGGGGAACATCACCTCGGGCCCGACGCGAGCGCGATTTACAGCCGCATGGTTGTCACGCAAATCGATCCCAATACGAGCACTGCTGCCATGGGTGAGATTCGCACTTCCGGGACTTTGGTCGGCGAAGACAACGAAGTAATGGCCAACTTTAAGCAGGTCTATCGCTTGTGGCGCGACTCGCGGGTGCTAGAGATTGACATCGAAATTCAACCCAAAGTCGATCCAAAATCCTTGCCTTGGGATTCGCATTACTGCTGTCGCCTCGCCTGGGGTGACGAGTCAGCTCTTACCTATCATGACGTACAGTGGGTGCGAACGCGCTGCTCAGGCCGACGAATCGAAGCTTCGAATTACGTTGAGATCGAATCCTCGCACGGGAAAGCGACCTTATTAACGGGCGGCATACCTTATCACCTGCGGAACCATGGCCACATGCTCGATTCGATTTTGATTCCTCACGGCGAATCGCAGCGGAAGTTCCGCCTGGGTATTGGCCTCGATCTTCCCTATTCATTGCCGGCTGCCCGTGACTTTCTCTATCAGCCGCAGCCAACCTTCGAGATGGCCCCGATGCCAGCAGCTGGCAAATCGTCGTGGCTGTTTCATGTCGATGCCAAGAATGTCATGTTTACTTCGCTCGCATCCCGTACGAACGACAACGGTGAAGTGACCGGTTTTACGACCAAAATCCTGGAAACTGAAGGCCGCCCAGCCAAGGGTTCTATCCGTTGTCTACACCGCGTGAAGGAAGCACACCTCTGCGACTTCAATGGCAAGCGGATCAGCCGCTGCGAAGTCGATAAGGATCGCATCCATTTCCAGCTCGCCCCAGGACAGTGGTATCCGCTGGATGTTGAGTGGGCTTAATAGCCTGTTACGCGAGGCGGAAGTTGGCAGTCGTGCTAGCGCGTTGGATGTCGTGCTATCAACTTGCTAAGCCATAATCGGTCGTTCCGCCGGCAATGCGTAATTGGCATAGTGCTTGCATTCATTGGGTGATGGAGAAAAAGAGATACTTAGTCCCATCACTCAACGCCAAGGAGGAAACCACCATGGCCATGCGAGACCTAGCCGACGCATTCTACGACGAACTTCGTGATATCTATCATGCTGAAAAGCAACTGTTGAAGGCTTTGCCCAAGATGGCAAAAAAGGCCTCCAAGGAAGATCTCGCCCAAGCATTCCGCGACCATTTGGCAGAAACGGAAGAGCATGTCAAACGAGCTGAACAAGCCTTCGAGGAAACTGGCAAGGCAGCCCGTGCCAAGAAATGTGAGGCGATGGCAGGACTGATCGAAGAAGCTCAAGAGACCATGAAGGAAGAAGCCGATCCCGAGGTGATGGACGCCTTCCTTATTGCCCTGGCTCAAAAGGTCGAGCATTACGAAATCGCCACATACGGGACGCTCTGCACTTGGGCCAAGGCGCTTGGCTACAGCAAGGCGAAAGATCTACTCGGCCAAAACCTCAACGACGAAGAGTCTGCCGATAAGAAGCTGACGAAGCTCTCGCGTAAGATTAATGTCACCGCGATGGCCTAATCGGACGGCAAATCAATCTGACCATCATGCTTGCCCACGGATTTTCGTTGGAAAGTCCGTGGGCATTTTATTTCTTTACAACTTCTCGAGCATGATGACAAACAGCGTTGAAGCAGTCTCTTGAATCCGCTCGGCTGGTTCCCCTTCGTAGTTTTGGCTCACCGCATCGAGTGCTGGCACCAACTCCGTGAGCAAGCGCGATACCTTACGCGGAACCTCCTCACCCGGGGGGAAGTGGTCGCAAAACAGCTCGACGTGTTGAACCAAATCAGCGAGATCGTCCGGAGAAAATGGCGCCCCGGTCTCCAAGATCTCCAACAGCTCGCTGGCGTGCTGGACTAATTGTTCGGCGGTTTCCATTAATCACCCCATCGACCGAGCATGTACGCTGGTATTCTCTTCCGATCGCATACTCGCGACACAACTCGTTGTTTCTGCAGCGTTTGCAACATCTATCTTGCCGCAATCCATGAACAGCGAAAGCCCTCAACCGAGAAGAAACCGCCAGCACTGCTGCCATCAAGAAGTAAAACTTTGCGGATCACACAGTTTTCTCAAAGTTTGACGATTAGCTCGACGATACCAGTAGTGCTGAGTTTTCTCATGTCGGTGCGCCTGCGTGCCGGGGTGAGAAGATTCAGCCTCGGGGGGGCCGAGAAACATTCGATACGACATGGCACGGTTGAAATAGCCGTCATGTTTACTAGCAGAGACTTACTTCCTCCGAAGTGAAGTGCGCACGGACGCGCATGGAACAAATCAGGACTCGGTATCCCATGAAAACCCAGTTCCATCAAGCCTGGATGCTTGTGCTCATTGGCACCACGATCTTTACGGGTTGCCAACCGACTCAGCCGTTTTACTTCAAAGAGTCGGGTGATTTGAGCCTCTATCTGGATAAGGCGACCGATATCGAATACGCCGATGTCGATCACCATCGCCTTTCCGAGGTAGAGAACGCAGAGGCTCCGTTCACGATCTCCGATCCATTCGAGATGGATGAATCGAAGATTTGGAACCTAACCCTCGAGGAAGCGGTCGCCAATTCTCTCAAGAACAGCAAAGCGATTCGTACCGCGGGTGGTAATGCCGTATTCCGTGTGATCCCCGGCACTACGCTTACCTCGGATGCGATCCCTACTTCGCTGACGACGCGTAACGACGCTGTTCCAACAATCTACGATCCGGCGTTGGTCTCGACCGACCCACAGTTCGGTGTCGAAGCAGCCTTGTCCGAGTTCGATGCTCAGTTGAACGCCAACTTCAACTGGGACCGAGTCGACCGCCCACAAAACTTTCAAACGGGCAACCCGTTCTTCGTCGCTCAGTTTGGCCAGAACCTGTTCACCGGCAACGTTGAATTGACCAAGAAGGCCGCCACCGGTACTCAGTGGTCGTTGCGACAAAACAATACCTACGACTACAACAACCGAACCAGCTTGATCTATCCAAGCTCGTGGTTGGCCAACGTGGAAATGGAAGCTCGCCATCCTCTGTTGCGAGGCAGCGGCGTCCAGGTCAATCGCGTGAATGTGATGCTTGCTCGAATCCGCGAAGACGTTAGCTTGGCTGACTTCGAGACCAATATCCGCAACCTGGTCAGCGACGTAGAAGAAGCTTACTGGCAACTCTACTTTGCTTACCACAACTTGGAAGCAGCCAAGACCGGTCGTGATAGTGCCCTGGTTACCTGGCGTCGCGTTCACTCGCTGATGACCAACGGTGCCGAAGGGGGTGAAGCGGAAAAGGAAGCTCAAGCTAGACAGCAATACTTCGAATTCCGCAGCCGTACCGAAAGTGCTCTGCGAGATCTATACAAAGCGGAAGGTAGCCTGCGTTACTTCATGGGCTTGGCAGCGACCGATGGACGTTTGGTTCGACCTGCTTCTGAACCAACCGATGCTTGGGTGCAATTTGATTGGTTCGAGATTCACAATGAAGCAATGGCCCGCAGTCCGGAACTTCGTCGTCAAAGCTGGCGAATCAAGCAACGTGAAGTCGAGTTGATCACCGCTCGTAATCAGTTGCTCCCCCAGTTGGACGTGGTGGGCTTGTACCGCTTCCTCGGCTTGGGTGACGAGTTGATCAGTGGGAATCGATCAGGCCGGAACTTTAACCAAGTCGGTAGCAAGGCCTGGGACGTGTTAACCGAGGGCGACTACCAGGAATATACCTTGGGTGCTCAGTTCTCGATGCCGATTGGCTTCCGCCAGGAACTGGCCGGTGTACGTAATGTTCAACTCCAAATCGCCAGAGCCAAAGCCGTGATGGAAGATATGGAGTTGGAAGTCTCACATCTTCTGACCGATACCATCCGTGACCTCGACTCGAACTACAGCCTGGTCCAATCGAACCTTAACCGTTTGATTGCCGCCGACCGCGAAGTCGACTCGGTTCAGGCCGCCTACGACACCGGTACCGTCACACTCGACTTGCTGCTGGACGCTCAACGCCGCCGCAGTGACGCCCAGATCGCTTACTTCCAATCTTTGGTTGGGTATAACATCGCAATCAAAGACGTTCATATGCGAAAGGGTACGCTGCTCGACTACAACGGAGTATTCCTGGCAGAAGGACCATGGCCAGAAAAGGCTTACTTCGACGCTCAAGGCCATGCCCGACGTCGCTCGGCCAGCCACTACATGGACTACGGTTACACTCGCCCTGCCGTCATCAGCCGAGGAGCCGTCCCTCAAGGTTCGACCGGCTACGGTTACACGGACGAAGGTACGATCATCGAAGAAGGCACTATCTCGGAAGACGGGGAAGAAATCCCTACGCCCGCCAAGATGCCAACCTCACTCGACGCTGTAAGCCTAGAGCCGCCAGCCAAGACCCAAATGGCCAGCAGTTCGCCCCAATCGAAATCGGAACTCGATTGGAATAAACTAGGGCTAACCAAATTGGTTTCTGAAGTCCGCGGATCGAAGAGCACGCCGCAGCCGCTATCGGCTGCCAAACCTGCTTCGCGACGCGTCATCGAGTCGGCATCGCATGAATCTGGCCAAAATCCAACGCCTGCTAAAACTGCTGCAACTGCTTCAGGGTGGCAGGCCGCAAAACGTTAATTCAATGGCCGATGCGTGCGGTGTTAGCCGGCGCACCATCTTTCGAGATCTAGAAACATTGCGAGCGGCCGGCGTGCCGCTCGCTTTCGATGCAGAAGGGGGCAGGTTCCATATTCCAGAAACCTATTTCCTGGCTCCCACGAACTTGAGTTCAGAGGAAGCACTCTCGGTCATGGTGCTTTGTCATGAACTGGGAGACGGCACTGGCTTGCCGTATTATTCTTCCGCTCGACGGGCAGCCACCAAGCTCGAGAACAGCTTGCCAGAACATATGAAGCGGCAACTGCGAGAAATCTCGAACTCCGTCGAGATTAAACTCAATCCCGTCAATCAACCGGAAGAAGCCCAGTCCGCTTATCAAACGCTCGTCGACGCCTCAGGCCATCGCCACAATGTGCGAATCCAATATCGCAGCATCTTCGATGGGGACGTGATTCAGACGAAGCTATCGCCGTACAAACTGCTGTTCAGTCGACACAGTTGGTACGTGATCGGTCGGAGTTCGATTCATCGTGCTGTGCGGACATTTAAAGTCAATCGCATCGAGCAGATCACCACCCTCGACGACACGTTTGAAATCCCGCAAAACTTCCAGGTTGATCGATTCCTGCGCAACGCCTGGCATATGATTCCTGAGCCAGGCCCCGATCAACAAATCATCGTGCGATTCGATCCGCTGGTCGCTCAGAACGTGGCCGAAGTACAGTGGCACAAGACACAACAAATCCATTGGAATGATGACGGCAGTATCGACTACGAAGTGACTGTCTCGGGCATTCGAGAAATCAGCTGGTGGATTCTTGGTTACGGAAGTCGAGCCAAAGTCATACAGCCACAATCGTTAAGACAGCTGATCGCCGATCATGCCCGCAAGATCCTTGAGAACTACGGTGCCTAGATTCCTTGGCGTAGGTTGCTTCCGCCATTATGGGGCCCTGCATCCGATTCTTCTGTACTATCCTTTGCCGGTCGTCCTGCCTCCCTTACAATCCGAGGCATGACCAATTCCAACGCAGTTCGCCCATTATTCCTTTCGTTCGATGGAATCGATGGGGCTGGTAAATCGACGCAACGTGACTTGCTGACCGAATGGCTCAGCGAGCAAGGGCACGATGTGGTCTTATGTCGCGACCCTGGCACCACCGAAGCCGGAGAACGCGTGCGAGATTTGCTACTGCATCGTAAAGAACTCGATCTTCATCCACGCACCGAAATGCTGCTGTATATGGCAGCTCGAGCACAACTAGTGGACGACGTCGTTCGTCCGGCAATTGCAGCCGGAAAGACCGTGCTCTGCGATCGTTACTTACTGGCGAATATTGCTTACCAGGGCTATGCGTCTGGGCTCGATTTGGAAGATGTCCGCGGCGTGGGCAAGGTCGCAGTCGATCACGTGATGCCTGATTTGACCATCCTTCTCGATTTGCCCGAAGACGTGGCGTTCCCCCGATTAGGTAAAAACCTTGATCGCATGGAAGCCAAAGGGGTAGCGTTCATGCATCGGGTTCGGGAAGGTTTTCTGAAGGAAGCCGAGGTCTATCCGCACGTTGCGGTAGTCGATGCAGCACAGCCAATTGAAACGATCCAAACGGCCATCCGCGAGGCGGTGATCCAACGACTGGAGGAGATGGCTCGATGAATTGGGACGACATTCTGGGGCACGATCGAATCCGTGAAATGTTCGCTACCGCCCTCAGCAAGAATCGTCTGGCGAGTACGTTTTTGTTTGTTGGCCCCGCTTCGATCGGCAAACGAAAATTCGCCCTCATGCTGGCCAAAACGCTTCTTTGCCAAAACGTCCCGCCGTATCACATGCGTCCTTGCGGTAACTGTGAAGATTGCAAACAGGTCGACGCCCTGACGCACCCCGACTTGCTCACCGTTTCTCGCCCCAAAGATAAAACCCGAATTCCTGTCGAACTGCTGATTGGCGATGGACAACATCGCATGGAGGCAGGTCTCTGCCACGATATTGCGATGCGTCCGTTCCGTGGTCAGCGTAAGGTCGCCATCCTGGATGATGCGGACGACCTAAATCAGGAAGGGGCGAACTGCCTGCTGAAAACGCTGGAAGAACCACCCGCGGACAGCGTGATCATCTTGATTAGCCAGAGCGAACAGCGACAGCTTCCAACCATTCGCTCTCGCTGCCAGATCCTACGATTCGCCCCGCTGTCGGACGATATCGTGAAGAAGCTACTCCTCGAACTGGAATGGGTCGCTGATGAAGCAGCAGCGGAAAAACTGGCCAAGCAAAGCAAAGGAAGTCTGGCTCGTGCCGATCAACTTCGCGATGAAGGCCTGCAGGGTATCGCGGAGGTCGTACTAAGCAGCCTGGCCAAACGCGACTTTCATAGTGTTCAGCTCGCCAAAGACGTCGCAGACTATCTTCAAAAAATGGGAGACGATGCCCCGAAGAAACGCGAGGCATTATCTCACCTGATCGAGCTGGCCGCCGACTACTATCGAAATCAGTTGGTTCCTTTGGCGCAGGCCGCCACACTGGACGCCTCGCAAGACCCCGCCCTCCGTGCAGCCGTCATGGCAATTCCTGCCGGCCTCGATGGAGCCGCTGCTTGTCTGCAACGATGTGCGGAAGCCGAAATCCAGCTGGACGCCAACGCGAATATCGCCACCCTGGTCGAAAGCTGGTTGGATGACTTGGCCATGGCTGCTCGACTTGGCTATATCGAGACCTTCTAACCCTTCGGCAAATTCTGACTCCTTAAGCCGGCCAAAACTCTTCCTTACCAGGCACGACCATCTGAACGCCATCAGGCTCGGCATCGCTTCCCGCAAAGAGACCGCCACAAAGGTGGCAGCACAAGTAACCGTCATCCCAGGTCTCGTAATCCCCTTCCTCCAATTCCCCAAAACATCCAGGACATTGGAGCGGATGAGGCTTCACCTGCAAAATCTCCCAGGCATCGGTCACACAAAGCAAGCCAAAACAATTCGTGCAGTAAGACAAGCCAGCGTCACAAACACGAATAAGACGCTGACACTGCGGACAGGTTTGAAGCGTTGATTCCTCTTCGTCATCTGCCACATAGGGAGGGATCGGAGGCGTAACAATTCGATAATCAAACAACTCACCAGGATGCGTGTAAGGCAGCTCCAACAAAGTAAACGCATACCAACTTGGCTGCCGCTGGTCTCTGCCTACACGTAAATCCATAGAAGAGTCGTCGCATACCCAACTGGCCATCTGTGCAGCACCTCCCGAATAAGAGCAACGAATAAACACTGCGCACGCAAAAAGAGCCTCGTCCGTAGACCAGGCTCTTTTCGATGATCGAATTGTCGTCTCGGCGATTAACGCTTCGAGAACTGTGTACCGCGACGGGCACCGTGCAGACCGTACTTCTTACGTTCCTTCATACGGCTATCGCGGGTCAGGTGACCGTTGTCTTTCAACTGGTGACCAACTTCAGGATCCATGCTCAGCAAGGCACGACCCAAGCCCATCCGGCAGGCACCCGACTGTCCGGTTGGACCACCACCGGTGACCAGAATACGGACATCGACCTTGCTGTCGTATCCGCTATCGCGAAGCGGAGCCATGACAGCGTTCTGGTCCTGCTCGTGCGGAAAGTACTCGCTCAGTTCACGATCGTTGATCGCAATCTTA
Organism: Blastopirellula marina; assembly: GCF_002967765.1. Classification (NCBI taxonomy): domain Bacteria; kingdom Pseudomonadati; phylum Planctomycetota; class Planctomycetia; order Pirellulales; family Pirellulaceae; genus Blastopirellula; species Blastopirellula marina. The sequence goes on along the minus strand of NZ_PUHY01000015.1, from coordinate 8,733 downwards.
CCGGAACCTGGCTTGATTCGGACACGAGCGACGCTCGACTTACGGCGTCCAGTGCCCAGATGTTCACCCGTTTTAGGGTCGGTCTTCTTAACGTGCTTAACCGGCGCCGGCTCAGCCACTTCCGTGGTAGTGGTAGTTTCTACGGCAACTTCTTCTTGCACGTCTTCGCTTTGAGGATCCGCAGTCGACATAACTTGCTAACTCTATTGACCAGAAATGTTCGGGGAGAAATCAGAAACAGGATCGCGATTCATCCAATCGCGACCGCCACGATCGCAACTAGCAGAACTAGTCACGTTTCTTCTGGCGAACCTGTCCCAGGCCTTCCAGCTTTTCTGGATTTTGGGCCTGATGAGTGTGATCGGGACCAACGAAGATCTTCAGCTTATTAAGCATCTTCGTGGCAAGCTTGTTTTTAGGAAGCATGCGGCGAACGGCTTCACGCAGAATTTCGTCTGGATGCGATTCCAAACGTTCCGCGGCCGATTCGCTCCGCTGACGCGTATAACCGGTGTACCAGGTGTAACGCTTCTGTTCCCATTTCGTGCCGCTGAACTTCACCTTTTCGGCGTTGACGACAATGACGAAGTCGCCGGTGTCGACGTGCGGGGTGTAGGTGGGGCGATGCTTGCCCATCAGACGCACGGCGATGTCGCTGGCCAAACGCCCGACGATTTGATCTTCGCCGTCGACGAGCCACCATTTCTGCTCGACTTGTCCAGGTTTGGCTGAGAAAGTTTTGGTCGTCATCGTTCTGTTAATTTCACTGCTGGGGCTCAAGCCGGCCTCCTGCTTACCGCTGAAGAAGCTTGAACCACAAAAACCGCGTGGCTTTCGTAACCTAAGTCCCCGCAAGGTTTTACATACCCTGTCGGCATGCTGGGGGAAATTAGAAACACGTATCTTACCGCGAGGGTGGAAACCTCACAAGGGTCCAATCCTAGAAATTGGAGCCATGTCCGGGGGAATGCGAACTTACTTGATTCCCTCCAGCCAAACCGGATTGATTTAAAGCGAAACGCCGTGTCCCGACAAGCAGTCCGCTTCCTTATCACTTCGCGCAGGTAACGACTTACTCCGCAAAGTCTTCCTGAGCAGATTACCAATTGGCCAAACGATCCGACGACGCGTCTTCACAAGGAATATTACGTATGGGACAATTTTCCTTGACATTCGCGCCTCGCGGAAAGCCACACGTCGATCAGTTACCGAAAGGGAACCAATCGTCGTGAAAGCAGACGGATCCTACGATAGACACCCTCCGAGTTCTCCCAGGAAAGGCCAATCATGATTGTTGGCGTCGTGCGCGAAAACTTCCCCGGCGAAAAACGGGTTGCCTTGGTGCCCGCCTCAATTCCGAACTTGGCCAAGGTTGGAGCGACCGTTCTCATTGAGAAGGGAGCAGGGACCGCTGCGGGCTTCCCTGACCAGTTCTACCTTGAAAAAGGGGCTCAATTGGTCGAGTCTCGTCAGGAAGCGTTCGAGAGATCCGACATCTTATTTCAAGTTCGCGGCTACGGAACCAATCCGGAGGCAGGCAAGCAAGATCTCCAATGGATGAAGCCGGACCAAATTGTGGTAGGGATGTGGGATCCGCTCGGTAACCTAGCAGCCTTGCAGGAAGTAGCCGATCGGAAGGTGAACCTCTTTGCGTTAGAGATGATCCCGCGAATCACGCGTGCCCAAAGCATGGACGTCCTATCATCTCAAGCAACAATCGCCGGCTATCGCTCGGTCCTTCTAGCCGCGGTGAATTTGCCAAAGATGTACCCGCTGTTGATGACCGCTGCGGGAACGCTTTCGCCGGCCAAAGTCTTTGTGATTGGAGCTGGGGTTGCTGGTCTGCAAGCGATTGCGACTGCCAAGCGGCTAGGCGCCGTGGTCACCGCATATGATGTTCGCCCGGAAGCGACGGAGCAAATTGAAAGCCTCGGGGCCAAATCGGCTCAATTTCAGCTCGCGGCAACCGAGGCGCAGGACAAAGGGGGCTACGCCAAAGATCTCGGCGAAGAGTTCTACCAGAAACAACGCGAATACATGGGCGAAGTCTGCTCTGAAAATGACGTCGTCATTACCACGGCTGCGATTCCTGGGCGTAAGTCACCTCTGCTGATCACTACCGAAGGCATCAAACGGATGGCCCCGGGAAGTATCGCTATCGATCTCGCTGCCGAACGAGGTGGAAATATCGAACCCAGCTTGGCGGACGAACGGGTCGACTTAGACGGCATCACGATTTTTGGTCCGACGAATCTTCCGGCCGAAATCCCTAATCACGCCAGTCAGATGTTCTCCAACAACATCACAAAGTTTCTGTTGAACATGGTGAAAGATAAGCAGCTTCACGTGAACATGGACGACGAAATCGTGGCTGGCACCATCGCCGCCCAGGGAGGTGAAATTGTCAATGCTCGACTCCGCAGCATGATGGACTTGCCTCCCCTCTCCCCTTCCCCAGGCGATAACCCCAGCGAAGACAAACAGGAGAAATCGACGGATGCGTAACCTATTGATACTGTTGCTGTGCGTCTCTTGCGTGGGAAGTTTGGGTGTCGACCTCGTGTCGGCTCAGGAAACGAAAGAGGAGAAAACCGCAGTCGACGACTCAAAAACTCCTAAAATTAAGGCCGAAGTGAACCAACCGGAAGAAATCGAACCCACTGATTCTAAGGACGCAGCTCAATCGATGGCAAGTGACTCTGCGCCACAGAAATACACCAAGTGGACCGCGTTAGTAGCAAGTCTCACGATCTTCGTCCTGGCAGTTTTCGTCGGATTTGAAATCATCACCAAAGTCCCCCCGACGCTGCATACGCCACTGATGTCTGGCTCGAATGCGATCTCAGGGATCTCGATCGTCGGGGCATTGTTGGCGACTGCATTGGGGGAAAACTGGTTCGCTTCGATGTTAGGTTTTCTCGCGATTATCCTTGCCACCGTCAACGTGGTCGGAGGTTACATGGTCACCAATCGGATGCTGTCGATGTTTAAACCGAAGCGGTAAGAGATTTGCGAGATCGAGTACCGCGGCTCAAGGGCAAAGCCGTGCCACCGAGGACGAAAGTAAGCAACAAGAAGGAGCAATCGTGCTCGACTCCCATATCATCGTCAACCTTGCGTATCTAGTCGCTGCGGTTCTGTTCATTGTCGGCCTCAAGATGATGGCCCATCCGCGTAGTGCCGTGCGCGGTAACTTGATCAGCAGCGTCGCCATGTTGCTGTCCGTTTTGGTCACTGCCTATTTGATTATCGCCAACGGCAACGCAAGTTGGCCTGGCTGGCTCATGATCGGCATCGGCCTGGCGATCGGAGGTGCGATCGGCGCCACCATGGCAATCAAAGTCGAGATGACGCAAATGCCGCAACTGGTTGCCTTGTTTAATGGTCTCGGGGGTGGTGCGTCTGTATTCGTTGCCGGAGCGGAACTGGTAGGCATGACCGATGCGACTGCAACACCTGATGTGAAGCTGGCGACGGGGCTCTCTGGCTTGATCGGCACCGTTACCTTCTGGGGATCGTTGGTTGCGTTTGGAAAGCTACAGGAAATCGACCTCTTCGAGCGGCCATTGCCCATTGCTTATCCTCAAGCGATCAATGGCCTGATCGCGGTCGCTGCGATCCTCATGTTGATCGTAATGACCACGGCCGGGGTTGGCTGGCCCTATCTGGCGATCTTTGTGCTGGCCACAATCCTTGGATTTACCCTGGTAATGCCAATCGGTGGGGCGGATATGCCGGTGGTGATTGCCCTGCTTAACAGCTATTCCGGTCTCGCGGCAGCCGCAACCGGTTTTGTGATCGACAACAACGTGCTGATTATTTCTGGCTCGCTGGTGGGGGCCTCGGGAGTCATCCTGACGCAAATCATGTGCAAAGCGATGAATCGCTCGCTGGTCAACGTTTTGTTCGGCACCATGCAGGCAAGCAGCGGCCCAGCCGGTTCCGACGAGGAAATCTACGCGAATGTCCGGTCCACATCGGCAGAAGACATCGCAATGATTCTCGATACGGCGCAACGTGTTGTCTTTGTTCCTGGCTATGGACTTGCTGTCGCTCAGGCCCAGCACGCCGTACGTGACTTGGCCAACCTTCTGCGAGATAAAGGAATTGAAATCGAGTACGCCATTCACCCGGTTGCTGGACGAATGCCGGGGCATATGAACGTGTTGCTGGCCGAAGCGGATGTTCCGTACGATCAGCTCAAGGAAATGGATGAAATCAACCCAACCATGGGCCAAGTCGATGTGGCCATCGTGATTGGTGCCAATGATGTGGTAAACCCATTGGCTAACACCGATCCCAACAGCCCCATCTCGGGCATGCCAATCATCGAAGTCGATAAGGCACGCACCGTGATCGTGATCAAACGGAGCCTTAGTCCAGGTTTCGCGAAAATACCTAACCCGCTATTCGCTGCCGAGAATACACTGATGTTCTTCTCTGATGGCAAGAAAGCGGTACTCGATATTGTGAACGCCGTGAAAGAGATGTAGTCTCGATCGGGACCAAACCATCTTGTTATCCAGCGGCAGATAACAAGAAATCTTCTTCTTCCCAAAGTGGCAAGATCTCTTCCATTCCTTCAATCACACCCCATTGATTGCCGTACCAGCGTTCGACGCTTAGCCACTCGTCAGCGGGGACTTCCCCCATGCAGGCCAACCAACGTCCAGGATGCGATCCTTCAATCGCCGCAACACGCCGACAAGCTTCAACACAGCGATTGGTGAGGCGGCTTTCTTCGCAGTACTGTCCCCACGTCACAACGCCTACACTCGGCTTCACCGAGATACGGAATAGGCCGTCGCATAGGAGCTCGGTCATCTCACGCGTCCCAAGCAAGCGGTGCCGCGTGGTGGCACGGTGAACCGCACAATTGGCCGATGGCTCCCAGGCATCGTTCGTCGAAAACCAAACTGCCGGCAAGCCACCTTGAGCCCAAGAGGCAACATGCGATTGAAGAACACCTTGGTTGAAAATGGCATCGATATGACGTCCGGTTGTGTAATGCCAGAACATGGCTTATCTCCCAAAAAAGAGGAATTCGCAAGAGCACTGTTCTGATGTTCAGCTACCGAAAGGACACGTTAGGTCACCGCGATTTACGCCTTTCCGAAAAAGATCAGAAAAACGGCTGTATACCTTTTGACCGCGTAAGCCGCATCGCCTGCGCAGGAGGCATGATCGGAACGGGAGTCCGAGAAACTAGCAAGACTAGCTAATGTGTAACGGCTAGCGTGACGATTCCAACTACAGGCGGCGAAGGATGCCGCTCCGACGAGATGTTCTGGCAATTGGATTTGCCGAGAGCCTTTCGTAGTCGATGGTCACGGACGAAGCATAGCTCAAGAAAACTTCAGTACGTGGCCAAATCTATGCCCCGACAGATTCCCGATTATTTGCGAGTCCATCGCGAAGAGTCCCCTGTTAGCGAAACCGAGAAGCAGGAAGCCTATCCTGGGCTGACACAAATCTCCCAGGCCATGGCCGACTTAACGGGCTTTCGCTTGGCGCTTCGCGAAGAACGTTCATCGAACAAGGGGAAGCGGATGTCACAGCATCACGTGACACGGGGCGGCAAAACCGCACGCATCGAATTGCACGCGGCCGCCGAACAGGCACCGAAAGCTAAAGACAAAGACGATGCCGTCGTACTGGAAAGCCTTGGTGGTGTCGCCGGTGGGCTTGAATTTCTGTTGGCCGAAATCGACCGTTTACGAGTCACGCTCCGCAAGCAAGAAGCGGAACTGGCCACGCACATTCCAGTCATTGCGAATCCATCCGTAGAGCATGTGGCCGATCGTCTCGAGACCGCCCTGGCCTCGGCCGTCGAAGTCACTGGTGCTGACGCCGCGGGGCTTTATGTCCTGGACGACGCAACCAGCCAATTAAAACTTCGGGCGACGCACAACCTGCCAGAAGGACGTTTACTCGATCCTCCACGTCCCTTGGAAGGTAGCTTAGCAGACCTGGAAGCGTTGTCGGGCAACGCCGTTGTACTGGAAGATACCAAGCTGCTACCGCACTGGCCTTGTCCAGAAGATGCCCCATCGGCCGTATGCATTCCGATTTCCACCTCAACAACACCGCTGGGCACGATGTGGGTTTTTTCCCAGACTTCGCGTGACTTCACCCAACGCGAAACCAACCTGCTGGAAATCATCGCTGGCAAAATTGCAGTCGACCTCGAACGAGATCAACTCATCTCCGAACGCCGTACGACGCAGAAGTTGGTTCGCCAAAAGAACCAGATTGCCGATCGTCAAAAGGCTCAGCTTCCGAATGTGAAGCCGCTGGTCGACGGCTGGGATGTTTCGGCCTGGACTCAGCAAGGTAACGAAATGGGAGGAGACTTCCATGACTGGGCGGTGATCGAAGATGGCAAGTTGGCGATTTTCGTGGGCGATGCCATGGACGATAACTTCGATGCCGTGATGACATCGACGAGCCTGGCTACCGCCGTCAAAGCCAACTGCCGGATCGCACATACCGCCGAGATGATGCTCGACCGCGTGAACCGCACCTTCTGGGAAGCCTCGGCAGGCGATCACTTTGCCTCGTTAGCCTACGCAATTTTCGATCCGATGCTCGGCACAATGGAAGCCGGATCGTGTGGTCACGTGCAAGGCTTCGCCTTCAAACACAATTCGGTGAAACCGCTTTGGAATCCTTCGTGGCCGCTAGGAAGTGGCCCTGAGATAGAACCGCAGCTGGCCACGGCGATGCTACAACCTGGGGAAACGTTGGCTTTATTCTCGTCAGGCCTTTCAGAAACGCTACAGGAACTGGACGGCCAGAACTGGCAGGCCAAATTCTGCGATCTGGTGGTTCGGCACATGGATTTGCCAACCGACCGGATCATGCGGGCCGTGCAGGAACGCCTAAATTCGGTAACGAGCGGGATTCATGCGGACAAAACACTCGTTCTCGTGAAACGGAAAAACGATCACTGAGCAGCGCGAACTTCCCTGGGGGATGCAGTGTCCCCCACTTGACCTTTCAAGGGTTTCACGTAGACTGTTTTGCTTGATCAGATGCCAATATTGTGGGCTCGTGGCGGAATTGGCAGACGCGCTAGGTTGAGGGCCTAGTGTCCGCTTTAGGACGTGCTGGTTCGACTCCAGTCGGGCCCACTTTTGATAAGGGTTTGCGTACTTATTAAGTCGTAAACCCTTTTTCATGCGCTGGCGGCGAGATCCTTCTTAAGCCGATGCTCCGGCTCGAATTACCGCTTGCACATATTTCGCGATCTGATCTGGCTGAACTCCAGCATGGGAAGCAATGTCGCGAGCGATCTTCTCGAAGTCTTGGCCTGCTTTCAAGCGGGTCAGAATGATGGGCAGGTAGGACTCGACCTGTTTCACCATACTCTTGGTCAACGGACCGGAATCGGAAAACTTCGGAGCCTGCCCCTTCTTCGTTTTTTTAAGCGGTGGAAGCTTGAAGTCAGCCATGATTGGTTGTGCCGAGCAGAAAACAGGAACGTCGAGAAACAAGATCTCATTCTAACACGGTGAATCCTAAAATTCAGCCATCAAATAGTTACAGGCGAATCGGACGGAGAACAGGAAAAAGACTTTATCCCTTCACCTTCCCATCTGTTGGCCTGATCGTTATGAACGAGTCTCCTTCGCTCGACATGCAACTTACCCATCGCCAGTTTTCCACGAGCGCGTTCAACCTGGCCTGGGAGCTGATCGACAAACCGGATCGGACGCCGGAAGAAGAAATTCAGATGCTCTCTTCCGCCGCAGCCTCCCTTTGGCATCGGACACAACGGGATGATGTCACCAATCAGCATCGATCGGTTGGCTATTGGCAACTTACTCGTGTGTATGCCCTGCTCGGCGGTCATGCCACCGGCTGGCGATTTAGATCGGAGTACGGGTAGTGGCCGGCTTCTTTAAGTTTTTCAAGCAACACAGCCCCACCTTTTCGGCGAGCAAACTCCATTTCTGAGCGAAACACTTCAATCACAACCAACAATCCGAATGGCGCTACTTCCCCAAGCAACCCGAACAACTTTTTTCGCTTTGGGGGATTTCCATAGCTATCGAATATCAAACACTTACCCCCAACCACTTCCATGTCTGCAGGAAACTCACAAGTTTCGCCAGGATTTAGGCATGCCTCGGCGCTATAGGGGGCCATGCAATTGAGGACAGCATTAATCTTTGAATGGACTTTCCCAAACGGTGTGCTTTCGTCTTGGGCCTGTTCGATAGCTAGCACTTGCTTGGTGAACATGACCAGTTCGTATGAATCGAACACCGCGTTTTTCGATCCTTTTCCCGGCAGTTCGCAGCATTCCTTCGTGGCGATCGCCGTTCCTGGAATGCCACTGGGATAATAGTAAAGATCGAGCGATCCACCAATTGCATACGGGATCATCGAATGCATGACCATGTCATGCTCAGGACCGAGAAGCTCCTGCATAATTGCGGACTTTTTTTCATCCCACTCTTCAACTGCTTCGCCATCACTTTCCGCCATGTGACACCCCAGAACATTTGCTTGCCTGTCTATTTACGAATGTCGAAAGGTTAAGTGAGCTGAGCGATGGACGCAAGCAACAATCGTCCGTTCATGACACTGACACGCGCATAAAAAAAAGCCTCTCAGATCATAAGACCTGAGAGGCTTTTATATAAATAAGGTAGTGACTTGCTTGAGTGATTGGTGGATGTCCCACTTTGGGTTCTTGGGTTCGTGAAAACCACTTGAACCTAAAGT